>NZ_CP032125.1:1729502-2339254 GCF_003544895.1 Profundibacter amoris
GCCGGAAAACAGCCCCATCGCGTTTGATCCGCCGCCCACACAGGCGGCCACAACATCGGGTAATTCCCCTGTCATTTCAATGAATTGCTCACGCGCCTCGATCCCCACAACCTTTTGAAAATCGCGCACCATCATCGGGAAGGGGTGCGGCCCTACGACCGAACCAATGCCAAACAGCGCCTTGTCGGCCTGCTCCATATAGCTGCCGAATGCGCTATCCACGGCCTCTTTCAGGGTTTTGGCGCCAAAGGTGACGGGAACCACAGTGGCCCCCAGCAGTTTCATGCGCACCACGTTGGGCGCTTCTTTGGCCATATCGACCTCGCCCATGTGGATTTCGCATTCCATGCCGAAATAGGCCGCAGCGGTGGCCAGCGCCACACCGTGTTGCCCGGCCCCGGTTTCAGCGATCAGTTTGGTTTTGCCCATGTATTTGGCCATCAGCCCTTCGGCCATACAATGGTTCAGCTTATGCGCGCCGGTGTGGTTCAGATCCTCGCGCTTGGCATAGATTTGCGCGCCACCGGCCATGTCGGACAGGTTTTTCAGATAGGAAATCGGTGTCGGACGGCCCTGGAAATGTTTGCGGATATAGCGCAAGTCATTCATGTATTCGGCAGATTTCGACAGTTTGTCATAGGCGGCCGCGATTTCCTCAAAATGAGGCACCAGCGGGGGCGGCAACATCGCGCCGCCATATTCGCCGAAAAAGCCTTCGCGGGTCGGGGTGGTTTTTAAATACGGTTTCATGACTATCCCTATTGCAGTTTGGTTCACCGTCAGGGTTCAACGTCCGGCAAAGCATTGCAATAAAAAAATCGGGAAATGGCACCCCATCCCCCGATCTTTTGTCATTCAGGCCTGTTGCCCCAGTCAGGGCCGCTATCTAGCGCACCAAAAGCCGTGCTTCATGGGCTTTCAGGGTTTTGCGCGCGGATTGATAGGAATTGATCCCGTCCTGTGTCGCCAATTCGGGGAACAGTTCCATGATCTCGTTACGCTGCGCATTGCCAACCGATTTCAGAGCCATATCACCTGGCTGGAAGCTTTCGGTCCAGGCCCCGTCCGACAAGACCACTTCGTGATTGTCGAACATAAAGTGCAGATAGGCGGTATGCATAACCTCTTTCTGGATGATATCGCGGTTGTTGACCAGATGCTTGGCCGCGGCCAAAACCTCGCGTTCCTCGAAGTATAGCGAGGTTTTGTCATTCGCCACCAGCATACGGTGGTTTGGCGAAACCAGCATATCGCGTTCCGGCAAATCGTTGCCCAAAGCCCCCTTCTTGATCAGAATCGGCATCAGATGCGGGTTGGTGGCAAGGTCTTGCCAATGCAGCTTCTTTTCGCCCACCCAGCGGATTTCCTGAATCCCGTTGTCACGGGTGATGATCTTGTCCCCGACGGCCAGATCCTGAACCAGACGTTCGCCTTTAGGGGTGGCAATCAGGGTTCCTGGTGTGAAACAGGGCACCACATTTTCGATATCGTGGAATTCCATTGTGCCGATGACATTGCCATCCGCATCGCGAAAATCGACATGGCCGTTTTCCGGGTTGCCCGCATCATGGAAGACACGGATGCTGCCGCCATCGGGGCGCGAACCGGTCAGGTCCAGCGTGTCATAGTCATCACCGCCTTCGCCGCCTTCAACCACATCACCGGCGGTGATGTTGGTAAAGGTGTCGCGGTCATCGCCACCGGACATGATATCGACACCCGAGCCGCCGGAAATACTGTCATTGCCGGTGCCACCGGAAATAACGTCATCCCCCTGCCCGCCAATCAGCGTATCATCACCCGACCCGCCACTGATGGTATCGTCGTCAATGCCGCCATCAATGTAATCATCACCCTCGTCACCGAACAATATATCATCATCATCGGCACCATAGATGGTATCATTACCTTCGCCGCCATGGATAACATCCATACCGTTATCGGGCACCAGATCGGGGCCATAGGGACCAGAGCCGTCATCGGGAATATTGATTGCATCGGGGAATGACGGATCAAGGCCGCCATAAATGGTATCATCGCCGGCACCGCCATCAATGATGTCCGAGCCTTCGCCGCCAATGATCACATCGTCGCCGTCGCCCCCGTCGATGGTGTCGGCATCGATGCCGCCATCAATGATATCATCCCCTGTGCCGCCAAAAATAATATCGGCATCATCACCGGTGGTTATGGTGTCATTGCCGGCCCCGCCATAAACGACATCCTTGTCATCGTTTGGATCAGTGTCGGCCGGATACAGGCCCGGGTATCCCAGATCGGGCATAGCATCCACACCGGTGGAATTGGGGCCGGATGTATCAATGACATCATCACCGTCGCCGCCAAATACTACGTCGGATCCGGCACCGCCGGTGATGGTGTCATTACCACCGCCGCCATAGATCGTATCGTCCCCTTCCCCGCCATCCAGAACATCGTCACCACCATCGACCAGATAGTCGAATTCCTGATCACCAATGCTGCCAAAGCCGATACCCGAATTGATACCACGTGTACCAAGGGTGAATGTGATCGAGCTGGTCGTGCCATACACCGTCGAAATCTGGCTATCCAGATCGGAAGGATCCGTATTGTCTTCCGTGGCCGATGCAAGCAGGGTTGTGCCGTCATAGCTCACATCCAGAGAACTGTCCGAAGGCACGCCGACATTGACCAGTGACGGATCGTTGATTGTCAGGGTTTCGGTCCCGTGGTTCGTATCCAGATCATGGAACACAAGGGCCGGATTCAATTCTACCGGCTCACCCGTCAAGTGGTCGTAAAATTCAACCCGGAAGGTGGCTGTTTCACCTTCCATATCCGCGTCATTGGTTCCGTTCAGCATGATTTCATAATCATTACTTGATGCCAGATCGACGGTCAGGTCGTCGTTGGATGTTTCCACCAGAACCAGGCGGGCATCGACGACGGTTCCGTCAGCCAGAACCGCAACATTTTCGTAAATCACACTGTCGCCGGCTTGTGCTGTATTCGGATCACTGGCGGTTTCGGACCCGGCCGCAACATTGTCAAAGCTGAGTGTGACAGGATCAACACCACCCCCATCAACGCCGCCGGGAACCGGACCGTCGCCATAGATTATGTCATCGCCTTTGCCACCGGAAACAACATCATCACCAGCGCCGCCATAGGCGGTATCATCGCCCGTGCCGCCATTAATGTCGTCGTTACCTGTGCCGCCATAGATAACATCATCGCCGCCGCCGCCCTTGATGGTATCGGCACCGTCATTCCCGAAGACCACATCATTGCCCGAGCCGCCGCCCATTGTGTCATCGCCGTCGTTGCCATACAGGGTATCGTCCCCGCTGCCGCCATAAACCGAGTCATTTCCGGCACCGCCAGAGGCAACATCGTCGCCAGCGTCACCTTTGACGATGTCGTCCCCGTCACCGCCATACAGCAGATCGTCGTCATTCATGCCTTCCAGCAGATCGTCACCCGCGCCGCCATAGATGGTGTCCTCACCATCCTGACCGCACAGTTGATCATCGCCGTCTTCGCCGTGCAATGTATCGTCGCCGTCACCACCCATGACCAGATCGTTGCCCTCGCCGGCAAAAACCGTGTCATTGCCCGCACCGGCCAGGATCGTGTCGTCATTGTCGCCAGCATCGGGCAGGTAATCGCCATTCGGATCATCCAGAACAGCATCATGGTTATCCACGCGGTCGCCGTCCGGATCACCGGTATAGGCCACATCGATCAGATCATCGCCTGCGGTGCCTTGAACAATCCCGTCCGGGGTCACAACCGGAACCGCATCAAATGTCATTTCCGTGATACCGACAACACCGCTGCTGTCGGCAGATTCACCGTTGTCCATAATAATTTCAATGCTGACAACCGGTCCCGGGATGGTCACAGTCACCGAGTCAACAGCCCCCGACCCTTCCACACCGGGGCTTTCGTTATCCCCCGCGTTGACCGTATTGCCGTCAACTGTGTGGTGCCACGCCAGATCGGAATAGTTAACCGGCACGATGTTGCCGTCCGCATCTTTGGCGATAATGGTGACCTTGTCATCCCAACCGCCGCCCTGATCAACATCCAGCAATTCAAAGCTGACATTTTCGACTGGCGCATCGAATGTAACAAATGTCGAAATCTCGTTTTCAACGCCGGATCCGTACAGGATCCCGCCGTTCATTGTCCAACTGTCGCTATCGTCATTGCAGGGTGTGGACACAGTGACAGAAATATCGTCCGAACCCGATGCAGATGTAATAGTTGTCGATCCGTCAGAACCCGTATCGTTCCAATCAAGAAGATAATCAGCCATAGCAATATTCCCCACAAACTAAACGGAAACCTGATCCTTCCACCAAATCCCCGTTCGAGCATCAGCCAGAATGCAAATAGCACCCCGACACTCAGACACACATCAAATGCAAAGGAAAATCCGGACCAATGGAACCTTTACATTCACTCATCATTTCCCGGCACTATTTCCGCTTGGGCAGTCATCGTAAAACAGCAGATATTTTACGTCCCCAATGCATCAATAGTTCAGGTCTACTAGTCTTATACCTTGAAATGATGGGGGAAAACCAAAAAACGGCAGGAATGAGGCAGATTCTGAGCGTAGCGCCCAAATTTAAATGGCCCTTTTAAAAGGCAGGCACAACCGCGAGGAGTCCCGTCTTTTTGATTGTATAAATTACAGCAACAAATAAATAATAATGCCCAATCAGAAGTGCACTGTGAAAATCATTAAATTGGCCTATCAATTGCCTATACGTTAAGACAGGTTATCTAGTATTCTGAATATGAATCCCCGACCCGGATTGTATACATCTACGAACCAATCCAATTGCAGACAACAATCGTAAGGCGAGTAAGCCAAATTCACAAATCGAACATGAATTGTTTCCATTTTAGCGTGTATTTTATACGATTCCTTCAGACTTCGTAATACTTGGAAACAGTTTATATGAGAAATCCCGCGAATCGTTCCGTTAGGTAAGCTCCCACAACAGGCCAGTAACAGGTCAAATAATGCATATTTCGTTTATGCTCACCCATAGGTGCATTCCAACAGCCAGATCAACCAAATCACATTTGGTTTTCTGTTTCGTCACAACGATGCGCCACCCGTCCCCCTGAAGGACCAGACGACATGTATTGTCTGCGGCGGGAATGATTTCCATCAGCGTAGCCGGCAGACACACAGCCGCCGTACTACCCCCCGGATTACCGACACTCAGCATCACACCGGCCTCGTTGAAACGAAGCACCCCGCTTTGATCCGTCCTGTCGGTTACCGTCAGGCGGGTTTCCTGCTTTGAAATATATAGAACAGGGCCATGATCCGTTTGCCGTACTTCATAAGGCAAGGATGTCTCGCATGCGACCGGCGGCTGCAGCTGCCCGTCCACAATCTGCATGATCTGCCCCGCCATCATCGAGGTTTCGCGTCGCTCGTGGCTGACATAGATCGCCGGACAGCCCGACGCCTGCACCGCCCGCGCGATATAGGGCAGGATTTCGTTGCGCCGTGCCCGGTCCAGACCCGTCATGGGTTCGTCCATCAACAACAGCTGCGGGTCCATCGCCAAGGCCCGCCCGATCGCCACGCGCTGTTTTTCGCCGCCCGACAGTGCCCCGACACGCCGCGTCAGCATATCCGACAGCTCCAGCGCCGCAATCACCCGTTCCAGCACTTCGGGTGCGGCCCCTGCCCGTTTGTGGCCATAAGCAAGGTTCTGGCCCACATCCAGATGCTTGAACAGCCGCGCGTCCTGAAACACATAACCGATCCGCCGCGCCTGTGGCGGCAGGAACACCCCGTCGCCCTGCCAGACCACATCACCAAAGCGGATCATCCCCTTGGCACTTGGCTCCAGCCCCGCGATGCTGCGCAGCAGGGTGGTTTTGCCGCTGCCGCTGGCCCCTTCCAGCGCGGTGATCCCGGTTAACGGGATGTCGCCCTTGGCAGTCAGCGCGTAATCCCCCAGCGTCAGCGTAATATCCAGATGCAACCGGTCGCTCATTCCGCCCCCCGCCGTTTGCTGCGGTCCTTGCCATTCATCAGATAGACAAAGATCAGCACCAGAAAGGAAAACACCAGCAATCCTGCGGACAACAGATGCGCGGTGACATAATCCAGCGTCTCAACCGCGTTGAACACCTCGATCGAAATCACCCGCGTTTTGCCGGGGATGTTGCCCCCCACCATAAGCACCACGCCGAATTCCCCCAATGTATGCGCGAAACTCAGCACCATCGCCGTCAGGAACCCGCGCCGCGACAACGGGATCACCACGCTTCGAAACGCGTCCCAAGGTCCCGCACCCAATGTGGTCGCGGCCTCGAGCACCCCTTTGCCGACGGACTGGAACGCCGTTTGCAGCGGTTGCACCGCGAAAGGCAGCGAATAGATCACCGAGGCAATCAGCAATCCGGCAAAGGAAAACGCCAATGTGTCGCCAGTCAACCGCAGCCACAGCGCCCCAAGCGCCATGTCCGGACTCATCAGCACCAGCAGGTAGAACCCCAGCACGGTGGGCGGCAGCACCAGTGGCAGGGCCACCAGCGCCTCGATCAGCGGGCGTAACGGATTGCGGGTGCGGGTCAGCCACCAGGCCAGCGGTGTGGCGATCAGCAGCAGGATCAGCATGGTCAGGCTGGCCAGTTGCACCGACAGCCAGATAGCGGGCCAGATGTTCATTCCGACACCCCGTAGCCCGATTTCACCAGCACCGCGCGGGCGGCGTCACCGGACAGGTAGTCGTAAAATTCGCGCGCCGCATCATTGCCTTTGGCATGGATCAACAGCCCCGCCCCCTGCACGATCGGCGCATAGGTATCGGGCGGAATGTCCAGCCATTCGCCGCCAACCGCCATCGCCTGAGACAGGGCGACAAAGCCGAGTTCCGCGTTTCCCGTTTTCACAAAGCCGAAGGTCTGGCCGATATTGGCGCCAATCACCGCCTTTTGCATGACCAGAACGTCCAGTTCCAGCGTTTCCAACACTTGGCTTGCCGCCAGCCCGTAAGGTGCGGTTTCAGGATCAGCCATTGCAAAATGGCGCAGATCGTCACGCAACAGGCTGGCCTGAATACCATCGGCCAGAACCCCCTTGTCGCGGGCATAAAGAACCAGCGAGCCAAGGGCATAGGGTTTGCCCTCCCCCTCCAGCAACTTGCCTGCCTTGGCCAGCATTGTGACCCGCGCCGTATCGGCCGACAGGAACACGTCATAAGGCGCGCCTTTGCTGATCTGGGCAAACAGGGTCCCCGTGGATCCGTTGACAATACGCAGAGTATGGCCGCTTTCCTGCCGGAACTGCGCCCCTATTTCCTGCATCGCCGGCAGGAAATTCGACGCCACGGCCACCGTTACTTCGCCAGCCAGAACCGCCCCCGAAAACAGCCCCGCAAAAAGGGCCAGAATACCGGTTTTCAAAAGGCGCACGAAACAAACCATAGCCCCTAACAACCCGTTATAGCGCCCTTTTGCAAGCCTATATCACCGCAGGAACACTCTGTCGCAGGCTGGCAATTTCGGCACAATATCAGGCGCATCGCGACAATAACGGTTACGCCACGAACAGGTTTTCAGGATAGTGGTGCCCGAGGCGAGACTTGAACTCGCACGATATTGCTATCGGGGGATTTTGAATCCCCTGCGTCTACCATTCCGCCACTCGGGCCACTAAGGCCGTTTCCTAGCGCCAGCAAGCGCCCGCGTCTACAGGAAAATGCACCTGTGCGGCAATTCTTTGAACCGCCGCGCCAAACCCGTCAGAACATCACCCCGACCAGCCACAATGTGATCCCCGGGAACATCACCAGCACCACCACCCGCAGCAGATCGGACAGCACAAAGGGGAACACCCCCTGATAGGTTTTGGACATCGGAATGTCCTTGGCCATGGAATTGATAATGAACAGGTTCATCCCCACCGGAGGTGTGATCAAGCCCACCTCGACCACAATCAGGGCAAGGATGCCGAACCAGATGGCAGTGTCTTCGGCGCTCATGCCGAAATCCAGCACTTCGATGATCGGGATGAAAATCGGGATGGTCAGCAGGATCATCGACAGGCTGTCCATGATGCAGCCAAACACCAGATAGAACAGCAGCATAATTGTCAGCACCAGATAGGGGCCGTAGCCCTGCGCCAAAATCCATTCGGCCAGTTGTTGTGGCGCCTGTGTGGTGGCAAGGAAGGAATTGAACACCTGCGCGCCCAGAATGATCAGAAAGATCATCGCGCTGGCGTTGGCTGCCCCCAGCACGGAATCCAGAAACCCGCGCCAGTTCAACCCACCCGTCATCACCCCGTAAAGGCCCGTAGCCACAGCGCCCACTGCCGCCCCTTCGGTCGGGGAAAACAGCGCCTGAATGCCGGGTTGCGACCAGTTCCAGTCACCGGCGATCCCGCCGATCACAAGGCCGAAAATCACCACCACCGGCCAGACCTTTACAAGGGTTCTGAAGCGCTTTTTGTAGGGCACACGCGGGGCGGTACCGGCCGCATCCGGGCGCACGCGAACGTAAATCGCCACGGTCAGCATATAGCCAAATGCCGCCAGAATTCCCGGCACCATCGCCGCCATAAACAGCTTGACGATGTTTTGTTCCGCCAACATTGCGTAAATCACCAAAATGACCGAGGGCGGGATCAGGATACCCAAAGTGCCCCCCGCCGCCAGAACGCCGGTCGACAGCGCATCGGAATAGCCGCGTTTGCGCATTTCCGGCAAGGCCACCTGCCCCATTGTGCTGGCCGTGGCCAGGGATGATCCACAGACCGCGCCAAACCCTGCGCAACCGCCAACCGCCGCCATGGCAATGCCGCCCTTGCGGTGACCCAGCCAGTCGGAGGCGGCCTCGAACAGCGCCGAGGACATGCCGGATTTGGTGGCAAACTGCCCCATCAGCAAAAACAGCGGCACGATCGACAGCGAGTAGCTGGAGAATGTGTCATAGGCCAGTGTTTTCAGCAGCCCCAGCGTGGGCGTGGCTTTACCCAGAAAGACCCACTGCCCAAAAAATCCCGCCATGCCCATGGCAATCGCGATCGGTACGCGCACGAAAATGGCCAGCAGCATCAGCACAAAGGCGATGATGGCAATCTCAAGTCCGGTCATGGCTGATACTCCCGCCCCTCTAAAGTCCAGTTCAGGCTGCGCCAGACGGTGAACATGCTGACCACAAAGAACAGCACCGCGCCTATAAAGGCAAAGCTGTAAGGGATCCAGATCGGCACGCTCAATTCATATGTAGTTTCCGCAAAGAACGGCTTGTAACCCATTGAAAAGAAGTTTCTTACCGCCTCGGACCCATAGGGTATCTTTTCCCCCAGACCCAGCCAGAACCGCCACAGGATTACGCCGGCGACCAGAGCGATCAACGCATCGCCCATGAACCCCAGAAAGGATTGCACCCGCTGCGACAGGCGCAGGGTAAAGATATCGACCACCACATGTGCGCGTTTGTATTGGGCAAAGGGCATAAAGGCGAATATCGCAATCGCGCTGCCCATTTCGACGATCTCGTAATCGCCCTTGATCGGGCCAAGCCCTGCAAACAAAAAGAACCGCCCGATGATCGAGGCCACCGTCACCAGCGCGATGGCCGCCAGCACAACCCCGCCCGCATAGGCGAAAGTACGCGTTATCCGTTCCAGCCATCTGCCCACCCGCAGTTCGGCCGATTTTGCCAATAGCATTGTCGTTTTCCCGTTTCCTGTTCCCTAAACCGCGATAATCGCGGGGCGTTTGTTCAATTCCTCGATCGTCATACCCGTGACAGCCTTATAGCGGTCGGCAAAGGCCTGACGTTCGGCAAGCGGCATGACGGTTTCGATATCGTCAAACCCGTTTGGCGCGCGGTCGGCCACGATGTCCAGAATCCTGTCCGGCCCGTCGCCGCGATTGGCCAGCACCACCGCATTCACCGCCTCGCGGCGGATGTCGTCATAGGATTGCAAGGCGCCCTGCCCCACACCGTGATCGCGCAATTCGCGGGCCAGAACGCGGGCGTCGATGATGCCCTGCGATGCCCCGTTCGATCCGATCGGATACATCGCATGCGCCGCATCGCCCAACAAGGTAACGGGGCCGAAACTCCATTGTGGCAACGGGTTGCGGTCCACCATCGGGAATTCCCAGATGCCGTCGGCATCGGCGATGATTTTCGGGATGTCGATCCAGTCGAATTTCCAGCCCTCGAACCTGTGCGCGAAATCGGCGCGGTTGCCCGCACGGTTCCAGTCCTGCGACAGCCAGTCGTAATCGGCGGGCAATTCCAGATCGGCGATCCAGTTGATCAGGCTGCCGCCATCCTCGGTATCACCAATCGGGTAGCAGACAAATTTGCAGGCCTTGTTACCCACCATCGCCATGCTGCGGCCGGTCAGGAATTTCGGCCCGCGCGTCACCCCGCGCCACATCATCGTGCCGCCCCAGACGGCGGGGCCTTCATCGGGGTAGAACCCCGCGCGCAGCAGTGAATTGATCCCGTCCGCCGCAATCAGCACATCGCCCGTAACGGTGCCGGTCACCATATCCGTTTTGCGGTTGGTCAGGGTCACTTCGACTCCGCCATCCACTTCGCGCCAGCCCGTTACGGCCGCGCCCATGGTCAGCACCTCCGGCCCTGCCCGCTCCATCAGCGCCTCCAGCAATGCCATTTGCAAACCACCGCGATGGATCGAGTATTGCGGCCATGTGTTGCCCGCATAAGTGCCGCGCGGCTCGCGCCAGATTTCCTGACCCTGGGCGGTGAAATAGCCCACCTCGCGGGTGCGCAAGCCCACCTTGTCCAGCGCATCCTCAAGCCCCAGTTCGAACAATTCGCGCGTGGCCAGCGATTGCAGGTTGATGCCGACACCCAGCGGGCGGATATCCTCGACCGCCTCGTAGATATGAAACGGGATGCCCACCTGATGCAGGCTCAGCCCCAGTGTCAGACCGGCAATACCGGCCCCTGCGATCAAAACGGTCATTCTGTTCCCCTGATAAGAAAGAAGGCCAGACCTGTTGCTGTCCGGCCTTCCTGTTTGTCGACTGCGTGCTTTACTCTTCCGAGTATTTCGCAACCAGCGCCTGTGCATCGGCAACCATTGCCGCCCCGTCCAGACCTTTGGAGGTCACTTCGGCAATCCAGTCCGCTGCCAGCTTGTCGCCAATGGCGCGCAACTCGGCCACAACACCATCGTCCAGTGTGACGATCTTGTTGCCGCGTTCCCGCACAACCTTTTCACCCAGATCATCGCCATCATCCATGGCTTTGCCGGCCCAACCGGATGTTTCCATACCCGAATTGTTGTCAATAATCGCCTTCAGATCATCAGGCAGCGCGTCATAGGCATCCTTGTTCATCGCCCAGATGAAATAGGTGTTGTACAGCGCACGGTCGCCGCCGATCTGCGTGTGGCTATCGGCCAGTTCATGCACCTTCAGCGGCGGAACGATTTCCCACGGGATCACACCGCCATCAACGATGCCTTTGGACAATGCCTCGGGGAAGGCCGGAACCGGCATACCGACGGGGGTTGCGCCCACGGCTTCCAGCAGTTTGTTGGCCTGACGCGAGGGTCCGCGCAGTTTCAAACCGTTGAAATCGGCAATCGTGCTGATCGGTTCGCCCTTTTTGTGGATCACGCCGGGGCCGTGCACATGCACCGCAATCAGGTGAACATCCTTGAACCGCTCGCCCATGTATTTCGCGGTATAGTCCCACGCGGCCTTGCTTGACGATTCAGCCGACATCGAGGTCATGAACGGCAGCTCAAAGGCCTCGGCTTCGGGGAAACGGCCCGGTGTATAGGCCGGAATGGCCCAGCCACCGTCAATCACCCCGTCGCGGATCTGGTCATAAAGTGCGGGCGGTTTGCCCCCCAGTTGCATGGCCGGATAAATTTCGATTTTCAGGCGGCCGCCGGATTCCTCAAGAATTTTATCAGCCCATGGCTGCATAAAGAATTTCGGCACCGAGCCTTTGGGCGAAATAAAGTGTTGAAAGCGCAAGGTCACTTCTTGCGACATGGCAGCCCCGGCCGATATCCCAAGGGCCATAACCCCGATCATTGCGGATTTAAGTGTGAATTTCATTGGTATCCTCCCTGTTCACGATTCGCATCCTAGCACATTGGCGCAGGAGTTTTGATTCGTTGCAACTGCAATGATCCAGATCAAATGCGCCATGGCAAGTATAATCGACCACGCAGTCGGTTTTGCAATGGAATTCTTTACTTCTGCTAGAGATTATCCGTCCCGAAGGTATCACAGGTTGCCAGATCACCACTTTCAAATCCGGTGCGGAACCAACGTTGGCGTTGTTCCGAGGTGCCATGGGTAAAGGTATGTGGCATCACCCGCCGGCCGGCATTGCGTTGCAATGTATCGTCGCCAATCTGCTTGGCGGCATTCATCGCCTCGGCGATGTCGCCCCGCTCGATTGAACCGAACCGTTCCTTGGCGTGCCGCGCCCAGATACCGGAATAGCAATCGGCCTGAAGTTCGATCCGAACCGAAATCGCATTGCTTTTCTCGGTGCTGACCTGTCTGCGAATTTGGTTTGCCTTGCTTAGAATACCCAATTCATCCTGCACATGGTGTGCCACCTCGTGTGCCACCACATAGGCCGCGGCAAAATCCCCCTTGGCGCCCATCTGGCGGGCAAGGGTCGAAAAGAACGCGGTATCCAGAAACACCTTTTTGTCGCCGGGGCAATAGAACGGGCCAGTAGCGCCATTGGCACCGCCACAGGCCGACTGTGTCGCCCCCTTGAACAAAACCAGAGTGACCGGCTTGTAAGGCTTGCCAACCTGTTCACGAAAAATCGAGTCCCAGATTTCTTCGGTATCGGCAAGGGTGACAGAGACAAACTGCCCCGCCCGCTTGTCGGCTTCGGTCAACTCGCCACCCGCCCCTGTCTGGATCTGCCCGCCCGAGATGGTGGGGTTGTTCAACAAGCTGCTGACATCGACCCCCATGAACGCCCCGATCAACACAATGACCAGCGCCCCGATCCCGCCAACCCCGGCGGTTTTGCCCACCGACATCCTGCGACGATCCTCGATATTTCGGCTTCCCCGACGTCCCTGCCACTTCATAACACTCTCCACATACAGTTCCCTGCCAGAATAACGGATGATTTACGCCTCGCAATAGCAGATATACTTGACCTCGCGGCCCTGTCATGGTGGATGGAATAAAAACGGGCACAAGAATAATGATCAGGCGACTTTACAACTGGACTTTGGCGCTGGCTGACAGCCCCTATGCGCTGTGGGCGCTGGCGTTCGTGGCGTTTTTGGAAAGTTCAGTCTTTCCGATTCCGCCCGATATTATCATGATCCCGATGATCCTTGCCCGCCCCAGCCGCGCCTTTCTGATTGCAGCTGTGGCACTGGTGGCTTCGGTGACCGGCGCGTTGCTGGGCTATTATATCGGTGCCAGCCTGTTTGACGTGGTTGGTAAACCGATGCTGGAATTCTATGGCAAAACGGACGCGGCCGAACAGTTCAACCAGCGTTTTCAGGACTGGGGCGCTTGGGCGGTGCTGATCGCCGGTGTAACACCGTTCCCGTTCAAGGTGATCACCATCATGTCGGGCTGGACGGGGCTGAACCTGGGGGTTTTCATCGTCTCGTCCATCATCGCGCGGGGTTTGCGGTTCTTTATCGTCGCGGCCCTTTTGTGGAAATTCGGCGCACCAATTCGTGACTTTATTGAACGGCGGTTAGGACTTATGTTCACCCTATTCGTCGTTCTGCTTTTGGGCGGCTTTTATCTGGTGAAATACATATGACACGCAATAATCTGATTATCCTGGCCGCTGGCGGCTCTTTGGCCCTGTTACTCGGGGCCTTTGCCTTTCAATATCTCGGCGGCATGGCGCCTTGCAAACTGTGCATCTGGCAACGCTGGCCGCACGGGGTGGCTGTTGCAGCCGGCCTGCTGGCGCTGATGATGCGTGGAAAGTTCTGGCCACTGGTCGGGATGCTGGGCGCGGCCACAACGGGGGCGATCGGTATCTACCACACCGGGGTTGAACGCCGCTGGTGGGAAGGCCCGACATCCTGCACCTCGTCCGGCACATCGGGCATGTCGGCTGACGATCTGCTGGAACAGATCATGGCCGCCCCCCTGATCCGTTGTGACGAAGTGCCATGGGAATTGTTCACCCTGTCGATGGCCACATGGAACGCGATTATTTCCTTTGGACTGGCCGCAATCTGGCTGATGGCTTGGAAACGTAGCTAGACTCAAGCCGTTATTATCACTCAATAATCCCCTTGTGTCCGGTTGGCTAAACAGAACCACTAAACCGGTTTAATGGTTCCATTGGCCAAACATTATTCCTGCGAGATCACCGGCACCGGCGCCCCGTCCCAGGTGAACCGGTATGTCGGCCCTTTACGCACATTCCCGACCATCGCAGGGCGGAAACAAGCGATGCAATCGCCCTTTGTGCGCACCGACGGGTACAGCACCCCCGCCGCCCCTTCTGCCAGCAGATGTTCCGCCAGCGTTTGCGAGGCCACATAGCTGTCCGCGCTCAAACAATCGGCAAAATCACCCTGCCCGCGAATGTCGAGAAAATCCCCGCCGAAATCGGCCAGATAATCGTCATAGGTCACGCTTTGCTGCCACCAGTCCACCTCGGCCAGTTCCAGCGCCTTGTGGAACGCCACCTCGGCTTGCGAGACCTCGATTTCAAACCCCGCATACCACGCCCCGCGATCCGGTCCGTTGAACCGCGCACCCGTCGGGGCGGCATGGCAAAAGGCGGCGTTCACCATCCGGTAATGCGGCACCCCGAACACCAGTTCGTCAATGCCGATGCCGGGCAACAGGTTGTTTTCCGCCTGCAAACGCTCGTTGGTTGCGTGGTCCAGATCGAAAATATCGGCCAGATGCGCGTCATCATCGGCAATCCGCGCCAGCACGCTGTCGCCGCCCTCGCTGTATTTCGAGGGCACCAGATGGTGCGTGTCCAATTGGCGGATTGTCGTAACCGGCGGCAGTTTCACCGCCCGCCCCGCCGCGCATCCAGCAGCCGGCGCACGGTTTGAAATGCGGGCAGGCCACCGCGCAGCATGTAATCAAGCGGCGCTTTGCCTGCGAAAATCCGGTTGCTGTTGGGCAGCGTGATCCACCTGTCGGCAAGATCCTGATCATAAAGGATATTCAGCGCCTTAAAGATGCCTACCAGATAGGAAATCCGCCTGATCCGGTCCTCGTCCAGCCGTTTGCCACCGCCCTTTTTCAGCGTGTAGAACGCCCCGTTCGACATGCCCCCCAGCAAGGACATCGCCTGCGTGTCACTGATTTTCCAAGCGTCCATGATGTTGAAAAACGCCCGCACCGCGCCATCCGACAGCCGTTCGCGCATGTCGCGATCGGTCAGGTCAATCAGCGGGGCGTCCGTGTATTTGGGTTGCGGGGCGACAAGGGTCAGTGCCATTTGCGTTACTCCTGTTATGAAGCATATATAACTCCATATCCGGATTATTTCAACCCTTCCCCTCGCGCGTCGATAACAACAGATTGGTTTCGCTGCGCATCACCCCATCAATCCGGCGGATATCGAACAACACTTTGTCCAGTTCTTCCAGCGTGTCCGTGCCGATTTCGGCGATCAGATCCCATTTGCCATTGGTCGAATGCACCGCCTGCACCGCCGCGATTCCCAGCAGGCGGTGCATGATCTTCTCCGCCCCGCGCCCCTCGATCGCCAGCATCATCATGCCGCGCACGGGGGCATGGGCGATGTCGCTTTTCAGGCGCAAGGTGAACCCCAGAATTTCGCCCCGCTCAATCAGGCGTTCGATCCGGCTGCGCACGGTGGTGCGCGACAGGCCCAGTTCCACCGCCAGACTGGACAGCGGCGCCCGGGAATCGCGGCGCAGGGCGGCAATCAGCTTTTGATCGGTATTGTCCATATCGGAACCTATAGCATACAAATTGATCATTCCCCATCCGATATAGCCATTTTGCCCCCTGTGAACCAGCCCATTTATCAAATTACACATAGGGGAACAGCGACAGAGCAGGTTTTACAACATGCGAAATATCACCCTGATCGGGGCGCCCGTGGACAGCGGCAAGCGCCGCCGCGGCTGCCTGATGGGACCGGATGCCATGCGCACCGCCGGTCTGGAACAGGCCATCACCGGCCTTGGCCACAGCATCACCGACATTGGCAATCTGGCCCCTGCCCGCGTGGACATTCCCGAGGATGACAATATCCACGCCTTGGCCGAAACCGTGGGCTGGACCCAGACCCTGATGCAGGCCGCGCAGAACGCGATGACCGACAGCCTGCCGATATTCCTTGGCGGCGATCATGCGCTTTCGCTGGGATCGGTGGCCGGTGTCGCCGCCCATGCCGCACAGGTCGATCGCCCGCTGTTTGTGCTGTGGCTGGACGCCCACAGCGATTTTCACACGCCAAAAACCACCGCCAGCGGCAATCTGCACGGCACGCCGCTGGGCTATGTCACCGGCCTGCCCGGTTTTGATGCCTTCCCGCCGCTGCCAGCCATTGTGCCGATGAACAACATCTGCCTGATTGGCCTTCGCTCGGTCGATCCGGCGGAACAGGCGGCGCTGGTGGAAAACAACATCCGCAGCGTCGACATGCGCGCCATTGACGAAGGCGGCATCAAACGCCCGCTCGAGGCATTCCTTGACGATGTTTCCCGCGCCAACGGGTTGCTGCATGTATCCCTGGACGTTGATTTCCTTGACCCCGCCATCGCGCCGGCCGTCGGCACCACCGTTCCGGGCGGCGCCACTTTCCGCGAGGCCCATCTGGTGATGGAGATGCTGCACGACAGCGGGTTGGTGACATCGCTGGATCTGGTCGAGCTGAACCCCTTTCTGGACGATCGCGGCCAGACCGCAAAACTGATGGTGGACCTGACCGCATCCTTGCTTGGCCGCCGCGTCTTTGACCGCCCCACACGGAGTTACTGAATATGACAATCCCCGCCCCCTCGAAACTGGCCTATGTGCCGTTTGTGTCTGTCGATAACATGATGAAGCTGGTGCATCACATCGGCGTTGAGCAGGTGCTGGCCGATCTGGCCCGCTATATTCAGGATGATTTCGCCCGCTGGGAATTGTTCGACAAAACCCCGCGCGTGGCGTCGCATTCCACAGAAGGCGTGATCGAACTGATGCCCACATCGGATGGCGAAGTATACGGGTTCAAATACGTCAACGGCCACCCAGCAAACATGAAGAAAGGGCTGCAAACCGTTACAGCCTTTGGTCTATTGGCGGATGTGGCCAGCGGTTATCCGGTGATGCTGTCGGAAATGACCATCCTGACAGCGCTGCGCACGGCGGCAACATCGGCGATGGTGGCCAAACATCTGGCGCCCAAGGGGGCGAAAACACTGGCGATGATCGGCAATGGCGCGCAAAGCGAATTTCAGGCGTTGGCGATGAAAACCGTCTGCGGCATCGAAAACCTGCGCCTATACGATATCGACCCCGCTGCCACCGCCAAATGCAAGGCCAATCTGGCCGGTAGCGGGCTGAACATCACCGCCTGCCCCAGCCCCGAAGCGGCGATTGAAGGCGCACAGATCATCACCACCTGCACCGCCGACAAACAATACGCCACCATCCTGACCGACAACATGGTCGGCGCGGGTGTGCATATCAATGCGATTGGCGGTGATTGCCCCGGCAAAACCGAACTGCACCGCGATATCCTGCTGCGCAGCGATATTTTTGTCGAGTTCCCCGAACAAACCCGCATAGAAGGCGAAATCCAGCAGTTGGAGGCCGATTACCCCGTAACCGAGATCTGGCAAGTGATCAACGGCACTGCCAAGGGCCGCACATCCGATGCCCAAATCACCCTGTTTGACGGTGTCGGCTTTGCGATCGAGGATTTTTCCGCCCTGCGCTATGTGCATGACCAGTTGCAGGATGGCAATTTCTATCAGGATCTGGATATGGTCGCCGACCCCGACGATCCGCGTGATCTGTTCGGCATGTTGCAGCGCGCAAAAGGCGGGAAATAGCGAAAAAATCCGCACCCCCATTGCACACAACATGTGCCATCCTGTATAGTCAAAGCAACAAAATACAGCTTCAGGCGAACAGGCGGAAATCAACGTGAACGACACCCCGGAAACACCAGAAAACGAAGAAGAAAACCAGACTCCGGCATATGTGTATGACGGCCCTTCGATCTCGATCACCTCCGAGATGAAAACATCCTACCTCGACTACGCGATGAGCGTGATCGTTTCGCGGGCGATTCCCGACCTGCGCGACGGGTTGAAACCGGTGCACCGGCGCATTCTTTATGCAATGTACGAGGGCGGCAATACGGCCGATAAACCCTACCGCAAATCGGCCCGCGCGGTGGGTGACGTGATGGGTAAATATCACCCGCACGGCGATAGCGCGATCTATGACGCGCTGGTGCGGATGGCGCAGGATTTCTCGATGTCGCTGCCGCTTCTGGATGGTCAGGGCAACTTTGGCTCGATGGATGGCGATAACGCCGCCGCGATGCGTTATACCGAGGTCCGGCTGGACAAACCCTCGGCCTTTCTGACCGCCGATATTGAAAAAGACACGGTCGATTTTCAGGACAATTACGACGGCAAGGATCAGGAACCCACCGTCCTGCCCGCCCGTTACCCCAATATGCTGGTCAACGGTGCCGGCGGTATTGCGGTTGGCATGGCCACCAACATCCCGCCGCACAATCTGGGCGAGGTGATCGAGGCCACCTTGGCGCTGATCGAAAATCCCGATCTGACCACGGAAGAACTGATTGAATACGTCCCCGGCCCCGATTTCCCGACCGGCGGCATCATGCTGGGGCGCTCGGGCGCGCGCAAAGCCTATCTTGAAGGGCGCGGCAGCGTCATCATACGCGCCAAAACCCGCACCGAGGAAATCCGCAAGGACCGTTACGCCATCGTCATCGACGAAATCCCCTATCAGGTGAACAAGGCGTCGATGATCGAAAAGATCGCCGAACAGGTGCGCGAGAAACGCATCGAAGGTGTGTCCCACGTTCAGGATGAATCCGATCGCAACGGCGTGCGTGTGGTGGTCGAGCTGAAGCGCGATGCCACCTCCGAAGTGGTGCTGAACCAGTTGTTCCGCTTTACCCCGATGCAAACCAGTTTCGGTTGCAACATGCTGGCGCTGAACGGCGGACGGCCCGAAACCTTGACCCTGCGCCGCTTCCTGACCTTATTCATTACCTTCCGCGAAGAAGTGGTCGCACGCCGCACCGCCTATGAACTGCGCAAGGCCCGCGAGCGCAGTCATATCCTGTGTGGTCTGGCCGTGGCGGTGTCCAACGTCGATGAAATCGTTGCCACCATCCGGTCATCCGCCGACCCTGCCGAGGCGCGCGAGAAACTGATGACGCGCCGCTGGCCGGCCGGCGATATTCTGGAATATATCGCGCTGATTGACGATCCGACCCACAAGGCCAATGACGATGGCACCTACAACCTGTCCGAAACACAGGCCCGCGCCATTCTGGAACTGCGCCTGCAACGGCTGACGGCGATGGGTGTCAAGGAAGTCACCGACGAGTTGCAAACGCTGGCCGCCGCCATCCGCGAATACCTTGATATCCTGCGCTCGCGCGACCGGATCATGGCGATCATCGCGGATGAGTTGCGCGAGGTGAAGGAAAAATTCGCCGTGGACCGCCGCACCACCATCGTTGACTGGTCCGGTGATATGGAAGACGAAGACCTGATCGAAAAGGAAGACATGGTCGTTACCGTCACATCCGGCGGCTATATCAAACGCACCCCGCTGGCCGATTTCCGCGCCCAAAAACGCGGCGGCAAGGGGCTGGCCGGTATGCAGACCAAAGAAGAGGATGTGATCACCAACCTTTTCGTCGCCAACACCCATACGCAGCTGTTGTTCTTCACCACCGAAGGCATGGTTTACAAGTTGAAAACATGGCGCTTGCCACAGGGCGGGCGCACCGCCAAAGGCAAGGCGATCGTCAACATCCTGCCGATCCCCGCAGGTGTTTCCGTGGCCGCGATCATGCCGGTGGATGCGGATGAAAAGGACTGGGGCGATCTGCAGATTTTCTTTGCCACCGACGCCGGTGACGTGCGCCGCAATGCGCTGTCCGATTTCACCAACGTGCGCGCCAACGGCAAAATCGCCATGAAACTGCCCGAGGGCGTGGAACTGGTCAACGCCCGCATCTGCACCGAAGACGATGATGTGATGCTGTTCACCGCCGGTGGCCGCGCCATCCGTTTCCCCACCACCGCCGTGCGGGTCTTCAAGGGCCGCGACAGCACCGGCGTGCGCGGGATCAGGCTGAAAGACGGCGAAAAGGTTGTCTCGATGTCGATCATCCGCCATTTCGAAGCCTCGTCCGAAGAACGCATCGCTTACCTGAAAATGCGCCGTGCGCTGGCGGGGGCTGATGACACCGAGGTCGAAACCGAAGAAGAAGGCGAAGGCGCCATCACCCAGGAACGGTTCGAGGAAATGCAGGCCATTGAAAACCTGATCCTGACCATCACCTCGGGCGGCTCGGGCAAACTCTCGTCCAGCCACGACTACCCCGTGCGCGGACGCGGCGGCATGGGCGTTGCGGCAATGGACAAGGCCATGCGCGGCGGCGATCTTGTCGCCTCCTTCGCGGTGGAAATGGAAGACCAGATCATGTTAGCCACCTCCAAAGGCCAATCCATCCGCTGCCCAGTCAACGGCATCTCGTTTCGCTCGCGCTCTGCCGGCGGGGTCAAGGTGTTTGACACAGCCAAAGGCGAAGTTGTGGTCTCGGTTGCATGGATCGCAGAACGCGACGAGGATGACACGGAAGAAGCCGAAGAATAGCCTTCTTCGTTCATTATCGTTCCCTAAATATCCCGGGGGTGCGGGGGCTGGCCCCCGCTCCTGCCCGACACAAAAGGCATTGATATGACCGACACACTCCACATCATTGGCGGCGGCATGGCCGGCGCCGAGGCCGCATGGCAAGCCGCAAATATGGGCGTGCCTGTGGTGATCCATGAAATGCGCCCGAAGGTGAAAACCTTTGCCCACCGCACCGGTAATCTGGGGGAAATGGTTTGTTCCAATTCCTTTCGCTCGGACGATGACGAATCCAACGCCGTCGGCCTGCTGCACTGGGAAATGCGCACAGCGGGTGGCATCATCATCAGCAGCGCCGATCAACACGCCCTGCCCGCCGGATCGGCCCTTGCGGTGGACCGCGACCCGTTTAGCGAAACCGTCACCAAACGCCTGCTGGACCATCCGCTGATCACCCTTGATAGCAATGAGATCACCGAATTGCCCATGGACGGCAACTGGATCATCGCCACAGGCCCGCTGACCTCATCCGCTCTGGGCCAATCCATCGCCGCCCACACCGGCGCCGATGCGCTGGCGTTTTTCGACGCCATCGCCCCCATCGTCTATGCTGAAAGCATCAACATGGACACCTGCTGGATGCAGTCACGTTACGATAAAGGCGACACCGATGAAGAGCGCAAAGCCTATCTGAACTGCCCGATGGACAAGCAGCAATACGAGGCCTTTATCGATGCCCTGTTGGCCGCCGACAAAACCGAATTCCACGAGGGCGAGACTGCCGGATACTTTGACGGCTGCCTGCCGATCGAGGTGATGGCCGAGCGGGGGCGCGAGACCCTGCGCTTTGGCCCGATGAAACCGGTTGGCCTGACCAACCCGCACCGCCCCGATGACAAACCCTATGCCGTGGTGCAATTGCGCCGCGATAACGCCTTGGGAACGCTGTATAATATCGTCGGCTTTCAGACAAAAATGAAACACGGCGCCCAGACAGAAGTGTTCAGAATGATCCCCGGTCTGGAAAACGCCAGCTTTGCCCGTCTGGGCGGTATCCACCGCAACACATTCATCAATTCGCCCACCCTGCTGGATCATCAACTGCGCCTGAAATCCCGCCCCAACATCCGTTTCGCGGGGCAAATCACCGGCGTTGAGGGCTATGTTGAATCCGCCGCGATGGGCCTGCTGGCGGGTCGTATGGCCGCCGGTGAAATACTGGGCCGCCTCGTGGAAACCCCGCCGCTGGATACCGCGATGGGGGCTTTGGTGAACCACATCACCGGTGGCGCAGCGGCCAAGACCTTCCAGCCGATGAACGTCAACTTCGGTCTGTTTCAGCCGATAGATGCAAAACACGGACGCAAGAACCGCAAGACCCGTTACAAAGCCTATACCGACCGCGCCAAAGCGGCGTGGCAGGAATGGCTGGACGCGCAAAAACCCACCGCCTAAAGCATTTCCAGTTTATACTGAATCGCTTTTCGCTGCCTCAAGCCTTTGGCTTGAACGCAAAAAGCGATACTCCTGTTTCAAAATAAACTGGAAACGCTATAACGTGGCGAACATGCGCACCCGTTTTGCCCCGTCCCCCACAGGCCCGCTGCATCTGGGCCACGCCTATTCTGCCCTGCTGGCCTTTGACATGGCGCAGGCGGCGGGCGGCGCATTCCTGTTGCGGATCGAGGACATAGACCAAAGCCGCGCCCGCCCGCAGTGGGAGGCACAGATCTATGACGATCTGCACTGGCTGGGGCTTGACTGGCCAGAACCGGTGATGCGCCAGTCAGACCGGATGCCGTCCTACCGGCAGGCCCTTGCAAAACTGGACGCCATGGGACTGCTCTATCGCTGCACCTGCAACCGCCGCGATATCGAGGCCGCTGTTTCCGCCCCACAAGAAGGCGTTGAACCCGCCTTTGGGCCGGACGGGCTGATTTATCCTGGCACATGCCGGAATGCGGGTCACACGGATAGCAACGCCGCCTTTCGGCTGAATATGGCCAAAACCTGTGACCTGCTGGGCAATCCGGTGCTCGAGTTCAGCGAAACCGGCCCCGCGCACAAAGGCAGTCACCGGATTACCCCTGATGATCTGATCAATCGCATTGGCGACATCGTTCTGGCCCGCCGCGATATGGGGACCTCTTATCATCTGTCCGTGGTGCTGGATGACGCGGCGCAGGAAATCACCGATGTAATCCGTGGGGAAGACCTGTTCGAAGCCACCAAAATCCACGTCCTGTTGCAAGCCTTGTTAGACCTGCCCACCCCCGCCTATCATCACCACCGTCTGATCCGTGACGAGGCGGGCAAACGGCTGGCAAAACGCGACGACGCCCGTGCCATCGCCAAATACCGCGCGGATGGCGCAAGCCCTGCGGACATCCGCCGTATGCTGGCGCTGCCCCGCACCTGATGCGGGGCCACCCGGTTGGCTGGGATTACAGGCGCAGGTCCCGGATCAAGTCCGGGACAGCACATACCCGGACTGTCAGTCCAGCGACCGCCAGGGTTTTGGCAGGATCACCCAGTGATTATTCACATAAACCAGCCCGTCAAAGGCCAACCCGCTGGTTTCGCCTTTTCTGACAAACTTGAACCGCACGATCGGCACGTCAGATTTGAAATACTGCACCACTTTGCGATAGCCACCGGGGAATTCATCCATCGCCGGATCGCCCGCCGCCAGCTTGGCGGTGGTGGTATAGATCATATACAAATCATCATGCTCGGGCTTGGGGCCGAATTTGATCCCCGGTTTCAAAGCGGCAGCATAGGTTTCGATCATTTTACTGGCCAGCGGATCACTGTAAACCGCCCGCACATCTTCCGGCTTGGGCAACAGTGCGCCCGTCAGTGCCACAAGATCCTCGCTTGGGTCAAAAAACCGCATCAACAGCGCCCGCGCCTCGGCTTTGCTACCGGCTGCTGGGCCAGCGTCCTGTTTCGAACTGCCTCCCACCAGATCCAGCAAGGATTTCCCCGGTTTGCAAGCCTTGCTCAGGTTGCCCAAAATCACCCCGACATTGGCCAGATCAACCGGTCTTGCATCCGTTTGCTGTGACGCCAGATAGCCAAAGGTCCACGCCCCGACCATCGCCAAAGTGGTTTCATCCGCATCCCTTAGAATATCCGTGCAGGGCTGTTTTGGATCAAACCCCTGGGCCTGTGCACCGGATACTGCCAAGGCCGCAACAGCCCCTAATAATTTTCCCATAATTACACTCCTGAAATAGGTTTTCGTAAAACTATGGGAAAGACGTTATTCCATCGGCTGCATCACTTCAACTTCTTCCCCGTCCTGCACCGCCGTATAAAAACAACTGCGCCGGTTGGTATGACAGGCCGGCCCCGTCTGGCGCACCAGCACCAGCAGGCAGTCGCGGTCACAATCCACGCGCAATTCCACCAGTTGCTGCACATGGCCCGAGGTTTCCCCTTTGACCCAGAACGCCTGTCGCGAGCGCGACCAATAGGTCACCTTGCCGGTCTTTAGCGTGCGGGCAACGGCTTCGGCATTCATCCATGCCATCATAAGCACCTCGCCGGTACTTTCCTCCTGCGCAATCGCGGGGATCAGGCCATTGTTATCAAAACGTAGTGTTGCAGGGTCGAATGACATATGGAATCCTTTGCATATCCGCTGTAGACGCCTATCTAGAATACCAGCAGCCAAAAGGGAAAGCCAATGAGCGATAATGCCGAGCTGATAAAACTCTATTCCGGCCAGATTCTGGCGCTGGCGGCCGACATTCCCCAAACGGTCCGGCTGGACAATCCCCAAGCCACTGTAAAACGCCGCGCGCCGCTGTGCGGGTCCACCGTGACGGTCGATATCGTGCTGGAAGATGGCAAAATCGCACAGTTCGGACAGGATGTAAAAGCCTGCGCATTGGGTCAGGCGGCGGCCTCGGTGGTGGCAAGCCGGATCATCGGGCGCACTGCATCCGAGATCACCAAGGCGCGCGATCAACTGTCCGCCATGCTGCGCGACGGCGGCCCTGCCCCCGACGCCCCTTTTGACGGGCTGAAGGTGCTGGAACCGGCACGGGAATTCAAGAACCGCCATGCCTCGATTCTATTGGCGCTGGAAGCGACGGTCGAGGCCATCGAAACGGCCGAAAAAACGGCCTGCGCTTAACGTCACGGAAATGATTGGGCCTTAGCGTCCCTGTTTCATACACAGGAGACGTTTATGATTCCCGCGGCCGATTTTACTGATTCCAGCCCTGCAAATGACCAGATGGACAAGCTTTCGCATATCGCGTCCCGGCTTAGTCTGGAACTGGTCGATATTGCCGGCGCGCTGGACCAGATCGATAACAGCACCAGCCAGCAATTACAGTCACTGGACCATGTGCGCAGCAATGCAGACCGGATGGTGCAGGGCAACACCAGCGTGCGCAGGGCGATTGATCTGATCAATGAAACCACCACCGAAACGCTCGAGGCAGTGATTTCATCGGTTGAAAACATCCAGAGCGCAGGGAACCGCACCCAAAAACTGGCCAAATGGGTGCGCTCGCTGGACGCCCGTATCACGGAAATCGAGGATACGATCGCCTCGGCGCGGTCCAACAATGACGATATTGCCTCGATTGCGGCGCAGGTGAATATCCTTGCCATCAATGCCAAGATCGAAGCGGCACGTGCCGGCGAAGCAGGGCGCGGCTTTGCCGTTGTGGCCGAGGCAATTAACGAATTGTCACGCAAAACCGCAGGCGCTGCCGAAGGAATTTCCGACAGTATTCTGACCCTTGGCAACTGGATCGATGCCTTGCGGGGCGAGGCAGGGGTCGCCGCCGAAGATGCCGAAGGGGTTCTGGCAGAAGCGGATGACACCGACATATCCCTTTCCGGCATCGCCGAACATGTGCGGATGATCAATTCCGAAGCCAGACAGATCAAGGAAAATGCCGGAAATGTCGGAAGCGCGATTTCCGAATTTGGTGAAAGTTTTGACCGGATGGGCAGCGCACTGGAAGGCACGGCCACCGGCATCCATCAGGTGCGTGATCGCGCCGATACCATGGTCGATCAGGCCGAATGTCTGGTGCAATGCAGCGTATCCCTGGGCGGCGCCAGTCAGGATTCCCGTTTTATCGACGAAGTGCAGGCGCGGGCCGCGCTGGTTTCGATGGCATTTGAAGAGGCGATTGCAAACCGGACGATTGCCCGCGAGGCGCTGTTCAAACCGACGTATACCCCGATCGACGGCAGTGACCCGCAACAGTTCATGACCGAATTTACCGATCTGACCGACAGCATCTTGCCCCCGATTCAGGAACCGGCGCTGGATTTCGACCCCTCGGTGGTGTTCTGTGCTGCAATCGATCGCAATGGGTATATCCCGACCCACAACAACCGGTTTTCGCAACCGATGGGGGATGATCCGGTCTGGAACATGGCCAATTGCAGAAACCGGCGCATTTTTAACGACAAGGTTGGCCTGAAAGCGGGCAACAACAAACAACCCTTCCTATTGCAGGTTTACCGCCGCGATATGGGCGGCGGCGAATTTGTCACCATGAAGGATGTCTCGGCCCCGATCCTTGTGGGCGGGCAGTTGTGGGGCGGGTTGCGGCTGGCCTATACATTATAGAAAAAACCGCCGCACTTCTGGGGACAGAAGGCGGCGGCAAGTGGCCAAGTCTGATGTGGTCCGGTTCCGCTTGGACGAGAAAGAGGCAATCTTCTCATATCCGGGATAGAAGTGTCATCGTGCAGCTGTGGGGACATATTGCACGCGGATTTTCCGGCAAAAGACGGCAGGCAAAGTCAGTAATTCGATTCAGAACAGTCCCGGTATATAAAGTGCTGCGCCCAGCATAATGATCAGGGCAGCGGCGCCCGCAGCATCCTGAAGAAGGGTTGCGTGGGATCGGGCGTAGACGGTTTTGATTTCAGCGAGCATTGTGTGGCTCCTTTGATGTTCATGTTCTGTCTGTTGCCTCTTTGTTCCTATATTTGCGTTAACTTGTAAAGAACTTTTTAAGAACATTTGTGAACAAAATGGTGTAATTATGGCTAACCAACTGAAATCAAACGAATTGCCTTATCCTGTTCCATTAACCATAACAGCACCCGCGCCGCCTTGCCGCGTTCGCCTTCCAGGGTTGGGTCCTCGGCCAGCAATTTGCGCGCATCACTTTGCGCCACCGCCATCAACCCCGCCTGCCGCTCCAGATCGGCAATCCGGAACCTTGGCAAGCCAGATTGCGCGGTGCCGATCAAATCCCCTGCCCCGCGCATGGCCAAATCTTCTTCGGCAATGCGAAACCCGTCCTCGGTCTCGCGCAAAATCTCAAGCCTGCGCGCCGCCGTTTCCGACAGCGGCGGCTGATACATCAGCAAACATGTCGATTGCTCGCTCCCGCGCCCGACCCGCCCGCGCAACTGGTGCAACTGCGCCAACCCGAAACTTTCAGCCCGCTCGATCACCATAATCGTTGCGTTGGGCACATCCACCCCGACCTCGATCACGGTTGTGGCCACCAGAACCTTGGTCTCGCCCGCTTCAAACCGTTTCATCGCCGCGTCCTTGTCCGCCGGCGGCATCTGCCCATGCACCAGCCCGACCACCCCTTCGCCAAGTGCTGCGCGTAACATTTTGAACCGTTCCTCGGCCGCGACCATATCAACGACTTCGCTTTCCTCGACCAGCGGGCAAACCCAATAGGCCTGCCGCCCCTCCGCCAGCGCCTTGCGCATATGGTCAACCACTTCGTCCACCCGTCCGGTTGATACCATCGCCGTGCGGATCGGTTTGCGCCCGGGCGGTTTTTCGTCCAGCACCGACACGTCCATATCGCCATATTGCGCCAACGACAATGAGCGCGGGATCGGCGTGGCCGTCATCACCAACACATCCGCATGCACGCCCTTGGCCGACAATTCCAGCCGCTGCCGTACCCCGAACCGGTGCTGTTCATCCACCACCGCCAACCGTAAATCGGCGAATTCCACGTCCTTCTGGAACACCGCATGGGTGCCGACCAATATCTGTATCTTGCCCGTTTTCAGCGCCGCCAGTTTCGCCGCACGCTCGCCCCCCTTATCGCGACCGGTCAGAATTTCCAGCACCACACCGGCGGCTTCGGCCAAGGGCTGCAACCCCGCCAGATGCTGACGCGCCAGAATTTCCGTTGGGGCCATCATCACCCCCTGCCCGCCCGCCTCAACCGCGATCAGCAAAGCCATCAGCGCCACCAGCGTTTTGCCCGCGCCCACATCGCCCTGCAACAAGCGGTTCATTCGTTTGGGACCGGCCATATCGGCCTCGATTTCCTTGACCGCACGGGCCTGCGCACCTGTTGGCTTATAGGGCAAAGACGCCAGAACCCTGCCCCGCAAGGCCCCCGTCCCGACCGAGACCTGCCCCTTGCCCCGCCGCTCGACCGCCCGCGCCAGCGCCAGCGTTAACTGATGGGCAAACAGTTCGTCATAGGCCAGCCGCTCGCGCGCCGGTGCCTCGGCTGCCAGATCGGCACGGGTTTGCGGTGCATGGGCCGCCGCCAAAGCATCCCTCCAATCCGGCCATTTCACCTTTTTCTTTTGCCCCGCATCGATCCATTCCGCAACTTCAGGCACCCGCGTCAACGCTGAATGGACCGCCTTTGCCATCAATCGCTGGGTAATGCCCGAGGTCAGCGGATATACCGGCTCGAATGCAAGAATTTCATCGGCTTCATCCACCCGCAACACGTGGTCGGGGTGCACGATCTGCGCGATCCCGTCAAAGATTTCCACCTTGCCCGACACCACGCGCCGCTGGCCAGTCGGCAAGATTTTTTGCAGATAATCCGGGTGCGCGTGGAAAAACACCAGTTGGAATGTGGTTTTTGCATCCGTCATTTCAACCCGATAAGGCCGCCCCCGCGCCGAAGGCGGGATATGCCGCCCCACGACGGCTTCGACCGTGACCACAGCAGGTGCCGTGACATCGCGAACACTGTCGCGGCGCTGGCGGTCAATGCCACTATGGGGCAGCGTGAAAATCAGATCGCGCGGTTTTTCCACCCCCAGCTGGGCAAAATGCGCAGCGGTTTTCGGGCCAACACCCTCAAGCGTTTCCAAGTCCGCGAACAGCGGAAACAGGATTTCCGGCCGCCCGCTCACAAGTCACCGATCAGGGCCAGCCAGCCGTCTTCGTCGATCATTTCGACACCCAGACTTTGGGCCTTTTTCGCCTTTGAGCCCGCACCCGGTCCGGCCACCACCAGATCGGTTTTCTTTGAAACCGAACCGGACACCTTGGCCCCCAAAGCTTCGGCGCGGGCCTTGGCTTCGGCGCGGGTCATTTTCTCAAGGCTGCCGGTAAAGACCACGGTTTTACCGGCTACGGGGCTGTCGACCGGCGCTGTTTTCACAGCATCCTGAGGCTCGAGTTCGGCAATCAGCCGGTCGATCGAAGCGCGCTCGTTTTCCTGATGAAAGACCGTAATCAACGATGTGGCCATCACATCGCCCACCCCATCAATCCCGATCAGATCGTCCCATTCCGGCCCCTCGTTCAGGGTGGCGCGGGTGATGGTCGCTTCGAAGTTTTCCCAAGATCCGTAGTGATCGGCCAGCAGCGATGATGCGCTGTCGCCCACATGGCGGATACCCAACGAAAAGATCAGCCGATCCAACGGAATTTTGCGTTTTTCCTCAATCGCGCGGAACAGGTTTTGCGCCGATTTCTCGCCCCAGCCCTCGCGGTTTTTCAGCTTGGTCAGGTTGGCTTCATCGCGGGCCTGAAGGGTGAAGATATCGGCAGGTTCGCGGATCGGCAATTGTTCGTCATGGTAGAACATTTCGATCTGTTTTGCCCCCAGACCTTCGATGTCAAACGCGCCGCGACTAACAAAATGTTTCAGTTTTTCTACAGCTTGGGCGGGGCAAATGATTCCGCCGGTGCAACGGCGCACCGCGTCGCCTTTTTCGCGCACCGCATCCGAACCACATTCGGGGCATTTGGTCGGGAATTCGTAGGGTTTGGAATTAGCCGGGCGTTTGGTCAGATCGACATCGGCAATTTTCGGGATCACATCACCGGCGCGATAGACCTGCACCCAGTCGCCAATTCGGATGTCTTTGCCGTCGCGGATCACGTTGCCTTTGGAGTCCAGCCCCTTGATGTAATCCTCGTTGTGCAGGGTGGCATTGGACACAACCACACCGCCAACCGTCACCGGTTTCAGGCGGGCAACCGGCGACAGGGCGCCTGTACGACCAACCTGAATGTCGATATTTTCCAGCCAGGTCCAGGCCGTTTCGGCAGGAAATTTATGGGCGATGGCCCAGCGGGGGGTGGTGGAGCGGAAACCGAGCCGGTGTTGCAAGGCAAGGTCGTTCACCTTGTAAACCACGCCATCGATGTCATAGCCAAGGGTGGCGCGCCGGCTTTCGATTTCGCGGTAATGGGCAATCATTTCCGCAGGACCATTGCATAGCCGGGTCAGCGGGTTGGTGGAAAAGCCAAGGCTTGCCAGCCACTCAATTGCCCCCATCTGGGTTTTGGCCAGCGGTTCAGACAGTTCCCCCCAGGCATAGGCAAAGAATTTCAGCGGGCGGGATCTGGTGATGCTCGCGTCCAGCTGACGAAGGGATCCGGCAGCAGCATTGCGCGGGTTGGCAAAGGGTTTTTCGCCCTTTGCCCGTTGGCGTTCGTTCAGGGTATGGAAATCGGCATGGCTCATGTAAACTTCGCCACGCACTTCCAGAATATCGGGGGCGTTTATCAGAATATGGGGAATATCCTGAACTGTCATTGCATTCGGGGTCACATTTTCCCCGACCTCGCCATCGCCACGGGTGGCGGCCTGCACCAGCTTGCCTTGCTCATAGCGCAAGGAGAGCGAAAGTCCGTCAATCTTGGGCTCTGCAGTATAGGTCAGATCCGCATCTGCATCCAGGCCCAGAAACTTGCGGATGCGAGTGTCGAAATCATAGACATCCTCGTCGGTAAAGGCATTGCCAAGTGACAGCATCCGCACCGCATGTTTAACTTTGGAAAAGCCTTCGGCCGGTGCTGCCCCTACAATATCACTGGGGCTGTCGGCGCGTTTCAGGTGGGGAAAGCGGGCCTCGATGGCCGCGTTGCGCCGTTTCAGGGCATCATATTCGGCATCCGATATATCGGGGGCGTCCCGGGTATGATAGGCCAGATTGGCACGGTTCAAGACATCGGCCAGCCGCGCCAGTTCGGCGCGGGCCTGATCCTCGTCCAGTTGCTCAACTTTGATCCGCGATCCCATCCCGACCCCTTTGTGTTTCCCTTATTGATAAGAGGGCACCACAAAGAGGTCCAGAGGGAGAGTGGTGGTCTGCCGTATGATTTCGCACCGCGCGTTGGCGGAGCGAAACCGGTCAGGCCCCGACGGCCAATGCTTCGTCCATCTCGGCCGCCACGGGATCGCGCAGCACATAGCCCCTGCCCCAGACGGTTTCGATATAATTTTCACCATCCGTGGCCTCGCACAGTTTCTTGCGCAATTTACAGATAAACACGTCGATGATCTTCAATTCCGGTTCATCCATGCCGCCATACAGGTGGTTCAGGAACATTTCCTTGGTCAGGGTCGTGCCCTTGCGCAGGGACAGCAGTTCCAGCATCTGGTATTCCTTGCCGGTCAGATGCACTGGCTTATTGTCCACCTCGACCGTTTTGGCATCCAGATTAACGCCGATTTTTCCGGTGTGGATGATCGATTGCGAATGTCCCTTTGAGCGGCGGATGATCGCATGGATCCGCGCCACAAGTTCCTCGCGATGGAACGGTTTGGTCAGATAGTCGTCCGCGCCAAATCCGAACGCCTTGATCTTGTTTTCGGTATCATCCGAACCTGTCAAAATCAGGATCGGCGTATCAATCCGCGCCAGTCGCAATTGGCGCAGCACCTCGTTGCCATTCATATCCGGCAAGCCAAGGTCCAAAAGGATCAAATCGTAATCATAAAGTTTCGCCAGGTCGATGCCTTCTTCACCCAGGTCGGTGCAGTAAACATTCAGGTTGGCATGAGTCAGCATCATTTCGATGCTTTTGGAGGTCGTTGGATCGTCCTCAACCAGCAGTACACGCATTCTAGTCTTCTCCGCTTCTTTTACCCTTCAGCAATATGGTTAACCTGCCCCCAATTGGTTAACTACAAGTTACTATAGCGGAACATTTGTAGAATTCTTCCTAAAGTTGTCGATATTTTTGTAAAGATGTGGTTTTCAGGGCGTTCTCACCATGATTTTCAATGGCAGAGCGCCAAGAATCGTACTCTTCCTGACTAAGACCATAGAGTTTCAGGGCCTCTTTTAAGGGAATCAGTCCGAAAACCACCCCCTTGACCACCGCGGCTTTGCGGCTGGCCACCCAACGGCGTGTGCTGGCAGGCGGCAAATCGGCGCGGGTCATGATACTGCCGTCCGGCAGGGTAACGGCGCGCGGACCATCAACTTTCTTTAGATACATCACTTGTCCCTCTTGCTGGTTTTGCCCAATCTGCGACAACGTGATTAAAGAGGAATGAAACGCGGCCTTGTTAATAGTTCGCATTTTCCTATATTCCGAAATACCCTGCTAACCCTTATGAACGGCTCCCTAATGACACACCCAGTTAATTCGCTTGGTTTTGCCAAGCCCCCCAAAGATACCCGCGTGGTTGTGGCCATGTCAGGTGGTGTTGACAGCTCGGTCGTGGCGGCCGAACTGGCGGCCGAGGGCTATGATGTGGTCGGGGTCACGTTGCAGTTGTATGACCACGGGGCGGCGCTGGCCAAAAAGGGGGCTTGTTGTGCCGGTATCGATATCCATGATGCCCGCCGCGTGGCCGAGGAAATGGGATTCCCGCATTACGTGCTGGATTACGAGAATATCTTCAAGGAAACAGTGATTGACGAATTTGCCGACAGTTATCTGGCGGGGGCGACACCGGTGCCCTGCATTCGCTGCAACGAGCGGGTGAAGTTCAAGGACCTGCTGGCCACAGCACGCGATCTGGACGCCGATTGCATGGCGACGGGGCATTATATCCAGCGCAAAGGGGGTGTGGGCGGGGCCGAATTGCATATGGCGGCGGACCCGATGCGTGATCAGAGCTATTTTCTGTTCCCGACCACGCAAGAGCAGCTGGATTTTCTGCGCTTTCCTTTGGGGCATCTTGAATCCAAAGCTGAAACGCGGGCTTTGGCGGTGAAGCACGGGCTGGCGGTGGCGGATAAACCGGACAGTCAGGACATTTGTTTCGTGCCCGATGGCAATTACGCGGCATTGATTGAAAAACTGCGGCCCGAGGCGGCCAGCCCGGGCAAGATTGTGGATATGGATGGCAATGTGCTGGCCGATCATCGCGGGGTGATCCATTATACCATCGGCCAGCGGCGCGGCCTTGGCATTGGCGGGCTGGAAGACCCGTTATATGTGGTGCGGCTGGATGCGGATAAGCGCGAGGTTGTGGTGGGTCCGAAAGAGGCGCTGACCACACGGATCATTCCGGTGCGCGAAATCAACTGGCTGGGGGATGCGCCGTTTGACAGTCAGGACGAATGGCATCTGGCGGTCAAGGTGCGCTCGACCCGTCCGCCACGGGCGGCGATTGTGCGGCCATTGTCGGCCACTACGGCAGAGGTGGAGTTGCTGGAGCCGGAAGAAGGCGTTTCACCGGGTCAGGCTTGTGTGTTTTACGAGGATGGGGGCAGCCGGATCTTTGGCGGGGGCTGGATTTGGCGGGGAGATTGAATTCTGGGCGTAGTAAAATAGATTCCATGCCTCCGGCGGGGAGTTTGAGCCGTCTTGGAAACGCTCCAGTGGAGCGTTTCAGGCGAAAACGGGCGACAGCCCATGGAACAAAGATCGGCTACAGTGCTTGTAATACCGCCCGGGCCGCACGTAATCCCGGCGGTTCCTGATCGCGGCCAAGGCGCTCCATTGTCAGGGCCATTGCCTGTTGCTGATTTTGCGGGTTGTTCAACACCGCAAGCACACCCAGGGCGATCTTGTCCGGCACACAGTTTTTGCCAAGAAATTCCGGCACCACGCGGGTTTCGGACACCAAATTGACCAGTGTCACCGTGTCTACCTTCAGCATCCGGCCAATCAGGTTCCGAGACAGCCAGTTCATATCATAGGCAATCACCATCGGCGTATTGGCAGCGGCCAGTTCCAGCGAAACCGTGCCCGACGCGGCCAGCGCCACATCGGCGGCGGCAAAAACGGCGCGTTTTTCCGGCAGGATGGCGGCATCCAGAACCAGCGGGGACACAGGCCAGCCAGAGGCCAACTCCCGCACCCGTGCGGCGACCGACGGGGCGGCAGGCAGTACGATACGCATCTTTGGGTGCTCGTTGAGTAATTGGCGGACGGTTTCGCCAAAGACCGGCATCAGGCGTTCGACTTCGCCACGGCGCGACCCCGGCAAGGCCAACAGCAATGGCGCGTCGTTCAGGCCGTGGCGGGTGCGGAAATCTTGCGCTTGATCGGGTGTGGCCTGTGGCTCGGCCACCACCGGATGGCCGACGAAATCACAGCCCATGCCAGCGGCCTGCATCAAGGGTGGCTCGAACGGCAGCAGGGCCAGCACATGGTCAATCACGCGAGCCATTTTCGCGGCACGCCCTTCACGCCATGCCCAGACCGACGGGGCGACGTAGTGGATGGTTCTGGTGTTGCTTTGCGCCTTGACGATTTTGGCCACCCGCAGGCAGAAATCGGGGCTGTCGATGGTGATCAGCGCGTCGGGTTTCTGCGCCAGCACCGTTTCCGCGCATTCGGCAATGCGGCGTTTCAGGGCGCGGTATTTGGGCAGCACTTCGGCCAGCCCCATCACCGAAAGCTCGTCCATCGGGAACTGGCTGTGCAACCCTTGCGCCTGCATCAGCGGGCCGCCAACACCGGAGAATTCCACATCGGGCAGAAGTTCCTTTAACCCCGCCATCAGCGCCGCACCCAAGGCATCGCCCGAAGGCTCGCCTGCGATCAGGTAAAACCGCATCAGCGTGCTTGCAGGAACAGGCCGGTTTCGGCCAGCGCCTGTTCCACCTTATCGCGCTGCAACACGTTCACCCCGCCCGCTGGAATATAGATACCGGCCAGACCGGCGGCAGCGGCGGCGCGCACGGTGTCGGGCCCGATGGTCGGCACATCAATGCGCATGTCCTGCCCGGGTTTTGGCCCCTTCACCAGCACCCCTTTGGCGCGGCGTAGATGGGTGGGCGTCTGGGCGACAAAACCCAGCATGGCATCGGTGCCCTGAATGACCTCGATACCCAGCACCTGACCGCCCGCGACAACAACAGCTTGGGACACATCCATCGAGGCAAGGGCGGTCAGGATATCCAGCCCCTTTTGCGCATCGGCAACGTCCTGTTTTTTTGGCACCGGGCCAATACGGGTTTCGGCGGGTAACATCAGATCGGGGGCAACTTCATGTGCCGCCTTGACGACAAACCCTTCTTCGGTGAACACCGCCGCGACCTCGCGCAGCAGGGCGTCATCCCCCTGCCCCATGGCCGCCATCAGGCGTGGTGCAAGGGTCATCATCTTCGCGTCAAAACTGGCGGGGTTCAGCGCGGGGCGGCTCATGGCGCCGGCAAAAACAACTTCGGTCACGCCGTGGCTGTGCAGATCCTCAAACAGGGTGCCGAGCCGATCAAACGCAGCAGGCTGATGGATCAGGCCATCCGGCACCTCAACGTCCACACCGGCAAAACTGACAAACACCGCCTGCGGATCACCCGCCGCCAGTATCTGTGGCAAGGCGCCGGTTCCGGCGAGTATGGCAAGGCGCGGTTCCATCGTGCTATTTCGGCGTCAGAAACGAGCGGTCACTGGCGCCCGTTATGAAATCGGTGATTTCCCGCACATAGGCGCTGTCGTTTTCAGCGGCCAGACGGGCGGCGCGTTCCTGAAAGGCCCCCTCGCCCTGGGCCAACATCTGGTAAGCGGCGCGTAGTGCTGTGATGTCGGCACGATCCACCCCGCGCCGTTTCAGACCGACAAGGTTCAGCCCGTCAAGCACCCCGCGCGAGGATTGCACCAACCCGAACGGGATCACATCATTGGTGACCATCGTTACCGCGCCAATGATGGCACCGCGGCCAACTCGCACAAACTGATGGATGCCGGACAGCCCGCCGATGATCACATCATCCTCGATCACGCAATGACCGGCGATGGCAACCTGATTGGCCATCACCACATTGTTGCCGACAGTCGCGTCATGGGCCACATGGGCGCCGGTCATGATCAGGCAATCATCGCCCACCCTTGTCACCCCGCCACCACCTTCGGTGCCGGTGTTCAGGGTGGCCCCCTCTCGGATGCGGTTGCGTTTGCCGATGATCAGGCGGGTTTCCTCGCCTTTGAATTTCAGGTCCTGCGGGATTTCCCCGACCGTGGCAAAGGGAAAGATCACGGTTTCCTCGTCCACCTCGGTCATGCCGGTGATTACCACATGGCTTTTCAGATGCACCTTTGGACCCAGAACCACCTTTGGCCCAACGCAGCAGAACGGGCCAATCCGGCAGCCTTCGCCTATCACCGCCCCGTCTTCGACAACGGCGCTTGCGTGGATTTCCGCTGTGGGGTGAACCGCCATTATTTATCCTCGAGCAGGTCGATCATCGCAACGATCTCGGCTTCGGCGGCGACTTCATCGCCCACCTTGGCCACACCACGGAATTTCCAGATTTTCTTGGAGCCGCGCAGCACCTCGACATGCAGTTCCAGAACGTCGCCCGGCACCACCTTGCGGCGGAATTTGCATTTGTCGATGCTCATGAAATAAACCAGCAGATCCTTGTCGACCAGATCAAGCGTGATGCCGACCAGAACGGCAGAGGTCTGGGCGATGGCTTCGACAATCATCACGCCGGGAAAGATTGGTGCGCCCGGGAAATGGCCCTGAAACTGTGGCTCGTTAAAGGTGATATTCTTGATACCAATCGCGCTTTCGTTCGATTTTATATCCACCACTTTGTCGATCAGCAAAAACGGATAGCGATGCGGAATAATCCGCTGAATGATATCCAGATCTGCTTCGGTCATCTGCTCGGCCATGTCGCTTGGTCCTATGAGTTATTATGTTTTCACTATTTGATTAACAACTCCGCCACGCCCAGACAAGCAGCCAGTGCAACAATGCAAGGTGATTTGACGCTATTCTTGTGGGGCTGCATCCTGCGTTTTACCATCGCCCAATGTGGCGTCGATCCGCTGCAGGGCCTCGTCGGTAATATCGACACCGCTGGCCACCGCAAAAACCATCCGGTTATCCAGAACAACTGCAGCGCCACGTTCATTCATCAACTCGCCCAAAATGGGCAGGATCAGATTCAGATACGCAGCCCGTTCCTGATCCAGCCGCCCCTCAAGCTCACGCGCTTTGGCATCCTGCGTGCGCCGGATTTCCTGAACCTTCGCGTCAAAAGCATCCGCCAGAATCCGGAAATCCTTTGGCGCCATCGTGGCCCGTTTTTCGGTGATGTCTTTTTCCTCGGCGGTCAAATCTGCTTCCAGCCGCTGGAACTCTTTCTGAAGCTTTTCTGTATCAGCCGCTATTTCGGCAACCACCCTTTCCCCGAACAGCGAATCAGCAAACAGGCGCTCTGGATCTATTGTCAGAATTGCTTGTGGCGGGTCTGATGTTGTCTGGGCAGTACTTTGGCCGGACCATCCCAGCCCCAGCCCTGTTGCAAACAGCACCGCCAGAATGAGCCCGCGCAAAGACATATCAGAATTGGGTCTGGATCGTCAGCTCGAACGAACGGTCGCGATCATAATCCTCTTTTTGCAATGCTTTAGAGAAGTTAAACCGCAACGGCCCAATGCCCGTGGTCCACAAGATCGAGAACCCGATAGACGAGCGCCAGTGCAATGTATCATCAACGCCGGATCCATAGGTATTATCCAGCCCCCAAACCGACCCGACATCCAGAAACAAACCGCCTTTGATGCCGTATTCTTCCGGCAAGCCCAGCGGGAATTCGGCGTCAAACCGCATCACTGCAAACATATTGCCGCCCAAGGCGTTCCCGTTGACGTCATTGCCATTACGTGGCCCGATCCCGAGGGATTCAAATCCGCGCATTTTGGCGCCGTTCAAGAAGAAACGATTGTTAACCCGGCTGTTTGTTCCGGAGAGCGATGCAATCGCCCCGCCTTCAAATACAGCCCGTAGCGTCACCTCTTCGTTGTAGACCTTGGTTTCAGCCCCGGCCAATGCTGTCGTCTTGATAAATTGGGAATCTCCGCCCAGTCCGGCAAAGTCCTGACCAAAGCGTAGCACAATACCGGCATTGGGGTTTAAACCAGTCCGCCGTGTGTCATAGCTAAATCCATAGCCCAACTGGCTGGTTATGACCGTCCCTTCGGCTTCTTCTGCTTGTAGAATCGGGGAAATAACCAGAGGCGCAACCGGCGTTGCCAGATTGAAAATCTTGTCGGAACCAAGTTGATAGCGCAGCTCAAGTCGGCCATTTTCGCTGATCGGAAATTCAAGCCCGATACCAAAACTGGCCTTACGGGTGTCAAATGTCGAATTGAACCCTTCGGTTGTCGCGTAGTTGCCGCTAAACCTTAGGCGCACTTTACGTCCCAACAGCGCCGGTTCAACAAAGCTAAATCGAACCGAATTTGTTTCGCTTGCAGTATTCAGGGAGAAATTGAAGCTTTGGCCGCGGCCCAGAAAATTGCTTTCCTGGAAACCGATGCTAAACCCAAGACCACCATCGGTGCCATAAGACGCCCCAAGGTCAAGACTGCCCGTCGGTTGTTCGGCAACATTAACATCCACAATGACCTGATCCGGTCCGGTCCCCTCACGGGCGTTTACATCTGCTTTGCTAAAGAACCCGAGGTTACGGATACGCTCTGCCGCTTCGCGAATCTGGCGCGGGTTGAACGGGTCACCCTCGACCACTTTGAACTGGCGGCGGATTACGCGGTCCAGTGTCGTTGCATTGCCCTCGATGTCGATGCGCTCGACAAAGACACGCGGGCCACGGCTGATCACAAATTCTATATCCAGCGTCAGGTCGCGGTCATTGCGGGTGACGCGCGGCTCAACCCGAATGAAGTTCATGCCTTTTTGGATCGCCAGCCGTTCCATCCGGGAAATTGTGGTTTCAACGGCAACCGGTGTATATGTCTTTCCCGATTTGATCTTGACGGCGCGCATGAATTCTTCGGCGTCCACCTCGGGCAGATCACTAACAGCCGAGATTTCGCCAAATTTGAAACGCTGTCCTTCGCGCACATTGAACGTCAGGAAAAACCCGTTGCGTTCGCGGGCGATTTCCGAATTGACCGACAGCACGCGGAAATCGATATAGCCGCGTGACAGGTAGAAATCGCGCAGGACCTGTTTGTCGAATTCCACCCGATCCGGAATAAAGGTATCTTTCTGGATAATGGACCTGAACACACCGGCCTGTTTGGTTTCAAGAACCCGCCGCAGGCGACGGTCGGAAAAGATACGGTTGCCAACGAAGCTAAGCCGTTCAATTTCAACAACCTTGCCTTCGACAATTTCAAACACCAAATCAACGCGGTTTTCAGAACGGCGGATGATTTTTGGCGTCACAGTGGCCGAATAACGCCCCTGCTGGCTGTAGGCCTCGGTCAGAACAGCGGCATCCGCCTCTGCCGTTGACGGGCTATAGACATGGCGGGACTGGGACCGGACAATTTGTGCCAGATCGGCATCTTTCAACCGCTTGTTGCCTTCAAAACTGATCCGGTTGATTGTCGGGAATTCCTTCACCTTGATCACCAAGGTGCCACCACGCGGCTCGACCGAAACGGATTCAAACAACCCGCTGTTCAAAATCCGCTGGTAAGCGTCGTTCAACTGCGCCGCCGACACGGTTTCCCCGCGGGCGATTCCTGCATAAGTCAGGATGGTTGCGGGTTCGATCCGCTGGTTTCCCTCGATCTTGACTTGGTTAAATCGGTATGATTGCGCTTGCGCCGCATTGGGCAAGGCAACATATGTCATTGATAATGCTAAAAATAATATAAGCGAAACACGACAAATCACTGCTTTGACTGCATTATATGTCACTGCTCTACCGGCTTTTATATCGGTCATGAAACCCAATCCGTTTAGATATCCCTGATACCTAGCTAACGGGTCGGTAATGGCTTGTCAAAAGGCCAAACACCATAGAACCGAATAAACTAAACCATTCGATTATAGTATTTACTGTTTTGAAAGTGAAAATTCAGTTAAGCGCAAGAGAGCCGAAAAATGCCCCGCCCCACAGGGCGCCAACGATTGTGGCCAGATACAACAACCGGTCCCAATTGATATCAATCAAAAGCGACAACCCGCGATAACTGTTTTGGATCATTTCCATAGGGCCAATCCCAGACTCAAACTTACGATATTCGCAATGTAATATCGAAATAAGGCAAGAATAGGGCGGGAATAACGGCCCTCTTATGGGCACATGAAGTCGTTATAGAGTGCAAACCCCATCAACATCAGGATCATGGCAAAGCCGGCTGTCATCAGAATATTCAGCACCTTGTCGCTGGGCGGTTTGCCTGCCACAGCCTCGTAGCTGAAAAACACCAGGTGCCCACCATCCAGCACCGGCACAGGAAACAGGTTCATCAGACCAACTGCGGTGGACAGCATGGCAATGAAATACAAAAACGCCAACACACCCTGCCGCGCAAGTTCGCCTGATATATTGGCAATGCCCACGGGGCCGGACAGGTTGCAACTGCTGATCTTGCCGGCAATCATATGGGTCAGACCGGAAATCGACTGGGTGATCACACCCCATGTGCCTTTGGCACCGATCAGCAGCGCCTCGCCTATACCGGGGCGTTCGCGGGCGGATTCAAAGAACAGGCTACCGCTGATCCCCATGATATAACGGGTCTCGAACTGGTTATCGGCAATCGGCAGGTCGCGTTTCTGCGCCTCGATCGTGTATTCCAGCACCTTACCGTCACGCCACAGTTTGATCACCGTCGGCTTGCCTGCACTGTCATTGATCAACGGGATCATCTGGCCAAATTCGTAAACCTTGGTGCCACCGATCTCCAGAATGACGTCATCCACCTGAATACCGGCCTTGTCCGCCGCCCAGCCCGGTGTCACCGCATTGACCCGCGTCGGGGACAGGGGCGGACCGGAAACCGTGACTTCCTTGCCATCGCGCAAGACCGTATAGGATAATTTCGGCTTGCTGGGCAGTGCGTCAAGGAAAGCGCCATAGCCCTCTTCATCGGGGAAGCGCACGCCTTCGATGGCCACCAGCGTGTCACCGGGTTCCAGCTCGGACAGCCCTTCGGGCAATTCGTAAACCGTGGCGATTTTGGGCGGATAGGTGGAAATCCCGTCCACCAGCGCCAGACCGGCAAAAACAATGATCGCCAGAATAAAGTTGAACACCGGCCCCGCCAGCACCGTCAGGAACCGCGCCCATAGGGGCGCGCCATGCATGGTGTGGCGCTTTTCCTCATCCGACAGGCTGCTGATGGCCTCGCCGTCCTTGCCGCTGGCAGCGTCCGCGTCGCCCAGAAACTTGACATAGCCGCCAAAGGGCAAGGCTGCGATCTGCCATTTGGTGCCGCGTTTATCAACACGCGACCACAGGGTCGGGCCAAAGCCCAGTGAAAACACCTCGGCATGGATGCCGGTCCAGCGACCAACGATGTAATGGCCGTATTCATGAATGGCCACGATCACCGACAGGGCAACGATAAAGGCCGCGACCGTAAATGCAAAATTGCCAAAAACCGGAAGTATACTTGCGAAATCCAAGGTGGTGTCCTTTATGCCTGCCGCTGGCGAATGATATCTTTGGCGGTCTGTCGTGCCAGATGGTCTGTCTTGCGCACCATATCAAGGGTGATCACGGCATTATCAAGGCGATTGTCGCTTGAAGTGCGGTTCAGTACCTCTTCCACCACCTCGGCCATGTGCATAAACCCGATCTGCCCGCCGATGAAAGCATCCAGCGCGACCTCCTTGGCGGCGTTGAATGTGGCCCCTGTCAGACCGCCCGCCTTTATCACCTCGCGGGCCAACCGCAGGGCGGGCCAGCGCAGCTCGTCCGGGGCGCGGAATTCCAGCTTGCCCAGTTTGGCAAGATCCAGACGCTCGACCGGTACATGGCCCCGCTTTGGCCAGTGCAGCGCGTAGCCGATGGCATGGCGCATATCGGCGGGGCCAACATGGGCCATCAGCGCGCCATCGACAAAGCCGACAAGGGCGTGGACCATAGATTGCGGATGCACGATCACCTCGATCTGCTCGGGACGCACATCAAAATACTCATTGGTTTCAATCACCTCCAGCGCCTTGTTAAACATGCTGGCGCTGTCGATGGTGATGCGCTGACCCATGTCCCAGTTGGGATGGGTCTGCGCCAGTTTCAGGGTTGCGGTGGCCAGTTTTTCCAGCGGCCAGTCGCGAAAGGCACCGCCCGACGCGGTGATGATGATGCGCTCGACCTTGGCAATATCCTCGCCCACCAGCGCCTGAAAGATGGCGGAATGTTCGCTGTCCACCGGCAGGATGGTTGCGCCGTATTTGCGCGCCTCGGCCATCAGCAACGGGCCTGCGGCGACCAGACTTTCCTTGTTCGCCAGCGCCAGAGTGGTACCCTGTCGCAAGGCCCGCAGCCCCGGCGCCAAACCGGCCGCACCGACAATCGCCGAAAGAATCCAGTCCGCAGGCCGGTCCGCCGCCTCGATCAAGGCCGCCTCGCCCGCCGTGGATTCAATACCGCTGCCCGCAAGTGCTGCCTGTAAATCACCCAGATATTCGGGAAAGGCCGTGACCGCCACTTCGGCCCGCAGCGCCCGCGCATCCTTGGCCAGTTGTGCGATATTGCGCCCGCCGGTCAGCGCCACCACCTGATATTTGTCCGGTTCCCGCGCAATCAGGTCAATCGCGCTTTGCCCGATCGAGCCGGTCGCGCCGAATATGCTGACCCTGCGCATGTCCTATCCGGCCCCGAAAGGAAAGCCTGCCAGAACCACCGCCGCCAACACCACAACCGAAGCCCCCAGCATGCCGTCAAACCGGTCCATGAACCCGCCGTGACCGGGGATCAGGTTGGAAGAATCCTTGATGCCGGTTTTGCGTTTGATCGCGCTTTCGGCGATGTCGCCCATCTGTGCGGCAAACGCCACCAGAAGCGAAAACAGCGGCAGGCCGCTCCACAATCCGTAAGAGGCGCTGAAATACCAGCCGACCAATGCGGCCCCGACCCAGCCGGCAATCGTGCCGGACCATGTTTTCTTGGGGCTGATCGCCGGCCAGAATTTCGGCCCGCCCAGCAGGCGGCCAGCGGCATAGCCGCCAATATCGCTGGCCACGACCACCAGCAGCAACCAGATCATCCAGACCAGTCCAAGATCCTGACGCAAATAGATAAATCCGTATCCTGCCAGCATGATCAGCAGCGAATAGGCGCCGAACATCAGGCGTTTTTGCTTGATCACGATCAGGCCATATAACACCGGTGCAAGCAGCGCGATCACCGCCAGATAGGGCGGCACAAAAGTAGCCAGTGCCAGCGCAAAACCCGCATTGGTGCCATAGCTAAGGTGGCGTTCCACCTGATCGGGCACCAGCATCCGTGTCAGTTCCCATGACATCAATCCGCTGGAAATCGCGATCAGGGTAATGAACCAATACCCACCGGCCCAGACCGCCCCACCCGCCACCAGCGCCATCACGATCGCGGACAGAACCCGCGGCTTCAGATCATCCCATTTGCTGTTGCTCATACCGGAACTGCTCCAAAACGGCGCTCGCGGGTGCCGTATTTCGCCAAGACTTCGGCGAAAATATCAGGCGTGAAATCGGGCCATAGCGTATCGATGAATTCATATTCCGAATAGGCCGACTGCCACAGCAGGAAGTTCGAGACACGCGCCTCGCCCGAGGTGCGGATCACCAGATCTGGGTCGGGTAAAACGCAGGTATCCAGAAAATGCGGCAGGGTTTCCTCGTCCACATCTTCGGGCTTCAGGCGTCCGGCTGCCACCTCTTCGGCCAGCCGTTTGGTGGCGCGTGCCACTTCGTCGCGCCCGCCATAATTCAGCGCCACCGTCATATTGACCAATTCGTTATGCGCCGTCACGCGCTCCAGCTCGTCCATCAGGCCGACCAGTTTCTTGTCCAGTTTCACCCGATCGCCAATGAACCGCACGCGGATGCCGTTGTCGACCAGCGCCTGTGTTTCCTTCTGGATATAGCGGCGAAACAGCAGCATCAGGCCGGAAACCTCGGCCTGCGTACGCTTCCAGTTTTCGGTCGAAAAGGCAAAGATGGTCAGGTACTTCACCCCCAGATCGGGACAAGCCTCGACAATCTGGCGCACGCGGCGCGCACCGGCGCGATGGCCGAACAGGCGCGGTTTTCCGCGCGATTGCGCCCAGCGGCCATTCCCGTCCATGATAATCGCCACATGGGTCGGGCCACCTGCCGGTTTTCCCTTATCCGCCAATATGTTACCTCTCACAATTAAACTTTGAACCTATACTTGCATGATCTCTTCTTGCTTGTTCTCAAGTGCGGCATCGATCGCCCCGATCGCCTTGTCTGTCAGCGATTGCACCTCGTCGTGCCAAATCTTGTTGTCGTCTTCCGACATGCCGTCATTCAACGCCTTTTTCAGCTGGTCCATCCCGTCACGGCGCACATTGCGCACCGCTACGCGGGCATGTTCGGCATATTGCGCGGCGACCTTTGACAGCTCGCGGCGGCGCTCCTCGTTCAACTCGGGGATCGGCAGCATGATGATGGTGCCGTTCAACTGCGGATTTATCCCGAGGCCACTTTCGCGGATCGCCTTTTCCACCGCCTGCACCATGGATTTATCCCAGACATTGATGGTTACCATGCGCGGTTCGGGCACATTCACCGTGCCCACCTGATTGATCGGCGTTTTCTGGCCGTAAGCCTCGACCATCACCGGCTCCAGCATCGAGGCCGAGGCCCGTCCGGTGCGCAAACTGGCAAATTCTGTGCGAAGCGACGCGAGCGCCCCTTCCATCCGGCGTTGAAGATCATCAAGGTCGATTTCGATTTCATCTGACATGGCTGTTCACTCTTTTCTTCGTTCCGCTTGTGGCGCGTTATCGCTAATATAGGGTTAACTATGAACCGTTGTATAGGTGCCTTCCCCGGCCAGAATACCGCGAAAGCCGCCTGGCTCGTCCAGCGAAAAGACAATGATCGGCAGGTTGTTGTCACGGGCAAGCGCAATCGCGCTGGCGTCCATCACGCCCAGATGTTTTTGCAGCACCTCGTCATAGGATACACGGTCATACCGCTTGGCATCGTCGAATTTCGCCGGATCCTTGTCGTAAACCCCGTCCACTTTGGTGCCCTTGAAGATCGCCTCGCAGGCCATTTCATTGGCGCGTAATGTGGCGGCGGTGTCGGTGGTGAAATAGGGGTTGCCGGTGCCCGCGGCAAAGATAACCACACGCTTTTTCTCAAGATGGCGCACGGCGCGACGGCGGATATAAGGCTCGCAGACCTGATCCATCGGAATGGCACTGATCACGCGGGTGAACACACCAAGGCTCTCCAGCGCGGCCTGCATCGCCAGCGCGTTCATCACAGTGGCCAGCATGCCCATATAGTCGGCCGTGGTGCGCTCCATCCCCTGCGCCGAGCCTTGCAGCCCGCGAAAGATGTTGCCGCCACCGATGACCATGCAAATCTCGGTGCCCATATCATGTACCGATTTGACTTCACGGGCGATGCGCTCGACCGTGGGCGGGTGCAGGCCATAGCCTTGATCGCCCATCAGTGCCTCGCCGGAAATTTTTAGCATAACCCGTTTGAAGGCCGGTTTTTCGCCTTCTGTGTCGGTTGTATTGTCGCTGTCGTTCATGCTGATTTGCCCCCGCAGAAATCTTGGTGTTTGCGTTTTGGTTAAAATGTCGCAAAAAGCGGGGGGGTTCAACGGCAAACCGTGAAAGGGGCGGCATTTGGTCGATATTAATTCCATACCGGCAGATATGCCCGTTTTGATCGCGGGGCCGACGGCCTCGGGCAAGTCGGCGCTGGCGCTACAGATCGCGCAAAACAGCGGCGGGGTGATCATCAACGCCGATGCCTTGCAGGTGTTTGACGGCTGGCGGGTGCTGACCGCACGCCCCGATGATGCCGATCTGGCCCGTGCGCCGCATCTGCTCTATGGCCACGTTCCGTTTGATGCGGATTATTCTGTCGGGCACTGGCTGCGACAGGTGGGGGATATTCTGGCAAATCCCCCTGCCCGCCCGATCATTACCGGCGGCACCGGCCTGTATTTTCGCGCCCTGACCGAGGGGCTGGCCGAGATCCCCCGCACCCCGCCCGATATCCGCGCACAGGCCGGGGCTTTGCTGGCCGATGGTGGCCTGCCTGCCCTACTGGCCGAACTGGACGACACCACCCGCGCTCGTATTGATGTGCAAAACCCGATGCGGGTGCAGCGCGCCTGGGAAGTACTGCACGCCACCGGCCGCAGTCTGGCCGACTGGCAGGATGCCACCCCGCCACCGCTGTTGCCGCTGAATGATGTCATCCCGATTGTGATCAACGCCGATCGCGACTGGCTGAATGACCGGATCAACCGGCGCTTTGACCTGATGCTGGAAAATGGCGCGCTGGACGAGGCCCGCGTGATGAAACTCCGCTGGAACCCCGCGCATCTGTCGTCAAAGGCCATCGGTGCGCCGGAACTGATCGCCCATATCCGCGGGGAACTGTCGCTGGAAGAGGCACGCAAGGCCGCCTGCACCGCCAGCCACCAATACGCCAAACGTCAACGCACATGGTTTCGCGCCCGCATGAAGGGCTGGCAACCATATATCCCGGCGTAACCCATCGGCCACGATCCGCGCAGTTCTGCCTAAACGTGCATTTTTTGTTTGGATGCGGCGGCTTACCGGCGTAGGCTGCCTGAAAACAAGGGCAAAATGCCCACCGTCCGAGGCAGACAATGACAGAATTAGCAAACAAACTACCCGAAGTCCGTATGACTCCGATTCCACGTCTGGCCCAGGGCGGGCGCTGGCGTGTCGAGGCAATGCGCAGCTATAGTTCCAACCTTTTGCTGTGGTTTACCCGTGGTCAGGGGCGTATCACCGTCGCCGGCACCACACGCGGTTACGGGGCACATAATGCGGTATTCATTCCGTCCGGCGTGATGCATGGTTTCGAGGTGTCGACACAGGTGTTCGGCACCGCCATTTTCATCCCGCGCGATCTGGGCTTTCCCTTGCCGGTCATGCCGACCCACCTGCGTATCCGCGATGCGACCCCGCAGGCCGAAGTCACCGGTATTCTGGACAATCTGCAACGCGAACTGGAAGGCAGCCAACCGGAACGCGTGCGCGCCATCCACCACCACACCGGCCTGCTGGCCGTCTGGATGCGGCGCCAGATCCTGCTGCACGAGGTCGACAACAAAGCCCCCGATGCGGCCCAACGCCTGACCACCCGGTTTACCGAAATGATCGAAACCGAATATCGCTCGGGCATGAATATCGCCGAATATGCCGAGGCTTTGGGTGTTACCCCCACCCATCTGTCGCGTGTCTGCAATCAGGCATGTGGCCGGCCAGCTTCGGCCCTGCTGAGTGATCGCGTCATCTTCGAGGCGCGCCGCCTGTTAAGTGAAACCAAAACCCCGATCCAGCAGGTCGCGGCGGATCTGGGTTTCACATCCCCCGCCTATTTCACCCGCGCCTTCCAGCACCACACAGGGCAAACCCCGTCCGCATTCAGGCGTGAACGCTAACTTCTTCTTTTCCTAAATACCTGCGCCGCAGGCCTTCGCGCCCCGCAGGGGTGCGTTCGGTGACGCCGTTAGGCGGCACAACCCCTTTCTTTGGTCCCGCAATTATTCATTGCAAATGCAACGATTGTGAAATATCTTGCCCTGATCAAGACCAGAAAAGGATGCCAAAGATGAAAATCGAACAAATCCACCACGTCGCCTACCGTTGTAAAAACGCCAAGGATACCGTTGAATGGTATGGTAAAATGCTGAATATGAACTTCATTCTGGCAATCGCCGAAGACCATGTTCCCTCGACCCATGATCCGGATCCCTACATGCATGTGTTTCTGGATGCGGGGAACCGCAATGTGCTGGCCTTCTTTGAACTGCCCACCCTGCCCGAAATGGGGCGCGACCCGAACACCCCGGTCTGGACCCAGCATCTGGCCTTCAAGGTGAAGGACCGCGAAGAACTTCTGAAATTCCGCGATCATCTCGAGGCCAACGGTGTCGAGGTTCTGGGCGTGACGGATCACTCGATCTTTCACTCGATCTATTTCTTCGATCCCAGCGGTCACCGTCTGGAACTGGCCTGCCCAGATCCCGAAGAAGATGCTATGCTGGCCAAACTGGACACGGTGAAATGGGACATGCTGAACGAATGGGACCGCACCAAAAAGGCCCCGCGCCATGCGGCATGGATGCATGAAAAGGAACTGTCGGAAGTTTAGGGCGTATCCAATCCATTCATAATCATGTCTTTACACAGCAGGCCGAGGCAGCGTTTGCGCAAGCAATTGCGTTCGGGGTGCTGTATGAATTCAATTTGATTGGGTTTGAATCAATTCCCGAATAACGCGAAAACCTAAATCTTCCACACGTCTTGTCTCCAAGGGACGCATACGCCTCGCCGGCCGTAGATGATCCATCCCGTTATGGTACCCCCGCCTTTACTGACACGACGGCCCCATTTGCATGAATCCTGTGACCTTGAGTTCGCAAGATACGCGCTGTCCGTTGCCAGACCTAAATGCTGATCCGTCCAGCAGGACAAAGTCAGTTCCTTTACATTCCCAGACATATGCCGCACACCCCATGCGTTCGCGGCATCAAGCTTATCAACGGGCACGGGTTGATAGCGATCTACAAGGTTTGGCATCAACACCCCACGGCGCAACTGTTCGGTACCCCTGCGCGAGAAATTTGCCTGATCCGCGGTCAGATCATCCCCTTGCGCGAACCGCGTCTGCGTTCCGGCCCGCGCCGCATATTCCCATTCCGCTTCGGTCGGCAGACGGTAAACCTTGGCCCCGACCTGCGCATTGAGCCAGGCCACATACTCCTGCACATCCAGATAAGAGACGTTGATCACGGGATGGTTTGGCCCGAGCGGTGCGTGTGCCCCTCTTGGCTGCAAGACCCAATGATCCGGCACATATGTGCAGCCGCCATCGTCGACACATGCCATCCACTCGGCGCGGGTGGTTTCGTTACGGGCTATTGCATAGGGGATATCCATTTTGACAGGATGTCGCGGATGTTCGCTTGGTATGATGTTTATCTCGTCAGGTCCGCGCACACGTGGAACAAGGGTTGTGTCGTCAAGTGGGCCATACATGTTGAACGGGGTGCGGGACTCGCCCCGTATCGCGCCCATCATGAAGGTCACCGGCGGCATGACAATCATTTCGGGGCAATGTTCACATTCGCGGAAATGCTCCAGCGGGGCAATCGCGCGATCATTCACCAACCGGTATAATGTTTCGCCAGCATTCCCGCCAACCGGAAAGAAAAGGCAAATCGAAACAAGCGTTGCCAAAAGAAAATCCGGAGTGAAACCTGTGCCGGCAACGGTTCTCTTGTAATGATCCTTATTGATCGCGCTTTCCTCCAATTCATTTTTTGTCAAGCTTGACCAGCGTTAGGTGGCACCAACAACGGCCCGTGAGGCAGCGCCCTAGCTGCCCCAGATCTTGCGAACGTAATTCTTGGTCTCGCGGTATGGCGGAACACCGCCGTATTTCTGCACCGCTTCGGGTCCGGCATTATAGGCCGCAAGGGCCAGCCGCCATGAACGGAACCGGTCATACTGCTGGCGCAGATACCGCGCCCCGCCTTCCAGATTTTCCCGTGGCACCCGCGGGTTCACATTCAAGCGGCGTGCCGTGGCCGGCATCAACTGCGCCAGCCCCAAGGCCCCCTTGTGCGATTTCGCGCGGTGGTTCCAACCGGATTCCTGCTGAATAAGCCGCAAGAACAGATCTTCGGGAACCCCGTGTCGTCGCGCCGCAGAACGCGCCATATCCAGGTAAGGCCCGCTATAACGGCCGGTATAACTTAGTGAGCCGCCTTTGCCTTGGGTGATCACCGGTTTGGGCTGTAAACGTACAGAGTTCGAATATTGGCTTGCGGCACGTCCATCCAGCACAGAAGTTTGCGAGCGAAACAGGCTTACGCGGGATTTGGTGGACAGGTTTAGCGGCTTGGCCTCGGCCAGTCCGGTTATCCCTGTCAATATGATGGCAGCTGTCCCAATAATCTTGTTCATACTCGAAATCCCGGTGCTGATCCGCATCAATATAGATAAATTTTTCCGGAATTCCAACCCTACCAGATGCTGTACTTCTTGATGTAAAAACAGGCTGGCTAAATAGTTGGAAACAAATGAAAAGTTAAAATGAAAACCAATAGGATTAGATCATTCTATTCGCATGTATGGACGAATAGAATGGCGGGAAGCGCAATGAAGGGTCATCAGGTGTTCGTAGGGTAAAAAAACACCTGACATTTAAGTCGGCTTCCCGCCCCGCAAAAAGCGGTTTATGACATCATCCTCTTTGCATGTGCTGGTCAGGACACACGCTCTGAACCAATGCCGTTGTCCAGCCGGAAAAGCATTACGTCTGGATTTATACGCACAGCCAATTTCCCCCACCGGATGAAGACAATTCTAAACTTTCCGTATCATTGTTAACCATAGGCCACGGGATATATTCACATACAACTAATGATATAGGTTTGCCGGAATATACCGCGTATACCTTTGGTTTACGGGTGGAATCCCCCTACAATACATAAAGATTGCCCGAATAAAGGTGATATTTACCTTTCCTTCATTCACACGGGGTGATGTAACGCTAGAAACAATTTGATTAAGATTCGACGAAAGCAAGGGAGATCACGCATGGCGGGTTCGGTTAACAAGGTAATATTGATAGGCAATCTGGGCGCTGATCCCGAGGTGCGCACATTCCAGAATGGCGGCAAGGTTTGCAATCTGAGGATTGCCACCTCGGAGACATGGAAAGACAAGAACACCGGCGAGCGCCGCGAGAAAACCGAATGGCACACGGTCGCGATTTTCTCGGAAGGGCTGGTGCGGGTCTGCGAGCAATATCTGAAAAAAGGCTCGAAGGTTTATATCGAGGGCGCATTGCAAACCCGCAAATGGCAGGATCAATCGGGCAACGACCGGTATTCGACAGAGGTGGTTCTGTCCGGGTTCAACGGCACATTGGTTATGCTGGACGGCCGTAGTGGCGGCGGATCAGGTGGTGGCGGCTATGGTGGCGGGGATCAGGGCGGCTATGGCGGCGGATCATCCGGTGGCGGATATGACAGCGGCCCACAGCAAGGTGGCGGTGGCGGCAACATCGATGACGAGATCCCGTTCTAGAAAACGGAAATGGATTTTTACAAAGGCCCTGATGAAAATCGGGGCCTTTTCGTTTTCGGGGTTTGCGCCGCCTGACGGCGCCGCCCCGCGCGCCCTGACGGGCGCGATTGCCTCCGGCGGAGGTATTTCAGGCAAGAAGAAGATTAGCGGGCGGCAAGTGCCTGTTCCAGCACTAACCGAACCACGGATTCGTCCACACCGGATGTGACAAAAGCCTGCCCGATGCCCCGCACCATAATGTAATGGATCGCGCCATCCTTGACCTTTTTGTCCTGCCCCATCAGGGCAATCAGGGCATCGGCATCAGGTAGATCGCCTTCGATATCGGACAGGTCCACCTTCATCCCCATATTGCGCAGATGGGCGCGCACGCGGCTTGGGTCTTCTTGGCTGCACAGGCCCAGACGGGCCGAAACCTCGAACGCCAGCGCGCAGCCGATTGCCACCCCTTCACCGTGCAACAGGCGGTCGGAATACCCGGTCGCGGATTCTAGCGCGTGGCAAAAGGTATGGCCAAGGTTCAGCAGCGCCCTGTCCCCCTGCTCGGTTTCATCGCGGGCCACAATGTCGGCTTTGGCCTGACAGGAGCGGCGCACGGCCTCGGCCCGAAGCGCCATATCACCGGCGGCCAGTGCGGGGCCGTTGATTTCCAGCCATTCAAAGAAATCCAGATCGCCCAACATGCCGTATTTCACCACTTCGCCGTAGCCGGCCAGAAAGTCGCGCGGGGTCAGGGTGCCAAGCACGCCAATATCGGCCAGCACCAAAGACGGCTGGTGAAAGGCGCCGATCAGGTTCTTGCCTTGCGGCGCGTTGATCCCGGTTTTGCCACCAACCGAACTGTCCACCTGCGCCAGCAGCGAGGTGGGAATTTGCACGAAACGCACCCCGCGCCGCAGCACGGCAGCCGCAAAGCCCGCCAGATCGCCGATCACCCCGCCGCCAAAGGCCACCACCACATCGCGGCGTTCGATCTTTTGGTCCAGCAGCCATTCCACCGTGCGGGTGAATTGCGGCCAGGCCTTGGTCGCTTCGCCAGCAGGCAGCACAAGCGACACCATATCAATACCCGCATCGGCCAGACCAGCACGCAAGCTGTCCAGATGCAGGGCCGCGACGTTTTCATCCGACACCACCGCGACACGCGGGCGCGCCAGCAGCGGGGCGATTTCAGCGCCCGCCCGTTTGATCAGCCCGTCGCCAATCCGGATATCATAGGCGCGCTCGCCCAGTTCCACACGCAGGGTTTCAACCATCTAATCAGCCTCCAGCACATCGGGGCGGGATTTCAGGGCCTCCAGCACCGCCGACGCCATATCATTTATTGAATATTCCGCCCGCCCCTGCACCGCCAGATCGGCCTTTGCATAAAGCGGCTCGCGGGCCTCGCATAATTCGCGCAGGGTTTCACGCGGATTGGCGGTGCGCAAAAGCGGGCGCGTGTTTTTGTGGCGCACCCGTGCCCAAAGCAGGCCGAGGTCGGCCTTTAGCCAGACCGCCACCCCTTTGTCAGCAATCACCGCCCGGTTTTGCGCGGCCAGAAAGGCCCCGCCGCCGGTGGACAAAATGCCGACCTCTTCCTCCAGCAGCCGCGTGATCACCTCGGTTTCACGGGCGCGAAAAAAGGCCTCGCCGTCGCGTTCGAACACTTCGGCAATCGACATATTGGCGGCCTTGACGATCTCGTCGTCGGAATCCAGAAACGGCACCGACAGGCGTTCGGCCAAGGCCTTGCCCACCGCGGTTTTCCCCGCCCCCATCATGCCCACCAGCACAACCGTCTTTTTCAACACATATGACAAACCGGCAGTCACCCGCTTAATTACGAAATTATTACATTCAATGGCGTGAAATTTCATAAAAGGCCATATATAAATCGGGCAAACTGCGTCATAATGCAGGCAAAACAAAAAGGCAGACGATAATGGGGCGATTGCTAAAGGCACTAATTTTCCTTCTTTTGCTGGGCTTTATCGCCCTGACGGGCTATGCCTATCTGGGGGATATGACCCCCGAGGTAAAAGAGGTTAACCAGCCGGTTACACTGGATGTCGAGTAAAAGGTTTTTCATTTTCGCAGCCCTTGTTCTGGGCAATGCCACAGTTGCGCTGGCAGATGCGCCGCTTTCGGCGATTGACTGGCTGTCCGATACGGTGGCCACGCCGGTTGTGATGCAGCCCCCTGCGGCCACGGATATCACCCGCGATGCCTCGGTCGAGGATATCACCGTCACCACGCTGGACGGGCCAACGCCGGATGCGGTGGGGTTGTTGCCGGTGTCTGTCACCGGATTACCGCGCAACTTCTGGGGTGCCACACCCAGCGAAGAACTGGCGGAACTGGTGCGGCGCCAACCGGTTCAAAGCCTGCCTGCACTCGAGGATCTGCTGAAAATGATCCTGCTGGCCGAACTGGATGCGCCGCTGGATGCCGATGGCACCGGCGCGCTGTTTCTGGCGCGGATCGACAAATTGCTGGATATGGGATCGCTGGATCAGGCGCAGGCCCTGCTGGAACGCGCGGGGCCGGACACGCCCGATCTGTTTCGCCGCTGGTTCGATGTGGCCCTGCTGACCGGCACCGAACATGCCGCCTGCGCCAAGCTGAAAGACAAGGCCGATATCGCCCCCACCTATCCGGCGCGGGTGTTTTGTCTGGCCCGCAACGGGGACTGGAGCGCCGCCGCTGTGACCCTGGAAACCGCCAAGGTTCTGGGCCATATCACCAAAGAGGAAGACGCCCTTCTGGCGCGTTTTCTGGATCCCGAGCTGTTCGAGGGCCAACCGCCCCTGCCCCGCCCCAAACACGTTACACCACTGGTTTTCCGCATGCGCGAAGCCATTGGCGAGCCAATCCCCACCGCCAGCCTGCCGCTGGCCTTTGCCAATGCGGATCTGCGCAGCAACACCGGCTGGAAAACCCAGATCGAGGCCGCCGAACGGCTGGCCCGCACCGGCGCGATTGATCCGAACCGCTTGCTGGGGATTTACACTGAACGCCTGCCGGCGGCCTCGGGTGGCATTTGGGAGAGGGTCGAGGCGGTGCAGCAATTTGACACCGCCATGTCCACCAATGATCCGGGCGCGGTGGCCGCGGCTCTGCCCGTCGTCTGGCAGGAAATGCAGCGCGCCCATCTGGAAGTGCCTTTTGCCACGTTATACGGCGAACGGCTGGAACGGTTGCCATTGCACGATGAAGCGGCAGAACTGGCGTTTCATATCGGCTTGCTGTCGGCGGATTACGAAAAGGTGGCTGGCAATTTCAAACCGGTCACGGTGATGGACAAGTTTCTGGTTGCGCTGGCGCAAGGGGACGTGAATGGCGTGGCCTCGCCCGATGCCAAGGGCAATGTGGTGAAACCCGCGTTTCAGGCCAACACGGCGCCGGTCGAATTTGCCCCCCTTCTGGCGGACAACCAGTTGGGTAAGGCAATATTACAAGCCATCACCCTGTTTGCCCAAGGGGCGGATGGTGATCTGAAGGATGTGCGCAAGGCCTTGTTATTGCTGCGTTCTGTCGGGTTGGAGGACACGGCACGGCGTGCGGCATTGCAACTGATGCTGCTGGAACGGCGCGGCTAGGCCGATGGACGCCCGCCACTGGATCAGCACCTATCTGGACGCCCAGGCCGCCGAAATGGACGCCGCCGTCAACACCCAGTTTGCCTATGCCCGCGACCTGATGGATTTTGCCGAATGGCTGTCCGGCAAGGGGCCGGATTTTGCCAGCGCCAGCCGCGCCGATGTCGAGGGGTACCTGATCCATTGCGAAGCGCAAGGGTTGGCGCAAGCCACCCGCGCACGGCGGCTGTCGTCCATCAAGGGGTTGTACCGGTTTGCATTCGAGGAAGGCTGGCGTGACGACAACCCCGCGATCCAGATCAAAGGGCCGGGGCGGGCCAAAAGCCTGCCCAAAACCCTGAGCATTGACGAGGTCGAAGCCCTGCTGACCGCCGCCCGCAGCCACGGGCGCAGCAAGGCGGACCGGCTGCGCAATACCTGCCTGATGGAACTGCTCTATGCCACGGGGATGCGGGTGACCGAACTGGTCTCCCTGCCCGTGTCTGCTGTGCGGGGCGATCCGCGGATGATACTGGTGCGCGGCAAAGGCGGCAAGGAACGCATGGTGCCGCTGTCCCCCTCTGCCCGCACAGCCCTTGTGGCTTGGATCAAACTGCGCGATGAGCAGGATGATGCGGCCCGCGCCAAAGGGACCCCGCCATCGAAATTCCTGTTTCCGTCGCGCAGCAAACTGGGCCATATGACCCGCAACCGGTTTTACCTGCTGATCAAGGAGCTGGCCGTGCATGGCGGTGTTTCCCCCGCCAAAGTCACCCCGCATACCCTGCGCCATGCCTTTGCCACCCACCTGTTGGCCAACGGGGCCGATCTGCGGTCGATCCAGACGCTACTGGGGCACGCCGATATTTCAACCACCGAAATTTATACCCATGTGTTGGAAGAACGGCTAAAGGAACTGGTGCTGGAGCATCATCCGCTGGCCAAGAAGAATTGATCCGACCAAAGGCGGGGTGAACCCCGCCCTACGGACAGCCCTTGAACCGGCCCGCAACAAGCCCCATAAAGGCAGATAACCCCTTTTAGATGTGAGAGAAATGCCCGAAACTGCCCCCTTCCTAGATACTGCCTTCTGGATCACCTCGGGCTTTATCGCCTTGTTGTTGCTGTTATCGGCATTCTTTTCCGGCTCGGAAACCGCGCTGACGGCCGCTTCACGCGGCAAATTGCGCGCGCAGGCCGACAAGGGCAACAAAGGCGCGAAGCAGGCGCTGGATGTGACCGAAGACACCGAACGGCTGATTGGCGCGGTGTTGCTGGGCAACAACCTTGTGAATATCCTTGCGGCATCACTTGCCACCGCCCTGTTCACCCGCCTGTTTGGCGAAAGCGGCGTGGCGCTGGCCACCTTGTTGATGACCTTCCTGGTGCTGGTTTTCGCCGAGGTGCTGCCCAAAACCTATGCCATCACCAACCCCGAATCCGCCGCCGCCCGCGTGTCGCCGATTATCCGGCTGGTTGTCACCGTGTTTTCCCCTATCGTCGGTGCTATCCGCTGGTTCGTGCGCCTGATGTTGCGGCTGTTCGGCGTAAAGGTAGACCCCGACAGCCAGATGCTGGCCGTGCGCGAGGAAATCGCGGGGGCCATTTCGCTGGGCCATTCCGAAGGCGTTGTTGAAAAAGAGGACCGCGACCGCATTCTGGGCGCGCTTGATCTGAATGATCGCACAGTCGAGGAAATCATGCTGCACCGCTCGAAGATCGAGATGATAGATGTGGCGGATGACCCGCAAGCGGTGCTGGCACAGTGCCTGAACTCGGCCCATACCCGCCTGCCGCTATATCGCGATGATCCGGAAAATATTATCGGGGTGATCCACGCCAAAGACCTGCTGCGCGCCATGCACAAACTGATGGTGCAAAAAGAAGCCTCGTTCGAGGCGTTGAACGGGTTTGACGTGATGAAGGTGGCCAAAAAGCCCTATTTCGTGCCCGAAACCACCACGCTGGACGACCAGATGCGCCAGTTTCTGAAACGTCATGCGCATTTCGCGCTGGTGGTGGATGAATACGGAACACTTCAGGGCCTGATCACGCTCGAAGATATTCTGGAAGAGATCGTCGGCGAAATCACCGATGAATTCGACAAGGATGACGAGCCGGGCATCGACAAATCCGAGGACGGCGGATTTGTTGTCGAAGGGGCGATGACCATCCGCGACCTGAATCGTGCCATGGACTGGAACCTGCCGGACGAAGAGGCCATCACCGTTGCCGGTCTGGTCATTCACGAGGCCCAGATGATCCCCTCCGAAGGGCAGGTCTTTTCCTTCCACGGGTTCCGGTTCGAGGTGCTGGAGCGGCAGGCCAACCGGATTATGAAGCTGAAAATCCGGCCTTTATGATCACAGGCAGTTACCCTTTCTGCCGGCGTTTTCCTAAAAACAGCACCATAACCACAAGTCCCAGACAAACCAGCAGCAGCGTCAACCAGACAAGTCCTGCCTGCTCAAGATAGACCACCCCCGTTTTCGGATCATAACAACGCCCCAAGTCATTGAAACAATCACGCCAGCGGTAATAGCGGTCAAAATAGGCAAAGCCGGACAATGCGGCCATGCCCAGCAAGACCGCTGTGACAAGGTTGAAAATCATGACCACGTTAAAAGGGGTTGCAAGACGATCATTCAGCGCCCCTTGAACAAGGTGCCGAATATCCCGCGCACGATCCGCCGTCCTGTGGTGCCCTTCAGCTCCTTCAGCACAACCGAACTGATCGCATCGCCCCAGCTTGCCTCTTTGCGGGCCTTGCGCGAGGTTGACCGCCCCACACGCGCCCCTGAATAGCGCCGTCCGGCCTTGTATTCCCGCAAGGCCATATCCGCCTCTTCCTCGGCTTTCTCGGCTTCTTCCGCCGCTTTGGCCGCATCCTCGGCGCGTTTTTTCAGCATTTCATAGGCTGACTGGCGGTCCAGCTTTGCCTCGTATTTACCGGCAAGGGGTGATCCGGCAATCACCGCACGGCGTTCGGCTGCAGTGATCGGACCCAGTTGCGAGGATGGCGGGCGGATCAGGGTGCGCTCGACCACGCCGGGCACGCCTTTTTTCTGCAGGAACGATGTCACCGCCTCGCCCACGCCCACCTCGCGGATGGCCTGTGCGGTATCGAACCGCGGATTGTCGCGATAGGTTTCGGCGGCATGCAGCAACTGTTTGCGGTCCCGCGCGGTAAAGGCGCGCAGGGCGTGTTGCACGCGGTTGCCCAACTGGCCCAGAATATCCTCGGGGATATCGCCGGGGCTTTGCGTTACGAAATAGACACCCACCCCTTTGGAGCGGATCAGGCGCGCAACCTGCTCGATCTTGTCGATCATCGGTTTGGGGGCACCGTCAAACAGCAGGTGGGCCTCGTCAAAGAACAACACCAGTTTGGGTTTGTCGGGGTCGCCCACCTCGGGCAGTTCCTCGAACAATTCGCTGAGCAGCCAGATCAGGAAGGTGGCATAGAGTTTCGGCGCGGCCATCAGGGTATCCGAGGCCAGAATATTGATCCGCCCGCGCCCGTCAGGGTCCACCATCATCATATCGGCCAGATCCAGTGCGGGTTCGCCGAACAGGTTCACCCCGCCCTGGTTTTCCAGCACCAGCAGACGCCGCTGGATGGTGCCGACCGAAGACGGGGACACGTTGCCGTAACGCAGCGACAAATCCTTGCCATTCTGCCCGACCCAGACCAGCAGTGATTGCAAATCCTTCAGGTCCAGCAGCGGCAGGCCCTGTTCGTCCGCCACGCGGAAAGCGATGTTCAGCACCCCTTCCTGCGCCTCGCTCAATTCCAACAGGCGCGAAATCAGCAGCGGTCCCATTTCCGCCACCGTGGTGCGGATCGGGTGGCCGGATTTGCCGAACAGATCCCAGAAGGTGACGGGGAAACTGTCATAGGTGTAATCGTCAAAGCCGATCTTGGCGGCACGGCTGGTAAATGCCTCGTGCAGCTTGAAGTCTTCGGACCCCGCCATCGCCAGCCCTGACAGATCACCCTTTACGTCCGACATGAACACCGGCACGCCGGCGGCCGACAGTTCCTCGGCCAGAATTTGCAGGGTCACGGTTTTCCCCGTCCCTGTTGCGCCGGCAATCAGCCCGTGACGGTTTGAATATTTCAGCAGCATTTCCTGCGGCACAGCATAGTCCTGGCCGCCACCCCCTACAAAAATCCGGTCTTTACGCACTGCGACTTCCCCCGCTTTGGTTTTGTTTTCATGTCATTCTTGCACATGAAAATACAATGTTAATCATTTTGTGCCAGTGTAGTTTTACATCCCGGGCGTTCGTCCTCTTTTCGTCCGGATGTATTTCCTCCCTGTTAGACTGGCCGCGCGTTAAATGCGCGGCCTTTTTTCGTGAAATATCAGCGCACCCCCTTGAAAAACATAACCGTTGACCCATGCGTCAAAACGCCGTAGGTTGTGCTTAATAAAAGTCGGCCAGTCCGATGGGGAGCACAGCTATAGGAAAAGGGTCCGATACGCGGACCCTTTTTCTTTTGGCATCGCCCGAATGGCGAAAAATGGCCATCTAGCAGTGATTACACGTAAAACTGACCTGACACTGCGGTTTAGCCGTGTTAGATGGCATAGGACGTGACATAGACAATATGGAAAAACACATGCCCGATTTTCTGAAACTCATTTCGCTAACCGCTGCAATTGCAATTGGCAGCAGCGCGTTTGCACAAGAGACCACGACCCCGAAACCCGAAGGGGAAACAGCCGCGCCAACGACACAAGCGACCCCGACAACCGACACCGAGACGCCGGCGAATGGCGCGCAAGCGACGGATGATCCGCTGCCACTCGACATGGGTCAGGAAGTTGTCGACGAACGCGGACCCGGGACCACTTATGTCAAAGAACGCTTCGATGCATGGGAACTGCGCTGCGTACGGGTCGAGGAAGGCCAGAAAGAACCCTGTCATCTGTTTCAGTTGATGAAAGATGACAAAGGTGTTCCGATCGCCGAGATGAACATCATTGCTTTGCCCGAAGGCCAACAGGCCGCGGCCGGTGCTACAATTGTAACTCCGCTTGAAACCCTGCTGACAAAACAGCTCACCCTGGAAATCGACGGTGGCGCCAAGAAACGCTATCCTTTCACCTGGTGTGGGAACGTCGGGTGCTACTCCCGCGTTGGCTTTACCAATGGTGATATTGCCGCCTTCAAACGCGGCGCCAAAGCAACACTGACCATCGTGCCCGTGTTCGCGCCGGACGAAACAATATCGGTTACGCTGTCGCTTGCCGGCTTCACTGCCGGGTATAAAGCCCTGCAAGAGACCCTGCATTAAACAGGTCTTAAGCACTCGGAATTTACTGGAAACGCCGCCCGTATCCATCGGGTGGCGTTTTGCATTTCGGACCAGAACCGAAAACCGGTTATTCTTTGTCGCTTTGTTCCAGGATTGCTTTCAGGTCCGCCACCTGTTTTGCCAGTCTTGGCAACCGGCGCAGGGCCTTTTGCATTTCCACATGCGTGTCCATTTTCACAGCGGGCGACCCCAGCAATATCCGTCCGGCCGGTGCGTTGGTGAAAATCTTGGTTGCGCCACCGGCCACCACATCATCACCGACAAAAATATTGTCAGAAACCCCACATTGCCCCGCCATCACCACACGGTTGCCGATGCGCGATGATCCGGCGATACCAACCTGACCGCACAGCAGGCAATCCTCGCCCACCTGCACGTTGTGGCCGATGTGCACCTGATTATCCAGCTTGGTGCCCCGTCCGATGGTGGTGGCGCGAATGGTGCCCCGGTCAATCGTCACATTGGCACCGGTTTCCACATCGTCGCCGATTTCAACCGTGCCCAGCGAATGGATACGGGTCCAGCTTTGGGCGCTGGCCCGAACATCCTTGCCCAGCTTTTCGCGGGCCTGTTCCACTGTGGATTTTTCCGGTGTGACAAAGGAAAACCCGTCCGATCCGATCACCCCGCCTGGCTGGGCGATAAAGCGATCGCCGATCACCACCCGCGCGCCGATCCTGACACCCTGTAACAACAACGCATCATCGCCAATCCGCGCGCCCTCGGCCACGCTGACATGGCTGGCAACCCGTGCGCGCGCGCCAATCACCGCCCCGCGCCCGATCACCACAAACGGGCCAATCGCCGCGCCTTCGCCAATCACCGCCTCGGGGTGGATCACGGCGGTTGCATGGAGACCGGCCTCGATTTCCGGCCCGCCGTCCAGCAGCGCCGTCAAACCGGACATCGCATAGCGCGGGCGGGGCACGAAAATAGCGGCCTTCAGCCCCAGCGCCTGCCAGTCCGCCCCGTCCCACAGAACGGCGGCCTGTGCCTGCCCCTGCGCCAACCCGTCCGCGTATTTCGGGTCCATCGCCAGCGCCAGATCCCCTGCCCCCGCCGTGGCCGGTTCCGAGGCCCCGTTGATCACAACGTCAACAGCGCCAACGGCTTTCGCCCCCAGCGCTGTTGCAATTTCTGAAACTGTATAGCCCATCTGCGGCCCCCAACGATTTTGTCGGGACCAGATTTAACCGCGAACCGCGCGCAGCACCACCCCGGCTTTGCTAAGGGCATTGAAAATCTTGGCGTCACGTCCGTAGACGTCACGACGATATTCCATTCCACCCTTCGGCTTGGTGATGGCTGTGCGATAAATCAGATGCACCGGCACAGGGGTTTTCAAATCCACCTTGGTCTCGCGGCCGGTTTTCAGGATTGTCTGAAAATATTCCTGCGGGTTGGACATCTGTTTTGCCAGCAATGCATAGGCAAAATCAAACGGCTGCTGCAACCGGATACACCCGTGGCTGAACGCCCGCACATTGCGGTTGAACAGGTTTTTCGACGGGGTGTCGTGCAGGTAGATGTTGTATTTGTTCGGGAACATGAACTTCACCAGACCCAGCGCATTGCCGCGGCTGGGCGGCTGCTTCAGGTTGAACGGGAAGGTCCGCTCGTTATACTGCGAGAAATCGACGGCACCGCGATTAACCGTGCGGCCCCGGGCATCCACAAGTTTCAGATGCCCCACCGCATTCGGGTTGCGTTTCAACAACGGCAGATATTCCTTGATCGCAATCGACCGCGGCACATTCCATGTCGGATTGATGATCATGAATTCCATCACATCCGAAAATTCCGGTGTGCGGCGATCGCCTTCATTTTTCCCGACAACCGAACGGGTCACGAAAGTCACCTTGTTATTATCGATGATTTTCGCGGTGAAATCGGTCAGATTAACCAGAATATGACGCTTGCCGCGTGGTTGGTTGAACCAGCGCTCGCGCTCCATGGCGACAATGATCGACCGCAGCCGGTATTCCGCAGGTTTGTTTATTTCAGCCATCGTGGCCTTGCCGGCCACACCGTTTGTCGGCAACCCGTGATCCCGCTGGAACAACTGGATCGCCTTTTGCATTTTGGCATCATAGGTTTGGGTCGAGGACCGCTTCAGATAGCCCATTGCAACCAACCGGTTACGCAACGCAACAACACTTGCACCGGTTGCCCCTGGCTTGAGCGAAGCAGCTGCAACCTTGGGTCCATAACCACCCCGCCCCAGCAGTTTTTCCAGCTTGCGCTTTTCTTTCATCAGGCGCAGATATTCAGGCGTTTTCGGGGGCAGTTTTTTCAGAAACCCCGCCGGAGAACTTTTGGCAAAGGCCTGTAGCGTTTGCAGCCGGTCGTAATGAAGAACCTTGCGCACCATACCGCTGTCGATCTGGCGCGGGTTTACCACACCCGAGCGCATATCCTCGGCGTATTGCAAAAACAGGCGGCTCATCTCGACTTCCATACGGCCGCGGTCACGGCCGGTTTTTGCCGCCTTCAGGCGGGCACGCAGACCTTCGACATCATAGCGCTTAACGGGCAACCCGTGGTCCCCCGCCTTGGCCAGAGCGGCAAGAAACGCCTTGCGACGCTGCCCGTCTTTGCCGGCACGGCCTGTCCATATTGATTTGTAATTTCTGGATTTATAGAATTCTGCCAAAGCCGCATCATTGGCGGCGGCCGTCGCAACAGCCTGTTTATATGCCGTAACCTGCGCATTCGCAGATCCGCCGGATAATACCAATGACAAAACAACGGCCAAAACCGCGACAAACCTATACCCAAAACGCATTTGAAATAGCGCGCTATACATTCCGAACCCCTTAAATAGTTTTTCCATAGTTCCCAATGGCGCAGACAATCGTTAATTATACAGGCCAAGTCCATTCACATTCGCATCAGTTTGCCACAAACATTCAGGGCGACGCAATAATGCATGCATGATTCATCTTAAATACAACAGATTTCAGGTTTCAGCAGAATATTGCCGATTTTACTGGTTTTAAACTAAATCAGGCAAAGATCACTTGGCGGTTGATTCGAGATGTGTAATAAGTTCCCGACATCTGGGGATGTATAGGCAAAAGTTTGTTTTTAAAAGCAAACGACAGCTGTGGGACAGGCGAATAAACAATGACGGACAAGACAACTTCGGGTACGAAAAAATCCTTGATCACGCGACGCGGTATTTTGCGGGCTTTTGCCGCTACAACAATCGTGGCCGCGCCGACTTATGCCAATGCTGCGGGTTTCCTGCGCGGGGCTGGCGATGTGCGCCGCCTGCGTATGTATTCCGGCCGCACAGGCGAACATCTGGATACGATCTACTGGATCGAAGGCAAATACATCAAAGACGCCATCAAGGAAATCAACTATTTCATGCGCGACTGGCGCGAAGATGCTGTCAAAAATATGGACACCCGTACGTTTGATATCATTACGGCAGCCCACAATTTGCTGGACACAACAGAGCCTTATCTGCTGCTGTCGGGCTACCGCACCCCTAAAACCAATGCGATGCTACGCTCGCGGTCGCGCGGCGTGGCCAAGAGTTCGTTGCACATGAAGGGCCAGGCCAACGATCTGCGCCTGAAATCACGTTCGGTTAACCAGATTTACAATGCTGGCCGCTCTTGTGGTGCTGGCGGTGTCGGCAAATACTCGCGCTCCAACTTTGTGCATATGGATTGTGGCGCAGTGCGCACATGGGGCAGCTGACGACAGCACTCCTTTCAGGGTACTTACAAGCTTGGATACCACGCCTTTTTACAGAGGGGGGGGTATACCGTCGTGCATCCTCCTATGTGGTGTTATTGATTTTGGTCTGTACAATTCCAGCGCCAGCCAACGCATATCATTGAAAACAATAGCAGATCGGGTTCTTTTAGCTTGCAAAACAGTTTAGCCAAGCAGAAAAAGACGGCTACGGTGTGTAACGAGGAACAACAGTGCTGGTATGCAATACAGGCAAGAAATAGATGGCTTGCGCGCGATTGCGGTTCTGCCGGTTATCATGTTCCACGCCGGGATCAGTGCCTTTCGCGGCGGTTATGTTGGCGTCGATGTTTTCTTTGTCATTTCCGGCTACCTGATCACCGGCATTATCCTCGAGGATCTACAACAAGGTCGCTTTTCGATACTGCGGTTTTATGAACGACGGGCGCGGCGCATTCTGCCCGCGCTTTTTTTAATTGTCCTTGCCTGTATCCCCTTTGCCTGGATGTGGATGCCCCCCCCAACACTACAAGGATTTTTCGCAAAGCGTGGTTGCGGTTTCCGTATTTGCCTCCAATATCCTGTTCTATCGCGAAGGTGGCTACTTTGATCTGGCGGCAAATGAAAAGCCGCTTTTGCATACCTGGAGCCTGGCGGTAGAAGAACAATATTACCTGATCTTTCCGATCCTGCTGTTTATCCTTTGGCGGTATGGGCACAATCGGGCATTTTTCGGCATTACCGTGATTGCACTCCTTAGCCTTGCCCTAAGTGAATGGGGTTGGCGTACCCACCCGGCTGCAAATTTCTATCTTGCACCAACGCGGGCCTGGGAATTTCTGGCCGGTTCGATAGTCGCCTTTCTGCATATAAACAAACCACAACAATCCGGCAATTTCGCCGCCCTGCTGGGGTTTGTCCTGATCCTATTTTCCGTATTCTACTTTGATGAAAACACCCCCTTCCCCTCACTCTATGCAATGGTGCCGGTCGGCGGTGCGGTACTGATCCTGCTATATGCCACCAAGGGGGCATGGGTTGCACAGCTATTGTCATTGCGGGCCTTCACCGCTATCGGCCTGATCAGCTATAGCGCCTATTTATGGCACCAGCCCCTGTTCGCCTTTGCCCGTATTCATAATCTGCACCAGCCAGGCCAATGGGAAATGCTGTTTCTTGCGGGCCTGTCCCTGCCCCTTGCCTATCTAAGCTGGCGGTTCGTTGAACAACCGTTTCGCAAAGGAAACTTTGCAAAATCCCTTTCCCAAGGTGCCATCTTTACACTTGCCGCAACAACTGGCAGTGCCTTGATTGCTTTTGGTATTTACGGGCATTTGAACAATGGCGTGCCCCAAAGGCTGAATGACACAGCCCGATATTATGCCAATTTCTCGCAAAGCAGAAACCCCTATGAAACCTGTTTGCTCAAGATCGGGGATGATTACAGCACCCAGCCCAAAACAGGATGTCAGGAATTCACCAACAGCAACAAGATTGACGTCATGTTCATTGGCGACAGCCATTCCCACGCGATTTCATATCAGGCGCAACTGGCCTTGCAAAAGGAAAATATTTCCTCTTATTCAGTAGCTTATGTCGGGTGTATTGGCCTGGAAGGGTATTTCAGGGCCAATACTCCGGACAGTTACCAATGCAGCAAATATAATGAGCACATGCTGGAGTATGCGCGCAAAACAGGTGTGAAAACCCTCGTCATTACTTCCCGTTTCACGCTTTACTGGAACGGCGCAAGGTTTGACAATCATGAGGGCGGCGTCGAAAGCGGCAAAGGGGCCTATATCGATCTGCTGGACTATCGTGATGAAAACGCCGGCCCACTGGATCAAAACCGCCGCGACAGGGTTTTACAATCCTATACCAAAAATATTCTGAAGCTGGCCAGGGAATTCAATGTCGTTCTGCTCTATCCCATCCCCGAAGCAGGCTGGAATGTGCCCGAACTGGCGGTAAAACGAATTCTTGTCGGTCACGAGCAGAATGTAGACAATATTACCACCTCATATCAGGTTTTCACCCAACGCAACGGGCCGGTTATTACGGCGTTTGATACAATCGACAGCCCGAACCTGTTTCGCGTCAAACCGCATGAATTGTTATGTAATACGTTTATCAAACAACGCTGCATCAATCTGATTGACGGCATTTCTTATTATTTCGACGATGATCACCTGTCACACGCCGGCGCCAGCCTGCTGGCCCCCTATATTCTGGAACAGGTCCAGCGCGCCCGTGCAAATGGAACCGTTACCTCAACGCAATAGCCATCACATCAGCCGGTAACAAAACCGCGCTGGTCCTCGCGCCCCATTGCAATCAGGATTGGATCGCTTGACTGGCGTTTCTGAAAGGCTGCTTTGCTGTCCATCCCGTCCCAGTCAATCGCGATCAGGGATTGCGCAATCGCCCCGCCCAATGTCGCCCCCGGTCCGGTTACGATAAACACATCCGGCGCAAATTCACGGGCGGCCACCTGAATGGCATGGGAAAAATCATAGGTTTCCGTAACTTGCGCCCCAAGCGTGTAATCGCGCAATGCCGTGGCATCACTTGCCCCCGGCCACCAGATCGCCCCGCGCCCGTCGATCAGCGGGGTTTGCGGTATGCCGAACAGATCAGCCCCAAGCCGCGAGCGCCCTTCGGCGGCCACCGGTTCCTGCAATGCTGTATGAAAGGCTGCGTGGTTTGGCAGGCGCAGCGGGTAGCGGTCGTAGGCGGGCACAGCAGCCTCGAAGGCCTTCAGCCCCGCCTCATTACCCGCCAGCACCAGCATCCCGCCCAACCGGATCGACACCGCCAGCGTGGCCCCACCCCGCCCGTCAATATCCGCCACAAGCGCCAGCAATTCGTCGCGCTTGCCCGGGATTTCCTGCCAGTTTTCGTCCACAAAAGGGTATAGCGTCTGCCCGCCGATCAGGTGCTCCTGCATCAGCGTGCCCATGGTGTTGACCACCGCAAACCCCGCCATCGGGTCCAGCGCCCCACCCGCCACCAGCGCGATATACCAGCCCATCGAATTTCCGGTGACGGCAACAATATCATAATCCGCCGAAATCGCCTGCGCATCGAGCAAAGATGCGGCATAGATCAGCGGCGAGGCATTGTCCCCGCGCGTGTGCAACCGCGCCGAAAATCTCTCGGCCCCATCCAACGCCGAAACCGTTTCCTGCCCCTGTGCTGCGCGATAGGCATCGAATTCACCCAGCATCGCCGGTGCCCCAAAGTGCCGCGTAATATAGCCCAGTTCCGGCGCATTATAAGTGCCGCGCCCCGGGCAGACCAGAATCGCTGTTTTCCTCATTTCGCCCCCTCCAGCAATTCAAGCGCCGCCTGCGTGATCCCCTCGGCCGTGGGCAAGGTCGCGCCATAGGCCGGCCCCGTGGCGATGAGGCAATCCGTCGCCGTGACCCGCGCGATATTCTTGCGGCCATCTTCGGCAAACAACGCCATCAACCCTTCGGATTGGCTGCCTGTTTCGCGGCATTCGTCTACAATCAATATCGTACCGCAAGCCTTTGTTTGTTTTAACAGTTCCTCTTTCGGCAAGGGCGCCAGCCAGCGCATGTCAATCACCCGCAGCTTCACCCCCTTGCCCTTCAGAACCTTCGCGGCCTGTTGCGACAGGTAGAACCCGTTGCCATAGGTCACGATCGCCAGATCCGTGCCCCGCCCCGCAACCCCGACCTGCCCCAGCGGGATGCGTTTGTCGGGCGACGGATAGCGGTGCATCCAGCCCTTGTCGCCCTCGCCATGCAAATCCCGCATCGGGTAAAGCGCGATCGGCTCAAGGAAAACCACCACCCGTTGTTCCTCGCGCGCCAGCCGCACGGATTCACGCAGCATCATTGCCGCATCGGCTCCGTTGGACGGGCAAGCAATGATCACGCCGGGAATATCGCGCAGCACGGCCAGCGAATTGTCATTGTGAAAATGCCCGCCAAAACCGCGCTGATAGCCAAGGCCGGCAATGCGCAGCACCATCGGGTTGGTGTATTGGCCGTTGGAAAAGAACGGCAGCGTCGCCGCCTCGCCCCTGATCTGGTCCTCGGCATTGTGCAGATAGGCCAGAAACTGGATTTCCGGCATCGGAATAAACCCGTTATGCGCCATGCCGATGGCCAGCCCGAGGATGGATTGTTCGTCCAGCAGCGTGTCAATCACCCGATCCGCACCAAAGCGGGCCTTCAGCTTTTGCGTTACGCCGTAAACCCCGCCCTTGCGCCCCACATCCTCGCCCATCACCGCGATTTCGCCATGTTCCAGCATCAGGTCGGTCAGCGCCCAGTTGATCAGCCGGTTCATCGCCTGTGGCTCGTCCATCGCCCGCGTATCGCTGCCGAATACCTTGGCGCGCTCCTTTGGTGACGGGCCGTTGGTCGGGGCGCATCTGCGTTTGGGCGGGATTAGCGAGGCCACCACGTCAGAGGCGGTTTTCAGATGCGGGCGCTTGACAGCGCGGGCGGCAACGCGTGTGCAGCGGGCTTCGGTTTCACGATATATTTCAAGGGCTTCATCGCGGGAACAGGCACCAATTTCCTGCAAAATCCGCACGCTGTGCAGCAGCGGATCGTTGGCCTCGTCCACCGCAATCGCCTGTTTGTCGCGATAGGTGGCTTCCACATCCGACCCCGCGTGACCATAAAGCCGCACGGTTTTCACATGCAAAAACGCCGGTTTGCGGTGGCGGCGCACATAATCGGCGGCCTGCGACGCCACACGATGCGTTTCGGCAATATCCAGCCCGTTACAATGGAAATAGCGCATCCCCGGCCGGTGCATGAAATTCGCAGCCACCCAGCCCTGCGGCGTAGGGGTCGAAATGCCGATGCCGTTATCCTCGCAGACGAAAAGCATCGGCAGGGGCACCGATTGGAAACTGGTCCAGCAGGCGGTGTTGAAGGCCCCCTGCGCGGTGGAATGGTTCGAGGAGGCATCGCCAAATGACGCCATCACAATCGCGTCTTCGGGCAATGCGCGGTGTTCGGGGTCGTGGCGGCGGGCAAGGCCAACAGAATAGGCCGCGCCCACGGCTTTGGGCAGGTGGCTGGCGATGGTCGAGGTTTGCGGCGGGATGAAAAGTGCCTTTGATCCCAATACCTTGTGCCGTCCACCGGATGTGGGATCATCGGAAGAGGCCGCAAAACTCAGCAGCATATCCCAAGCGATATTCTGCCCCGGCACCTGCTGGCTGCGTTGTATCTGGAACGCCGCATCGCGGTAGTGCAGGAACGCCATGTCGGTTGGACGCAGGGCTTCGGCCACCGCCGCCATGCCCTCGTGTCCGCTGGAGCCGATGGTGTAAAACCCCTGCCCCGCCTTTTGCATCACACGGCTGGTGCGATCCAACTGCCGCGACAGCACCTGACTGCGATAAAGTTCAACCAGTTTGGCGTTGGACAAGTCGGTAATAACCGGCGCCCCCTGTGGCAAGTCACCTGCCGCCACCCGATCCAGAAAATTCTGATGAACAATTGCTGCGCGATCCATATCGTCCCCGTTTTGCCGGAATCACCCCTGTTTCACCCACTCTGGCCTGTTTTCCATTCTAACACCACTTGCCATTCTACCGGAAAACCCTGCATAATCGACATTATGACGGAAAGATCATCAAAATGGCTAAAGGACGATCTGGACCGGCGGATCGTGCGGGAATTGCAGCGCAACGCGCGGGAATCCACCACCAATATCGCCGCCCGCCTGAATGTGGCGCGCACGACCATACATGAACGCATTATGCGAATGGAAAAGGACGGGGTGATTGCCGGTTATTCGGTGGTGCTGAGTAAAAATCCGTCCGAGGAAAGCATCCAAGTCCTTGTTTTAATGGAAGTTAAGCAGCAGGAAACCCGCAAAATCCTGCGCCGCCTTGGCCAATATGCGGAAATCCGTTTGTGCCTGTCGATCAACGGCGAGTTTGATCTGTTCCTGAGTATCGAAGCCCCGAGGATTGAGGATCTGGACGTGGTTGTCGATGAAATCGCCGAAATACCGGGGGTGGTGCGCACCAAGACATTCGTGGTGTTCGGCCGCCGCTTTGATCGAGGATATAATGAAACAGCGCAGCGGATTGCGGCGCAGTTCATGGACGCAAACACGCAAACTGACGGTTAATCCGCCTATTTGTCGGCATCCCGTACGTTTCCCGCCGGTTTTATCCCTGCCTTTCCCCGCCAGTGCCCTCCACATTTACCTAAACAGGCAAAACAGGAGAAATGCCCATGTGGAAGGTATGTATCATCGGTGGCGGTAAAATCGGCCAGACCATCGCCGCGTTTTTAGCGGAATCCCCGAATTACAGCGTGACAGTCGCCGACCGCGATCTGGAGGCACTGAAAGCCATCGACATGCCCGATGTGGCCATCACCCAGATGGACGCGGGCGACGCGGATGCGGTTGCAGCGGCGCTGGACGGCTTTGACGCGGTGATTTCCGCCGCCCCGTTTTTCCTGACCCCCACCATCGCGGCGGGCGCCAAACGCGCCGGTGCGCATTATTTCGATCTGACCGAGGACGTGGCCTCGACCAACGCCGTGCGCGAACTGGCCGAAGGGGCCAACACCGTGTTCATGCCGCAATGCGGCCTTGCACCGGGTTTTGTCGGCATTGCAGGTGCGCATCTGGCGGCGGATTTCGATGAAATCGACACGCTCAGCCTGCGGGTCGGGGCGCTGCCGCTCTACCCGACCAACGCGCTGAAATATAATCTGACGTGGTCAACCGACGGGTTGATCAACGAATATTGCAACCCTTGCGATGCGCTGGTGGATGGCAAGCTGGTAAAAACTGCGCCGCTGGAAGATCTGGAAATCCTGTCGGTGGACGGGGTGGATTACGAGTGCTTCAACACCTCGGGCGGTTTGGGCACTTTGGCCGAAAAACTGCAGGGCAAGGCGCGGTCGGTATCCTATCGCACCATCCGCTATCCGGGTCATCGCGACATCATCAAACTGATGCTGCATGATCTGGGGTTGATCCGCAAACGCGATGTGATGAAGGACATCTTTGAATCCGCCCTGCCCCGCACCGATCAGGACGTTGTGCTGGTCTATTGCACCGCCACCGGCCGCATTGGCGGCGAATTGCGCGAACGCTCCCTGATCAACAAAACCGTGGCCCGCAAGGTGAACGGCACCCACTGGGGCGCGATCCAGATCACCACAGCTGCCGGCGTGACCGGCGTGGTCGATATGGTGCGCCGCGGGATGCTGGCGCAGGCAGGGTTCATCGCACAGGAAGAGGTAAGGTTGCCTGATTTTCTAAGCACCGAATTCGGCCAGCTATACACCCCCGGCGACATGACAGCATTGGAGAGCGCAGCATGAACAAGCAAGTGAACACAGCCCAAACCATTCTGGCCCGTCTGGGGCTGACTGCCGATGTTTTACAAGGCGGCAACCTGACAGTGACCTCGCCGGTGGATGGTGCCGAACTGGCCCATCTGGCCGAAACCGCCGATATGGACGCGGTGATTGCCCGCGCCAAGGTGGCATTCAGGGACTGGCGCAACGTGCCCGCCCCGCGCCGTGGCGAGTTGGTGCGCCTGCTGGGCGAGGAGTTGCGTGCCGCCAAGGATGATCTGGGCGCGCTGGTGTCGTTGGAGGCAGGCAAAATCCTGTCCGAAGGCCAAGGCGAAGTGCAGGAAATGATCGACATTTGCGATTTCGCCGTGGGGCAATCGCGGATGCTCTATGGCCTGACCATCGCGTCTGAACGGCCCGGCCACCGGATGATGGAAACATGGCACCCCGTCGGCCCTGTCGGCGTGATCAGCGCCTTCAACTTCCCCGTGGCAGTCTGGAGCTGGAACACAGCACTGGCCCTGATCTGCGGTAATCCGGTGATCTGGAAACCGTCCGAAAAGGCGCCCCTGTCGGCGCTGGCCTGTCAGGTGATTTTCGAGCGCGCCGTGAAACGGTTTGGCGAAGATGCGCCGGAAGGCCTGTCGCAAGTGGTGATCGGCGGCGCGGATGTTGGCGCGGCGATGGTGGCCTCCAAAGACGTTCCCGTAATCTCGGCCACCGGTTCGACCCGCATGGGCCGCGCGGTGGGGCCGGTGGTGGCCGAACGTTTCGGGCGCAGCATCCTTGAACTGGGCGGCAACAACGCGATGATCGTTGCGCCCTCGGCCGATCTGGACATGGCGGTGCGGGCGATCGTGTTTTCGGCGGTCGGCACGGCGGGGCAACGCTGCACCTCGCTACGTCGCCTGATCGTGCATGAAAGCATCCGCACCGAACTGGTGGCCAAACTGGTCAAGGCATACGCCAGTCTTCCCGTTGGCTCGCCGCTGGATCCGGCCACGCTGGTCGGCCCGCTGGTGGACATGGACGCGTTGAAAAATATGCAATCCGCGCTGGCCGCTGCCCGTGTGCAAGGTGGCGTTGTTCATGGCGGCGAACCCGTGACCGAAGGCGTTCCCGCCGGTGGCGCCTATGTGCGCCCCGCCATCGTGGACATGCCGGAACAAAGCGCCATCGTGCAGACCGAAACCTTTGCGCCGATCCTGTATGTGATGGGCTATAGTGATCTGGATCAGGCGATTGAAATGCAGAACGCGGTGCCCCAAGGGCTTTCCTCCTGCATCTTTACCCTGAACATGCGCGAGGCAGAGCGCTTTGTCTCGGATACCGGTTCGGACTGTGGCATTGCCAATGTCAATATCGGCCCCTCGGGTGCTGAAATCGGCGGGGCGTTTGGCGGTGAAAAGGAAACCGGCGGCGGGCGTGAAAGCGGCTCGGACGCATGGAAAGCCTATATGCGCCGGCAGACCAACACGATGAATTTCAGTGACGAACTGCCACTGGCCCAAGGCGTGAAATTCGACATCTAAACGTGTTGTCGGCTTATGCACAACACATCAAACATTCTGCCCGGCGGCACCGCCGGGCAGCGCCCGATCCGCCCCCACGGGCGGGCGCTTTGCACCCACCCTCGGATCGGGCACACCCTTGTGGCTGAACTTTATTCCATCCCCGCCATAAACATCGGCCCGCCGCGCCAGCGCGGAAAACCATAGCCGTTGACCATCACCACGTCTATTGCCTCGGGCGATTGCGCGATGCCCTCGTCCAGAATTTTGCGCCCCTCGGACTGCATCACAGCGATGATCCGGCCCATGATTTCATCAGCGGATAACGGCTGTCGCGTGATCCCCTTGTCCGCACTGGCCTTTGTGATGATCCCTTCCACCAGAGGGTCCGGCGCGCCCTTGGGGTCGGAGGAATAGTCATACCACCCCGCCCCCGTCTTGCGCCCGAACCGGCCCATCTCGCACAGTTGATCGGGAATATCGACATAGCGCATATCGGCAGGGCGCGTCGCCGCCTGCCGTTTGCGCATCGCCCAGGCAATATCCAGCCCCGCCATATCCTGCATCGCGAATATCCCCATGGCAAAGCCGAAATCGCGCATCGCCGCATCCACGTCCTGTGGCAGCGCGCCATCCTCGAGCATATAGTCACATTCGCGCCGATAGGCCGACATGATCCGGTTGCCGATAAACCCGTCGCAAACACCGGCAGGCACCGCGATTTTACCCAGCCGTTTGGCCAATGCAAAGCCCGTGGCCAGCACATCATCCGCCACCTTTGGCGGATGTACAATTTCCAGCAGCTTCATGATGTAGGCAGGTGAAAAGAAATGCAGACCCAGCACGCGGGACGGGTCCGCCACCGCCCCGGCGATTTCGGCAATATCCAGATAGGATGTATTGGTGGCCAGCACCGCATCGGGTCTTGTGGCCACATCCAGCCGGGTGAACACATCCTTTTTCACCGCCATATCCTCGAACACAGCCTCGATCACCAGATCGGCATTGCCAAGGGCGGCGTAATCGGTCGCACCGCTGAAATTGCCCTGCATCCGCATCAGGGTATCGGCATCAATCAACCCGCGTTTGTGGCTTTGGGCCAGGGTAATTTGCACCCGCTCCTGCCCCGCGCCGAGGCTGTCGTCATCCCGTTCCAGCATCACCACACGAAGGCCCGCCAGCAGACAGGCCGCAACGATCCCCGCCCCCATGGTGCCGCCGCCGATCACACCGATTTCGTCAAAGGGACGTGGCTTGACCCCTTTCAGGCACGGCATTTTTCCGGCGGATCGTTCGGCAAAGAAGATATGGCGCAAGGCCAGTGATTGTGGATCATCCTTTAGCTGAAAGAACAATTCACGCTCTTTCGCCAGCGCCTGATCCGCGGGCAAAGCCAGCGCGTTTTCCAGCGCCGTGATCGCCGCCAGCGGCGAATTCTGCCCGCGCGCCCGTTTGGCAATCGCCGCTTTTTGCGCCTCCCACTTATCACTGTCCGGCTGTGCCACGTCCCGCGCCATCAAAGGTGTAGCCACCTTGTCCAATGCCTCGGCCTTGGCAAACTCCAGCGCCGCCTGGGTCAGATCGCCGTCCACAATCCGGTCCACCAGCCCCATTGCCAATGCCTTGTCCGCCGAGACCATTTTGCCACCCGCAATCATCTCCAGCGCCGCCGATGCCCCGACCAGTCGCGGAAGGCGCACGGTGCCGCCTGCGCCGGGGATCAGGCCCAGATTGACCTCGGGCAGGCCCAGTCTGGCCGAGGGGTCCGCCAGCCGGAACCGGCACCCCAACGCCACCTCAAGCCCCCCGCCCAAAGCGGTACCATGCAGCGCCGCGATCCACGGCTTTGTCGCTCCCTCGATCATATCGATCACATCAGGCAAATGCGGTTTCTGTGGCGTTTGGCCAAATTCCCGCACATCGGCCCCGGCAATAAAGGTGCGCCCCGCGCATAGCAGCACAACGGCCCGCACATCCGCATCCGCTTCGGTTTGCGGCACGGCGTCGGCCAGCCCCTGCCGCACCGCTTGCGACAGCGCGTTCACCGGTGGATTGTCGATGGTGACGGTGGCGATGCCACCCTGAGTGCTGATTGTTACCGGCTGTGTCATGCGCGTTCCCCCTGCTTTTGCCAAAGGGGTAGCCAAGGACCGATGACTAATCAAGCATCAAAGAGTTGTGGCCACATTACAGGCAATGGGCAACTGTGCTTTTGCCCATTTGCCTATGTCACGCGTAAAGGGAATGGTGCACCCGGCAAGATATACTTCGAACGTCGGATGCTCTCATCGTTTCTGCGAAACGACTGCCGCCCAGCAATTTTATCTAAAGATGGTTGGCCCTTCAAACGAAAGGTCTGTGGTGCACCCGTCGCGATTCGAACGCGAGACCTCTGCCTTTGGAGATTAGCTTTCTTCTGGATCATTTTTCTTTCCTTTCAATCTGTTAAACGCTAATTCGGATTCTGCTTGTACGCGACTTGTACGGATAGCTTGATGTACTTTATCTTCGGCATCATCCGAATGAGCGTAGGTTTTTAAACAACATTTGAGAGTCGGCCCAGCGTCCGACTTTGGCAACCGTGACGGCATCAAGTCCTTGCCGGACCATCATTTCGGTGCCAAACCCATGCCGCCCTGCCGCATGAGGCATAATTCTGTCGATCTCGGCTTTATCGCACACCCGCTTCCATGTTTTATAAACGCTATCGCGGCGGTGGTAACCAAACAGCTTATAAGTATTAGTTCCGACTTCATCTGACACCGCCCCCAATTTCAGCGAACTGAACTGGGAGCGGCGCGCCCATTGATAAGGGCGGTGGTTACCGTTTTGATGGTGGTGCACACCAACCACAAAACGAGGAAACCACAATGTTGAATACTAACGAGAAGATCATCAAACACAAAGTCGGCTTGCTGAACCTTGCCGAAGAGCTGGGCAACGTGTCCAAAGCCTGCCAAGTGATGGGCATGTCCCGGGATACATTTTATCGCTACAAATCGGCGGTGGATGATGGCGGGGTCGAGGCATTGTTCGAGCGGACCAGACGCAAGCCCAACTTGGCCAATCGGGTCGATCAGGCCACCGAAGATGCGGTCATCAAATCGGCCACGGATTTTCCGGCTTACGGACAAGCACGCATGTCCAACGAATTGCGTAAACTGGGAGTGTTTGTTTCCCCATCCGGCGTCAGGTCGATCTGGCTGCGTCACGATCTGGCCAACTTCAAGAACCGGCTGAAAGCTCTGGAAGCCAAGGTGGCCGAGGAAGGCGGCATCCTGACCGAGGCGCAGGTGCAGGCTCTTGAGAAGAAGAAACTGGACGATGAAGCCTGCGGTGAGATCGAAACAGCCCACCCTGGCTATCTGGGCTCGCAGGACACTTTTTACGTGGGCACCTTGAAGGGTGTTGGCCGCGTTTACCAACAAACCTTTGTTGACACGTATTCCAAGGTTGCCCACGCCAAGCTTTATACCACCAAAACACCGATCACGGCAGCGGACATGCTGAACGACAAAGTGTTGCCATTCTATGAAGAACACGGCCTGCCGGTGCTGCGCATCCTGACGGATCGCGGTACGGAATATTGCGGGCGGGTCGACAAACACGACTACCAGCTCTTCTTGGCAATCAATCACTGCCCGGCAGTGCATGTTTACATGCACGAGAGGGGATATCGACCACACCAAAACCAAGGTGAAATCACCGCAAACCAACGGCATCTGCGAGCGGTTCCACAAGACGATCTTGCAGGAATTTTACCAGATTACATTTCGCAAAAAGCTTTACGAAACCGTTGAGGCCTTGCAGGCCGATCTGGATGAATGGATCGACTTCTACAACACTGAACGAACTCATCAGGGAAAAATGTGTTGCGGCAGAACGCCGTTTCAGACCATGATTGAGGGCAAAGATATTTGGAAGGAAAAGTTCGTGAACTGAATTTGACCTGACAAATGCCGCCAGAAAAACGGTAACTGTCAGATCAGGTCTGAACCACTACATATGAGCCTACAAAGCACCACTCACTAGACGAAACAGGTCAGCCAACAGACCTGCCTGCTACTCAAGGGCGGCGACGGTCGGATTTCATTACACCAGTTCCTAAATCGAAGACTAAAAAGTCCCAAGATGCTCAAAAAGAACTGGGGCTTTCCAATCAACCAGATGTGTCCACAGATCACCAAGAATATGATGTTTCTCGACTTATAAATGAAATTCGTACACATGTCGCTAATTGGAGAAGACTGCCAAATCCAAATGATTGGAACGTAACCCCAACAACAGCAAAGCTGCTTCGCCACTGGCGCGACAAAAATAATTTCCAAGGAATTCGACCTTTCTTTTGTCAGGTTGAAGCTGTCGAGACAATTATTTGGTTAACCGAGGTCGCGCCAAAACAGAAAACTCACAAATGGATTTGGGATCAGCTAAAGTCGGCAAACAAAGATGCCAATCCAGAGTTGATACGCCTTGCCATGAAAATGGCGACGGGTGCTGGAAAAACAACAGTCATGGCAATGATCATTGCATGGCAAACACTAAATGCAGTGCGTTCGCCAACAAGCAAGAATTTCACTCGTGGCTTCCTGCTTGTTGCTCCGGGGATCACAATTCGTGACCGCCTGCGCGTGCTACTCCCCAACGATCCCGATAGCTATTACAAAACCCGTGATTTGCTTCCCGCCGACATGCTTTCAGAAATGGGTAAAGCAAAAATTGTCATCACCAATTACCATGCATTCGGATTGCGCGAAAAACTTGAAACCAACAAGGTTGGACGCTCAATGCTCCAAGGGCGTGGCGACGAATTGCAAACAACTGAATCCGAAGGCGAAATGATAAGAAGAGTCGCTAAAGACCTGATGGGATTGAAGAATATCATTGTAATAAATGACGAAGCACACCACTGCTATCGGGAAAAGCCAAACAATGAAAGCGTCGATGATCTGACCGGGGATGAAAAGAAACATGCCCAACAGGAAAACAAAGCCGCACGGCTCTGGATCAACGGCCTTGAGGCATTCAAACGCAAACTGGGCGTTCGTGCCGTTTATGACCTGTCAGCCACTCCGTTCTTCCTATCGGGTTCCGGATATGCTGAAGGCACGCTTTTCCCGTGGGTGGTTAGCGATTTTTCTCTGATGGACGCCATTGAATGCGGGATTGTCAAACTCCCTCGCGTCCCGGTATCCGACAACCATATTGCGATCAGCGACATGCCCGTATTTCGTGATCTCTGGACCCATATTGGCAAAGACATGCCAAAGAAAGGGCGTGGGGCCGGTTTGGAGCCAGACCCGAATGACCTGCCCGACAAATTGAAAACCGCCCTAAACGCGCTTTACTCGCATTACAATGAAACCAATGACGCTTGGGAACGAGCAGGCATTGATATTCCGCCCGTTTTCATCGTTGTCTGCAATAACACGGCCACGTCAAAACTGATCTATGACTGGATCGCCGGGTGGCAGCGACCAAATGAAGACGGCGATTTGGTTTTCAAGCAAAACGGCTCACTTGAACTATTCCGCAACTTTGATGAACATGGCAATCCAATTGCGCGCCCTCCGACGCTGCTGATCGACTCCATGCAGCTGGAATCCGGCGAGGCGCTGGACAAAAATTTCCGCAAAATGGCCGAAGTTGAAATTGCGCAATTCAAGAGTGAAATGGCCCAACGGGACGGGGCTGCCAGCAGTAGCGAAATCAGCGATTCTGAACTACTGCGCGAGGTCATGAATACCGTTGGCAAAAAAGGCCGCTTGGGCGAACAAATCCGCTGCGTTGTTTCAGTTTCGATGCTGACCGAGGGCTGGGATGCCAATAACGTCACCCATATCCTTGGGGTGCGGGCATTTGGCACCCAACTGCTGTGCGAACAGGTGGTGGGGCGCGGTTTACGCCGTCTGTCTTATCAACTAAATGACGATGGGCTGTTTGATGTGGAATATTCCGATATTCTGGGTATCCCGTTTGATTTCACTGCCAAACCACAGGTCGCCAAACCCAAAGCACCAAAGCAAACCGAACATATCCGTGCCATCCCCGAACGTGCCGATCAGGAAATCATCTTCCCCCGTGTGGTTGGTTACCGGGTTGAACTGCCCGAGGAACGCCTGACCGCCACGTTCACCGCAGATTCATCGCTTACCCTTGATCTTGAGGCGATAGGCCCGGGCAAAACCCGCCTAGAAGGGATCGTCGGCGAAGGCGTTACCATTTCGGCGGCCGAGGCTAAAAACAAACGCCCCTCAACCATTGCGTTTGAATTGGCCCGCACCCTGATGGTGACCCGTTTCAAAGACGATAATGGTGATCCAAAGATGCACCTGTTTGGCCAGCTCAAACGCATCTGCCGCGAATGGATCAATGGTGGCTGGCTGACCTGCCCCGAAGGCACAGGCGCTTGGATGCTGGAATACCCGTCAGTGTCCGGCCAAGCCTGCGAGCGTATTTATAACGCCATCATCAACGCGCAAGACCAAAAACCTGTGGTCAAGGCTGTGCTCGATCCCTACAACGCCTCCGGCTCGACCCGCTTTGTCAGCTTTCAAACCACCAAAGCCACCTATCGCACCGATGCCAGCCGCTGCCATATTAACTATGTGGTGCTTGACAGCTCGTGGGAGGAAGAAATGGCGCGGGTGGCCGAGGATCACCCGAATGTCATCCGCTATGTTAAAAATCAGGGCATGGGCTTTGAAATCCCTTACAAAGACGGGGCCACTTCGCGGGTTTATATCCCCGATTTCATTATTGATCTGGACGACGGCAACGGGCCGGATGACCCACTGCACCTGATTGTCGAAATCAAGGGGTATCGCAATGAAAACGTTAAGGTGAAATCCGAAACCACCAAACAAAAATGGATCAAAGGCGTCAATAACCTTGGCCATTATGGCCGCTGGCAGTTTGCCGAATTCCAAAGCGCACAACTGATCGAAACCGAATTTCGCGCCTTGATTGACGCGGCATTGAACAAATCAAAAGGGCATAAATAATGGCACGTAAACCAAAGGCGCCCAAACAGGTCGAAACGCTGGTGCATGACGACGCATCGCGCAAAAACATTCCCTCGGCCGAATTGCAATCCATTGCCCAGCGGATGGAGGAAACTGATCCCAGCCAGCCCGTCACCTACAAGCGCACCCACCCATTGGCGCAGGGCGAGACCCGCGAACGTGATCCCGACCTTGATCCACAGATCATCTGGAAGGGCATGGAAATCCGGCTGACGCACGATCAGATCGAACAGATCAAACAGACCGGCAAGATCGAGATCGGCGAGGCGCAGCTGGTTTGGCGCGGCAAGGATACCCAAGACTGGTCTGATCTGGTGGTGCAAACCCCGCCGGTTTACATTCAGGAAAAAATCCACCCAAAGGCCATCATTGACGATCTGAAAAAACAAACAGCTGAGCGGCAAAAATCCGAGGCCGACATCCCCGATCTGTTTGCCGATTTCAACGGCATTGATCCCGAGGCCAGAACCGAATTTTACCAGCACGACCAACATTGGACCAACCGGATGATTCTGGGCGACAGCCTGCAAGTGATGGCGTCACTGGCGGAACGCGAAGGCCTGCGGGGCAAGGTGCAATGCATCTATTTTGACCCACCTTACGGGATCAAGTTTAATTCCAACTGGCAGGTGTCCACACGGTCGCGCGATGTGAAAGACGGCAAGCTGGATCAGATCACGCGGGAGCCCGAACAGGTCAAGGCGTTTCGCGATACATGGAAGGACGGCATCCATTCCTACCTGACGTATTTGCGCGACCGGATGACCGCGATGCGCGATATGCTGACGGAAAGCGGCAGTATATTCGTGCAGATCGGCGACGAGAACGTGCATCGGGTAAGGGCGCTGATGGATGAGGTGTTTGGGGAGGAGAATTACGTCACTACAATAACTTATAAAACAACAAGCGGAGTGCCGCTAAAACGAGCGCCTAAAAGGATTTCAGATACGATCATTGCATATGCAAAGAGTGCGGATGGTAACAAATTCAGAAAGCTCTACACATTGCTTAACAAAGACCAATCTACATTTGAGACCCTCCCATTGCACTCCGCGAGTTTAGGCAACAACGTCAAGCGCTCATTTCAAGGTAAAACATGGGGTATACCCAATGGTCATTGGCGTCACACTGACGATGGCTTTGAGCGCCTAGTTATGGCGGATAGGATAGTTAACACGGGAACAGTAATTCGATCAAAATCGTTTGCTAACGACTTTCCTGCAAAAGAATTAACTTCTGCATGGATGGATACAGGGCCAGAGTTACAAAAGAACTATGTTGTTCAAACTAACCAATTGCCAATCCAACGCTGCATCCTCATGGCCACCGACCCCGGTGATCTGGTGATGGACCCGACCTGTGGCTCTGGCACCACCGCCACGGTGGCGGAACAATGGGGGCGGCGCTGGATCACTATGGATACCTCCCGCGTGTCGCTCGCCCTTGCCCGCGCCCGCTTGATGGGCGCGCGCTATCCCTATTACCTATTGGCCGACAGCCCCGAGGGCCGCGCCAAGGAACAGGATGTCAGCGGTAAAATCCAGCCCGACACCCCCATGCGCGGCGATATCCGGCAGGGCTTTGTTTACGAACGTGCCCCGCATATCATGCTAAAAACCATCGCCAACAACGCCGAGATTGATGTGATCTGGGAAGGCTATCAGGAAAAACTGGAACCTTTGCGCAAGGCATTGAACACGGCCGTTGGGGAAACTTGGGAAGAATGGCAAATCCCGCGCGAGGCTGGCGAGGGCTGGTCAGCGGAGGCGGCCAAGCTGCATTCCGAGTGGTGGGAACACCGCATTGCCCGCCAGCAAGACATCGACAAATCCATCGCCCAAAAGGCCGATGTCGAAATGCTCTATGATCGCCCCTATCAGGATAATACCAAGGTGCGCGTGGCAGGCCCGTTCACGGTTGAAAGCCTATCGCCGCATCGGGTTATTCCGGCAGACGAGGATGATCTAACAGACGATCTGGACGCCGCCGCAGGCAAGCGCGTGGCCCCCAGCCCGGAACAGGATTTCGCCCAGATGGTTCTGGAAAACCTGAAATCCGCCGGTGTGCATCAGGCCGCCAAAGATGACCGGATCGAATTCATTGATATCGAGGGCTGGCCCGGCGACTACATCGCCGCCGTCGGCACCTATAACGAGGGCAATGTCACCCGCCGCGCCGGTATCTTTATCGGCCCCGAATTTGGCACCATCACCCGCGCCGATCTAACGGCAGCCGCCCGCGAGGCAAATGACGCGCGTTTTGATGCGCTGATCGCCTGCGGTTTCAATTTTGACGCCCATACCAGCGAGCTGACCAAACTTGGCCCGCTGCCGATCCTGAAGGCCAAGATCAACCCCGATCTACACATGTCGGATGAGCTGAAAAACACCGGCAAGGGCAACCTGTTTGTGGTGTTCGGCGAACCGGACATCGAGTGGTGTTTTGATGAGGACGGTCAGATCGTGGTCGAGGTGCTGGGCGTAGATGTGTTTGACCCCAAAACCGGCGAAGTGCGGGCCAGCGGCAAAGACGACATCGCCGCGTGGTTTGTTGATACGGATTACAACGAGGAAAGTTTCTTTGTGCGTCACGCCTATTTCATGGGCGCGAATGACCCGTATAAATCGCTGAAAACCACACTGAAGGCCGAGATTGATGCCGAAGCATGGGCAACGCTCTACCGCGACACCTCGCGCCCATTTTCGCGCCCTGATAGCGGACGGTTTGCGGTGAAGGTGATCAACCACTTTGGCGACGAAGTTATGAAAGTGTTTACGGTGTGATATGAAGTTTCTGATCGCAAATACCTTTAGCCAGTCATTGGGCAAATTGCAGGCGCAAGAGCAAAAAGCCGCCAAGGTGACGGCGCTTGATTTGCAAATGGACCCATCAGCGCCCGGGTTGCAATTTCACCGGATCAGCAATTCCAAGGATGCCAATTTCTGGTCAATCCGCGTCAGCCGCGATCTGCGCATCATCGTGCATAAAACCGCAAACAGTTTTTTGATTTGTTTTGTGGGGCACCACGATGATGCCTATGCATGGGCGGAGCGGCGACGTGTAGACACCCACCCGCGCACAGGGGCCGCCCAAATCGTCGAGGTGCGCGAACGGGTTGAGGAAATCCCAGTTTATGTGGAAGTGCCCGCCGAAGCACCGCCAGAACCAAAGATATTCGCATCCCTTGCTGAGGATGATTTGCTGGGTGTCGGTGTGCCCGAAGAGTGGCTGAACGATGTGCAAAACGCCACGGAAAACAGTTTCTTTGATCTGCACGACCACCTGCCCGGAGAAGCCTCTGAGGCGCTGTTGAATTTTGCAACGGGTGGCAAGCTGTCGATTGGCTTCCTTGTCGCTTCTGATACAACACCCTTTGAGCATCCCGATGCCATGCGTCGGTTTCGGGCCTTTGACAATGTCGATGAACTTAAAACCGCGCTTGATCTGCCTTGGGAACAATGGATCGTTTTCTTACACCCCTCGCAACGGGCTGTTGTTGAGCGTGTTTTCAACGGTCCTGCACGGGTCACAGGATCGGCGGGCACCGGCAAAACCATTGTCGCCCTACACCGCGCCGCCAGACATCTGCGCGAAGACGCGAATGCGCGGGTATTGCTGACCAGCTTTTCCAGCCCTCTGGCCAACTCGATCAAAGGTAAACTTGCGCTGTTGCTCTCCGAAGAGCAGCACCTACTGGATCGCGCCACGGTTCTTTCTTTTAAGGGAATAGCCAAAGAGCTGTTCATGCTGATCAATGGGCACGAGCCGCGCATCGCCAACGACAGCCAAGTTTCCGATGTCATATCCGCTGCAAAATCCAAGCTGGACTATCAGGACAACAGTTTGAACTTCCTGCTTTCCGAGTGGCGAAATGTGGTTGATGCTTGGCAGATTTCAGATCTTGAAAGTTATTCATCGGTCCAAAGAATTGGCCGCAGAAATCGTCTGGGCAATCAGCAACGCGCAAGGTTATGGCCTGTTTTTGAGCAGGCAAAACGGTCAATCAGCAATATGGGACGGACAACTTGGGATGAGGTTTTCCAGAGTGTTGCTGACTATTATTTCAGCAAGCCTGAAAAACCATTTAGCCATGTTGTTGTTGATGAATCACAAGACTTAAGCGTTACCCAACTTCGAATGCTTTCAGCAATCTCCGCTGACAGTGCCAACTGCCTATTTTTTGCTGGTGACATCGGGCAGCGGATTTTTCAAGAACCCTTTTCTTGGAAATCCCATGGAATAGATATTCGAGGGCGTTCATCCACCTTAAAGGTCAATTACCGTACCTCACACCAAATACGTATGGTTATAGACAAATTGCTCCCTGAAACCTTACGCGATGCGGATGGCAATGAAGACAGCCGACAAGGCGTGGTTTCTGTCATAAATGGGACCAAGCCAATCTTGCAGGATTTTCCCAACCAACAATCAGAGAACACTGCTGTTTCGGAATGGATTAGCAAACAAATATCCCAAGGTGTTGAGCCACATGAAATTGGCATTTTCACACGCGAAACAGACCAACTAATTCGTGCACGTAGGGCGGTCCAACAGGCTAATCAATCTGTATGCGAACTATCCGAACGACAAGAAAGAGCTGAAGCTGCTGTCCGGATTGGCACCATGCATCTTGCCAAAGGGCTAGAATTCCGCAGCGTCTGCGTTATGGCGTGTGATGAAGGTATTCTTCCATTAGAAAATAGGTTGGACATTTCCGGAGACGAAGATGAATTAGAGCTTCACTTCGAAACCGAGCGCCACCTATTCTACGTTGCATGCACTAGGGCTAGGGATGATCTGTTGGTAACAAGCGTTAGGCCACGTTCTGAATTTATCGATGATTTAGAGCAAAGCTTAGTGAGCGAATAACAAACTCATTGCATTTGCGGTGAATAATCATCATTATCCCCGCAAATAACGCGGAGAATAATTTGTATATCTGGGAGTTACCTGAATGGCCCACCCTGAAATGGGATGAGGCCAGCCTTGCCGAACCTCTGGCAACCGTGCGTCATGAGCAAGGTCGCCTGCTTGGCCGCATGGAGGGGCTGGGTTTTGATCTGCGTGAAGAAGCCAATCTGCAAACTCTGACCCGTGACGTGGTGAAAACCAGCCAGATCGAGGGCGAGGATCTGGATGCCTCCACCGTGCGCTCCTCTATCGCGCGGCGATTGGGGATCGACATTGGCGCATTGAAACCTGCTGACAGACATGTGGACGGCATTGTCGAGGTCATGCTGGATGCCACAGGCAACTACGACGCGCCCCTGACGGATGAGCGCCTCTATGGTTGGCACAGCGCCCTGTTCCCGACTGGACGCAGCGGCATGGCCAAAATCAGCGTTGGCGCGTGGCGCACGGATGTCAGTGGGTCAATGCTGGTAGTTTCCGGGCCTTATGGGCGTGAACGAGTTCACTACACCGCCCCCCCCGCCAAACGGCTGGCACCAGAAATGGTAAGGTTTCTAAATTGGTTCAACCAACCACCAACGGTTGACCCCGTTATGAAGGCCGCGCTGGCGCATCTGTGGTTCGTGACCATCCACCCGTTTGACGATGGAAACGGTCGTATTGCCCGTGCAATCACCGACATGGCGCTGGCCCGTTCCGAGCGCAGCCCTCAACGGTTCTACAGCATGTCCACCCAGATCGAGGCCGAGCGGAAAGCATATTACGACACGCTGGAACGCACCCAGAAAGGCGGACTGGACGTGACTGAATGGATGGGCTGGTTTTTAAGCTGCCTGCACCGCGCAATTAACGGAGCGCAGGATGTTTTGGCAGCAGTAACAGCCAAAGCCGCATTCTGGGAGCGGGCCGCAAAACTGCCGCTGAACGAGCGCCAGATTAAGGTTTTGAACCGGATGCTGGACGGGTTCGAGGGCAATATGACATCTTCAAAATGGGCCAAGATTGCCAAATGCTCCCAAGACAGCGCCAATCGGGATATTGCCGTGTTGGTAGGGTATGGGCTGCTGGATAAGGGTCCGGCGGGTGGGCGTAGCACACATTATGTGGTTGGGAAGTACACCCCAGAAAAGGAATAATCATGAGGCATATTGATTTAACCGATGCAAACGCATTGATAGCTCGATCCGAAAAGCACTATGCGGATTATAAGAATAAAATGAGTGGGCTCACGAGCATAGCTAAAAAGCAAGACCCGAAAGATGGGAAATGGATTTATACGCTGGTTTTCAATGGTCGGTTGCTAATCGATGGAAAAGCAATCTTAAGCGATGCTGCAAACAATTTAGTATCAGCAATGGATCATATCGCGTCAGCAATGGCTAGACAAAATGGAGTGTTGCAAAACCCCAGATTTTATTGCCCTTTTCACACTACTGAGACTGAATTCCAAATAAAGCTGGGAGGTGTGACACGACACATTGGAAATGCCAACGCTGCAATCCTTAACCAGCACTATCAAGCAAACAGGCAGGAAGTTATCCATGTAGACGCACTAAAGCAATTAGCAAACACGGGAAAGCACTGGGAATTGGCTGTGCCAGCAATCAGCCCACACACTATTGGGATGAACCAAGAAAATGGGCCGCAAAAGTTCATTGAAATCCCAGAAAGCATTTTTGCAAACAGCACAGAGACTGGGTTTGAATTCTACAGGGAAAAAGAACCAATGTGGGATGAAAGCATATACCTGATCACAAAAGAAGAGATTGTCGGCCTCACTGACCATCACCCACATAGCCCAGACACTATTTTTTCATGCTCAACGCGATACGTCAAAGCCCTAATCACAGAAATAGAAATCGCTGGAGGTACCAGGCCTACTTGAAACTAATGCACATCAAAACGCCATCACCCGAAACGTCAGTGAAACCCGCCGCCCACGCGGCACACGTTGCCCGCCAACCAGATCGCTTTTACGCGCTGCAATTGCGTGGGTCCAATCATACCGCGCAGGGCCTTGCATCAATGCCAAGCTCTGCGGCTCCAAATATTGATCGACAACCTGTTTTGAACTGACTTGCCCAAATCGCATCACACAACCGCCAAGCAGGCTGATCGAGCCAATTTGCCCGCCGAAACAGGGCACACAATCCACATGCGCCGCAATGCCCTGCCCCGGGTGGTATTCGTTCACAATGACCTGATCCGGCAGCTTGGGAAAATACCCGTCGGAATACAGCTTGTTGGCAATTTCCAGCAGCCAATCCGGTAGCGGCCCCAAGAAATCCTGCTGCCGCGCCCGCCGTGCTTTGTAATCATATCGAAACCCGTAATGCTGCACACGACGTTTCAGATCACACAGCCAAACCTGCCGGTCCAGTTCAGAAACCAGCGCTTGCGCCTGTTCGGATGTCAGGTAGTCCGGAACATAGCTCAACCCTTCGGGCAGATCAGGGGGTAAAAACGAAAGTTGCGAATTTGTCATGGCTTTCCAGTGCAGATTCATCATTGTCGGTGTTCTGGTGGATATAGCCAGAATATTGATCAGGATCAAAATCGAAAATTTCAGGCGGCTGATATCCCGCCTTTTTAGCAGCGTCATCCATTTTAAACGCGCCCTCATAGTAGGGGCTGTCAACCGTCGAGATAACAATTTCACCCAAGGCTTTCAGATGATCTTTCGCATTTTTTATGAACCTTGTGATCAAAGTATGATTTGGATTTTGACCATAGATTGAAGATCGGGATGCTACATTTGGAAATTGGAAAATAATCCTGTCAAACCGGCGATTGCCGAACGTGTCCTTCAGTTTTGTTGCATCTACATTGGTTTTGACCGTCACACCGAGACTGATGAGTGATTGGGCATTCTGGTATGCCAAATCGTCCAGATCATTTTCTGATTCATAACTGGTTGATATAAACTGCGATGCTTTTACCAATCTTGCACGCGCCATATTTAATGAAAAACTGAAATTCCCTTCGCCTACAAAGAGTGTCGTTCCATTTTTTAGATTTCGCTTAAAAGGGTAATGATCTGATCTTTTCTCAATTTTTTTTGTTCCGAGGGACTGAGGAAATTCCAAAACATCAAACTTTGGTAAGCTATTTCCCCGAACAGCATTGCTAACAGCCTCCGAAAGAGTTTTTCCGCGGTATTCATACATAATAATGCGCCCATTTTAGTATAATTAGCGCGAACTATACCAATAATTGGTTAACGAAATGGCGACCATCCGCCCTTTTGGTTATTTGAAGAATAATGCTACCCACACGGGCTAGGCATGCGCCATGATCCATCAATGCGCAAAATGCTGGCCATGCTCAACAAACCGCTTCCAATCTGACGCATAGGCCCCTCCGTGCAGGCCAAAGATCACGGGCATTGCCTGCCCTTTGATCCAGTTGCGGAATTCGCTGCGATGTGGTTCGGGAATATCCATGATGGCGATGAATTTAGTGTCATACCAACGTCGGATTTTGACTTCTGGAAATTGCTTTGTAGTTGGCATGTCACCCTCCATTAATGCAAATACACCTTGATAGCATCCAGCGCCTTGGCCGATCCCGCAAGGCTGAACTTTTGGCTATCCGCGCCGAACGAAACCTCCACCCACTCCGCCGCACGGATATTGTCTACAAATACACCCGTTGCGCCCATGCCTGCCGTGGTGAAGTTGCTCAACAGCGCATCAGAGCCACCGCCCGCGCTGTATTGGAAGTCCAGCGCCTTGCCGTTGGAAAACCGGACCTTCACTTGCTCCCAATCCCGTGGTGAGCGTCCACTGATATAAACTGTGACAGTGCAATTCTCAAAACTGCACGATCCATCCGGACCCAGATCATTCACCGCATCGGTGCGGGTGATCCAGATTTCATTGCCCTTCACACGGCGCGGGCTGACGTTGCCGTTCTCGTTGGTGTAGGTCCAAAACTCCGCCCCGCCTTCCAGTGACGCCTCGAAATACCAGTCGGCAGCGGCGGGTTGGGCAAAGGTAATCAGGGCACAGATCAGCAGGGGTTTCATATTTTCATTTCTTCGGTGGCCAGACGCAGGTTGGTGAAGCTCAGGATTAGGGTTGAAGCAGCCTCAAAGCTCAACCCGTGCTCGATGAAGTTTTTGTCCTCGAAACTGACGGATAGGTTCAGCCCGCCTTCGGGATTGACGGACAGGTCAAACACCGTGTCATTGCGTGGGGCGCGCAGCCTGCGCGGCGTCGACCATTCCACCGCCTCATCTGCCGGAACCAGCAGTCGCCGCACCCCAATTCCGCTGTCTTCCAGAATGTCGATCAGCAGATCAAGCATTTCTGCCGCCCGCTCGCGATCCTCTATCGCCAACGGCCTTAAATTATACTCAAGCCAGCTCGGCGCAAGAATGGGTTGCACCAATGCCCGCAACCGTCGTTTAGCACCTTTGGGGTCATCCAGCATCACCGATACCATTTTGGTGGTTCCTTCAGATCAACGAAATCTTTGCGGGCGTGAAACAGAGTGTAAGCACTTAGCCCCGCGAAAACCAACCCGACGATAATACCGTCCGCATCGGCCACAAGCAGGCCATACAGACCCCCGAAGAACAGCGTCAGCAGGATAAACGGCACGGACAACAGTAGCAGGAAAACCACCCGCGCTTTCAAATACCCAACACCAAACCGCCCGCCTTCGCCATACCCTTTTCGCGCCTTGCAGGATGGGCAAACCGTAGCTTCATCGTGGATTTCGGTCATGCAATGGGGGCATTGGGTCATGGGGAAACTCGCTTCTAATACGCACAATCCACAATAACCTGAAATGGGATATTTCTCAAGTCGCATTATTCGAATTCCGGATATAATCAACCGGAGCTCCTATGAATCGAACATTACGCAGCGCAGGCCACCGTGCCTTGATGGAAGCCCTCAAAACCGCACGGCTGGACGCAGGCCTGACCCAAACCGAAGTTGCCCAAAAGTTGAAACGGCCACAGTCGTTTGTGGCAAAATATGAGAATGGCGAGCGTAAGGTCGAGGTCGTCGAACTGGCCCATATTGCGCGGGCGATTGGGTGTTCAGCTTGCAGGGTGATTGAACAGGTGGAGCTGGCGGAATTCAATATAGGGTAGTTCGTACCCAGTCGACCATCATTAGCTAACATTTTGAGAATTTAGCCGACGGCGAAGATGCAAAGCGCATCCGGTCTCAATGCTTCACAACTTCGTTGCTAGAATACATTTATTCCAAAGCGGCACATTCGATAGATTAATATCAGACAAGAAGGGATTTCCATACCGATTACCATCAATAACATCTAGAATCTTTAGCGTGCAAAGTGCATGGTTTGTGGCGAGAATAGGAAGATTAGCAAATTCTTTTTGCCAGTCAGAAATGAAGGTAGAAATAACTGACTTCCCCGGCTCTACGACTAAAGCCCAATCATTTTCAGCTAGCTGATTCATATAAACTGCGTTGGACTCCGCGGCAGGATGAGCAAAGCCGCAGAGTATTTTATACATTTCATATATTTTTGGATTATTTGGCTTTAGCTCATTTACATAATGGTAAGTCTGTTTTGCAATATGGGTTTCTGGGGTATTATCGGATTTTTTTAACTTTCTTGCGTGAGTGTAATGTATCAACGAATCCTCTAATTCCTTTGAGGTAAAGAACGGGTTTACGTTTCCATCAAGCATTTTTCGAATGGCGCTATTACTTTCGGCCAAAGTAAGCGACACCGAACCAAGTGAATGGACAGCATCCCCTGTGAACTCTACGAGGGCACGAAGTGATGATATAAACGAAAGGTGGTTCTCACTTTCATAAGCGGCATTAATTGCGTTCACCCAAGTGACCGTTCTCATGATTGATGAACAGCTTGCAAAATGTGCGCGATCCAGCGTTTCTTTCCAGTAAGCCACACCCATTTCGTTCACGGGTAATCTAGAAAAATCGTCTTCACTCATGAAGTTGTATGTAATCGTCTTTTTTTTCAGGTCTTCAACGAGTTGAAACAGGATTTCGACCACTTTTGCGATGTCACTTCCGAATATGGATTCATTGCTACGCATATTATCATTCCCTACTTTGATGACTAAACAACCGTGAGTTTGCAATAAACACTACCATCCAAAGTAGATCAAGATTTGCACCATCTAGAACTCGGTGAATTTTGCCCCCATATAGCAAAAATTCCCAATAACAACTTCGGCTTACACAAACACCTTCACTCATCACCACTCCCCCATTTCCGCCGTATAAAACGACTTTCTAGGCCTGTTAAACTGGGTCATATACTCCAGCTCGTCAGCAATTTCCGGCAGGGCGCATATATCAATCAGATCTTCGACGATGTTATCCAGACGGGTGCCGAATCTATCCAGCCGCCGGTCCGTGACGGTGATTTCATCCCCAACCATCACCCCGACGCAGATATATTCAAGGCAAATGCGCACCAGATAGGTGGTGTCGCCAACCACGTAGCGGCCCTGATTGAAAAACGGTTTCCCCTCGATCAGACGTTCCTGCGCGTCACGAATAATTCCGGTTTCCTGAAATGCTGTGATCATAATTCCCTCCCGATACTTAATTACATCTGCGGCCCGCGCGGTGCCGGTACTGGCCGATCTGGCTGTGCCTTCTTCACCTCGACAAGCTGCGCAGCAAGTCGAACAATTTCACCTGCCCGTCTTCCAGCGCTTTCAACCGCATTTCGGTAGAGTTCTTCTGCTCGCTGGCGAAGCTCATGAAATCGCGTTGCATATTCTTCAAGGCGGTATTGAATCCGCTTAAATTCCGCGCCTCGTCGTTCATGCGCGTTAGCGAGTCCTCGACGCAACGCAGCAACTCTTTCTCTAGCGGGGTCAAATCGGTCATGCGGGCGTTCCTTTACCGAAACAGCAGGCAAATGCGGTTTTTTTCCGTGCCCTGCGGACAGGAAACCACCCTTACGCCCTCGCGCAATTTGGTCAGGTAATAAATCCCGCCATGGCCAAAGACCTGTTCGCTGTTCTTCAGGGCTTGGGGTAACACCGGTACGGGTGGTGGCGCTGGCTGGTAAAGCGCCCACGTGGCCACCAGAAGGCTGCCCAGCAACGCCGAGCACGCCCCGATGGTCATCGCCGTTGCCATCAAGGTTGTGCCCTTCATTCGCGTCAGCTTTCGGGTCTCGTCCAAATCCTCGATCTGGCTGGTCAGCTGGTCCAGCTCCTGATTGATCCGGTGCTTGATGTGGCGGCTCTTCTCCTGCGTCAGCCGCACCAGATCGTCCATATCGCGCGTGGTTGCACTTAGCGCGGTTTGCAACTGCTTGTTGTAATCGGCTTCGAAGCTGCTCAATGCCAGCCCGATCCGCTCGCTGCTTTCACTCTCCTGTTGCAGTGCTTTCTCTTGCAGCTTTTCCAGCAAGGTATTCGTCTGCGGTCCATTCTTCATAATAAATTCTGTCCTCCATTCTGAACGTGTCTTTTGCCCCCTCGCCGCCAATTTTGCGCAGGGTGATGCGGGTATCGCGGCGGCGCTTCTTCCCGCCTTCTGCCTCAAGCGCATCCTGCTTGGCCCGTCGTTCCTGTTGCTTTTCGCTTAAGGGCTTGATCTCGATCCCGACATCGGCAAGCGTTTCCAGATAACGGCGCATATCGGTATGGTCGCGGATGTCTCCGGCTTCGATCTGTTGCAAAACCATCGTATGAATGGCTTCGCGCAATTCGGCACGGTCTGCGGTTTCAAACACCGTTTTCAGATCACGGCGACGATCCGGTGCTTGCGGATCTGCCCAGCCTTTTAGCGCATTCCAGTAATCCCGAAAGGCGTTGAAATATTTCTCCGCCCCCGGTGGCGCTGCATTGAAGGCGCGGTTGTCATACAGCTCCACACGCGGGATCAGGAAATGCAGCTCTACATTGCCCATATGCTGATGCCGCACCCAGAGGATGTTGCATTGGTCCTCGGCCATGCCCGCGAATGCCGATTCCTCAAAACCCTGCATCACTTGCACCTGTTCATCCGGCGTTGGCGCATCACTTGCCGCAAAGGCAATCACGCCGGATGTGTAGCGCCATTTGCGATGATTATTGTTAATCAACAAGCGGGTCAGTTCGGCATCACCGCCCGAAATTTCAGGCAAGGTTTCACGCCTAACAGTTTCGCCTTTGATGCGGTGACGTTGCGTGTCATAGGCGGCAACCTCCTCGGCCAACAGATAATCCACTGCCGCGCTGCCACTGCCATTGCCATGTGCAAAGAAACGGATCATCATCGGATATGGTCTTTGAGCAAGCCACGCAATGTGCGGTCGATCACCACCAGTTCGGTCAACACCGCAATTGCCGTAATCCGGTGTCTCTGCCGCCGGTCCGCATTCATCGCCCGCGCAATCTGGTTCAGGTTATTGCCCGCCCGCGCCACCGATGCCAGCAACCGGCTATCCACCTCGGGCACAGATCGGCGCTTGGTTGCGGGCGCATTATCCAGCTGGCGGCGCAAGTATTCCGAGAGCGAATATGGCCCCGCCTTGCGTCGCCATTCCGCCAGCTCGGCGTCGGAACAACGGATGTGGATTGCCTTGGAACGAAGGGCGCGAGGGTTCGGTTTAGACATGCCGCCCCCCGTGAATTTCTGGGGTGCCATCACTTCGTGGCTTGGTTGGGGTTGAGGGGAAGGAGCGCAGCATTCCTTCCCTCACAAGGTGCGGTGGCGTAGCCACAAGCGTAACCTTGCTCTCTTCATCCTGACATCGCGGATGGGGACTAGATTTCTTTATCTCAGCAATCAATCCGGCAAGGTTCAACTGGCGCTTGGCATGTTTCCACGCCATGCCGCTTAGACATCGCTGTGGCTCCCTAACGCGGTATGGATCACCGTCTGGCCGCTGGAAATTTCGGTCAATAACGGTAATGAACAAGGCGGCAACACCCACCCCGAACTTGCGTTTGGTCAATCGCCAGCGCTCATCGGGAATTCCCATATCCTCGCATCTGTCTCTGCAAGCCAACGACAGTGCCGATAGCGGATCATTGTATCCGGCATAGGTTTCAATCGCCTCTTTCATCTGGGTTGTCGCAACCAGTTCAAGTGCGGTTAGATCAAGTGGTTCGACATCAAGGCTTTCACCCTTCTGCGCAGTACTATCAATATATTTAGGTTTATGGATTGTATTAGGTCGTACAGTTTGGGCCGACCCCGTCGGACATTCTGGCCGACTGGTGCAACCCAAAACAGTATCCTCCACCTCCTTCAAAGCTGCCAAGATGCTGTTCAGTTCATCGAGATTGTAAATCTCGCATGGCCTGCCACGCGGATAGGCTTGCACCGCCTCGCCCTCAAATCCAGCATCAATGATCTGGCGACGTGTTGCGTTGATCTCTGCGCGACAGGCTTGTAATGCCAGCGTCTCCATTTCGATCTCTGCGACCAGTTCCTGAAGCTCTGGAAACCTATCAATCAACGGTCCAAGGTTTACGCCCGCGCCCCACTTTATTAGTTTTCTGCCATCCGAGGCCCGTACCCCATTGCGGCGACCGCGTTTAGGGCAGCTCATAACAATCCACCCTGTCTCGGCCAGTTCTGCCTCGGCCCGATTGATCGAACGGCGTGGCATCCCGATTTTCTGGGTCAGCTTAGCCACTCCGTAAAAAACGGCACAAATCGAATTGGGCAGGTAGTCCTGCTTGCTGGTCAGCTCGATCAGCCTTCGAACATATTTGATCGCCGTTGGTGAAAGTCCGAGCTTCGGCGCTGCGGTTTCCCAAACCGTCCGCAATTCGCTCTTAGGGAAATCATGCGACAAGCCCACGTGAGTTAAAACGGTGCTCATACCAACACCCCGCTTGCCACGGATTCCGGCATCGGGTAGAATAGGCAAACACAGACTATTTCAAATGGACCGTCGACAAGAGTGCCAGCTCTTTCGGCGGTTTTTTGTTTGTCTGGGGGTAAAGTGGAATCGGAATTGTAGAGAAAGGCGTGTACGCGATTTGTACAATTTATCCCTCGATTTTGGGGCCAATCCGGAAAAAATCTGGAAAACCCCTTTCGCGAATGAGGAGAAATAACACCTAACCCATTGAAAAGATTGGTGCGCCTCGAAGGAGAGATATCGAACACTCTCTTTGAAGCGCTAACCGAGTGGGAACGCCATCTTACGCAGTTAGACCGTAAAGGTCTGAGGTGCGACGATGAGCAACTTAGACCATAATTTCAACAGTATAGCATCTAACTCGGCAAAATCAAAAGCCGATGTTCCGAAATACCCGCCGCCGTTTTCTATCCGTTTTACTTTCGAGGAACGCGCAAGGCTTGACGCAGAGCGCGGGTGCAAAACGCTTTCTGCCCATATTCGTGAGTGCTTGTTCGGCGAAGATGCCGCGCCACGCAAGCGGCCAGGCAACAGCCCTGTTGGTGATGCAGAAGCTTTGGGGCGCGTGCTCGGGGCGTTGGGATCTTCGCGCCTATCCTCAAACCTCAATCAACTCGCCAAGGCGGTAAACACAGGTTCGCTGCCGGTGACACCTGAGACCGAAGCCGATCTGGTCGAGGCCTGTCATGAGATCAGGGCTTTGCGCTCTGACATGCTGCGAGCGCTCGGAAAATTGCCAAGGAGCGAGCCATGATCCTCAAAGCCAAGGAACGCGGAGGTGCTGGGCAGCTTGCTCGTTACCTATTGGCGATGCGCGGCAATGAGCATGTCGAGCTTCATGAAGTGACCGGCTTTGCCAGTGATGATCTGATCGAAGCGTTCAGTGAGGCCGATGCGATTGCCAAGGGAACGCGCTGCAAGAATTACCTGTTCTCCATGAGCCTGAATCCGCCAGAAGGCGCTGAGGTTTCGGTAAAGGCTTTTGAGCAAGCGGCTGATAGAATCGGAAAAAAGCTCGGTCTGAACAATCAACCGCGCGCAATAGTCTTTCATGAAAAAGATGGCAGACGCCATGCACATGTTATTTGGTCTCGGATCGATGTTGAGCGGATGCGGGCAATCAACCTGCCCCACTTTAAATCCAAGCTGCGCGGTGTTTCGCGTGAATTGTTTCTGGAGCACGATTGGGACATGCCACGTGGCTTGCAGGATAAACGCTTGCGCGACCCGCTAAATTTTTCACGGGAAGAATGGCAACAGGCAAAACGAGCCGGTCTTGATCCCAGAGAAATCAAATCCGTTTTGCGTGGTTGTTGGGAAAGCTCTGACAATCTGGCGTCATTTGAACAAGCGCTTAAAAGCCGGGGGTTTTGGTTGGCACGAGGCGAGCGTCGCGGCTTTGTCGCCATCGATTATATGGGCCAGGTCTATTCCCTCTCACGTTATGCCGGGGTGAAGGTCAAAGAGATTGAAGCTCGTCTTGGAGATCACAAGCAACTGGCTTCTGCTGAGGCGGTCAGGGCCAGAATTGCAGACGGCATGTCCGCCAAGCTTGAAGAATTCATAAAGGAGGCCGAGCGCGATGCAGGGCAACGCCTGTCCATACTCGAATTTCACAAAAAGGAAATGGTCGCGCGTCAGCAAGAGGAGCGAAAGCATCTCTGGAACGCACTGGATAATCGTTGGCAGGCAGAAACCAAAGTAAGAGCAGAGCGGTTGCCGCGCGGCTTTTCCGGTATATGGCACCGCCTGACCGGACAATATAGCAAGATCAAAGCGCAAAATGAGCAAGAAACCCTGCAGGCCTGGCAACGGGGTCGGGAAGAAAAAGATGCGCTGATCTTCCGCCACCTGCAAGAGCGCGCCGCCTTGCAGAAAGATTTCAAGCGGCAAAATGCAAGGGCGCAGCAAGAATTGATGCAGTTGCGCGCCGATGTAGTGCGCTATCATGAAAGCCCTGATCATGAACCGCCGATTACGCGGGACAGGGAAGACGCGCAAAGACGGCGTAAGAATGCGCGCACGCGCAGGCTGGAGCCGTAGAATAAGGGGCGCTTATGCGCGCCCCTGAAGTTCTGGTGCATCTTCAAAGGGAAGCCGTAGAACGATGCGGCCATTGATCGGGCAAGTTTCAAGCTGCAGCGTATAGCCCTTGCCGTCCTTGTGTTCCCATGCCGCGCCGACCTTGTTCCAGTAGGACTTATCGCCCTTTTGAGTGACGTGCCAGGCCAGGTAATCGGGGGCTTTGGGGGCTTTTGTTGTGATGTGATTTTCGCGTGTCATTTCTTAGTCTCCTTTGCTTGGGTTGCTTGCTAACACCCTCCCGAGAGATCGAAAGCAAAGGCTCAGAGTTCATGGTCAACACGGCTGGCGCAGTCAGGTGGTGCGGGCAGACCATTGAAATTTGATGCCGCGTTCGGTCAGGGATTTTGGGTGCCTTTTTGCAAGCAAACCCGATCAAAGGGGAAAGACGCGCGCCTTAAGAATTCATCACGGGTCGCGTTACGTTCCCTATTTTCTGCCTGAAATCCACACCCTGGTGACAATGCCCTACTGGAATGCTGATTGCGGCCATGGGAGCATCGCGGCAAGTATTTACCAGCCAGCTATCTTCCCGATCAAACCTGCAATTTCCAAGCTGAGCCAGCATTTGTACGACTTCAATAAATCGAGCGATTCACGCCTATCCAATCCTGTTTTTTGAGTAGTCTCCCAAACCATCAGAGCCTTCATAGGCGAATGATGTGTGCCGGGGCCGAAAGGCCCTGAGCGGTTCGGGGCCTCCTTGCAATACAGGAGGATAGAATGAAACTTATCTCACAATTTGAAGCGGCTATGCTTGGCACCGCTGAGCTTTACGGTTTGCGCAAAAAGGCTTTCATAGCTTTTGGGGCTGCCGCGCGCGGCTCTCAAGAACAGCGTGATGCGCTCACCTCGATGCGCAACATTGAGCGCGAATTGGCGTCACGCGTGCTGTCACCATAAATCTATTGCGGCTGGCTTTCGCCAGCCGTTTCTTTACGCATTCCGACAATCCTGTAGGTGCATTATAAAGAACTCTTAAATTCCCAATACTTGAAACTCATTTGCAAGATTTCGAAACAGTCTTGATTTTGGCGTAATCCTATAACTTGAAAGCTCGATGCTTTCGACCGGGCGCATCTGCTGTTTGAACTGGTTTAGACCAGAAGTTTCTGACCCTCCAATACATACGCGGCCAAAACCTCTGGCCTCCAATGCTTGGCACATATCGAGCATTACAAATCTGGAAAGGCCACTTACTTGGTGGATGCCAATATGGGCATGAGCGTTTGCCATGCCATTCCTCGGGTCGGTTTCTTCCCAAATGGAAAATCCGGCTGGCTTGCCATCATGATAAATAAGGCGACCTTGCATTGGTAGAATATCAAAAAGCTCAAGAAGGCGTTGATAAGGTTCGCTCTTGCCTTTTTCGTTTGATGCCCACTGTTCTAGGACTTCGAAAATATCGCCGCGATGCTGACTTGGATCGAAATCTATTGCCAATACCCTTGTATGGTCCAGCTTGTTTAAAGCCGTTCGTAATTGTTGGAATTTATTTCCCCGGTGCTGGCCTACAAGTTTTGTATCGAGCGTACAGACTGGATAAGCCCAATCCAAATGTTTTTCTGGTATTTTCTGCGCATTGAAGTTTGGGTTGATTTTATCCTCAGGCAGGAGCCCTTCTGCGCGGGCATAAATTGGCACGCCGCCACTAGACACAATTGCGCCTAAAGCTTCTGTCAAAAGTTCATCGCTTTCCTGTCCAATTGTCGGAAATACCAGAAAATAATCTTCAAGATTTGGATGACGGCAATAAATGATAGCTGTATTTTCGTCCCGAGCCATCCACAAGCCATTCCGCCCAGTCATTGCAAAATATGCGGCAGATTTTTGGTATGGATCATCGCTTTTTGAGAAGTTTAGAACCCTTTGCAATAAAGGTAGGTCATCATATCCTATTGCAACAATTCTGCTATAGGTTTGTTGCTCGAATTCCTTCCCTAATCTGATCTCACTTAATTCGTTCATGGCTACTCGACTACCTTGGCAACATTGTCCCAAACGCAATCGAACAAAAGCCTTTCCGTTCGGAAAAGTGCTTTGTCTTCAATGATAGTAAGCGTTTCGATATCACCCCAGGAAATCATCGCCACCTTGTTCGCGAATATCCAGTGCGTGTGGGGAGTGAAATACTTGCTGGGAATTTTTCGATACCAGTGAATTGGGGCTACGAAATAATCGGCGTCCTCAGAAACAATCATCCGTTCGGTAATTCCGGCCTGCTTTAGGCGATCTAGATGGTTCTTAAGAAAAGACTTATCATCACCATCTTCCCAACTCGTCTCAATCACACCTTTAATAAGAATTTCACCGCCATTTTCTTTCAAATCGCTGTAAATTTCATCAAGAAGTTGGCGATGAATCTTCTCGCCTTTGTATACCCTCACGGTGTTCTTGCGCTCGCGGACGCCATCATCGTCTAAGAATTCAATCCCTTTGCCCTCAAGCGCTGCTCGTACCAAAGAGATTGACGCCGCACGCGGAGTGGTCGCTTCAGTCTCAAAACCACCAATTGCAGCGGAGGAAACCGACGAAATTTGGGATAAATCTGCGCGGGTAATGTCTAATAATGCCCTAGCCGCACGGCATTGTTTGGGAGAAATAACATTCATAATTCAACAACTTATCTATGCCTTTTTGTAAAAAATACGCCTTAAATCGAAAAAATACATCGAATAAGGTAAATAATATTGACCTTTTAACCAATTTTTAACCAATTGTCTATATAAATTCACAATATTGAATATGTAATTTGATTTTAAAGGGGAAATACCATGATCATTTTAAAGAAAATCGGAGGGCGTGCCTGGAACGCATTTCGTCCACAAAACGACAATAAAGGCGAAGTCTCGCTTTTTGATGTTAAAGAGCTTTACGACGCTGCTTATGCAGAAAAAGCCAATGCGCGGGTTAATATCAAGCGTTTTCGCTCATTGCTCGAAAAAGCTACAAAGCTAGATGCTGCCTATCGCAAGCAACTCAGCAAAGCGAATGTAACGCGTTATGGGAGGGCAGCATAATGACAAAAATTTCAAACAAATATCATGCCCATGCGCGCGTTGAATATGACCTGCAGTTTCAGAATTTCCTGGCCAAGCTGGTCAATGTCTCAAGCCTTCAGCCAAGAGAGCTCTACCTTTACCCGCTGATGGATCGGGTCGTGTTCAAGGATTTTGAAACCGCGATTGGCGGCACAATCGCAGATTTTGCCAAGGCCTCGAATGACAATGAAGCGCAGGTTTAATAGTGGGGGATTTTTTGTCCCAATAAGGCGGCGGGCTGCAAAGCCCGCCGTTTTTTTGATGGGTTCAAAGCGAGCCGCCGCTTTACGCGGCAACTCCTTCTTTTACTGCATTTGTTTCTTGAAAACCGTGCAGGAAATCCGCTGCGCGCTGCGCATGGGCGGCTGCAGAAAAGATTGCCCGTTTGTCTTCCTTCAAGACTTTCAGCCAGCTTTGAATATAGGCCGCGTGATCTTTACCCGGCTCAGGTGTCAATGCCAGATCAGCGCAAAGGAACGCCGCGCCAAGTTCGGCAACAAGTTCTTCGCGGGCATAGCCTTCATCGCCCCATTTTTTGCGGCCAAATTCTCGGTCAAGACGCTTGGGATGTTTGGTCCAATGCGTCAGTTCATGAGCCAAGGTCGCATAATAGCTTTCAGGAGTGTTGAAGCACTCAAAAGGCGGCATTTGCACATGGTCGCTGCCGCCTGAATAAAAGGCACGATTTCCGCCAGGCCGAATATCAGCCTTGCTTGCGGCAAAGAATGCTTCTGCATGGTCAATCCGCTGCGCGGGATCAATTACGGGCTCGGGCTTTGCATAGAAATGCTCGGGAAGCCCTTCGATTTGCTCGACGTTGAAAACACTGTACCCTTTCATGAAGGGGATTTTGCGTTCTTCCTCACTTCCGTCTGCTTTCTCCTCGGTCTTGGTGATGGTGTTGGCATATACCACAAGATTGCCGCGCTCGCCTTTACGCACATTTGCGCCATATTCCTTGGCTTGGCGGTAGGTCATCCAAAACGGCGATAGATAACCGCCTTCAATGGCCGCGCCCCAAAGCATTAGCACGTTAATTCCGCTATAGGCCATGCCGTTATGACGCAGCGGTTTAACAATCCGCCCGTCCATATTGCCCGCTGACCACGGCTTGAGCCATGACAGCTCGCCTTGCTCCAAGTCGGCAATAATCTTGTCAGTAACTTTTTGATAAACATCTTGTTTCATTGGCTTTTTCCTTCTCTGGTTTAGTCGGTTGCGCATGCAACTGGACTAGGCCCGCGCCAATGAGCGGGGGGGAGACCGTCAAGATCGCAGCCAGCGGAGGGGGATCACCCGTCCTGCACAAGCAACGCGCGGAAGGATGGGGAGACCGCTGGCAAGCGCCCAAAGCCCATGCGAAGGGCTTGGTCTTGACGGAGGACGGGGGCGCAGACCCCAATCAGAAAAGAAGAAGTTCAGCCCGCCTGGGCTGGCATCAGATCACGCGCAAGGGGTGGAAGCCGGATGGCCGAGACTACAGGCTCGGTTCACGACAGCCCGGCCACAAAGTGGTGCACCGTAAAATGTGTGAATGACCATTGATTTTCATTTTTTTGGTTGCATTGGAATAGGTATTGGGAGAACCTAATAATATATGAAAATTCAACAGATTAAGCCCGCACGCGCGTCGGACATTCAGTCTGTTTTGAGGGATTGTTGAAGCAGTATGTTGGAAGGCATTCAATTCGAAAAGAGCAAAACGGGCTCATTATGTTTCACCATCGAAGATATTTCCGATGAGTTGAAGAACGTCATCCGCGCGCGCCTGTCCGAGATTTGCATTGGAGCAGCAAAGGCCTCAAGAAATTCGGTACTATACTCCTATCAGAGAACCCTGAAGGCATTCTTTCAAAAGTTCGATCCGAAAAATCCAGATATTCAAAAGGGCATGATTGGGGAGCTTCTTACCCATGTGCTCTTACTGCACTATGAGGACTATTTTCGCGCGGCTTCTCCGTACTTCAACATGGAAGAAGACTCGATTAAGAAGGGCTTTGATCTAGTCTTGCAACATAAGGCCACGAGCGAAATCTGGTTTGTAGAAGTGAAGGCTGGCGAGTGCGGGCTGGAAACGAGCATTAACAAGCTGGGCAGTCTTCTTTCGCTTGCGAAGAACGGTCTAAAAACTGCGTTGGGCAGTGATAGAAATACACTTTGGCAAAACGCTGTGAACGGCGCCAGCTTGGTCATCGATGACACTAGCCTCAAGGCACAAGTTGAAGCGCTGCTTGAAAGCTACAACGTAAAAGCTGTGGACGGTGAGTCAGCGAGCACTGACTACAACGCGGTTCTGGTCGCCGTGAGTTTTTCGGGCGCGCAGGCTTTTGCCACCGGGGCAGAGTTTCAGGCCCGACACACCACGCAAAAGGATATGAACGAGTTCAGGGATTTGATGTCGATCGCAATGCAAAAGGACACCTTTAAAAGCGTCACAGATTTCTTGCGAAGCGAGATTTCCGATGTCTAAAGCGCCGCTCAGAACACTCAGGAATTCCAACTTTTTCGAGCTTTATCAGACGCTCTTGACTCGCGGCGAATTGAGTAGGGCACAGTCGGAAACACTGCTCTCGGCGGCAGTCCTTTTCCTAAACCACGAGAACCCGGATGTTGCTGCTTTGGGATACCGGATTGTGGTGATGTACGCGAACCTCACCGGTGACTACGTTCCGCTCTATGACGTTGCCATTGGCCGGGGCTTTATGCCGATTGTAGACAGCGTACAATCGGGTCTGGCTGCGGAAGAAGAGCCTGTCCACTTTTTCCCGGAATATTTTTCGTCTTTGCTGGAGCTTTTTGAGGTAGAAGACGCCGTCTTCACCCAGCAGCAGCTTGATTTAAGAAATTTTTTCAATGAGCATAACTTGACCGACGTGACCATCACGGCACCAACATCTTACGGGAAGTCCGAGCTGATTTCAGGTTTTTGCAATCAAAATCTTCAGAGCAATATCTGCATATTGGTGCCCACAAAGGCCTTACTCGCTCAAACCAAGCAACGGCTCTTGAAAAAACGGACTGCAGACGATAACCGTCAAATCATAACCCACGCCGAGATGTTTCAAGGAGGCGATCAAAACTTCCTAGCGGTACTAACGCAAGAGAGGTTGCTCCGATTTTTTATCAAGCATCCAGATGTCAACTTTGACTTTGTCTTTGTCGATGAAGCGCACAACCTGCTCGGGGACGACTCGCGGGCCTTGTTGCTTGCGAAAGTCATCATCCTGCAAAAGCGGCGAAATCCGGCTGCGCGCTTCAAGTACCTAACGCCATTTCTTGTGGATCAAAAGAACTTGCAGCTTCGATACGCCGAAATCGAACCGGCTGACTACAAGGTCAAAGAAGGATTGAAGACAGAGCGATACTATGTGGTTGATTGTCGGGAGGGCGAAGCTGTCAGTATTTACGACCAGTACTTTGACAGGTTCGTTCAAAGCACCGAGGAAGTTTTTGACGATGAGCTGCAACTAATTCTAAATCTAGCCGCCAAGAAGAACATTATTTTCTTCAATCTGCCCAAAAAGATCGAACTGTTTATGCGCGCATTTCTCCCGCGTAATGACGATCTCGAAAATGAAAGCATAGCGCGTGTCTGCGACAGTATTGCAGATTTTTTGCATAGCGAGTATCTGCTTGTTGAGGGCTTACGCAAAGGCATCCTTTATCATCACGGTTCGGTACCGGATATCGTTAAGCTTTACATCGAGCGAGCCTACACCGAGATCCCCGAAATTCGCCACATCGTCTGCAATTCTACTCTTCTTGAAGGGGTGAACATCCCAGCTGAGAGGATGTTCATCCTTGAAAACAAAAAGGGGCAGAGGAATCTTACCAAGTCTGAGTTTCGCAATCTTGTTGGCCGCGTATGCCGATTCAATGAAATATTTAGCGTTGGGTCGGGCAACCTAAGAATGCTTGAACCAGAAATCTATCTGGTTGGAAGCCATGCGTATCTGGATGCGCGGGCTAATCTGCGCAAGTTCATCAAAACCGTTGCTCAGGTTGATTTGAAGCTTCAGGATGAGGTCGATAATGTGCTGTTGGAAGAGGTGTTGATCGAAGATGACGCTAGAGAGGAACGTAAGCGAGAAGCCGATGAATTCCTTGAGAACGTCCTTCCAGGAACAACGGGGCTAGACGTAGCAAGAGCGGTCACGCCGGTTGGGCGCGCATGTTTTTTGAACAATATTTCTGAAATCGATGTTCTGCAACATGAGACACAAATTCAGGGCCTTCTCGACGGTGTAAGGGCCCCCACTCAATCGTCTAATGAGGTCTTGGCGCTGATTGCCAGTGCATTTATTCCGTTCCTGAAGGATGGCGGGGCATTTGATGTTCTTCGCCGTATTGGGGAGGAAAGTGCCCAGACCTTCTATGCCATGCTGATTGATTGGAAAATCAGGGGTGCGTCCTATGCCGAGATGATCAATAACTTCCTGCGCTATTGGGAGGACATGGGAGGCGATGAGGTCTACGTGGGGAAATGGGGTGACATTGCTAGGGAAGGCTCTTATCGCCAAAGTTGGGTGATCATCAGCGAGAAGTCTCACACAGAGCAAGTGAATCTGGCGATTGTCCGCATTAAGGAAGAGCAGGACTTCATTGACAACCACTTGTTGAAATACGTGGAACTGCTGAACGATCTAGGCAAGCTCGAAGAGGACCTTTATTTGCAAATCAAGTTTGGGACAACCAATCAGAACAAAATTAGATTAATGAACTTCGGAGTGAACTCGATCCTAGCGGGCAAGCTCATCGATAACTATGCAGACTTTGTTGATCTCGAGCTGGATACTGGTGTTTTAAGGCTTCGTCCCGAGTTGATTGAGCAGATGCGCCAAAGCAGAGAAAACGAAATTCTAGTCTTCGAGGCTGGAATGCACATGGGACTTACACATGAATTCTAAAAACCAATACTGGCTTAATGCTTCATGGCCTTCGAACCCCAAGAGCCTAAATTAGCTGAACCCTCGCAATCAAACATCTAATGCAGCCCCATGTATGTGCGTTAAGGATCATGAGGGATTACCAATCGACTATTTTGCACGCGACTTATGCACACGCCAAGCATTTGATTTCATAGGACCGAACCAGGCGTGAATAGCCCCTAGTTTCCTAGACACTTTCTTATTTCATTTTCTGCTGCCTTTCGAACTCTACGGGCGACAGCATTCCGTTTCTAGCGTGTTTGCGTTTCGGATTGTAGAACATTTCGATGTAGTCGAATATATCCCGCCTTGCGTCTTCTCTGGTTTTGTATGCCCTGCGCCTGATGCGCTCCCGTTTCAGCAGGTTGAAGAAACTCTCAGCGACTGCATTGTCATGACAGTTTCCACGGCGACTCATGCTGTGCTCCAGATTGTGGTGCTTTAGAAATGAAGCCCATTCCATGCTGGTGAATTGCGAGCCTTGGTCCGAGTGGATTAGCACATTGCCCGTTGGTTTACGCCGCCAAACGGCCATCAGCAGTGCCTGCAAAACGAGGTCAGTATATTGACGGCTATGTGTTGCCCAGCCAACCACACGACGAGAATATAGATCGATCACAACTGAATAGCCCCTAGTTTCCTAGACACTTTCTTATTTCATTTTCTGCTGCCTTTCGAACTCTACGGGCGACAGCATTCCGTTTCTAGCGTGTTTGCGTTTCGGATTGTAGAACATTTCGATGTAGTCGAATATATCCCGCCTTGCGTCTTCTCTGGTTTTGTATGCCCTGCGCCTGATGCGCTCCCGTTTCAGCAGGTTGAAGAAACTCTCAGCGACTGCATTGTCATGACAGTTTCCACGGCGACTCATGCTGTGCTCCAGATTGTGGTGCTTTAGAAATGAAGCCCATTCCATGCTGGTGAATTGCGAGCCTTGGTCCGAGTGGATTAGCACATTGCCCGTTGGTTTACGCCGCCAAACGGCCATCAGCAGTGCCTGCAAAACGAGGTCAGTATATTGACGGCTATGTGTTGCCCAGCCAACCACACGACGAGAATATAGATCGATCACAACCGCCAGATACAGGAACCCCTCATAGGTTTTGATATAGGTAATGTCCGTGACCCAGAATCTATCCGGTGCATCAACATCGAATTGCCGGTTCAGCGTGTTATCCACGACAATCGATGGCTTACCACCATACTTGCCAGGGCGGCGTTTATAGCCGATCTGGGCCTTGATACCCGCCAGCCTTGCCAAACGAGCTACACGGTTCGGGCAGCAGGCCTCGCCTTGATCCAATAGATCATCATGCAGTTTCCGATACCCGTAAATCTTGCCGCTTTCGTCCCAAGCCTCTTTGATCAACTTTGTCTGACGCTGGTCCTCGATGGCCCTTTTGCTAAGGGGGCTCTTCAGCCAAGCATAGAAACCACTGGGGTGAACGCGCAGACAACGGCACATTGCACGGATCGAAAACAGTGGGCGATGCCCTTCAATAAACGCATACTTCATTTGGCATCTTTCGCGAAGTATACGGTGGCCTTTTTTAGGATATCCCTTTCCTCGGTGACCCGCGCCAACTCCCGTTTTAATCGTCTATTCTCAGCGGCATGATCGTCGTTGATATTAACCTCAGCCGACTTCGAATACTTCTTCACCCACGAATACAACGAGTGGGTGCTGACGCCCAATCGCTTTGATACCTCCGCTACCGGGTATCCCCGCGTCGTGATTTGATGCACCGCATCCCGTTTGAAATCTTCACTGAATCTTGCATTGCCCATGGTGGCCTCCTTGCCTCATTTTTAGGAAAGAAGGTGTCTACAAATCTAGGGGCTATTCAGCGTGCAAAAGTCTTGATTTATGCACGCCTACTGCCCTAATTTTCTCCACAATCTTTAAAGATTATGGAAAACAGATGTGAAACGAACTTTGAGCCCGACGAAACCGACCCCTGCCCTAGTTCCACAAAGTATAGTTTATGGGAATTAACTGCGCGATTTTTCTTCCCTGTACTGGATTGAAGAAATCAGACCTTCTTTGATCCTTTTGGACAGGTCAGAGAGCCCGAGAGCTCCCAGAACAATTTCGTCTATCTGCTCATGCTCATTCGTCGAAACTTCAGCCAACGTTCCTAGCGGCGGTCTTGTTTCCAGCATTGCCTTTATCTTCAAAATTTCCGACGCAAATGGGGCAATGACTTTATAAGGAAATGGTAATCTTGCTACATCTGTAGCTTCGGATTTCAACATACCCCCACCAAGGTTGGTGCGACCAGACAGCTCCCTAAGAAACCAGAAAAGTGAGGAATTGCAATAAGCCCAAACAGCAAGCTCTTCTTCTTCAGTCAAGCCTTGAGGATAAATCTCAACGTAGCTATGAGTATACGTTGAGCACTCATTCATCGCACAGAAATGCCTTCCAATACCTCTAGGGAGCACAAACTTTGCCGGAACTTTTCTAGTTTTAGTGAAATCAATCCCCTTGTGCCCATTTTCATCTAGTGAATTCTTCACTGACGAAGAAATGTACTTCAAGTCAACAAGAACATCTTCAGTTACTGTGATGACGAAAGAGTTCTTTTTGCGGAAGAACGGAACACACCATTCCTCTTCTAATCCTAGCACAAGAAGGTCTTTTCTCGGAATTGCGTGGTCAGCTGTTATGTTCAGGCCTTGACCGAAATTCAAAGCACTCCGTTCATTTAAAACCTGAGCCTGGAGCTTAAGGATTACGTCTGGCATCCAGATCGGAAGACGGTAGAGAAACCCCCACTTGTTAAGCAGGATTGTTTTATCGTCCTTAGCGTAATATCTAAGATCAATTCTCGGATCGTCAGTGCTCTGCAAAGATGAAAGGGAGTGTCCAATATTTGCTATATTATCATCAACGTGTATCAAGCGAAGCCCGCCAACACTCTTGGTATTAGGTCGCGAAAACATAGATATTACGGTGTTGATGTTTGGCCCCCCATCCCCCGAGAAATACTTATACTTGCTATCAACTACGGCTCTAAAATTGGACTTCTTAAGTAGGAATTCCTGACATTTATCTCCATAATCTGTGTCCAACCACGAGTTTTCCGTGATAAAACATGCGCTACCGGTTGCATTCAGAATCTCTAGTGCTTTTGGGTAGAAATACATCATGAGGTCTGAACCACGCGGGATCAGACTGGAGCTCTGACCCCACATCTTTTTAAGATGTGCCTGAAATTGAACTTTATCTTTATCACTAAATTCTTTGGATCGAGACTCGAGATATGGTGGATTGGCTATTACAATATCAAAACCGGCTTTATCCTGGAAGACTTCTGAAAACTCCAACTTCCAGACAAAGAATGGTCTGATATTATGTTTTCTTAGCCTTGCAACCTCCTCGAGCTTTCCATTCATTCTGTTCTCAAGCAGAGTGGCCTCAATCAGCTCCCATTTTAGGTTGTCAATACGTGCCTTGAGGCTTTGCTTTTTTGACCTTTGAGCTTCGGTAACAAATTCTTCAATGCAGCGGTTTAACTCATCCATCTTTACTTGGATGAGCTTTTTATCGAAACCAAATGCTAGCTGTTCAGCCCCTTTGGAGTCCGTTTTTGTTAAGATGCTTTCGTCGAATAACTCAATACCTTCATAGTCTTCCAGAAGGCTGTTTCCCTGCATTATCTTGTGGTCTAGGTTTGGCAAAGGGTGCGGCTCATCTTCATCAACGACCAAAGCAAGCCAAAGCCTAAGCTTTGCAATCTCTACGGCACCGGGATCAATATCAACTCCATGTATTGAATGTGAAATACTATGGAGCTTGAGTTTATAGGGATTTCGCTCTCTACCGAGATGAACGCCTAAAACCTCCCTAGCCTGAACTATCTCATTTAGCATCCCAAGAGGAAATGCCCCTGAACCGACGGCAGGGTCGCAAACCTTTACATCAGAAAGCGCTTGATCGACGTCTCTTGCTCTTGCTCTGATACTTTCAGGAAGCATAAATTTGTATGTGTCTGTTTCTCTACCGCGTTCGATTACTATGGAATCAACTTCGATTACTCTTGAACCTCTGAAAATTAGAACTTCAAGATATTCTCTTCGTATCTCTTTACGAAGGGAATGATACAGATAGTTTATAAGGCTGTCTTGGCACATATAGTGAACGATTTCTCGTGGTGTATAGAACGTCCCCTTACTCTTTCTATCCTTCACTTCCAGTAGATTTTCGAAGACCTTACCGAGCATCTCAGGATCAACAGCCACCTCTTTTTCGAGCGGCTCGTTCTCGTTTACCGTGAAGTTGTAACGGTCGAAGATATCAAGGATTCCGTCGCCCGCATCCCCTTCAGCGGTGCGGTTCGAATTTGAAAAAAGCTCATCAGGAAGACGGATGTTCGTTGTCTCCCATGAGTAGCCGTTCATAGGTTCGAAGAGACCACCGTTCAGAAACGGCATCCGGCAGTTGTTAAGGCGCGGGTAGATAGCCTCTACACCTCTATCCTGGGCAAGCGCTTCGTAGAAAAGCGGCTCCAGCACATCATCAAAGAAGTTTTTTCCATACTTCTCGCGGCGACCAAATAGCTGCCTCAAAAAGTCTTTTGGTCCGGTTCCCCAAGGCTTTCCTGGAGCAACACCGAACCATCCTTTCTTTTGGAGGAAGTAGAGGAATGCCATCTGCCCAAGCGTCTTCTTGGCAAAATCAACGGTAGTAAGCTCTTTCGCTTCGAAGTCAGCTTTGATGGCTGGATCGCCTTCCACAAGCTTGTCGAGTGACTCCTTCATTCGGAAAAAGAGCTCGCAGTATTTCTTGAAGAACTCATCGGTGACGCTCTCGATATTGAAAGCCTCTTCCAGCTCTTTCAGAAGCGGCTTTTGGCTATCCTGGAGCAGGGAGACGAAGCGGCTTTGTACGGTGTGGCTCCCCTCATGACGCCCAATAAGGAACGACCAACGTTTCGCGGGCGTTAGCTCCTCTTCCGTCTTTAGCTTTCCGTCCTTGACCTCGAGAGAATACTCGAGCTTCACGAGTGAGAAGCGCCAGTCATGTTGATCAGGCGAGAGAAAAGCAACAAGCGCAGCATCTCGACCGTTCTTCTTCAGGTAGTCAGCGATAAAGTTCCTCTGCGCGGTCCGAGCTCGATCAAGCGAGCTTTCGCGCTGAAGCGTCACCTCAAGGATGTCGAGACTTGTTCCTTCGGCGTCCTGATACGTCCCAAGAATTAGGTATCCTTGAACGAAAGCGCGAAATGCCTCTCGAACGTACTGCCCATCACGGCGCTTATCGAGAGGGGTATACTCGCCCTTGAAAAGGTTGCTGATAAAGCGAACAAAATACTCGGCGGAGTAGTCTGCTTCAAATGCGCCTTGTACGAGTGAAATTGCTTCAGCTTTGTTCATTATTCTACCGCGTTAAAATATTCAGAAAGTATGATCTCTTTGGCTGCACCCCTACCCTGCCCTTGCTCGGCTTGGTTTGGCTGCAAGAAGGCCATTGGGAGCTCTAGCTTCAGGAGGGTTAAAAGCTTCAGTGGGTTCACCAAGAGCTCTGGGGTATTCTCGACCTTCGCAAAAATTCTCTGCGAGATTTTCTTTGGAATCCCACCAGCATCAAGCTCAGAAATGACATTCGAAATGTACTCCTCATCATCCTCTGTGAAGCCCTGAAAATTCCGCACTTGCTTTGCTTTCAGCATTTTCGAAAGCCGCGCAGCGTTGTCTCTGCTTCCACGTTTAGTCGAGAACTCCTCTTCTTCTATTTCGGTTGATCGAGTAAGCATCTGCGAATTTTTCTCAAGAAGCGAGTAGAAGGTTTTATCAAGCTTCGACCTTTTCTCTTGAGCATCTGCTTTGAAAGCATGGGCTGCTTGAATGAAGTCGAGCTCTTCTGCCACATTGATATCATCCGCGCTGACTAGGAAAAATTTCTGAAGTTTCCCCTTGCGGAAATAGGTCAACAGGTTGGAAACAGAACCTTTTGATTTTCGAGCTGTGCGAGCTTTCTTCGGGAGACGTTTCACCTTCTCAAAGAGCGATGGGTTCTCGTCTCGAACAAGACGTATCTCTTGAAGGTACTTGAGTTCACTCTCTGGCTCGTCCCCTCCTTCGATGGTCTCTTTAGATAGAAGTTGGCTAAAGAGACTATGTGCCTCTAACTCCTCACTATCAGTTAGCAAGCGAGCATCAGCCCCGAGAAGAGAGATGAAAGCCGCAATCTTCGCTTCAGCGGCTTCCTTTAACTTAATATGATCGTTTGACTGATCTGTCGGGAAGAATGTGTAGGTGTGTATCTTCTCGTGTTTTGTATCTACGCGGTTGATCCGCCCTACCCGCTGCATGATGCGCGTCGGGTTCCACGGGATATCATAGTTAATAACCACGTTTGCGCGGTGAAGGTTGGCACCTTCAGCAAGCACATCGGTCGTGATGAGTAGTTTAAAGTCATCTTTTGGGTGCTTCGCGTTAGCGTCGAAGTTCGCGATGACTTCTTCTCGGTCAGAAGCGGAGTTGGAGCTAGTAAAGCAGACAATCTGCCCTGCGAATTCATCTTGGAGTTGTGCCTTGAGGTATTCCGCTGTTTCCTTGGACTCTGAAAAGATGATCGACTTTCCGTCATGAATTGGCGTTTCCTTTTTCAGTGCATCCTTAAACGCGAGTATCTTGGGGTCTCTTTTGACGGTTTTCCACATATCCTTGATTTCTTGCAGGATATGCCGATCAGCTTGAAGCTCCAGCTTCAGCTTATCATCAAACTCATCAGCCGGAAATTTCTCGGCCTTTCCTTCTTCCACGAGCCGGTCAACGCCATCTAGGTCACCGCGTTCAAGATACTCAAAAATCTTCTGCGTGTGTTTCGCGCTGACGTAGACGGTTCCATCCTCAAACTCTCGGATGAAGCGATCATAAGATGCGATAAAGCGGTCTAGAGTCTGCGTGAATGCAAAGAAACTACTCTCAAGTCGCTTAATCAGAAGCATTTTCATGAACTTCATCATGTTCTGCTGACTTTGACGCTCCATGGCTGTCATACTCCCCTTATAGTGGAGCATTGGCGTGTAACGCGCATACATGAAGTCTTGCGTCACGAGCTCTATGGTACGGAAGAAGATGCGATCCTCTTCTGGGTTGAACTCATAGAAAATTGGTTGGGGTTCAGCCACTTCAGGAAAACTCATTCCCTGCTGCCGGAGGTCATCACCGTAATATTCCGTGATTTCTTTACGGGTTCGGCGCACCATCAGGTGCTTCAGAACTCGGTCTCGGATGAGTGCTGCGTTCTCCTTCGTAGCCGCAATATATTCTTTCTTATCTGCTTGGCGATCCAAGCCCTTGAGCTTGCGCTCGAGACTCTTGAAAAAGCCTTCAAGGTCCGGAAGGTTGGGGATCGTGCTTTGCCGCGTTTTCTGGAACAATTTGATCTGAGCCAGTAGGTCACTTGGCTTATTGTTATACGGTGTTGCCGTGACCAAAATCACCTTCTTACCCCGACATATTTCTGCAAGCTTTGCATAGGTATCTGTTTCTTCAGAGCGAAACCGATGTGCCTCATCAATGAGTACTACATCATAGTCCTGGTGCTCATTCTTGCGGATTATTCGGTCGAGAATTCCGACGGACCGGCAAGTGTAATCCCGAGCCCTAAATCCAAAGGTTCTAAAAGCGTTCTCCCAGCTTCCTGGGTTGTCTTCGTCAATCAAATGGGGCGGTGCTAAGACAAGAACTCGTCGGTTCAGTTCTTGGCACAACATCGTTCCCATGAAGGTCTTACCTAGACCCACAACATCCGACAAAAATACGCCGCCGTATTCATCGACGATCTTGCGAGCGTTGATAACCGCATGGTCCTGATACTTCAGCTCCTTGAAGTTCTCTGGCCGATAGCGGTGGTCGAGGGCCTCTTCGTTTATTTCTTCCCTAAAATATTCATAGAGAAATTTTAGGTAAAGCTCGTACGGGCTGATATCTTCTCTTAGCCAAGTGTCCTTCTGAATGGTCTCGACGTACTTATCGCTGACATCGACCCCCTTTGCCCAAAGCTCTTCGAATTTATCTCGGGCAAATTCATAATCTGATCGGTTTTTCAACTCCACGTTAAACTCGAGATTCTCGACCAAGCCATTTCTCGTAAAGTTGCTTGACCCGGTGATCACCCGACCCATGTCCATCTGGCCTTCTTTAAAGCCCATCACGTAAAGTTTTGAGTGAATCTTCTCCTCTGGATAGGCGCGAATTTCGAGCTTTCCCGACTTTAGCCATTCGAGAAATTTCTTCACTCCGACTTCGACATGAAGTTCATTTTCCGAGAGCTCCATCTCCTCCTTCACGGCATTTGAAAACTGGTCACGGGTCTCCTTATGGGACTGTATCCTCTGAAGGAGGTCATACGTTTCTCGGTTTGTGCTGATACCGATTAAGATTCGAATGCGATCTGTACCTTCAAGTGAAGGGTACATTGCGTGAAAGCCACTTGTGTAAAAGTAGCCAACCAGAACATCAAAATACTGGGTTGCCTTGATGAGTGTTGCAAACCTATCTCTCAGATTGCCCGCTTCATCGTTCGTAATGAACGTTAGATCATTGTTAGTTATTGTTGTATTTTGTTTCAATGCATACCCATTCGATTGAACTGAACTTCAAATGAGTGAGAATCTGTTGCCATGCATACTGCCCTTGAGATCATGCCTGTTTCCCCTCATTCAGTCCGAATTCTTAGCTTTTCAAATAGTAACAGCCGCTTACGAGTGATGCACTCGCAAAACGCGCTAAGGGAGAGCTATCCACAACACACATTTTGCATGCAACCATGCTTAGCGCCGAACATTAAACTAACCTTGGCTGCTCTGCTTGAGGCGGTAAGGTCGCCTTTGTCGGCAAGCGCTTGATAACATCACCGGTTTCTTTGCCCGCTACGGCAAGCTCATACTGCGCCTGTAGATTGATCCAAAACTGCGGATCAGTGTCAAACCAGTGCCCGAACCGAAGCGCGGTGTCGCCTGTTACGCTGCGCTTGCCAGAAATAATCTGGCTGACGCGGTTGGGTGGCACGTCGATCTGGCGTGCAAACTCGGTCGGCGTGATGCCTATTTCTTCCAGCTCGTCCTTAAGGATAACGCCGGGATGAACAGTTCTCATATACATGTGGAACCTCCTTTCCTTAATGGTAGTCCACGATTTCAACATTTGATGGTCCAGGTTGGCCTTCTGACCATTCGAAACAAATACGCCATTGCTGATTGATGCGAATGGAATACTGCCCCGACCTGTCCCCGCGTAGCGCTTCCAATCTGTTGCTTGGTAATGCTTGCAAGGTATCGAGTGCAGGAGCCGCGTTCAGGATCGCCAGTCGCTTTGCAGCCTGGGCTTCAAACCCCTGGAACGATTTTACGAACTTACCGCCTGCAAAATTTTCAGTCTTTTTGTCTCGATAGCCCTGTATCATTGCTATCAATATAACAGCAATGACGGAATACGTCAAGCGTCAAGACTATCTTCACCCTCAAATACGCAACGGGTATTTTCTTGATTCCTATAAAATGGCGCGGATCAATCTGGCGGTAGGATTGTGCATGGCTGGGTGTTGGGGGAGAGGCACTTCTCCATGCCTGACGAGCTGGGTCTCAGGGGCGGCAAAAGGCCCCTGGGAGTGGTCCATCTTCGGCAAGCTGGCGGCATCCAAACCGCGCAGGGTTGGTCTCCATGAAATGGTCATGGGGGTATCGGGGGCAGCAGCAACGCTCCCCTGATTGGCGCGGCAACGGCCAAACGGTGCGAGTGGGTTCAGGGGGCGCGATAGCCCCCGATCCTCCTGAAAGGATCGATGGGTGCAGGGAGAACGAAGTCTCCCGCGAGTGTTTGACCGGCGATACGGTCTATTGGCTCTGAAACGGGTTCAACGCCCTTGAAAGAGCCACGGCCTGGGGGATGCAACGGGGGCGCGCAGCGGGCCACCTTGCCAAGATAGTTTTGTACTACAAAACACATCTTGCGACTGTGAAATAGTGGTAGAATCGGGCTCTATCAAGATTTTTCAACCCAAATCTCTGCAGATTAGCTGTCCACTAAAGCTCTGTTCTGCAGTGCTAAAGGTGCTGTTCCTTAAGAAATTACTACTAAGCCTGTAAAGCAAATTCTCCCACTAAGCGCTCAAAGTCTATGCCCTCTATAAACTCGTCCGGTAGAGCGGGCTGCAGAGAGCTCCGAAAAAAACAACTCGTCTGCTAGGTCCGAATCTGCTGTTGCGAGATCAGAGGGATATGCGCCATCATGATCCTCCACCAATGGATCAATATCGGGCACAGATAGGAGAATTTTCACTACATCCCAACAGCAGTTAACCGCAGCATTGTGCAGTACGCATCCTGGGGATGTCCAATGGAAGAAATTAGCATTCGCGCCGTTTTCTAAAGCCTCAGCAGCCTTTTCCGCTTCACCTTCCTCAACCGCCCCATACAGCCTCATATTGAGTTGCAATTTCTCCCACAACACATTATCCGCAGAAGGCTTCTTCGAGCCAATTTTTGACCTGAACGCTCCGCCAGAGGTTAAAATTTTGTCTTTTCGTGAAGGCTCTGAAAAGAAGTGTGATGTCAAACTTACGTCGATTTCCTTATCTACTAATTGATTGATCATGACGGCACTATCTTGCAATCTGTTTAACGTAAATTCTCCTCTGTTTTCCGGCATATGATTAAGCTCAAAAGTACATTTTTTTCTTAAAACCGAACAAAAGCTATCATCATAGCGTTTATGCTCAGGCAAGAAGAATTGAATGCTCAAGCCACTCGCAATTGGAGCACAAACACCAAAAAAACGTTTCTTCCTGTAAGGTCTCTTTTTCTGCCACATGGCAAATACGCTGTGTGCATCGGGAAAAAGAGACGTGAAATACCATTGCTCACTGATATCAACCCTAAGACTGGCAGAATCGTTTATCCGATTAAACTCCAATACCTCAAGCACGTAGCTTTTTTTTGTCGTTCTAAGAGTTTCTACGGGTGAACAGAGGCAAAGTTCTTTTGCGGCAAAAGTATCTTTGCCAGTCCAAGGTGATAGAGCCTCAACGAGAGCTAAAAAATCACCAGCTGGAAGTAGCTGATCTCGAACGACAAAGCGGTTAGCAATCAGAAATTCAGAAATTGCGACGAGCTTATGATGTTCAGGTCTCGTATATCTTTTATGCCCACCCGGACCAGCCATACCAATAATCCACCGTTCAAGCGTTTGACCACTTAAGGGCCAACCGCTATCGGCTTTTTTTCCGATGGGTCCAGTTATGATCTTAGAAGAGTCAATTTCTGGAAAGTATGCCGAGGCCCCTTCCCAGGTTAAGATGTCTTCCGCAATCTTGATCCACGAACGCGGGCGGCTATCGGACCTGAAAGCCTCCCTGTACCATCTTATGCCACGGGCTAACAATGCAAGCTGCCGTTGAGAGAATTCACCCTTCTTTGTGTTAGCATCATATTCCATTCAAACTACCTATTCATGCATTGCCGCATAGTCTCCGCTTTCACCCAAGCCAAAGGCTACCCCATATCAACAACAATCTTTGGCTGTGAGGAATCCGTGAGGAAACATCGGCACAACCAACGTTTAAAGTGCTTTGGACGCCACTGAACTGTCAATATTTCGAGGGAACATAGAGCGATGTTTTCTATCATATCTGCCCTGAAACTTTTTAGACGCAAGAAAAAGAAGAAAACCGTATCGGGTCACGCGCCAATGCCAAGGGCCCTGCCCGAGGCAAAGATCGTGACACGGCGGCAAGCGCCCGAATGGGAAAAGGTTCTGACAGCCTCGCTGAAAGAAAACTCGCTCGCGCCTGCCGAAGAGGTGATCCTTCTCGCATTTGATCTTTATTGCGACGAGCTGAACGCGCCGTTTGATCAGCGCCGCCAGGTGATGGCCAAGCATTTTTCCAAAATAGCTGCCCTGTTTGCGCAGGTGCAATCGCTTGCCCCCGACATGGTCGAACGGGCAGCGGCAAAGCACCGGCTCGAACTTGATCGTTTCATCGAAAAGAAAGGAGAATTCTAATGCCGGTTTTGCGCACGCCAAACGGTCAGGACAAGCTTTGGATTGTCTTAAGCGCCCTTGAACATGACATGCGAATGACAACCCACCGCAGGCGGGTGGCCGTTTTTGTCGGCGGTTTGTTCGCAATCATCTTTTTTGTTCTTCTGATCGGCGAAACCCTGTTCGCCACATTGATGTTTTCAATTATCAGCGTTGAAATTCTCGGCAAGGTTATCTCGGGCGCGGCGTTCGCGCTGATGGTGCCGACGGTGATTTTCGCAGCGCATGTGAAAATTCACTATGAGGGCGACCATTTTACAGAGATGTGGCTGAAAAAGCTGAGCGGGATCGGCATTTTGCTTTTTGCGCTCGGTATGTCGTTGATGGTTGGGTTTTCTGCCTGGCAGGCGGCGCGCGATGCAGTATCAATAGTTGCAACCGGCCCCACGGGCATGCTGGGAAATCGCTTGGTCGATACTCAGCCCGAAGCATCAACCGGCATTGCCTCCTGGATAAGCACGATCCCCAACGGCCTGCTGTTTCTTGGCCTGTCGTTCGGCATGATCATCACGATCTATTTTGCCTCTTTTTGCCTGGGGCGGGCTTTGCAGGCCTTCAACCTGCTGACCCAAACGCCGCCGACACCCAGGAAACTGAAATCCACCGTTGAATTGATCAAAGACGAAATGACCATCTTCCGCGCCCTGCAAATCGACGATGATGCGGCGCGCTGGAAGCTGCCGCTTGATCTCAAGCACAAATTCGCTCGCGTCGCGTTTCATGCCTGCTGGAAAATATCCCAGGCCAAACTGGCTGCTGCGCGCCGGAAATTTGACCCGTCTCGGATGGATGACCCGCTGGCTGCAGCCTTTCACGACGCCGATGCCCAGAGCATCCCAAACCGGTTCGAGGACGAAGAGAGCTTTTGCCGCCACATGGCCGACATGATGGACCAAATGCGCATTCACAACCTGCTGCGCATCCTAACCGGCCTTCCAGAAAAAGGAGATGAAAAATGAAACTCAAATCCAGCCTTCTTGCCGCCAGCTTTCTGGTGGCCGCATCTGCTGCCTCAGGGCAAGAGGATGTAAACTCGACGATGTTCGCAGTGGATATTTCAGGCTCGGTCGGCCATCTGTTCGATCAGATCGTTGCCGATGAAACCGCCGAGTATGTCGGAGGCTACATCGCCGGTCTCGACAACCCGCACCGGATTTGGATGCTGTCTTTTGGCGAGCCCGGTCAGGCGCACCGCCTGATCAACATCAAGGCGATGGTCACTGAGCGCCGAGGATCAAACGCGCGCGCCTTATCTTCCCAGTTCAGCGCGTATTTTCGCGCGCTGCCAGGTCTGGTGCAAAGCGGTGATCTGACCCCGCAAAACTCCACCTCGATCATCGAGTTTCTTCATGCCCTTGAGCCTGTCTGCGCGCGCGGAAAAACCCGCGTCATCATGTTCACCGATGGGATTGAATGGAGTGCTGCAGTCGATGGCCCAGGGCTGATGAGCGGCGCTGTGAGACTGCCGATGCCAAGTGAAGAATTCTTGAGCGGATGTCAGATAGAGATGCTTGGTGTTGGCCAAGTCAAAGGCACCATGAGCGCCGAAGGTCTGGCAGGCCGCCTTATCCCCCAATGGGAAGCATTCCTCGGCGCTGCAGGCGCTGACGCGGTCCGCGTCATGGGCAGTTTCTACAATTTTTAAAAAAGGGGCGCGCTGTTGAAACGCATAGTGAAAAGAAAGCGCAATAAGCGGGCGCAGGCTAGCCCGGCCCGCGCCGGGCTATCGCTTGGGGCCATCATCAAGGTCAATGGCAAGTTCCTGCAGGCCTTTGTTTTTGGTGCCTGTGCCTGGTGGCTCTGGCCGTCTTCGCTTGAGTGGTGGGGCCTGGGAATGATCAGCCTTGTCTTGGCAGTAGCCGCCGCAGGCAAGTTCTTTGAGGCCATCAAAGCGATGGTAAAACTCTACGCCCGCGAAAAAGAGCTTGCCCGCCTGAGCGCCACCGCCCGCGCGCCGGTCCAATCTGATCTGGCCAATGACAATGTCATGGAAGATGCGGGGATGTTCGATGACTAAGCCGGTTAAACGCCTATTGGGGATCAATAAGAAAGACAGCAGGCCGATCTTCTCCCCAAAGGATTCTCACAGTATGCTTCTTTCTGCCGCCGGGGGCGGTAAAACCACCTGCGGGGCCATTCCCTGGATTTTGTCACTACTTGCCGATACGACCCGCGCCATTGTTGTTAATGATTGCAAGGATGGCGAGATTGCACGCCAGCTTGCCGCCTTGTGCCAAAGATATGGGCGCAAAGTGGCGGTGATCGATGATTTTTCAGTTTTGGGGGCGGATTGCCCCTTCCGAATTTCGCTGTCTCCGTTTGGCAGCATCTTTCAAGCCGCAGGAATTGAAGCTAGTGGCGAATTGGTTTTTGCCATGGATAATGCCGCGCACGCGCTTATCCCTGAGCCGCCCAATGATGCCAAGAACCAGTATTTCAGGGATTGGCCACGCCTTCTTTTGGAGTTTTGCATTTATGCCCTTGCGTCCCGAGACTTGCATCTGGCTGTGCCGGGCGGGGTCTGGTCAATGCTGGCGGACCCGGAGCTGTTGCTGAGCGCCGCGCGCATTGCGGTTGAAGAAGATGATGCCAATCTGCGCGCGCTTGGCGCGGATATTCTGGATATGGAGCGCCACAATAAAGAGCATTGGGGCCAGCACCGCTCTGCCGCCCTTAAAGCCCTGCGAATATATAGCGCGGCAAGCCCGCTGCATAATGCAGGGCGCAAAGCTGCACTCACCCATGAACAACTGCTCAAAGAGCGCTATGTAATCTTCATCGTTGGGCCGCAACGCCATATGGCCCGCCTGGGTCCGCATTACGCGCTGCACCTGCAATCCTTTACCGATGCGGTTCTTTCCGGGGCTGACGCAAAGGTGGATTTCATCCTCGATGAGGCCACCAATGCCCCGCTGAAATCTTTGATTTCTGCAATGACAGTCATTAGGGGCTATGGCGGAAACCTTCATTTCATCGCCCAGTCACGCTCTGAAATTCAGCGTGCCTATTCCGAAAAAGAAACGGCGACAATCGAAGAAAACGCCATTATCAAACAGTATTTCGGCTTTTCTTCATTCGAAGAATGCGAGCGCATTTCCCGCGCCATTGGCGAGACGCTAACCCAGCAGCACAGCATGGGTTTGAGCAGCGCCAGCCTTGACTACACTTCCAACATCGGCACCGGCAAGGACCGCCTGATTTCAGCCGAGCGCCTGATGCGCATGCGCCCGGATGAACAGCTTATTCATGTGAAAAATGTCGGCTGGATATTGTGCAACAAGGTTGCCCAGCACCAGATCGCCCCGTTTTGTCATGGCGAGCTTGCCGACAACCCGCTTGAGGGGCCGCAACTACCGCCCGATCCGAAAGTCAGCATTGAAATTAAAAAGGCGCACCGGCAATGAAACCGCGCTTTTTCAAACTCGGCTATTTCATTTGGATCATCGTGCCTGCGGGCCTGTGGCTGACCTATCAACTGATCGGCCTGCCGCATGTGATCTGGTCCTATTCATGGGTTGACCAAGGTCAAGGATCGGACCCGTTTGCGCGCCGCTATTACACCCAGTGCCGCTTCATTGGCCCATATGGTCAGATTGAACGTCCTGCTAACGCCGGGCGATGCGCCTGGGCACACTTCTTCAAAGAGGAGCCACGCTAATGAACCGCTGTCGATTGCATCAAGGGATCGCGCCATTCAAGCTTCAAAATCTTGGCCAGTTCCATCCTAACGAAATTCTTCATCACATAAAGCACGGTCTCTTCATCCGTTGCGCCGCTGGCAATGTCGCGGTCGCATTTTTCACGGGTGAGCAAGATCAGGCAGAAGGGTTTTATTTCCTTCCAAAACGTTTCGTAATCCATTGGCTCAAGCCATTCTACGATTTCATCTATGTCTTTGAATCCTTTGAATGTCATAGTGGAGTGATCCTATCAGATCGGATTTGCTCCGCGCAAATTTCTGCTCCAGATGCAGGGATTTTGCGATGACCAGCCTGACCAAAGAAGTCAAAGACCTGTTCAAACCGCGCGGCGATCTGTTTGATCTGCGCCGAGAAGCAGCCAAGATTTTAGGCCAGGAAGAATGGGCGGCATATAAAAAGCAGGCGGAAAAATTCGACGGTGAACGCCGCTATGTCAAACGGGCCTATGAGCTCGAATATCCTCACCGTTTCGCCAAGGCGCAGCGCCGCCTGATCAATGAGGCCGGATCGGTCAAACGCCGTTTGGTTTACAAAGTTTTTGGCTCCGATGCGTTCGACAAAGGTGAAATAAACCGGCGCGCACAAATGAATGTGCGCGGGGCGCATAACAACGACCTTGCGCAGATTGATCAGCGCGAAGGCGATGTACTGCGCTCCATGCTGAGCAAGGCACAAAAGCGCTCGGTGCAGCGCGAAAAACCGATCAAGGACTTTCAAAAAGCCGTGGATCGACGCTCCGGTATGGAGCGCCGCGTTCGCTCATGGAGCCGATAACCCGGAGGAAAGGAGAACAACAATGAACGATGCAACTAATCGCGAAACTATCAAGAAAGCACGGGAAAGCTTTACCGGCCAGAACCTGACGGAATCCCAGGCCGATATCGTCGCCGGGCTTACCGGGATCATTGATCGCCATATCCACAAGACCGGCTCATTCCGTGAACCGCTGACGGATTATGCCCACGCCTTCGCACGCTCAGAAAAGTTTGACGCGATGAAGGGGGAAATGATCATTCGTGACTTCTACAAAGCCCGCTATGGCCGCACTATGAATACCACACGCGAGACGCTCTTGGAAAATGAAAAGAACCTTCCCGAGACTGCCCGCGAACAGGCCCTTCAGGCGGCGCGCCAGACACTGGATGCGATCTCAAAGGGTAAGACCGAGCCTTTCTACAAGAGCTATGACCGCGAAGGCAGCGCGCTGGCCCGCGAACTCAGCATCACTGAAAGCGGCGCAAAGCACTTGATGAGCGAATGCTATCAGTCGGTTGAAGGGCGTGCGCTTTACGAGGCCGGAAAGAAGCTCGAAGAAAAATATCACCGCCCCAACGCCGAAGCCGCGCGCCAAGAGCGCATAGAAGCGCAGACCTTGCGGCAAAACCCGGCCCGTTAAACCAAGGGGGAAAAATTTGCCAAACTCGAAAACATTCCCTTCTAGAGGGCACAGGCAATGATGCCAAACCCTCTGTAACCCGCAGAAATTAGGGGTTTTTATCAAAATGTGGTACAATGAAACTGGGCCTAAAAACCCACCTCCGAAAGGAGACAATATGGATGGTAGCATAAGTAACGAGTCAGGCCTTGAAGGCCTTAAGGTGGATTTCGAAAAATCCTCAAAGCCTGTTTTGACGGTAGATGTCGAAAAGTATCAAGGCTACCTTGATGAAACGAACATGACGGATGCCCAGAAGGAGGAATTCCTGCAAAATCTGTGGCAAATAATTGTCAGCTTCGTAGAATTGGGTTTTGGAGTGCATCCGCTGCAAGAAGTCTGTGGAAAAGACGCCGGAACCTGCACGCAAAACGCAAGCGGCGCGTTTGATGCGGTATCATCAGACGAACCCGAAAAAGAAAACAAAAAGGACGACATGCGCCCGTAGGCCGTGGAGGTAAAATGGAACATACAGGACTTCAGGATCAAAACATCGACAAAGCGGTTATCTACTGCCGTGTGTCCAGTTCCAAGCAAACTGTGCACGGCGATGGTCTGAATTCCCAGGAAACACGCTGCCGTGATTTTGCCAAATATCGTGGCTACGAGGTTGTAGAAGTCTTCCGTGATGATAGCTCAGGCAGCCTGACAACCCGTCCGGGCATGCAGGCCATGCTGGAATACTTACGAAAACGAAAAAGCGATTCCCACGCTGTGATCATAGATGACATCAGCCGCCTTGCGCGCGGTGTGATGGCACATTTCGAGCTGCGAATGAAGATCGACAAAGCGGGCGGAATTCTTGTCAGCCCGTCTATTGAATTTGGGGAAGATTCAGATTCCCAGCTTGTTGAAAACCTGCTGGCATCCGTCTCTCAACACCAGCGCCAGAAAAACGGCGAGCAAACCGTCAATCGCATGCGGGCACGCATCCAAAACGGCTATTGGGTTTTTCAGGCCCCTGTCGGCTACCGCTATGAACGCAGCAGCGGCCAAGGCAAGATACTGGTGCGCGATGAGCCCAATGCCACTTCCTTGCAAGAGGCACTTGAAGGCTACGCCTCTGGGCGGTTTGAAACCCAGGTCGAGGTAAAGCGTTTTCTTGAACGCCAACCGCTTTTCCCCAAAGACTTGCCTGGCGGCGAAATTCGCAACCAACGTATCTATGACATGCTGACACGGGTGATCTACGCCGGTTATATTGAAGCGCCAAAATGGAACATTTCACTGCGCAAAGGCCAGCATGAAGGTCTTATCAGCCTTGAAACTTTTGAGAAGATTCAAACGCGCTTGAAAGGCACGGCCAAAGCGCCTGCGCGCAAAGATATCAACGCCGACTTTCCGCTGCGGGGATTCATCCTTTGTAATGACTGTAAAAAACCACTGACGGCTTGCTGGTCGCAAGGAAAGAACAAGAAGTATCCCTATTATCTGTGCCCGACCAAAGGCTGCCCGAGCTATCGAAAATCTATCGGGCGCGAAAAGCTTGAAAGTGAGTTTGAAGGCGTTCTGCAAAGCATACAGCCCACAGAGGGCCTGTTCGCCCTTGTGAAGGCCATGTTCCGCGATGCGTGGGACATACGCCTTGCGAAGGCCTCAGAGGCTTCCAAGGGCCTGAAAAACAACATCAAACAACTGGAAAAGCAGATCGACCAACTTCTTGATCGTATCGTTGATGCAAGCAACAGCTCCGTGGTTTCCGCCTATGAAAAGCGCATTGCCAAGCTGGAGCGTGAAAAACTGGTGGCCGAAGAACAACTGGCCCAATGCGGCAAGCCTCGGCATACCTTTGAGGAGTCGTTCGAACACGCCATGCGGTTTTTGGCAAGCCCTTGGAATATATGGAAGAAATCTGACTTAATCCTAAAGAGAACAGTGCTTAGACTGGCATTTGTAGAGCCTTTGCCCTACTGCCGGAATCAAGGACTTCGAACACCTGATTTATCCTTACCATTCAAGGCATTAGGTGAGATTTTCAGCAACAAAAGTGAGATGGCGCACCCGTCGCGATTCGAACGCGAGACCTCTGCCTTCGGAGGGCAGCGCTCTATCCAGCTGAGCTACGGGTGCCTGACGCGCGGTTTACGGCAAAGTTGCCAAGGGTGCAAATGGTTTTGCACCCCCGACGTGCTTTAACTTTTTTTCAACCGCCAGGGTTCGTCTTTTTCCAGATAGGCTTCTTCCTCGGGCGACAGGTCGATTTCGTCGTAACCCGTGATCATCGGCTTTACATGGGCGCGAAAACCGTGACCGATCGTCAGCATATAGATATGGATGACAACGAAGGCGGCAACGATATAGGCTGCCAGAAGATGCAGGTTGGCTACGATGTTCAGATAGAACCCGGCATTTGGCACGGTTTCCCAGAAATTATAGGTCATATACAGGATTCCGGTGATCCAGACCATCGGGAATACAGCAATCTTCAGGCCAAGGTAGGACAATGATTGCAAAGGGTTGTGTTTGCGCCAGAGTATTTTCAGATAGGGTGGCTGTTCCCCTTTGAATACACCATAGGCGTAATACCGGACGACGCCGAACAACCCGTCCAGCGTTGGCACAAACTGGCGCCATGTGCCGGTTGTGAACAGCCAGAAGGTGGCAAATATCCACAGGACCAGCAGCAGGATGGCCGCCGCACTGTGGAGCATCGCGGCAGGGCCGAAGGGCAGGATGTGATGCAAACCGTTCAACCCGAGGCCGGTGAAAAGCAGGGCGAAGATCAGCAAAGCCTGGGTCCAGTGCCATATCCGTTCAAAACGCGGGTAGATTTTGACCTGACGTTTACTCATGGTTTTTCCCCTGCTTTTTGTTGCTGACCAGACGTAACAGCCCGTGACCAAGAACCCCCAGAAGGGCAGCCAGAACCATCAGTATTCCGAAGATTCCAGCGGTTGAAACCGGATTGCGGCCCGGCATATAGAACCCGTCCAGCCCCTCCAGACGCCCGTCTTCGGCATGGCAATCCTTGCACTCCAGCGCCTTTTCTGCCGGCGCTACCATATGGGCAATCGGCCAATACATGCGCGTATCGACAAAACCGTATTCGCCAGAATAGTCCGATCCGGCGGCTTTCATCCCTGCCTTGATCGCTTTGGCCCAGTCAAAGTTGGTCCAGAATGCCGTGTCGGTTTCCGGTCCCCAGACGTGGCTATAGGCCAGTTTGTTGAACCCCGCATCATAGGCTTGACGCCCGATCATCCGCTTGAAGGGCCAGATGCGTGAATCGGGGTCATCGGCAGAGCCGAAGATGTGGTTGATCTCGACCGGTTTGCTTGGGTCAATGATGGTTTCAGGCATCGTATATTCGACCTTGCCGTTGAACCAGCTATAGTAGGGAACCACGTCCTCGCCCCACTCGAAATCCCCTTTGGTGGACAGGTAGGTATGCAGTTCCTTGCCGTCCGACTGGGTGTATTCCTCGCGTTTGATGATCTTGCCATTGTCCAGTTGACCGGCGGTTGACCAGTCCCACAGGGTTTTGGTGGCGACGCCTCCGCGGGCGAATTCGGGGATGTGGCAGGTCTGGCAGGCCACACGGTTGGTGTGGTCATTCAGCTTGACCCCGCGCAAAACCTCAAGCGGGTTCGAGGCGGCAATCGGATGTGGCCGGTCCGAATGGCAGCTTTCGCATGTGGCCGTTGTGCGGGCCGCGCCGGGCTTGCCGGTGCCGTGGGGATCGGTCGCCATCGCATCATAACGGCTGCCGGCGATTTGGTGCTGGTCGGCAACGTGGCAGGTGGAACAGGTAAAGTTCAACCCGTCCGCCGCCATATGCACATCCACTTCTTTCGTCGGCTTGTACAACACCGAGGACAGATCACCGTGTTTCACATTATCCCCGCCCCCGCCGTAAAAGTGGCAGTTGCCGCAGTTGTCGCGGCCTGTCGGGCCAACGCTTTGAGCGGCACGTTTCAGGTCAACAACCCATGCTTTGGCACCGGTGATGGTTTTCAAACCATCGGGCATGGGGTTGAGCGGCGGATGGCCCGCCAGTGTTGCGGCTTTGGTATACTGGCCTGAACGGTCGTGGCAAGCCAGACAGTCCACCGCATTGTTCTGCCCGTTGGCCGGTGTCGGGCGCGGCAAGGTTGTATCCCAACCGGTGCCCACAGTGGACTGACGCGGTGGCGGGTTGGACATATCATCCCAGCCATAACCGGCGTGGCAGGAGGTGCAGCGCGGCTCGTTCCCCGCCACATTGCCGCAGAATGAGTTAATCACATGGCGCTTGCCCAGCAACTGGCCGGTTTTCGGGTTCTCGAATTCCCATGTGAAGTGGATTGAATGCATCATCTGGTCGTCTGCCTCGGTGTGGCAGGTCAGACAGGCCGATGTTACCTCGGGACCAGAGGTGAAATCGCGTTGCAGGATGGCGAATTTGCTGTGGTCGGCAGTGCTGGTGGCCCCGACCGGAATTTCCGGCGCATCAGGCGCGGTTGATTGCTGTGCCTGCGCACCCAATGACAACGTTAATAATGCCAATCCTGCGGCAAATCCGTTCAACACCCGTTGATAGCGCATAACATCCCCTCCCTGCATACCCGTTGTAAAAACGAGTCAGGTTATTATCCAATCACATTCAGGATATTGAATAACAGGCGAGGGATTCCTTGATGTAGATCAAACTTTCAAATCTTTTATATCTTTATTGGAACTATTTTAGGTATAGGCTGAAATTTTCCGATACGCCTTCAGGCAAATAGTTCGTGGCACAGCTCCAGCGCATCGATCAGCACATCCACCTCGTCAGTGGTGTTATACAGGCCGAACGACGCCCGCGCTGTGGCCGGAACCCCCAGAAACTCCATCAATGGCTGGGCGCAGTGATGCCCTGCCCGCACGGCCACGCCTTTCTTGTCCAACACGGTCGACAGGTCATGCGCATGGGCCGCCCCCTCCATGGTGAACGAAAAAATCGCGCCCTTGGTGGTGGACTGCCCCTGCACATTCAGCCAGTTCAGACCATCCAGTCGCGCCCGCGCGTAATCACGCAAGTGGCGCTCGTGTGCTGCGATGTTGTCCATCCCCAGCGCCATCATGTAGTCCAGCGCCACGCCAAGACCGATGGTCTGCACGATACCCGGCGTGCCGGCCTCGAACATCATCGGCGGATCGTTATAGCTGACTTCATCGCGGGTTACCTCGCGGATCATGTCACCGCCGCCCATAAAGGGCTGCATTTCGGCCATCCGTTCCTTGCGTACATAAATCGCGCCGGACCCTGACGGGCCATACAGCTTGTGCCCCGTAATCGGGTAAAAATCACAGCCGATGTCGGTCACATCCACCGGCATATGCACCGTAGCTTGCGAGCCATCCACCAGCACCGGAATGCCGCGCGCGCGGGCCTCATGACAGATGGTTTTCACATCTACCACCGTGCCCAGCACATTGGACATATGGGTGACGGCAATCAGGCGGGTTTTGTCGCTGATGGCGTCGATCACCTTTTGCGGGTCCAGATCACCCACCGCGTCGATATCGACCCATTTCAGCACCACGCCCAAACGCTCGCGCAGGAAATGCCACGGCACGATATTGGCATGGTGCTCCATCACCGACAGGATGATTTCATCGCCCGCCTTCAGGTTGTTCATCGCCCAGCCATAGGCGACCATATTGATCCCCTCGGTGGTGCCGGAATTCAACACGATCTCGCGCTCATCCGCTACGTTCAGGAACCGCGCAATAGTGCCGCGCACGGCCTCGTATTTGTCGGTGGCCAGATTGGAAAGATAGTGTAAACCCCTGTGAACATTGGCATATTCTTCGGCATAGCCACGCGTCACCGCATCAATCACCGCCTGCGGTTTCTGCGCCGAGGCACCATTGTCCAGATAGACCAGCGGTTTACCGTTGACCTGCCGCGACAGAATAGGAAAATCCTTGCGGATTTCGTTTACATCATACGTCATTTCATTCCCCATTCCGCCTGTCGCACCCCTGCGATCCAGAACCAGACAAACACCGCGAACCAAAGAAATCCAACGATGGATTGCTGCTGCCCCGGCCCGATAAAACCGGCCACCAGCCCGTGTAATAAAAACAGCGGGGCGGCGGCCAGAAAGGCCCAAAACACCGCAATCCGCGCGCCATATCCGCTGCCCTGCCCGCCCATCAGACGCGCCACCAGATGCGACACGGCGGCCAGCACATAGAGGATCACCGGCATGATGAACACCAGCGCGATAAAGGCCGAATAGTAGGACAGCGCGCCCTCGCTCTCGGCCCCTTGCAGGTAGGATTCCCGCGAAATCCGCGGCCATTGCGCGACAAAAGCCACCACGCACCCCGCCATCGCAATGGACAGCGCGAAAGGCTCGCTGCGGCCTTTTTCCAGCAGGCGTTTCACCACCCGACCCGGCCCGCGATAGGTTGCGACAATGTCTTGTGTTAGTGCCACAACATTAGCCCCTGTGACGGGCCAGCCAGCCCTCGAGACGGGCGCGGATGTCGTCGGCGATTGCCTCGTCCTCGATCTCGTCTATCGCGTCGGCCATGAAGGCCAGCACCAGCATATCCTGCGCATCCACCTTGGGCACCCCGCGCGAGCGCAGGTAATACATCGCCTCGTCGTCAATCGCGCCGGTGGTCGAGCCGTGACTACACATCACGTCATCGGCGTAAATCTCCAGCTCGGGCTTGCCGAAAAACTGCGCCTCGTCATCCAGCAACAGCGATTGGCTCATTTGATAGCCATCGGTTTTCTGGGCGCCCGGCTTTACCAGAATCTTGCCCTGAAACACGCCGGTCGCACCATTGCGCAGCACCTTTTTGAACACCTGACGGCTTTCGCAATTCAGACTGTCGTGGGTGATGAACACGGTGTCGTCATGCAGAAAATCACCATCCCCCATCGCCGCACCGGCGATATGGGCGATGGCATCGTCGCCAGTCAGCTCCAGCACCACTTCGTTGCGGGTCAGCTTGCCGTTGACCGTCATGGTAAAGCTTTTGAATTTGCTTTCATGGCCAAGGCGTCCGAAAATATGCGTGGCCGCGCGGCGTTCGTGGTCGCGCCCCATCGCACGGACATGGTGGAAAGCAGCGCCATCGGCAATGTCCACTTCCATCACCGAATTGAACCGCGCACCAGCGGGGCCGTTTTCCAGAATGGTCAGATCAGCGCCCTCTTCCACGCGGATAACGTGGTGTAGCATCACATCCGAAGTCTCTGATTTACGTAGATAAATCATGCTGACAGGTTTTGCAGCCTTGCCGGTGGCACGGATCACCACACCTTCGCGGGCATTGGCGCTGTTCAGGGCCGCCAGCGGGCGGGCAACGGGGGTTTGGCCCGCAGCCTCAAGCGTGCCGTAAAGCGCATCAGCCCAGTCTGGCGCGTCTTTCAGCAAGGCAATCTCGATCCCTGCCATTAACAGATCGTCGGAGGCTTCGGCATCATAAACCCCGTCGATAAACACGATTTTCAGCCGGTCGATCGCGTCAAACAGCGGGGCTTCGTCCAGATTAAGGATCGCGGCCGGCGCCACATCATCAGTGGTCAGCAGCTCGGGGCGGGTGTATTTCCAGTATTCATCACGGCGCTGTGGCAGGCCCATCGCGGCCAGCCGTTCCTGCGCCTGTTTGCGGGCAGTTTCCATCAGGCAACCTCCGCCAGAATATCGGCATAACCGTTGTGCTCGACTTCAAGCGCCAGTTCCGGCCCACCGGATTTGATGATCCGCCCATCGGCCATAATATGCACCACATCGGGTTTGATATGGTCCAGAAGCCGTTGATAATGCGTGATAACCAGAAACGACCGCTTGCCGTCGCGCAGCGCGTTCACGCCTTCGGAAACCAGCTTCATCGCGTCCACATCCAGACCGGAATCGGTTTCATCCAAGATACACATCTTGGGCTCAAGCATCGCCATTTGCAGAATTTCGTTGCGCTTCTTTTCGCCGCCCGAAAAGCCCACGTTGACGGGGCGCTTCAGCATATCGGCGTCAATCTTCAGCGTCTTGGCCTTGGCGCGGATCACCTTCAGGAATTCCCCTGCCGACAGTTCCTCCTCGCCCCGTGCCTTGCGCTGTGCGTTCACAGCGGTGCGCAGGAAGGTCATGTTGCCCACACCGGGAATTTCTACCGGATACTGGAACGCCAAAAACAGCCCCATCGCGGCGCGTTCTTCGGGGTCCAGACCCAGCAGGTCAATCCCGTCCAACGTGGCGGTGCCTTCGGTCACCTCATAGCCATCACGGCCCGACAGCACATAAGACAGCGTCGATTTACCCGAGCCGTTCGGCCCCATGATCGCATGCACCTGACCAGGCCCGACTTCCAGATCGACCCCTTTCAGGATTTGCTTTTCCTCGTCTTCAAGTTTGACGTGCAGGTTATTGATTTTCAGCATTTTATTTCCTCAAAGCGCGCTTCGTTTTTCATAAGCTATTCAACGGTTACAGCAGTGCCGGTTGCCGATACCATCAGCATTGAACCGGTCTTTCCCAGATCTTCGCAATCCAGATCGACGCCGACAACGGCGTTGCCGCCGGCCGCCGTGGCGCGTTGCTGCATCTCTTGTAGGGCGATCTCGCGCCCCTCTTGCAACTTGGCCTCGTAGGTGCCGGAACGGCCCCCGACGATATCGGTGATCGAGGCCACAATATCGCGCATGATATTGGCGCCCATGATGGTCTCGCCGGTAACGATTCCGTGGTAGGCGGTGATTTTTCGGCCCTCGATTGAGGGTGTGGTGGTCGTGATCATTCCTGCACCTCCGGATTTTTCGTATCAGCGGGTTTCTTGCGCTCCACCAGCCCCACACCCGGCCCCTTTTTATGGGCCAGCCAGACACAGAAGGAGGTAAAGGCCAGCGACGTGCCAACAGCGGCCCAGATGCCCAGAAACGGCGCAATCACGATGGCCGAAACCACCGCCCCTTTGATGAAGGCCATGAATGCGGTCATCATCAGGCGGACCGGCTCGGGCGGCGGCAGGCGTTTTGGGGTGGTGGCTTCCATTACCCCACAGACCCCTCAAGCGAAATCGCCACCAGCGCCTGTGCTTCCATCGCAAATTCCATCGGCAGCGCCTGCAACACTTCCTTGGCAAAGCCGTTGACGATCAGCGCCACCGCCTCTTCCTCGTCCATGCCGCGCTGGCGACAATAAAACATCTGTTCGTCATCCACCTTACTGGTCGTGGCCTCGTGTTCCACCCGTGACGAATTGTTCTTCACCTCGATATAGGGCACCGTGTGCGCGCCGCATTTGTCGCCGATTAACAGGCTGTCGCACTGGGTATAATTGCGCGAATTCTTGGCCTTTGGGTGCATCGACACCAGCCCGCGATAGGTGTTCTGTGCGCGCCCCGCCGAAATCCCTTTGGACACGATCCGCGATTTCGAATTCTTGCCCAGATGCACCATTTTGGTGCCGGTATCGGCCTGCTGGTAGTTGTTGGTGATGGCGATCGAGTAAAACTCGCCCTGCGTGTTGTCGCCACGCAAAATACAGCTTGGATATTTCCACGTCACGGCCGAGCCGGTTTCAACCTGTGTCCACATCACCTTGGCATTGTCGCCACGGCAATCGGCCCGCTTGGTGACAAAATTGTAAATCCCGCCCTTGCCGTCCTCGTCACCCGGATACCAGTTCTGCACGGTGGAATATTTCACCTCGGCGTCTTCCTCGATGATGATTTCCACCACAGCGGCGTGCAATTGCGCCACGTCGCGTTTGGGCGCGGTGCAGCCCTCAAGGTAGCTGACATAGCTGCCCTTGTCGGCAATGATCAGGGTGCGTTCGAACTGGCCGGTGTTTTCGGCATTGATGCGGAAATAGGTGGACAGTTCCATCGGGCAGCGCACGCCGGGCGGGATGTAGACGAAGGATCCGTCGGAAAATACCGCACTGTTCAGGGTGGCATAGAAGTTGTCGGACACCGGCACCACAGACCCCAGATATTTCTTCACCAGTTCGGGATGCTCGCGGATGGCTTCCGAGATCGAGCAGAAAATCACGCCCGCCTCGGCCAGTTCCTTCTGGAACGTGGTGCCCACGGAAACGGAATCAAACACCGCGTCCACCGCCACTTTGCGCCCGTCGGCTGGCGTGGCCTCGGCACCCTCGACACCGGCCAAAATCATCTGCTCCTGCAGTGGGATGCCCAGTTTTTCATAGGTCGCCAGCAGTTTCGGGTCCACCTCGTCCAGCGATTTCGGTTTGACCTCCATCGACTTGGGGCGCGCGTAATAGTAAATGTCCTGAAAATCGATATCGGGATAGTTCACCATCGCCCATGTGGGTTCTTTCAGCTTCTGCCAGCGCTCGAAGGCGGCCAGACGCCATTCCAGCATCCATTCCGGTTCCTCGTTCTTTTCGGAAATCAGCCGCACGATATCGGTGTTCACCCCTTTGGGGGCATAGTCCATCTCGATATCGGTTTCCCAGCCGTATTTGTAATTGTCGGCAAGGGTGCGCACCGCATCAACGGTTTCTTCCTCGACGCCCTCTTTCGCAATCATATCGCCTGTTGCAGCCATTTTGTTTCCTTCATCCCGCGCCATGACGCGCCTTAAACTTCCTTGCCGCAGCGCCCCATGCTTTTGCAAAGCGCTGCACATCTTCCTTTGTCGTCGCCGCCCCGATCGAGACCCGGATCGCGCTGGCAGCAATATTGTCGTCAAACCCCATCGCCCGCAAAACCCGACTGGACCGCACCTTGCCGCTTGAGCAGGCCGAACCGGCAGAAACCGCAAAACCGGCCAGATCCATCTGCATCACCTGTGTCTCGCCTTTCCAACCCGGCAGGGCGAAACATAAGGTGTTCGGAAGCCGCGCGACTCCATTCCCGACAAAAATAGTATCTTTTTCCGATTCTGCCAGCGAAATTTCTAGAATCTTTCTAATTTCGGCAACTTCGTCCCAGATTCCGCGCACCAGATCCGCCGCTGCGGCCTCGGCTGCCGCGCCAAAACCCGCTATTCCTATGACATTTTCGGTGCCCGCACGCCGGCCCATTTCCTGACCGCCACCTTTGACCTGCGCGCTTACGTCGCTACCGCGTTTCACCACCAAAGCGCCAACGCCTTTGGGCCCGCCCAGCTTGTGTGCCGAGATCAGCGCCATTTCCGCCCCGCACCAGTTGAACGCAAACGGCAGCTTGCCAAAGGCCTGCGTCGCATCGGTCAGTGCCAGCCCTTCGGGCAGTTCCTGCACCACGCCGGTCTCGCTGTTGGCCACCTGCAACGCCGCCTTTGCCGGATCAGCCACCGTCACCCGCCCGTCGCTATCCACCGGCAAATCCGCCGCGCACCACGCCGCCACTGCGTCATGCTCTACCGCACCGCACTGCAACTCCCTGCCCGCCATCGCCAGCGCCGCCGCTTCGGTCGCACTGGCGGTGAATATCACATCCGCCCCCTCGGCCCCGAAGGCCGCCGCCACCTGTGCCCGCGCCCGTGCCACAACCCCCAGCGCCGCGCGCCCCTCGAAATGCACGCTGGACGGATTACCCACCACATCCATCGCCGCCATCATCGCCGCCCGCGCCTCGCCCCGCAAAGGCGTCGTTGCGTTCCAATCCAGATATGTCCGCTTCATAGCGCGGCCCTTTCCTTCTTCTTGCTGAAAATACCTCCGCCGGAGGCACCGCGCGCCCCGCCAGGGGCGCGCCCGGGGTGACGCGCATCGCGCGACACAACCCCTATTTGTCGTCCACCACCTCGAACAGGTTCGGAACCGCCGGACAGGGTGCCAGCTCGTTGGCAATCACATCCGACAGGCGCGTCTGGTGCAAGAACACATAAACATGCGCCGACAACCCTTCCCACAACCGGTTGGTCATCGACTGCGCTTTTGATCCCGACGCGGCCCCCTTGGCCCCCGCCCCCGTGTGCATCGCTGATACCGTTTCATCCACCGCCACCATCACATCCGAAATCCGGATCTCGGACGGGTTGCGCGTCAATCGGTACCCGCCGCCCGGCCCGCGCACGGATTCCACCAGACCGGCACGGCGCAGTTTCACGAACAGCTGTTCCAGATAGGGCAGTGAAATATCCTGCCGTGCCGAAATTTCGGCCAAGGATACCAGCCCGCCATCAGGCTGAATGGCCAGATCGGCCAGTGCAACCATTGCATATCTGCCCTTTGTGCTCAGTTTCATCGCCATTCACCCCCAAATATATTGACCTTCGCCGCCACGACGCTTACTTCCCAATAAACCCCCTGACCGCATTCACCGGTTATGGAAAAGGTCTAAGGTGCCATTGATATACAGTCAACGCGCCCACGCCAGATAAGAGGACGACAAGAATGCCCGAAGTCATATTTCCCGGCCCCGAAGGCCGCCTGGAAGGCCGCTATCACCCGCAAAAGGCCAAAGACGCCCCGATTGCCATCGTTTTGCACCCGCATCCGCAGTTTGGCGGCACGATGAACAACCGGCTGGTCTATAACCTGCATTACACCTTCTACAACATGGGCTTTACCGTGCTGCGGTTCAATTTCCGCGGTGTGGGCCGGTCGCTGGGCGAATATGACCAGGGCGTTGGCGAATTGTCCGATGCGGCCTCGGCGCTGGATTATCTGCAAACCCTGAACCCCAATTCCAAACACTGCTGGGTCGCCGGATTTTCCTTCGGTGCATGGATCGGCATGCAACTGCTGATGCGCCGCCCCGAAATCACCGGCTTTATCAGCGTCTCGCCGCCGGCCAACATGTATGACTTCAGCTTCCTTGCGCCCTGCCCGGCCTCGGGTCTGATCATCAACGGCACCGCCGACCGCGTGGCGCCACCGCAGGACACCCAGTTGCTGGTCGAAAAACTGCACGAGCAAAAGGGCATCACAATCACCCATCAGGAAATCGAGGGCTCGGGCCATTTCTTTGAGGACGAGCACATGGACACGTTGCAAAGCAACGTCGAAACCTATGTCCGTCGCCGTCTGACCGAAACCACAAGGTAGCCAAAACATGGGAATTGTCGAGGATCTGGCCGATGAACTGGCCAAGGAAGCCCTGAAAGCGGTCGATGAACACGAGGACGATATGATCATTGAACGTGTTGCCGAAATTCTGGGCGCGGATTCCATCACCACCCAAGAGGCATTTATGACCGCGATACGCGTGCGCAAAGCCGACAGGCGGGCGCGGGTCTATCTATCGAAGCTGAACAAAACAAAAGCCTGAACACCCCTCTGGACGCCCTGTTAACCGGCGCGGAGGTGAAATTACGGTATACGACCGCATACAGTCTTTCCCCCTGCCCGTCTTTGCGCTAGAAGGCAGGCAAGCGAATCCATATCAAACCGGAGCACCCTATGACCAAGATCAAGGTAGAAAACCCCGTCGTCGAACTCGACGGCGACGAAATGACCCGCATCATCTGGGATTTCATCAAGAAAAAGCTGATCCTGCCCTATCTGGACATCGATCTGAAATACTACGATCTGGGCATGGAAGAGCGCGACCGCACAGACGACCAGATTACCATTGATGCCGCCCATGCGATCCAGAAATACGGTGTTGGCGTGAAATGCGCGACCATCACCCCCGATGAAGCCCGGGTCGAGGAATTCGGCCTGAAGAAAATGTGGAAATCGCCAAACGGCACCATCCGCAACATTCTGGGCGGTGTGGTGTTCCGCGCGCCGATCATCTGTCAAAACGTACCGCGCCTTGTGCCCGGCTGGACCGACCCGATCGTCATTGGCCGCCACGCCTTTGGGGATCAGTATAAAGCCACCGATTTCCGCTATCCCGGCAAGGGCAAGCTGACCATGAAATACGAGGGCGAAGACGGCACCGTGATCGAAAAGCTGGTGTATGATGCCCCGTCGGCCGGCGTTTACATGGGTATGTACAACCGTGATGACAGCATCCGCGATTTTGCCCGCGCCTCGCTGAACTATGGCCTGAATCTGGGCTGGCCGGTGTATCTGTCGACAAAAAACACCATCCTCAAGGCCTATGACGGCCGTTTCAAGGATCTTTTTCAGGAAGTGTTCGACGCCGAATTCGCCGAAAAATTCGCCGATAAGGGCATCACTTATGAACACCGCCTGATTGACGACATGGTCGCTGCCGCAATGAAATGGTCGGGCAAATTCGTCTGGGCCTGTAAAAACTACGATGGCGACGTACAATCGGACACCGTGGCGCAGGGCTTTGGTTCGCTGGGTTTGATGACCTCGATCCTGATGACACCGGATGGCAAGGTCGTCGAGGCCGAAGCGGCCCACGGCACCGTCACCCGCCACTATCGCCAGCACCAGAAGGGCGAAGCGACCTCGACCAACTCGATCGCCTCGATCTATGCCTGGACCGGCGGTCTGAAGCACCGTGCCAAGCTGGACGGCAATGACGCCCTGAAAACCTTTGCCGAAACGCTGGAAAAAGTGGTTGTCGACACGGTTGAAAGCGGCCAGATGACCAAGGATCTGGCCCTGCTGGTTGGCCCCGAACAGAAATGGCTGACGACCGAAGGCTTCCTTGAAGCCATCGACACCAACCTGAACAAGGCGCTGGCCGGCTGATCCCTGCCAGACCACGAAAAACAGGGGCGGAGGCGCAATAGCCTTCGCCCTTTTTCGTGTTTTCCCGGCCATAGGGGCTTTCCTTTGTGGCAAAGGCAGGGTATGCGCGCCCCAAACATCCCGAAAAGGCTTATTCCTATGGACATGCGAAATATCGCTATCATCGCTCACGTTGACCACGGCAAAACCACGCTGGTGGACGAAATGCTGAAGCAATCCGGCATCTATCGCGACAACGAGGCCACCGTCGAACGTGCGATGGACAGCAACGACCTGGAACGCGAACGCGGCATTACCATCCTTGCCAAGGCCACTTCGGTGGAATGGAAAGGCATTCGCATCAACATCGTCGACACCCCCGGCCACGCCGATTTCGGCGGCGAGGTTGAACGCATCCTGTCGATGGTGGATGGTGTTGTGCTGTTGGTGGACGCGGCCGAAGGGCCGATGCCGCAGACCAAATTCGTAACCTCCAAGGCGCTGGCGCTGGGTCTGCGCCCGATTGTGGTTCTGAACAAGGTGGACAAACCCGACGCCGAACCCGACCGCGCGCTGGACGAGGTGTTCGACCTGATCGCCAATCTGGACGCCACCGACGAGCAGCTTGATTTCCCCGCCATGTATGCCTCGGGCCGCTCGGGATGGGCCGATATGGAACTGGACGGCAAGCGCGAAAATCTGGATGCGCTGTTTGACCTGATCGTTCAGCACGTCCCCGCCCCCGCACAGATCGCCCGCCGGGACGAGCCGTTCTCGATGCTGGCCACCACATTGGGGGCTGACCCGTTCATCGGCCGCCTTTTGACCGGTCGCGTTGAAAGCGGCACGTTGAAGGTTGGCGAAACCATCAAGGCCCTGTCGCGCGAAGGCGAAAAGATCGAACAATTCCGCGTCACCAAAATTCTGGCCTTCCGCGGGTTGGACCAAAAGCCGATTGATGTAGCCGAAGCCGGCGATATCGTGTCCATTGCCGGCATGGCAACGGCCACCGTAGCCGATACGCTTTGTGCGCTGGATGTCGATACCGCGATTCCGGCCCAGCCGATTGATCCGCCCACCATCACCGTCACCTTTGGCATCAACGACAGCCCCTTGGCCGGTCGTGACGGCAAAAAGGTGCAATCACGCGTGATCCGGGACCGCCTGATGAAAGAGGCCGAAACCAATGTCGCCATCCGCGTCACCGACACCCCGGGCGGCGAGGCCTTCGAGGTTGCGGGCCGTGGCGAATTGCAGATGGGTGTTCTTATCGAGAACATGCGCCGCGAGGGGTTCGAGTTGTCGATTTCCCGCCCGCAGGTTCTGTTTCAGGAAATCGACGGGCAGCGTTGCGAGCCGATCGAAGAAGTCACCATTGATGTGGATGACGAATATTCCGGCGTCGTGATCGAAAAGCTGACCGGCCCGCGCAAGGGCGCGCTGGCAGAAATGAAACCCGCCGGTGTTGGCAAAACCCGCATCATCGCCCATGTGCCATCACGCGGATTGATCGGCTATCACGGTGAATTCATGACCGACACCCGCGGCACCGGTGTGCTGAACCGTGTGTTCCACGAATGGGCGCCGCACAAGGGGTCGATCCCGGGCCGTCGGGCCGGTGTTTTGATCTCGATGGAAAACGGGGTTTCGGTGGCTTACGCGCTGTTCAACCTCGAGGATCGCGGCCGCATGTTCATCGGTGCGCAGGAACAGGTTTACACCGGCATGATCATCGGCCAGCACAGCCGTGAAAACGATCTGGAAGTGAACCCGCTGAAGGGCAAGAAACTCTCCAACGTGCGGGCCTCGGGCACGGACGAGGCCGTGCGCCTGACCACCCCGATCACCCTGTCACTGGAAGAGGCGATTGCCTATATCGACAATGACGAGTTGGTCGAGGTCACACCGAATGCGATTCGGATGCGCAAGCGTCATCTGGACCCGCACGAACGCAAACGCGCCGCCCGTACTGACGGATAAGCGCCGGTTCAAAATATAATTTTCGGGCCTTGCCCGATGAAAAAGCCCCGCAAGTCAATTTGCGGGGCTTTTTTGCATTTATTCATATGACACAGGTCTGAACGGCATAAGACCTTTGCTTATGCGGGCCAAAACAGGACCTCGGCGCAATAGAGGATGGCGGCGAAAACCCTTTCATTGACGGCAGTGGCGATCCTGCCGCACCAAATATTTAACGAGGTTTACCATGAACAAGCTATCACTCACATTCGTTGCTCTGGCCTTCTCGGCTTTCCCCGCACTGGCACAGGACGTGCCCGTCGTAACCAACCCGGCCACAGGCGAAGAAGTTGCCGTGACAGAAATTGACATGTCCACACTGACAGACGAGCAAATCGCCGATATCAAGGAACAGGTTGCAGCCATCCGCGAAGATCGCCAGACCACCATGGAACAAACACGCGAGCGCACTCGTGAACGCACCCGTGAAGGCGCCGGCGAAATGGGCGCAGCTGCTGCCAGTGCCGGTGCTGGCATGGGTGGTGGTGCCGGTGGTGGTGCCGGTGGCCCGGGTCGCCCTTAATCCCTTTGCCCATGGAAAGGGTGTCAACCGATCGTCCCATCCCCGGTTGACACCCGCGTCCCCCTGCGTGATCTTATCGCATTGCGCAGGGGGAATAGACGCGGGACAACGCACTCCTTAACCTCAGGATTCTTGTGATGAAACACGCGATGGTCTGGACATTCATTCTGCTTTTGGGCTGGGCCTCTCCTGCCCTTGCCCAAACCGATGTCACTGCACCGGCTGTGCAAATGCTGCAAGGCGAGGGATACAAGGTTTCGGAAGTGCGCCGTACATGGCTTGGACGCATTCTGATCGTTGCCAAAAAAGGCCAGATCCTGCGTGAAGTGGTGTTGAACCGCCGCTCGGGGGCGATCCTGAATGATCAGGTTTTCAATGCAAGCCCCGATTCCAACATGCCGTCCGATCCGACCGGCATGGACACACCCGACCCCGGAGATATGGGCGGGCCAGGTGGTGGCAATGGTCCCGGTGGTGGTCCCGGTGGTCCTGGGGGCGGTGGTAGCGGCCCCGGAGGGTTCTAGGAAGATGCGCGCACGCACATATAACATCGCTCTCATACGCCAACAAAGGTTCAGGCGATGTTGAGACACCCCCTGATCGTCTGGTTTCTGGTGGCGCTGCAAATGATTTGCGGCGCCTATTTCCTGTGGGAAATTCTGGCCTCGGTTCTGGGCCTGCCCGTTATCCCCTTGCGTTGGGAGCAACGCGAAATTGTCGAAATCGGTGCCACACTGGGGCTGATACTGGGCAGTCTGATGGGGGTCGCACTGGCGATTACCGCACGACGCGAGATGCAGCGAGCAAAGACAGCACAACGGCTGACGGCCGGTCAGTTCACCGATGTGGTTCGCGAATATTTCGCCAAACTGGGCCTGACACCGGCCGAAACCGAAGTGGCGTGGTACATCCTGAAGGGCATGTCGGTTTCCGAAATCGCCCAGTTGCGCAACACCCGTGAAGGCACGGTCAAAACCCAGGGCACCGCGATATACAAAAAAGCCGGTGTGAACGGCAAATCGCAACTGATGGCGCTGCTGGTCGAGGATCTGTTGCTTTAGCCCTTACCGCGCCAGCACCAGATCCACCTTCAACCCGCCCAGCGTTTCGCTTTCCCCCAGCCGTAATGACCCACCATGCGCCCGCGCCACATCCAGCGCGATCGACAGGCCCAGCCCGACGCCGGACCCCTTGTTCTGGTTGCGGGCCGGCTCCAGTCGGGAAAACGGTTTCAGCGCCTCGTCGCGATCCTTGACGGCAATCCCCGGCCCGTCATCCTCGACGCTGATTACCAGTGTGCGGTCCGTCATCACCACCGACACCACCGCACGGCTGCCATAGCGCACCGCATTGCCGATCAGGTTTTCCACCGCCCGCAGCACCACCTTGGGGCGCAGCATCATCTTGCCCTCGCCGCTGACCTTGCCCAGCTCCACCGCCTTGCCAGCCCTGTGCGCATTGCTGACGGCCTGCCGGACCAGGTCCAGCGGGTCAACCTCTTGCGGCTCTTCCCCGGCATCCCCACGGGCAAAATCCAGAAACCCGTCCAGCAGCCCTTCCATATCGGCCACATCCTGCAACAGATCGGCGGTATCTTCGCCTTCTTCCATCATCGACAGGCCCAGTTTCAGCCGTGTCAAAGGCGTGCGCAAATCATGGCTGACACCGGACAGCATCATCGTGCGCTGTTCAATCTGCCGGTCGATCCGTGTCCGCATCGCCAGAAAGGCATTGCCTGCCGCCCGCACCTCAATCGCGCCGGTCGGATGGAACGGCACCACCTGCCCCTTGCCAAAGGCCTCGGAGGCCGCCGCCAGCCGTTTGATCGGGCGTAACTGGTTACGCAGGAAAATGATGGCGATCAGGGTCATCAGAATACCGGTGAACAACATCAGCACCAGCAACTGGTGCGGATTGCGGGCCGAAACACGCAGCCGGTCGAACACCACCTTCATGTCACCAAAGCGGGTTGCAATCCAGACCTGCACCAGATCGTCATTGCCAAGCAGATCAACGGCTTTTACGCCTTCAACCCCGCCGCGCAGGGTCTTGATCATCGCCCGCCCCGACAGATCGGCAAAGGCACGGCGTTCCTGCCCGCTGTCCCTCGCCGGCAATGTAATCTCCATCGCCAAGGGCTCTTGCAACCCGGCCAGGTGACCGGCTGCCGTTTCAACATCCGGCGCGGCATTGACCTGACGCAACAAATACTCCAGCTCGTGCACCACGCTGCGGGTCATCTGCACCGTCACGGCCTCGTAATACCGTTGGACAAACACGACCGAGACAACCAGTTGCGTCGTCACGATCGGCACCAGCAGAATCAACGCCGCGCGGCCATAAAGGCTGCGGGGCATATAGCGTTTGAGCCATTTAAAGTTCATAATAGAAGCGTAACGGGACGCAGCCACAAGGGGAAGCCGGATTATGACGATGGACGCAGATTTCAACCCGCCCGCAGGTGTGGCCGAACAACTGGCACCAGACCTGCGCCGCATCCTTGCGCCCAACCCCTCGCCGATGACATGGCGCGGCACCAACACCTATATCGTCGGGCACGGGCAAGTGGCGCTGATCGACCCCGGCCCCGCCATCCCCGCCCATTTCGATGCCATTATGAGCGCCACCAAAGGCGAAGTGATCACCGCCATCCTTGTCACCCACAGCCACACCGACCATTCCCCCCTTGCCCGCCCGCTGGCCGAGGCTACAGGCGCCCCCGTCATGGCCTATGGTGACAGCACCGCGGGTCGCAGCGAAGTGATGGCCGATCTGGTGGCCCGTGGCCTGACCGGCGGCGGCGAAGGCATCGACGCCGGTTTTCGCCCCGATCGCATCTTGCAGGATAACGAGGACATCACCGGCCCCGACTGGACCCTGCAAGCGCTTTGGACCCCCGGCCATATCGGCAACCACCTGTGTTTTGCATGGGGGGATGTGCTGTTCACCGGCGATCATGTGATGGGCTGGGCCAGTTCGCTGGTTTCACCCCCTGATGGCGATCTGACGCAATTCATGGCCTCTTGCGCCCGTCTGGCGGCGCGGGATGATGCGATTTACCATTCCGGCCACGGCGCGCCGATCACCCAGCCGGCAAAACGCATCCAGTGGCTGATCAACCATCGCCAGTCCCGCGAGGCGCAGATTCTGGCGGCGCTGGGGGACAGGCCCGCGAGTGTCGCCACCCTGACCAAACAGGTTTACACCGACACTCCCCCCGCGCTGATCCCCGCGGCACAAAGAAATGTTTTCGCCCATCTGATTGACCTGACCACGCGCAAGCGGATCAAGCCCCTGAAAACCCTGTCACAAGACAGCGAATTCATCCGCCTGTAGAAAATTGCGTTTTGTTGAAAATCCCTCTGGACGCGCCCCGAACCCGTTGCTATATCCGCCCACATGTTCCGACGTAGCTCAGTGGTAGAGCAGTTGACTGTTAATCAATTGGTCGTAGGTTCGATCCCTACCGTCGGAGCCATTATCCCTTATAAATCAGGCCACAGGCCGTTCGTCCGCGCCCACCGGCAGCACTGTCGTTGATTTAATCTCTTCCATCGACAAAAGCGCTGTGACATTGAAAATCTTCACCTCGGCAATCAGCGCCTGATAGAAATCGTCATAGGCCTTGGCATTCTTCACCCGCACTTTCAGGATGTAATCAATGTCCCCGGCCAGACGATGCGCCTCCATCACTTCGGGGCGCGCCTTGAGCGTTGCCAAAAACCGCGCCTGCCAATCCGCATCATGTTCACTGGTGCGCACCAGCACAAAGAAACAGGCCTCAAGCCCCAGCGACAGCGGATCCAGCAGCACCGTTTGCCGCCCGATCACCCCCGCCGCCTTCAGTTTGCGAATCCGGTTCCACACGGGCGTCTTGGAAGACCCCACTTTGCGGGCAATTTCGTCCAGCGACAGCGACGCATCCTCTTGCAGCTGCGCAAGGATTTTCCGGTCCAGCCCGTCAAGTTGTGCGTTCATTCCAAATCCCCTCTCGATGCGGAACATATGTTCCGAATTGATATAGTTTCAGCCTATATTACCCTTTATTTGTTTAGCATATGGCCGATTGATAGAACAATATTCTATACTAACATCAAAGCACAACCCCTATTCAAGGAGCCTAAGATGACACATGCCAAAGTAATCTCGGCCGTTTCCGTATCTGGCGGCGAAACCGTTTACCTGACCTCTTGCGATGCCTGGACCGGCGATGTCACAATGGCCGAATTGCTGGGGGCCGAGGATTTCGACTGGCGCCTGGCCTTTGCGCAGCGCCTGCGCGAAGTCACCGGTGCAAGGCTGGTGGATGCCGTTGAGGGGGAATTCGGGTTTGCCCGACTGGCTGCGGCATAAATCGCACATTCCGCCAATAAATCTCTGTCCAATTCGATCAAACGCCCCGCTACACACAAGATGTAGCGGGGCGCAATTTTGCCCACACAACGCCGCCACATTCTTGCCCCATTTCGCCCCACGAATACCCACAGTGACGTGATCCCCTCTTATCAAACAGCGCCCGAACAACGAGGTGCCAAGGGAGGAGAGAACAGAGGCAACCGGACCGCAGCGGTCCCTATCAGGAGCAAGACCATGGCAAGCTATCAGCCACGTGAAGATCAGGCACAATCCGCACCCGAACCACAGCCGCGCAAAATCGGCTATGTCACCGAGCGTCTGGAAGGGGTGCAAGCTGCCCCGAAAGCCGAGGAAAAGCCCAAATTTCAACTGATAACCGACTGGGCCAGCATCTAGAGCGCATCCAATCTATTCAGGATCATGTATTCACACAGTAGCCCGAGGCAGCGTTTGCGCAAGCAAATGCGTTCGGGGTTCTGTGTGAATTCAATTTGATTGGATTTGCTCCAGGGTTTTCTTATCGGGAATGAACCGCTAGGCTTTGGCCTATGCCTGATCCCGTTTCCAGTATTCGCAACCTTGGCCCTGCCTCTGACGCTGTTTATGCGCGGGCGGGGATTACCACGGCAGAACAATTGCGCGATCTTGGGCCGGATGCGGCCTATGGAAAACTTCTGCAATCGGGCGGCAAACCGCATTTCATCGGCTATTACGCGATGGTTATGGGGCTGCAGGGGCGGCCGTGGAATGATTGCCAGGGGGACGAGAAAAAGGCCCTGCGCGTGCGCTTTGATGCGATCAAGGCCGGTATTTCAGATAATGCACATGACAAAGGCCGCTCCGAACTGGAAGCGGCCCTTGATAGAATCGGGGTGATTGAAAGGTAGGGATTAGCCTACGATTTCAAGACCCGAGAAGAAGTAAGCGATTTCAACAGCCGCAGTTTCCGGTGCGTCCGACCCGTGAACCGAGTTTTCGCCGATCGACAGGGCGAATTCCTTGCGGATGGTGCCATCAGCCGCATCGGCCGGGTTTGTGGCGCCCATGACTTCGCGGTTTTTGGCAATGGCGTCTTCACCTTCCAGAACCTGAACAACGATCGGTTCGGAAATCATGAATTCGCACAGCTCGTCAAAGAAGGGGCGTTCCTTGTGAACACCATAGAATTCCTGCGCCTGCGCCAGTGTCAGCTGGATGCGCTTGGAGGCAACAACCCGCAGGCCGGCCTCTTCGAATTTGGCGATGATCTTGCCGGTCAGGTTGCGTTTGGTGGCATCGGGCTTGATGATGCTGAAGGTGCGTTGAATGGCCATGATGGTCTCTTCCTGTTTATGGGGCAGGCCCCTGCCCGCCCCGTGATAATTTCGCCGCCCTGCTAACATGCCCGCGCGCCCTTGAAAAGCGGTGATTGACCTTCCCCGCAACATCCTGCAAACCGCCCCCATGTTACGCATCAATGATCTGAACTACGCAATCCAGGGCCGCCCGCTATTTGAAGGGGCCAGCGCTGTCATTCCAACGGGCCACAAGGTGGGCCTGATCGGGCGCAACGGCGCGGGTAAAACCACGCTGTTCAACCTGATCCGTGGCGATATCCCGTCCGAATCCGGCACCATCACCCTGCCCGCCCGCGCCCGCATCGGCGGCGTCAGTCAGGAAGTGCCCGGCAACGAGGTGTCCCTACTGAACACCGTTCTGGCTGCCGATGTGGAACGCGCCGCCTTGATGGCCGAATCCGAAACCGCCAAGGACCCGCACCGCATCGCCGACATCCACACCCGTCTGGCCGATATCGACGCCTATTCCGCCGAGGCCCGCGCCTCCTCGATCCTCAAGGGTCTGGGGTTTGACGCCGAGGAACAGCACATGCCCTGTTCCGCCTTTTCCGGCGGCTGGCGGATGCGGGTGGCCTTGGCTGCCGTGCTGTTTTCCGAACCCGACTACCTGCTGCTGGACGAGCCGACCAATTATCTGGATCTGGAAGGCGCGCTGTGGCTCGAGGCCTATCTGGTGAAATACCCGCACACTGTGCTGATCATTTCCCACGACCGCGAATTGCTGAACCGTGCGGTTGGCGCAATCCTGCATCTGGAAAACCGCCAGTTGACCTATTACACCGGCCCCTACGACCAGTTCGTGCGCCAGCGCAAGGCACAACGCGAGGTGCAGGCGGCGGCGGCCAAGAAACAGGAAGCCCACCGCGCCCATTTGCAAAGCTTTGTGGACCGCTTCAAGGCCAAGGCATCCAAGGCCAAACAGGCGCAAAGCCGGGTCAAGATGCTGGAAAAGATGGAAACCATCCGCGCGCCCGAAGACGCCGCGCGCACCGTGTTCACCTTTCCGGAACCCGAGGAACTGTCGCCCCCCATCATCGCCACCGAAGGTGTGTCTGTAGGCTATGATGGCAAGGCCATTCTGAAAAACCTGAACCTGCGGATTGATCAGGACGACCGCATCGCGCTGCTGGGCAAGAACGGTCAGGGAAAATCCACTCTTGCCAAACTTCTATCGGGCAGACTTGATCCAATGTCGGGCAATATGCAGACCTCGCGCAAGCTGCGGATCGGCTTTTTCGCCCAGCATCAGGTGGACGAATTGTTCATTGACGAAACCCCGATCCAGCACCTGCGCCGTGAACGTCCGGACGAGGGCGAGGCGCGTCTGCGCGCACGTCTGGCCGGTTTCGGCCTTGGCCCGGATCAGGCGGAAACCGAGGTCGGACGCCTGTCCGGCGGGCAAAAGGCGCGGTTGTCGCTGCTGCTGGCAACCCTGCCCGCGCCACATCTGCTGATTCTGGACGAACCCACAAACCACCTTGATATCGAAAGCCGCGAAGCATTGGTCGAGGCGCTGACCGCCTATTCCGGCGCCGTGATCCTGATCAGCCACGATATGCACCTGCTGTCGATGGTTGCGGACCGTCTGTGGCTGGTCAAGGACGGCCATGTCAGTGTCTGGCAGGAAGATCTGGAAGCCTATCGCAAGGATCTGCTGACCAAAGAGGCACCGGACAGGCCCAAGAAAGCCAAAGCCGCCCCCAAACGCGCCAGCCGCGACACCATCCTTGCCTTGCGCGCCGATGTGCGCAAATGTGAGGAACGGGTCAACAAGTTGAACGAAATGCGCGACAAACTGGCAAAGAAACTGGCCGATCCGGCGCTCTATGACGAGGACGCGGGCAACCGCGCCGAACCGTGGCAGCGCAAATACTCCGAGGTGATGAACGCTTTGGATCGCGCGGATGATATGTGGATGAAGGCATTGGAAAAGCTGGAAAAAGCCGAGAAATGAGCATGTCTCGTTTAAATGAATTCGACAGACTGTCCGAACGCGGTTGCAGTGCAACCACTGCCTCGGCCTGCCTGCCGAATACTCCTATACAGTTGTCTCGAGACACGCTCTAATGGACCAAGCCGCCCTGATAACCGCCTTTATCACCCTGTTCGTGATCATTGATCCGATCGGGCTGGCGCCGCTGTTTGTGGCCCTGACCAAAGGCGAAACCCACAGCCATCGACGCGGCATCGCCATTCGGGCCACGCTGATCGCTGGCGGGCTGCTGGTTCTGTTCGGCCTGTTTGGCGAGGCGGTGCTGGGCTTTGCCGGTATTTCCATGCCCGCCTTTCGCATCGCGGGCGGTATTCTGCTGTTCCTGACCGCGCTGGACATGCTGTTTGAACGGCGCACCAAGCGGCGCAAAGGACAGGCAAGTGCTGCCGATGACCCATCGGTATTTCCGCTGGCCACCCCGCTGATTGCCGGCCCCGGCTCGATCGCCACGATCATCCTGCTGACCGGCGAGGCCGAGGGCAACTGGGCCGCCATCGGCGCTGTGATGCTGGTTTTGCTGGCCGTGTTGCTGCTGGTGTTCCTGTTTTTCCTGTCCGCTACCATGCTGGAACGGGCCTTGGGCGATACCGGCACCAATGTTGTCACCCGCCTGCTGGGCATGTTGCTGGCCGCCCTTTCGGTGCAATTCGTGATCGACGGGATCACTGCGGTAAATTGGCTCGGGGCATAGCCCTTTTCGACAGGGTCATGAACGCCTATATCTTGAAGGCAATCAACAAAAGGCAGCTTCATGGACGGCGACAATCTGGCACGATTGATATATCTGGTTTTACTCGGCAGCGTGATTGCCGGTTATTTTTTCGCGCAAAACCGCAATAATCTGGGCAAAACCGCCCAGCAGGCCGCAGTCTGGGGGCTGATTTTTGTCGGTGCTGTGGCGGTGATCGGCCTATGGGGCGATATCCGCAATTCTGTCATGCCCAGCCAAAGCTATATCGAAGGTCAGGCAACGGTGATCGTGCCCCGCGCAAATGATGGACATTATTACGTCACGCTGGAAGTTGACGGCACGCCGGTGCGCTTTGTCATAGATACCGGCGCCTCCGACGTGGTGCTGACACAGGACGACGCCAGAAAAATCGGCATCGATGTGGACAACCTGTTCTTTGGCGGCATTGCCAACACCGCCAATGGCGAAGTGCGCACCGCGCGGGTCAAACTGCACAACGTCCGGCTGGGCGAAATCACCGATCTGGTTGTATCGGCTTCGGTGAATGCGGGGGAAATGGATACGTCCCTGCTGGGGATGAGCTATCTGCAACGCTATAACAAGATCGAGCTGGGCGGCGGCAAGATGGTGTTGCGGCGGTAAAGGGGGCTTTCTTTTCAAGCGGTTTTCGGCGGATAAACCAGCTTGGGAAGCATAACCACTAAACCGGTTTAATGGTTATGTCGGGCACATCCGAGACCAAGCTATAGAGCTTTGATATTATTATATATTACAAGCCTGGAAAAGACGAATGCACCACCGAATTAAATCGTGCATTCAGCGTTTTGCGACATGGCAATTAAATACCGGCGCGCGCCTAACGCTCGGCTTTCTTTTCCCATTGCCCGCTTTCCTGCGACCAGTATTGCGCCGAACATCCGGCATCGGTCAGCGCCTTCCATTGACTGCGCGCCCGCGTCAGCGCCGTATCATCGTTTCCATCAAACAGGATGCTGACCCGCTCCAGCGGCGCCACTTCTTCGGGACTTACCTCGGCCCCGTCAATCGCCAGAATGGCTGTGGGATTGTTGGCCGCCACAGGGTCAACCGTCAGCAACACCGGCTGCATCGCATCATGGTCTCCCCCCGCCAGCCCGTGCGGCAAAAACCCGTCCTCGCGCCCCAGCCACAGCTTTTCGTCCAGCCATTCCAGCCGTTTCACATCCACCCCGCGCACTGCACAGCGCCAGCCTGCCGCCATGGATTTCTCCAACAGCATTGGCAGCACCATTTCCAGCGGCTGGCGGGTCAGATGATAGAAATAAACCGCGCCCATCAGCCCTCCTGCATGTCGCGGATCAACCGGTCCAAAGCCCTCACGCCCCAGCCGGTTGCGCCCTTGGGGGCCAATGTGCTTTCGGTTTTCAGCGAAGCCGTACCGGCGATGTCCAAATGGATCCAAGGCATGTCATCCTGAATGAACCGTTGCAGGAATTTCGCGGCGGTGATCGAACCCGCCGGGCGTCCGGCACTGTTTTTCATATCGGCAATGCGGGAATCGATCAGCTTGTCATAGCTGTCATCAATCGGCATACGCCATGCGCCTTCGCCCTCGGTTTTCGCGGCCTTCAGGAAGGCGTTGCACAGGGCATCATCATTGGAAAACACGCCGGTGTTGTCATGGCCAAGGCCGACAATGATCGCGCCAGTCAGGGTGGCCAGATTGATCACACCCGTGGGGTTGAACCGGTCCTGCGTGTACCACAGCACATCGGCCAGCACCAGGCGGCCTTCGGCGTCGGTATTGATCACCTCGATCGTGTCGCCCTTCATCGAACGCACCACGTCACCGGGGCGGGTGGCCGCGCCGTCGGGCATGTTTTCCACCAGCCCGACAAGGCCGACAACATTTGCCTTGGCCTTGCGCATGGCCAGCGTGCGCATCACGCCGGACACCACACCGGCACCGCCCATGTCCATGGTCATGTCTTCCATGCCAGCCGCCGGTTTCAGGGAAATCCCGCCGGTGTCAAACACCACGCCCTTGCCAACCAGCGCCAGCGGGGCTGCGCCCTTTTTGCCGCCGTTCCATTGCATCACCACCACTTTCGAGGGGCTGCGCGACCCCTGCCCGACCGACAAAAGCGCCCCCATGCCCAGTTTTTCCAGCTCGGATTCCTCAAGGATTTCCACCTCAAGCCCCAGTTCGTGCATCGCGGCCAGACGGGCGGCAAAATCATCGGTGGTCAGAATATTCGCAGGCTCGTTCACCAGATCACGGGTGAAAAACACACCTTCGGCCACAGCAGCCATCGGCCCCGCCACTGCAGCAACCTCTTCGGGTTTGCTCACCATAAAGGTGGCCGCCCCCCTTGGCTCACTTTCCTTACTTTTGTGGATGTTGAAATCGTAACCACGCAGGGCAAGGCCCAATGAGACCTCGGCCGCCTGCCCCAGATTACCGGCCAGAACCAGCACCAAAGATGTGCCCGCCGATTTGGCAATCGCAGCACCGGCCTTGCGGGCATCCCCTGCTGTCGGGCGGCGTTTCAGTTTCACCACCTGCACCGCATCACATGCCATGCCCGCCGGATAGGCCAGATCACGGGCCTCGGCGGTTTTCAGTTTTTCAAACCCCTCCGATTCCACAAACCGTTTCAGCGCGCCCTTGCACAGCCGGTTCACACGGCGGGCGCATTGGTCCAGCTGGCCCTCGGGGGTGACAAACACCACGACACGGCCCCCGGTCGCGCCGATACTGTCCAGATCAATTTCCTTGAAATCTATGTGGCGGGGATGGGTCATAAGGTCTCTCCTGCTTGTGCGCGAATGGCGGGGTTTTGCCATACCTAGCCTTTGCGCACAGATATTGCCAGATAGCAGTTTCACCCGCCAGTTTTATCGGCTAATCTGCGCGGGATTTGAAATGTTCCCGGGGGGGATTTAACGCGTGGCCAGATTCGACAGATATTTACTGTCGCAACTGATGGTATTTTTCGGCTTTTTCGCCCTTGTTCTGGTCATGGTCTATTGGGTCAACCGGGCGGTTTTGCTGTTTGACCAGCTGATTGCCGATGGCCAGTCGGCAACGGTATTTCTGGAATTCACCGCCCTGACCCTGCCAAATGTGATCCGCATTGTTCTGCCGGTCGCCGCCTTTGCCGGATCGGTCTATGCCACCAACCGCCTGAGTTCGGAAAGCGAACTGGTGGTGGTGCAGGCGATGGGGTTCAGCGGGTTCCGGCTGGCCCGTCCGGTTCTTGTGTTCGGGATGATCGTGGCGTTGTTGACGGGCATCCTGTCGCATATCCTTGTGCCTATTTCTGCCGGACTGCTGGCCGAACGCAGCGCAGAGATCCGCGAAAACATCACCGCGCGGTTCCTGACCGAAGGCGAATTCCTGCATCCGACCGACGGGATCACCTTTTACATCCGCGAAATCAGCCCGCAGGGTGAATTGCTGGATGTGTTCATGTCCGACAGTCGAAATCCCGACAGCCAGGTGATTTACACCGCCAAGAACGCCTTTCTTGTGCGCGAGGAAACGGGGCCGAAGCTGGTGATGTTTGACGGCATGGCGCAAACGCTTGATACAAAAGAAAACCGGCTGTTTACCACCCGTTTTTCCGATTTTTCCTATGATATCGGCGCGTTGATCAATGTTGGCAAACAGGACCGCCGTTCAGTCGGTGAATTGTCGACACGCGAATTGCTTTGGCCCACAGAGGAATTGGCCAAAGAAGTCAAAACAAGCCGCGCCTATCTTCTGTATTCAGGGCACGAACGCTTTGCCCAGCCCCTGCTTGCTGTTGTAACCGCCCTGATCGGGTTTGCGACCTTGCTTATCGGAAACTACAGCCGCTTTGGGGTTATGCGCCAGATATTGGCGGCAATCGTTATTCTGGTTCTGATCAAGGCCCTTGACAGCACAATGGTTCAACTGGCCCAACGCGATGTTAAATTATGGGGGCTGGTCTATGTCCCGGTTCTGGTTGGCCTCTCAATATCAGCCTTATTGCTGTGGTTGTCTGAACGACCTGGGCGTTTGAAACGCATGTTCACCCGTCGTCGCGGGGCAACCGCATGATCCTGTATCGCTATTTCGCTTATCGCTACCTGAAAGCCTTTGCAGGTGTTTTCGGTGTATTTGGCGGCATTATGTTGATGATCGACGTGGTTGAACAGATCAACCGTTTTGACAGCGAAAAGGTGGGGATGCCCGAGGTGATACATTTGTCACTGCTGCACTTGCCCTCGTTGATGTATCCAATCCTGCCGCTGGTGACCATTTTGGCCACGCTGGTGCTGTTCCTTGGATTGGCCCGCAGTTCCGAACTGGTTGTGACGCGCGCGGCAGGCTGGTCGGGAATGCGGGCGCTGGTTGCGCCGGTCGGGGTTGCGCTGGTGTTGGGGGTTTTATCGGTGGCGGTATTCAACCCGATTGTTGCCGCCACATCCAAACAATATGAATCCACCGTCAGCCGCTATGCCACCGGCAAAGAAAGCGTTTTGTCCATCTCGCAAGAAGGGTTGTGGCTGCGCCAAGGCAGCCCCGACGGGCAAACAGTGATCCGCGCAAGCGGCTCCAATCTGGATGGCACCAAACTGGTTGATGTCAGTTTCCTGACGTTCACGGCAAATGGCACGCCAATGACCCGTATCGAGGCAGGCTCGGCCGAACTGACCCCCGGCGCCTGGGTGCTGAAAGACGCAAAGAAATGGCCGCTTCTAAGCAGTGCCAACCCTGAACGCGACGCCAAGCTGTTCGATGTAATGGAAATCCCCAGTGATCTGACCCGCGAAGAAATCCGCGACAGTTTCGGCACGCCCAGCTCGATTCCGATCTGGGAATTACCAGCTTTCATAGACCGGCTGGACCGCGCCGGATTTTCCGCCCGTCAACATCGCGTCTGGCTGCAAAGTGAACTGGCCTTGCCACTGCTGCTGGTTGCGATGGTGCTGGTTGGCGCGGGTTTCACTATGCGCCACACCCGTTTTGGCGGCACCGGCCCGATGGTTCTGGGGGCGCTTCTGATGGGGTTCTCGCTGTTTTTCATCCGTAACTTTGCCCAGGTGCTGGGTGAAAACGGACAACTGCCCGTTTATCTGGCCGCTTGGAGTCCGCCAATTGCAGCAACCCTCTTGGCCTTGGCGCTGATCCTGCATATGGAGGATGGATGACACTACGCGCATTTATCCTGTTGCTACTGGCGACCCTTACCTTCGGGTCCGCTCCGGTTGGCGCACAAACACCTAACTCGGAGGCCGCAACACTGGTGGCCGACAAGGTCTGGGTGGATGGCAAAGACACGCTGACCGCCGAAGGGCATGTGGAAATCCTCTATGGGGCAACCCGCATCAAGGCCAGCCGCATCATCTATTCCGGCACCGACGGCAGCCTGCAAATTGACGGGCCGATCACCCTGATTGATGGCGAAGAAATCCTGATACTGGCCAATAGTGCCCAGATGGACGGGGATCTGCGCAACGGTATCCTGCGCGGCGCGCGAATGGTGCTGAACCAGCAAGTGCAACTGGCCGCAGCCGAAATCAACCGTGTCGACGGGCGCTATACCCAGCTTTACAAAACCGTGGCGTCCAGTTGTCAGGTTTGTGCCAACAACCCTGTCCCGCTGTGGCAGATCAGGGCGCGGCGGATCATCCATGACCAGCTGGAACGCCAGCTGTATTTTGATGACGCGGTGCTGCAAATCGCCGGTGTGCCGGTTTTCTATCTGCCCCGTTTGCGCCTGCCCGACCCGACCCTGAAACGGGCCACAGGGTTTTTGGTGCCGACGTTCAAAAGCACATCCAAACTGGGCTGGGGCATAAAGGTTCCCTATTTTATCAAACTGGGGGATCACGCGGATATTACCCTGACCCCTTACCTAAGCAGTTCGACCACAACGATGGAACTGCGGTTTCGCCGTGCTTTTCGTACAGGGGATATTTCCTTTGATAGCGCCTTTACCCATGATGATCTGCGCCCCGGTCAGGACCGCGGGTATTTCTTTGGCGAGGGGCGGTTCGATCTGCCGCGTGATTTCGTGCTGAAATTCAACATCGAAACCAGCTCGGATCGCGATTACTTGCTGGACTATGGCTATTCCAACAAGGACCGGCTGGAAAGCGGCATTGAACTGGGCCGCGCCCGCCGTGACGAACTGATCGTCGCCGAGGCCCTGCATTACCATTCCCTGCGCAGCACCGAAAACAACGACACCTTGCCGACCGTGGTTGGCAATCTGGTTTATCACCGCCGTTATCATCCGGACAGCATTGGCGGCGAGCTGGGCTTGCGGTTTGATGCCCATAGCCATTACCGCACCTCGTCGCTTGCCGGTGGCAGCGGGCGCGATTTGACACGGGCCAGTTTCAGGCTGGACTGGAAACGCAATTGGACCCTGCGCAACGGCATGGTTGCCGGTGTTCTGGGCGAGGTAAATGCCGATTACTACAAAATCGAACAAGGGCTGCCCGGCGAATTCAACGGCACCCACATCACACCTGCGGCAATGATTGAGCTGCGCTGGCCCTTTGTCAAAACGACACGTCTGGGGGCCTCGCATGTGATCGAGCCTTTGGTGCAACTGGTCTGGACCGACACCAATTCGGTCAATATTCCGGACGAAGACAGCCGTCTGGTGGAATTTGATCAGGCCAATCTGTTTTCCCTGTCCCGTTTCCCCGGCGCTGACCGCTACGAGCGCGGGTTTCGCGCCAATGTCGGGGTGACATGGACCCGTTATGATCCGACCGGCTGGTCCCTGGGTCTGACGGTCGGCCGGATATTTCGGGAAAAGGATCTGGGCCAGTTTCAGGCCAGCACCGGTCTGTCGGGGCAGAACTCGGACTGGCTTGCGGCGGTGCAGTTGCAACTGCGCAATAACCTGACACTGACCAACCGTTCGATTTTCGATAACAAATTCAACTTTGCCAAAAACGAAACCCGCCTGACGTGGCAAACCGCAAAGCTGGGTCTGGGCACCAGTTTCATCTGGATGGAAGCAGAACCCTATGAGGACCGGCCCTACGACACCTCGGAATGGACCTTTGACGCGGCCTATAAACTGGCCCCAAACTGGACCGGAAAGATGGACTGGCGCTATGATTTCAACGCAGGCGAGGCCGCCTATGCCGGTGTTGGTCTGGAATACCGCAGCGAATGTGTGAAGATTGATCTTTCTCTCTCGCGTCGGTTCACATCATCAGGTAGTCTAACCCCGACAACCGACTTCGGGTTGACGGTTTCGCTGACCGGGTTTGGTTCCGGAAACAGCGGCCGGACATCGGCCCGGCGTTGCCAGACGTATAAATAGGAAGCACGACGGATATAATGATGATGCGCATATTGACCCTTTGCCTGACATTCACAGGCCTTGTCCTGACCGGATTAGCAGCGCCTGTTTCGGCGCAAAACCTGTTTTCACCGGCCGTAAAAGTCAACGAACAGGTCGTCACCCAATACGAGGTGCAGCAACGGGCGCGATTCATGACCCTGTTGCGCGCACCGGGCAACGCACAGGAACAGGCCCTGAAAGGGCTGATTGATGAACGGCTGCAAACCGCCGCCGCTGCGGCTGCCGGTATCAACCCGACTGAAGAAGAAGTGCAGGGTGGTATGGAAGAATTCGCCGCACGCGCCAACCTGACGGCCGAACAATTTGTCAAAGCGCTGGCCAGTGGCGGTGTTGCCGCTGAAACATTCCGTGATTTTGTCAAATCCGGTCTGGCATGGCGCAGCCTTATGCGGGCCAAATTCGGCCCCCGTGTTCAGGTCACCGAAGACGAGATCGACCGCGCCATCGCCCAGACATCCAGCAAAGGGGGCTTGCGGGTTTTGCTAAGCGAAATCATCCTGCCGGCCAACACCCCCCAAGCTACAGCCGCCAGCCAGAAACGGGCGGAAAAGATTGCGCAAACAACTTCGCTATCGGTATTTTCGGCCAATGCGCGGCGCTATTCGGCCTCGCCCTCGGCACGGCAAGGGGGCCGTTTGCAGTGGATGCCGCTGTCCAACTTGCCCGCGGCTATTCGCGGCCAGATCCTTGCCCTGTCCCCCGGACAGGTGACCGCACCGATTTCCATCACCAACGGGATTGTGTTGTTCCAGTTGCGCGCCATCGAAGAGACCGATGCGGGGGCCCCCAAGGACCTGTCTCTGGAATATGCGCAGTATTTCATTGCCGGCGGCCAATCGGACGCCGCTTTGAAAGAGGCTGCACGCATCAAAGCCAAGGTTGATACATGTGATGATCTATACGGTATCAACAAGGGCAAACCGGAAGAGTTGTTGCAGATCGATACCCAGCCTGTCTCGCAGGTGCCACAGGACATCGCGCTGGAACTGGCCAAGCTGGACCCGGGCGAGGTTTCGACCCGCCTGACCCGCAACAACGGCCAGACGCTGGTCTTTCTGATGATGTGCGGGCGCACGCCCGAGTTGGGTGAAGATGTGTCGCGCCAAACGATCCGCGCGCAACTGGTGAACCAGCGGCTGCAATCCTATGCAGACGGGTATCTGTCCGAGCTGAAAGCCGACGCAACCATCGTTTACCCATGAGCCGCGCCCCGATTGCGCTGACCTGTGGCGAACCTGCAGGGGTGGGGCCGGAGCTGGCCGTGGCCGCGTGGCAGCGGCTGGGCACGGATTTGCCGTTCTTCCTGATTGGCGACGCGCGGCATTTGCCCGACGGGGTTTGTGCAATTGAAATTGCCGACCCGGCCGAGACCGCTGACGCGGCCCGGCATGGATTGCCCTTGCTGGCGCATGAATTTGCTGCCCCTGCTGTGGCGGGGCAGCCCGCAGCAGAAAATGCCCAAGGGGTGATCGACGTGATCACGCGCGGAGTGGATCTGGTGCAATCGGGGGCGGCCTCGGCCCTGTGCACGGGTCCGATCCACAAGAAGGCGTTAAAGGATGGCGCCGGATTTGCCTTTCCGGGCCATACCGAATTTCTGGCCCATCTGGCGGGGGTCGATCAGGTGGTAATGATGCTGGCTTGCGATCAGTTGCGCGTGGTGCCGGTGACAATCCATATCGCAATCAAGGATGTGCCAACGGCGCTGACCCAAGAATTGCTGGCCGATAATATCCGCATCACCGATGCCGCGCTGCGGCGGGATTTCGGGCTAAAGGCACCGCGCATCGCCGTGGCCGGTCTGAACCCGCACGCGGGCGAAGGCGGGGCAATGGGGATGGAAGAAATCGAAATGATCGCCCCTTTGCTGGAGGAATTGCGCGGCGAAGGGCTGAATATCACCGGCCCCCTGCCCGCCGACACCATGTTCCACGCCCGTGCGCGCGAAGGCTATGATGTGGCGATTTGCATGTATCACGATCAGGCGTTGATCCCGATCAAGACACTGGATTTTGACCGCGGGGTGAATGTCACGCTGGGGCTGCCGTTTATCCGCACGTCGCCCGATCATGGCACGGCGTTTGATATTGCGGGGCAAGGGATTGCCAAACCGGACAGTGTGATCGAGGCGCTGAAGATGGCTGACCGGATGGCGCGGATGCGGGCCGATGGGCAATAGATTCTATGCGCTCCGCGCAGGGGATATTTGGGGAACGGTAATGGAGATGCGGTGTGATGATTGATAGCTTGCCGCCCCTGCGCGAGGTGATTGCCGCCCATGATTTGCAGCCGAAGAAATCGCTGGGGCAGAATTTTCTGCTGGACCTGAACCTGACCGCCAAGATTGCCCGACAGGCGGGGGATTTGTCGGGCTGTGATGTGTTGGAAATCGGCCCCGGCCCCGGCGGTTTGACCCGTGGTTTGCTGGCCGAGGGGGCGCGGCGGGTGCTGGCGGTGGAGAAGGACGCGCGTTGTTTGCCAGCACTCGAGGAGGTGGCGGAGGCCTATCCCGACCGGTTGCAGGTGATCAATGCGGATGCGCTGGAACTGGATGTGTTGGAGCATTTGACGCCGCCGGTGCGGGTGGTGGCGAACCTGCCCTATAATGTAGGCACGGAATTGCTGGTGCGTTGGCTGACACCGAAGGCATGGCCGCCCTATTGGGACAGTCTTACGTTGATGTTCCAGAAAGAGGTGGCACAGCGGATTGTGGCACAACCAGGCGGCAAGGCTTACGGGCGGTTGGCGATCCTGTCGCAATGGCGCTGTGAGGCGCGGATCGTCATGCAACTGCCGCCCGAGGCCTTTACCCCGCCGCCCAAGGTCCATTCGGCGGTGGTGCATTTGCAACGGCTGGAAACCCCGCGATTTGAGGCAGACGCGGCGGTGTTGTCACGGGTGGTGGCGGCAGCGTTCAACCAGCGGCGCAAGATGTTGCGCTCCTCGTTGAAAGGCATATCGCCGGACATCGAGGCGCATTTGGTAGCGGCGGGGATCAAGCCGACCGAACGGGCCGAGCAGGTGCCGATCGAAGGGTTCTGCGCCTTGGCCCGCGAGGTGGCAAAATAAAACCCCGCCGTATCGGGCGGGGTTTTCAATTCATTCAGCAGCTTCGGGCGCTTCCGGCGGGTTGTCCAGCGGATTGACCTTTGGCTTGCGGGTGCGCTTGCGCGGCTTTGGTTTGCTTTCGGGTGTTTCCACCAAGCCGCTATCGGGTTGCTCGATCGCGGCCATATCGGGCTGCGGGGCCGAGGCCGGATCATTTGGCTGACCGGTTTCCTGATCACGACGGGGCGGGGTTGCCTCACGCTCGGGGCGGTTGGCTTCGCGCTCGGCACGCTCGGCGTCGCGCTGTGCCTGCCGTTCGCGTTGCTGGGCCTCATGCGCTTCGCGGCGCGCTTCGGCTTCGCGCATCGCTTCGGTCAGCAGGCGGGTGTAATGTTCGGCATGTTGCTGAAAATTTTCGGCCGCCACCCGGTCATTGGACAAGGTCGCATCACGGGCCAGCTGATTGTATTTGTCGATAATCTGTTGCGGGGTGCCGCGCACTTTACCCTCGGGACCGGAACTGTCAAAAACGCGGTTCTGGTTGTTGCCGTTATTCTGGCGATTGCGGTTTTTATTGCCCCGCGAACGTGATTTGGATGATCTCATGGTTAAATTGTATCCAGCCTAATTTGGGCTAATTCGTTAGGGTCTCTGCCGCGCCTCTTGCGTGGGGTTATTCAAACCGGACCCTTGACGATTTATGGTTACTTGCAAAGGGGGAAGCCGATGTATATCCGCCGCTTTGCAATTTATTGACTAAACATGCCAAGCCCCGATGACAAGTAAAATTTGCAAAACACCGCCTGAATCGGTGTGTTTTCGCCTTATATCGGGCAATTCCTGAAAAAATGTTACGTTAAAACACCAATGACCACACGGTCGCGCCCGTCGATATCCTGCAAGGTGGTGATTCCGTCAAAACCGGCATCTTCAAACAGGCTGCTAACGGCACCGGCCTGCGTCGGGCCGATCTCGACCAGCAGGCGCCCTTGCGGGTTCAGGTGCTGCGCGGCGTTGGCCGTAATCACCCGATAAGCGTCCAGCCCGTCCCCGCCCGGGGTCAGCGCGATCAGCGGTTCCCAGTTGCGCACCTCGGGGGACAGGGCGGGCATTTCATCGGCCGCAATATAGGGCGGGTTCGAGACGATCAGATCAAAGCGCCCGTCGATATTGTCGAACCAGTCGGAACGGATAAAACTGGTGCGTTTTTCCAGCCCCAGCCGTGTGGCGTTCTGTTCGGCGATGTTCAGGGCGGCGGGGCTGGTATCGCTCCCCTGCCCTGTGGCCGATCCGTTTTCGGCCAGCAGGGACAGCAGGATACAGCCCGATCCTGTGCCAAGGTCCAGCACGGTTTCAAAGGGGGCAGCCAGCGCGGTTTCCACCAGCAGTTCGGTCTCGGGGCGCGGGTCCAGCACATCGGCGGTGACGATGAAGTCGCGGCTGAAAAATTCGCGGGTGCCGATGATGTGCGAAACGGGCTTGCGGGCGCAACGTTCGTCGATTGCCATGGAAAAGCGGATCATCACATCATTGCCCACCTCGTCAGGCAGAACCAGCGTCAGCCGCCCGCGATCAATGCCCAAAGCATGGGCCATCAGGATGCGTGCATCATTGGCGGCATCAGGCACATCGGCGGCGCGCAGGGCCTGAATGGCGGCGGTCAGCGCCTCGTTAACCGTCATTGTTCCATCTCGGCCAGCAACGTGGCCTGTGCGTCGGCCTGAAGCGCGTCGATGATTTCGTCCAGATCACCCTGCATCACTGCATCCAGTTTATAAAGCGTCAGGTTGATCCGGTGGTCCGACACGCGCCCTTGCGGAAAATTATAGGTGCGGATGCGTTCCGAGCGGTCGCCCGACCCTACCTGGCTTTTGCGATCGGCCGAGCGTTCGTCATCCACCCGCTGGCGTTCCAGATCGTAAAGGCGGGTTTTCATCACCTGCATGGCGATTTCGCGGTTGCGGTGCTGGGATTTTTCACTGCTGACCACGATAATGCCGGTCGGAATATGCAAAATCCGCACGGCGGAATCGGTGGTGTTGACGTGCTGGCCACCGGCCCCCGAGGCGCGCATGGTGTCGATCCGCAAGTCATTCGGGTCAATCTGGATGTCCACATCCTCGGCTTCGGGCAACACGGCCACGGTGGCGGCCGATGTATGCACCCGCCCGCCGCTTTCGGTGGTTGGCACACGCTGCACGCGGTGCACGCCGGATTCGTATTTCAGGCGGGCAAAGACGCCATCGCCCTGCACATGGGCGATCACCTCTTTGATGCCGCCCAATTCTGTGATGTTTTGCTCGATGATCTCGAATTTCCAGCCATGGTTCGCGGCGTAGTTCTGATACATCCGCAGCAGATCACCGGCAAACAACGCGGCCTCGTCTCCGCCGGTACCGGGGCGGATCTCGATCATCGCGGGGCGGGCGTCGGCGGCGTCCTTGGGCAGCAGGGACAGTTGCAGCGCCTGTTCGACCACCGGCAGGCGTTCGCGCAGGGCGGGCAGCTCTTCCTCGGCCAGCTCTTTCATTTCGGGATCGGCCAGCATCGCTTCGGCCTCTTCCAGATCGGACAAAAGCTGGCGGTATTCCACCACCTGTTCGACCACCGGCTTCAGGTCGGAATATTCACGCGCCAGCACGGCAATATCAGCCCCCGCGTCGCCTTGGGCCATCTGCGCTTCCAGAAACTCGAACCGCTGGGTGATTTGCATAAGTTTATCTAAAGGAACCATGCGGCTGTCTTGCCTGCCGGATGTGATTTGGTCAAGGGGCGGTTTTGTGATATAATGAGGTATGAAAAAAATTGCCTTTATTCTGGCGGTTTTAGCCGCCCCCGCTTTTGCCGACGTGGTTGGTCCCGGAGGCAAGGTGATCGATTGTTTTTGCACCGACCAAAAAGGGGAACGCGTTGAATTGGGCCAGACCATCTGTCTGGAGGTCGGTGGGCGCCGTTTTACCGCCCGTTGCGAGATGTCCCTGAACAACCCGATGTGGCGCGAACAGCAAGAGGGCTGTGTGTCATCCAGCCTGATCGAGCGCTTCCAGCGTCTTGACCCAACCGCGCAGCCGCTTGGCGTTAACCCCAAAATCTGACCGGCCATAGCGCAGGCGGCCAAACAGGGTGACACGGCTGCCTTGTTCGTTTTGCGTCACAGTAATAGTGGTGTAATCGGGGAAACCGAAGACCAGCGAGCGGGTGACAAAAGTAATCATCCCTTCCTTGACACTGCCCGCCAGATATTTGGTGCGTGGAGTGGACTGGATAACCTGTTGCAGCATTTGCCACATCTGTTCCGGATCGGCGTTGAAATCGGCGACAAACAGCGCACTTCCCTGCCCGATCACCGGGGAGTCTGGCGTGGCCCCTGATGGTGGCGCCACATGCACCAGCGCCACGTCGTCCGGCGCAAGCCTGATGTAAACCAGCCCCGAAAGGGCGACCATCAGCAACAGCCATGCGGTATTGATGGCGGTTTTGCGGATCATCCCCTTGCCCTCTTGTTCCAGGCCCATAGACACATCAATTCGGTCGCCACATGCGCGCCCGCAATCGCGGTGGCGCCCGTTGTGTCAAAGGGCGGCGAGACCTCGACCACATCACCGCCCACCATGTTGATCCCCGCCAGATCGCGCAGGATAATGGATGCCTGCGCACTGCTCAGCCCACCCCAGACGGGTGTGCCGGTTCCGGGCGCAAAAGCCGGATCCAGACCGTCGATATCAAAGGTCAGGTATGTCTGGTAATCCCCTAATATCGCTTTGATTTTCTGTGCCGTGGCTTGCGGCCCGATGCTATGCACCTCGCGTGCATCGATGATGTTCACACCCAATGTATCCTCGTTGGTGGTGCGGATGCCGACCTGCACGCTGCGTTTCGGATCAATCAGCCCTTCCTTCACCGCCTTGTAGAACATCGTGCCATGATCAACGCGGGACATGTCGTCGTCACGCCATGTATCGGTATGGGCATCGAATTGCAGCAGCGATAGCGGCCCGAACTTCGCCGCATAAGCCCTTAATATCGGGAAAGAAATATAGTGATCCCCGCCCAGACACAACGAGGATACGCCGGCGTCCAGTATCCCTGTGATATGCGCGGTCAGCGCCGCCGGAAATGACGGAATATCGGCATAATCAAATGCCAGATCGCCATAATCGACCACGTTATACTCGCTGACCGGATCAATATCCCAGCCATAGGGCGCATCGGGCGCCTGCAAGGCGCTGGCCTCGCGGATGGCCCGTGGTCCCAGCCGTGTACCGGGCCGGTTGGTCACGGCCTGATCAAACGGCACACCGGTTACCGCCAGATCAACGCCGCTCAGATCTTTGGTATAGGACCGGCGCAGAAACGACGTGACCCCGCCAAAGGTGTTTTCAAACGACGGCCCCTTGTGCCCCCCCGCCTGAATCGCCGTATCCACCTGATTTTTCGCGTCTTCCAGTGCCATGTTACGCCCCTTTCACCGGCTGGCGCGTTTCCACCATGCGGGCGAAAAACGATGCCCCGATCGGGGAAATCTCGTCGTTGAAATCATAGCCGGTGTTATGCACCCCCGGCCCCGCGCCCTGCCCCAAAAACAGATAGGCACCGGGGCGGTGTTCCAGCATATATGAGAAATCCTCGGCCCCCATTTCGGGCTGCTGGTCGGCCACCACATTGTCGGCACCGGATATTTCCGCCGCCACTTTGGCCGCCACAGCCACCTTTTCGGCGTCATTCACCGTGGCCGGATAGCCGATGTTATAGGTCAGCGACACCTCGACATCATAAGCCGCCGCCACCCCCTCGCAGATCGCCTTCAGGCGCTTTTGCACCATGGCCTGCACGTCCTTTTCAAATGTACGCACCGTGCCGCCGACAAAGGCAACCTCGGGGATGATATTATCCGCACTGCCGGTGTGGATTTGCGTCACCGACACCACCAGTTCCTTGCGGGTGTCCAGATTGCGGCTGACGATGGTCTGGATCGCACTTGCCACGGCCACAGCCGCCACCACCGGATCGCGGGTGTCCTGCGGATAGGCGCCATGCCCGCCCAAGCCTTTGATATTGATTTCAAAATCATCCACCGCCGCCATGATCGGCCCCGGCGTGGTGGAAAACTGCCCGACCGGCAGCTCGGGGATATTGTGCAGGGCGTAAACCTCGCCAATGCCGAATTTCTCCATGATGCCTTCGTCACACATCACCTCGCCACCGCCGCCGCCTTCTTCGGCTGGCTGGAAAATCAGCGCCACGCGGCCGGAAAAATTGCGTGTTTCCGCCAGATAGCGCGCCGCGCCCAGCAGCATCGTGGTGTGCCCGTCATGGCCACAGGCGTGCATCCGGCCATCGATCTTCGAGGCATAGTCCAGCCCCGTTTCCTCGGGCATCGGCAGCGCATCCATATCCGCCCTTAGACCAATCGTCGGCCCATCGCCCTGCCCGTTGATGATCGCCACAAGGCCGGTGGTCGCAATCCCCTCGTGAACCTCGTCCACCCCGAATTCGCGCAGCCGCTCGGCCACAAACTTCGCCGTTTCATAACATTCAAACCCCAGTTCCGGGTTTTCATGCAGATGCCGCCGCCAGCCTTGCATATCCTTGGTGAATTCGGCGATCCGGTTGACGATGGGCATTGCTGGACTCCTTGCCATGCTTGGTGTGTAACTACCTGCACAGTTTCCCCAGATTTGGCGACAGCGCAATGAAAAACGATGACCTGATCCACAACCCTGACGGCGGCATCCCCCGCCTGCTGGAAATCATGCGCCGGCTGCGCGATCCAAAAACCGGCTGCCCGTGGGATATCGAACAGGATTTCGCCAGCATCGCGCCCTACACGATTGAAGAAGCCTACGAGGTGGCCGATGCCATCGAACGTGGCGATATGGCTGATCTCGAGGGTGAATTGGGCGATCTGCTGCTACAGGTCGTCTATCACACCACAATGGGCGAAGAAGCGGGGCATTTCACCTTTGAATCCGTCACCCGCGCCATTGCCGACAAAATGGTTGCCCGCCATCCGCATGTGTTCGGCGATGAAAGCCGCGATAAATCCGCCGAACAGCAAACCGCCGACTGGGAGGCAATCAAGGCCAAAGAGCGTGCCGGCAAATCAGAACGCGGCACGCTGGACGGGGTCGCGATCGGCCTGCCCGCCCTGTTGCGGGCGTTGAAACTGCAAAAACGCGCCGCCCGTGTGGGGTTCGACTGGCCCTCGACCACCGACGTGCTGGACAAAATTGTCGAGGAATCCCGCGAATTGGTCGAGGCAAAGGAAACCCTGCCTCAGGAAAAAATCGAGGAAGAATACGGTGATCTGTTATTCGTGATGGCCAACCTTGGTCGTCACCTTGGCCTTGATCCCGAAGCCGCCCTGCGCCGCGCCAACGCCAAATTCACCCGCCGGTTCGAAGCGATCGAAGCCAAACTGACCGAACGCGGCAAAACCCCGTCCCAATCCGATCTGGCGGAAATGGATGCGCTGTGGGATCAGGTCAAAGCCGAAGAATAGCCCCATTACCGTTCCCCAAATATCCCCCGCGCGGCAGCGCATAAAAGTTACCTTACTTTTTTAATCAGGTATTGACCTGACAGTTTTACTCGGCTTTAACACCCCCATCACTCAACTGATGGAGACGCCCATGTTCACCCCCCTGCGCACCGCCCTTCTGGCCACCTTCGCATTGACCACCCCTGCAATGGCCGAGGTCAACATCTACTCCTACCGCCAACCCGAGCTGATCCAGCCCCTGATGGACAGGTTCACCGAAGAAACCGGCATCCCTGTCAACATTGCCTTTCTGAAAAAGGGCATGATCGAAAAACTCCGCGCCGAGGGCAAACGCTCGCCGGCCGATCTGATCTTTACCGTCGATATCGCCCGCCTCTCGGCCGTGGTGAATGCCGATCTGGCCCAGCCGGTGACTTCCGACATCCTGACCGCCAACATCCCCGCCGACCTGCGCGACCCCGATAACCGGTGGTTCGGCCTGACCACCCGCGCCCGCGTGGTGTTCGCCTCGAAAGAGCGCGCACCTGAAGGCGTGGCCACCTATGACGAACTGGCCGATCCTAAATGGCAGGGCCGCATCTGCACCCGTTCGGGAACCCACGCCTATACCGTGGCGCTGGTCTCGGCCGCGATCTATCACATGGGCGAAGACGGTGCGAAAACATGGCTGCAGGGGGTCAAAGCCAATCTGGCCCGCAAACCGCAAGGCAACGACCGCGCGCAGGTCAAGGCGGTCTGGGCCGGTGAATGCGACATCGCCCTTGGCAACACCTATTACATGGGCAAAATGCTGGGCAATCCGGAACAGGTGCCCTGGGCCGATAGCGTCAACGTGGTGTTTCCGGCATTCAAGGATGGCGGCACCCATGTGAATGTCTCGGGCATGGCGCTGGCCAAATTCGCCCCCCACAGGGATGACGCGATCAAACTGATGGAATTCCTCGCCTCACCCGAAGCACAGGAAATCTATGCCGAGCAGAACTTTGAATACCCCGTCGCTCCCGGGACCAAGCCCAGCGAACTTGTGGCCAGCTGGGGCACATTCACCCCCGACCCCGTTAACCTGATGGACATCGCCAAACTGCGCCCTGCTGCCTTGCGGATCATACAGGAGGTCGATTTCGACGGCTGACCGCCCCTTCTTCTTGCCCTAAATACCTGCGCCGCAGGCCAGCGCCGCCCCCATCAGGGGGCGGCGCTTCGGGTGACGCGCCAAAGGCGCGGCACAACTGCTCATTCCACTGGACAAGCAGCAAATCCACCAGCATTGTGCGCCTGAATAACAGGAGCCAGCCCATGACCACCCCGCGCAAAATCATCATCGACACCGACCCAGGACAGGACGACGCCGTCGCCATCCTGCTGGCCCTTGCCAGCCCCGAGGAGATCGAGGTGATCGGCATCACCGCCGTTGCCGGCAACGTGCCCCTGCCCCTGACCCACAAAAACGCCCGCATCATCTGCGAGCTGGCAGGCAAGACCGATATCCCCGTCTATGCCGGTTGTGACCGTCCGCTGGCGCATGATCTGGTCACCGCCGAACATGTCCACGGCAAAACCGGCCTTGATGGCCCCGACCTGCCGGATCCGCAAATGCATCTGACCGATGGCCACGCGGTGGATTACATCATCGACACCCTGCGCCATGAGCCATCCGGCACCATCACCCTGTGCCCGATCGGCCCGCTGACCAACATCGCCACCGCCTTTCAAAAGGCCCCCGATATCATTGACAAGGTGCAGGAAATCATCCTGATGGGTGGCGCCTATTTTGAAGTGGGCAACATCACCCCGGCCGCCGAATTCAACATCTACGTTGATCCCGAGGCCGCCGATATTGTGTTCAAATCAGGCGTGCCCATTGTGGTGATGCCGCTGGACGTTACTCACAAGGCACTGGTCACAAAACAGCGCAACGACGCATTCCGCAACATCGGCACCCCTGTCGGCATCGCCGTGGCCAAAATGACCGAGTTCTTTGAGCGGTTCGACAAGGAAAAATACGGCTCGGAAGGTGCCCCGCTGCACGACCCCTGCGTCACCGCCTATCTGATCAAACCCGAACTGTTCAAAGGCCGCCATGTAAACGTTGAAATCGAAACCGTTTCCGACCTGACCCGCGGCATGACGGTGGCCGACTGGTGGGATGTCACCGACCGCCCCGCCAACGCGCTGTTTATTGGCGATGTGGATGCCGACGGGTTCTTTGCCCTGCTGACCGAAAGGCTGGCGCGACTGTAACACTATAACAAAGCGAGACCGGGGATGAGCAAACACGGATATGAATCAGGGCGCCTTGATCTGCCCTTCGTCGGCATCGCGACCTTTGCCAAGAAACCTTACGTTCAAGACTGGTCCAGTATCGACGCCGATGTTGCCATCCTTGGCGCACCTTATGATTTCGGCACCCAATGGCGGCCCGGTGCGCGGTTCGGACCACGGGCGGTGCGCGAGGCTTCGACCCTATTCGCCTTTGGCCACGCAGGGGCCTATGATCACGAGGATGACGCCACCTATCTGGGCGCGGACGTGCGCATTGTCGATATTGGCGATGCCGACATCATCCACACCGACACCACCGGCAGCCATAAAAATATCGAAACAGGCGTGCGGGCCATTCTGGCCGCAGGCGCCCTGCCCGTCACCATTGGCGGCGACCATTCAATCAACATCCCCTGCATCAATGCCTTTGATGATCAGGGCGATATCCACGTGTTGCAGATCGACGCCCATCTGGATTTCGTGGACGTGCGCCACGGCGTCACGCATGGCCACGGCAACCCAATGCGCCGCGCGGCCGACAAGGATTATGTCACCGGCCTAACCCAGCTTGGCATCCGCAATGTGTCCTCCACCGCCAAAGAAGGCTACGAGGACGCCCGCCGCATGGGCTCGGACATCCTGTCGGTTCGTCAATGTCGTAAACTGGGCACCGACGCCGTGCTGGCCCGCATCCCCAAAGGCGCGCGGATATACATCACCATCGACATCGACGCCTTCTGCCCCTCGATCGCACCGGGCACCGGCACCCCCAGCCACGGCGGGTTTCTGTATTACGAGGTGCTGGAATTGCTGCAAGGCGTGGCGCAGGTACACGAAGTGGTCGGCATTGATCTAGTCGAAGTCGCACCGGATTATGATCCCACGGGCAGCACAGCGATATTGGCGGCGCAGGTGTTGCTGAATTTGCTGGGGTTTATATTTCATTCGAAAACGGACAAAAACTCCTAAAACCCGTTCCCCTCCATCCACTTCAACATATGCCCTGCGTATTTCTCCCAATTCTTGTCCAGCATCAAGCAGTGGCCCGCGTCCGGATAGATCACCGCCTCGACCCCGTGCTTTTTCGCCGTGGCCCGCACCATGCCCGAGGACACCGCCGGATCGCCCTGCGCGCCCATCACCAGCACCGGTTTGCCGTGTCTCCCGATGCCCGGTCGCGGGAACAGCATATCAAGGAACGCGCGAAACGATTCATCGCACAGCATGTCGTAAAACCGCATCTTCTCGGACTCCGGCATCCCGCCTGCGAAAAACATATCGGGCGTCACATCGGGGTTCTTCAGGAACGGCCGCAGATTGGCCGTCAAATTACATTTCAGCATCAACAAGGGGTGCTGCCTCGTCAATCGCAGGATCGTCGGAAGGAAACCGGCAGGCGGCACCGAGGCCAGAGTGACCAGCGCCGCCACCTCCTGATCCCGCGCCACGATCTGCGACAACAATCCGCCCATGGAATGCCCAACCAGAATGGGGGGCTGCCCGATCTGCCCGATCGCTTGCTTGATGTCCTTCACATAGGCAGAAATAGGCACCCAGCGCACCTTGGCATTGTCGCCGCTGCCGCCATGATACCGCAGAGACACGGAATGGGTTTCAAAGCCCTGCGCATTGAAATAGGGGGCGAAATATTCCTCGAACCCCCACGCCGCGAAGGACATGCCATGCACAAACAGGATCGGGGTTGATCTGGCTTTGCCTTGCGGTTTTCGGATAATGATTTCCAGGTCCATCGATTTTCCCTTTAAGGTTTTTAAAAATCGCTCTCACAGTCTGTAGCAATGTGTCGGGTTGGTCAAATCCTGGTTGGACTGAATTCTGGCCAATGGATCCAGGGTCAGGACCTATCGGAGGGTATCCCGTCGCACCAGTGCGATCGGTTATGCGGCAGATCAATGCATTTGGGTGTGCAACCTGTTACACTATCAAACAATAAATCAACTAAATGTCTGCATTTCGGTGGGCGGGTTTGTGATATCCGCGATTATTATCCCTCGGGGATACGCCACATTTGATATGGCGAGACCAGACCGGGGGTGTAACTTTTCAATGAGGAAATCTGTTATGAAAACCAGAAGAACATGGATTTTAATTACCGACAGTGCATCCGCACATATTCTAGAAAACACCGGCCCGGGAAAGGGTCTGAAAAAACTGGATGGCAAGGTCTGGCATGCGCAACAAAAGGACGCTTATGAAAGCCCGCAGGGTATGACCAACAACAGCGTCGGGCGCTCTATGCATCGGATGGCCCCGCATAGTTCATCTAACAAAGAAGAAAGCGCCTTTGCCAAGGACATAGCGGTGCGTTTATCAAAGGCGCATGCGGCTGGAGAATTTGACGATCTGGTCTTGGCGGCGCCCCCCGGAATGCTGGGACTATTGCGTCCTCACCTGGATGATAAGTTGCAGGCGTCGGTGATTGCAGAGCTGCCAAAAGATTTGGTGAAAACCCCTGAAATTGACCTGAAAAAACATTTTACGGATGTATTGGCACTCTAGTTGGGGCCAAGCAAGTCATTGGGTATGTGATATCGCGCATCATTTCTCGAACGCGCCCCTCACATCCCCAACCTTTCCCTTGCATCCTTCGCCAACCCGCGAACCGCCGCCGTATAAAGCGACACATCGGCCGACAATCCCAAAAACGTCACACCAAGATCGCGCATTTCAACGCAATCCCCGCCGCCGATGATCCCGACCGCCTTGCCCGCAGCCCGTATCCGCTGAACCGCGTGTTTGACGGTGGCCTTTACTTCGGGCGTGCCGGCATTGCCGATGAACCCCATATCCGCCGACAGGTCCGAGGGGCCGATGAACACCACGTCCACCCCCTCGACCGCAGTGATGGTGTCGATGTTTTCAATCGCCCGCGCACTTTCCACCTGAACGATCAGGCAGATTTCATCGTTGGCCGTGGTGGCATAATCGGTGATCGCGTTATAGTTCGAGGCCCGCACCATCGACGCCGCCAGCCCGCGCGCACCATCCGGCGGGTAGCGAACAGCGCGCACCATGGATTCGGCGTCCTCGGCCGTTTCCACCATCGGCACCATCACCGTTTGCGCGCCGATATCCAGCACCTGTTTCAACACCCAGTCCTGGCCGATCGGCACCCGCACCACCGGCGCGGCCCCTGCCCCGTTCATCGCCTGCAATTGCGCAAGGATCATCGGGATGTCGTTGGGCGCATGTTCACCATCAATCAAACACCAGTCATAGCCCGCTGTGGCGCCGATTTCGGCCATCAACGGTTGCCCCGTTGCCAGCCACAGGCCGATTTGCATTTCTCCTGCGGCAAGGGCGGCTTTCAATTTGTTTTTCGGGGCTGGCATGGCTGGTCTCCTTTTTTTCCACAGCCACCTTCGCCCGCCCTAACCGTCCGGTCAACATTTTTGCTGGACAACACGTGTGGGCAGGCTACCTTACTCCGAGATAAAAAATCTGGGAGAGAGACTTATGAAACATCTGTTAGGCCGTGTGGCCGTTGCCGCCATCGCCGTTGCCTTTGCATCCGAAGCGATGGCGACCGAGTGGAACGTATCCCTCTGGGGCAAACGCCGCGCCTTTACCGAACACGTCGAAAAGCTGGCCGAGCTGGTCAGCGAAAAGACCAACGGCGAATTCACCCTGAACATTTCCTATGGCGGTCTGTCCAAGAACAAGGAAAATCTGGACGGGATTTCGATTGGCGCCTTTGAAATGGCCCAGTTCTGCGCCGGTTACCACCGCGACAAAAACCCGACCATCACGGTTCTGGAGCTGCCCTTCCTTGGCGTGGCCAACCTGCAAGAGGAAGTCGCGGTATCAAAAGCCGTTTATGCCCACCCTGCCGTGCAGAAGGATCTGGCCCGCTGGAACGCCAAACTGCTGATGACATCGCCGATGCCGCAATACAACATTGTCGGCACAGGCGAGCCGCGCAGCACGCTGGACAGCATGAAGGGCATGCGTGTTCGCGCCACCGGCGGCGTTGGCAAGGCCTTTGCCGCAATCGGTGCCGTGCCAACATCAGTCACCGCCACCGAAGCCTATAACGCGATGGAAAGCGGCGTGGTCGACACCGTGGCCTTTGCCCCGCACGCCCATCTGGCCTTCCGCACCATCGACATCGCCGACTGGTGGACCGAGAACCTGAACCCCGGCACGGTGAACTGCCCTGTTGTGGTGAACACCGACGCTTATGAGGCCCTGTCCGATAGCGAGCGCGAGGCGCTGGATTCATCGGTAGACGAGGCGATTGCGCATTACGTCGACAACTACGAGAACCTGCTGACCAAATGGGACGGTATTCTGAAGGAAAAGGAGGTCACCCGCGTTCATATTTCCGACGACGATCTGGCCGCCTTCCGCGCCGCTGCGGCTGATCCGATCCGCGAGCAGTGGATCAAGGACATGGAAGCCCAGGGCCTGCCCGGTCAGGAATTGTATGATCTGGTTATGGAAACGCTGAAGAAAGAGCGGATGTAGGGCTGCGCGCCTTGCGAGGTTAAAAAAATCGGGCCTGCCGCATGTGATCTGCGGCGGGCCTTTTTTGTCGAGGCATTCCGTAGGGCGGGGTGAACCCCGCCCTACAGATAACTCCAGCCGTGGCCTGCGCGTATATCATCGCCCGCCCCCGCGACAATAATTTCCACAAAACCGCCCTTGCCCCTGCCCCCCTTTTTCTGCCTATATCATCGCAACGACAAATCAGGGGGAGGATGCACATGGCGGGAAGTTCCGCAGTGCTGGAAGACGGCTCGCTTCTCAGCCGTCTGGACAGACAGTTATTCAAACTCGAAAGCCTGATGGCGCTGATCAGCGGGTTGGCGATTTTCTCGCTGATGGTTCTGGCCGTGGTATCGGTTGGCGGGCGCAATACCATGAACATGCCGCTGCCCGGCTATGTCGACTGGATCGAACAGGTGATGCCGCTGATTGCCTTTATGGGGGTGGCCTATACCCAGCGCGACGGCGGGCATATACGCATGGATATTCTGGTCGGTAAACTGCGGGGCCGCGCCCTGTGGGCGGCCGAGTTTATCACCACGCTGGCCATGCTGGTGCTGGTGCTGCTGCTGATCTGGGGGGCCTATTCGCATTTCCTGCGCTCGTTCGATTTCAATGCGCCTTACTGGAGCCGCGATTCCTCGATCGACATTTCCATCCCCCTGTGGCCTGCCAAACTGCTGGTCCCCGTGGCCTTTAGCGTGCTGGCGATGCGGCTGATGGTGCAATTGTGGGGCTATGGCCGTGCGATGGTTCTGGGGTTGTCCGAACCTGTGGCCATCCCGCTGGTGATGAGCGCCGCCCAACAAGCCGCCGAGGAAGCCGAGCATGTTGCAGGCCTTGAAGACGAGGAAGCCGTATAATGGAACCTATTGATATCGGTCTAGTCGTTTCGGGCGGCATGTTGGTGCTGGTGGTTCTGGGGATGCGGGTGGCCTTTGCTGCCGGTATGGCCGGCCTTGTCGGGCTGGTCTGGATTTTCTGGGCAAAATTCGGCTATGAGCCGGACAAATTTATCAAGGCGCTGACGGTTTCGGTGAAAATTGCAGGGCAAGTGCCCCATTCGAAAATCTCGCATCAGGCGCTATCCTTGATCCCAACCTTTATCCTGATCGGATACCTGGCCTATTACGCCGGCCTGACCAAGGCCCTGTTCGAAGCCGCCAAACGCTGGGTCGGCTGGTTGCCCGGCGGTATGGCCGTGGCCACGGTGTTCGCAACGGCAGGTTTTGCAGCCGTGTCGGGTGCCTCGGTCGCCACATCCGCCGTGTTCGCCCGCATCGCCATCCCCGAGATGCTGAAGGTCGGCTATGACAAACGCTTTGCCGCCGGTGTGGTGGCCGCAGGCGGCACGCTGGCGTCACTGATCCCGCCCTCGGCGATCCTTGTGATCTATGCGATTATTGTCGAGCAGGACGTGGGTAAACTGCTACTGGCGGGTTTCGTCCCCGGCGCGGTTTCAGCCCTGATCTATGGCGCATTGATTGTCGGCCTTGCGCTGGTGATCCCCAATTTCGGACCACCCGTAGGCGGTTTCACATGGCGCGAACGCTTTGCCTCGCTGCCACCGGCAGCCCCGATTGCCTTTGTGGTCTTCATCATCATCTTCTTCATCTACAACCCCTTTGGCGGCGACGCCTGGGGTACCCCGACCGAAGGCGGAGCCCTTGGGGCCTTTGTGGTGTTCCTGATGGCGGTCTACAAGGGGATGCGCTGGAGCCAGCTGAAGGATTCCCTGCTGGAAAGCGCCAAGCTGGCGGTGATGATTTTCACCATTATCTGGGGCGTGCTGATCTATGTGCGCTTCCTTGGATTTGCCGACCTGCCCCATGCTTTTGCCGAATGGATCGCGGGGCTGCACCAGCCGCCCATGCTGACGCTGGTGTTCATCCTGTTGGCCTATGCGGTGCTGGGCATGTTCATGGACGCGATCGGCATGCTGCTGCTGACCCTGCCGGTGGTCTACCCTGCCGTGATGGCCCTGAATGGCGGCGAGATGGTCTCGGCCGCCGACAGCGCCTTTGGCATGTCTGGGCCGATGTGTGCCATCTGGTTCGGTATTCTGGTGGTGAAAATGGCCGAATTCTGCCTGATCACCCCGCCAATCGGGTTGAACTGTTTCGTGGTCGCCGGTGTGCGCGATGACCTGACCGTGCAGGACGTGTTTGTCGGCGTGACACCGTTTTTCATTGCCGATGCAATCACGATTGCCACGCTGGTGGCGTTTCCATCGATTGTATTGTGGTTGCCCAGTCTGGCATCCTGATCCGGAATAAACCCTGCTAAAGGCCCTGCAAATGCGGGGCCTTTTTCATTTTCTGCGGCAAATTTGAAAAATTCCGCAAACCGTAAGCCTATCTTAACCCCCCGAACGCTAAATCATTCCATCGAATGACAAAGAGGGGGATTCCCTGGTGTTGATGATGAATACCAAAGGAACAGGATACGGCCGATGACAACGGTAATTACGTTACAGGAACGGCTTGATTTTGGCGCGGTCACCCCGCTGAAAACCACCATTCTGGGCCATGCGGGTCAGGATCTGGAAATTGACGCAAGCCAAGTTTCCCATATGGGCACCCTGTGCTTGCAAGTGCTGATCGCTGCCGCCAATGACTGGAAACAGGTGGGTAAAACCTTCCAGATCATTTCGCCCAGCGAAACGTGTAAAACCCAACTCGCCCTGCACGGATTTTCCCCCGATACATTAACCGGAGTATCCCCGACATGAGCCTGCAAATCCTTGCTGTCGATGACAGCCGCACAATCCGCGATATGCTGAACCTGACCCTGAACCAGGCGGGATTCACCCCGCATCTGGCCGATGATGGCGTGCACGGGATCGAGGTGCTGGAAGAAATGTCACCACCACCGGACGCGATTATCACCGATATCAATATGCCCCGCATGGACGGTTTCGGTTTTATCGAAGCGGTGCGCAAAATCGAAAAATTCCGCGCAGTTCCGATCCTTGTGCTGACCACAGAAAGCGCGGCGGAACTAAAACAGCGGGCGCGCAATGCCGGCGCAACGGGCTGGATCGTTAAACCGTTCGAGCCGAAAAAACTGGTCCGCGCCTTGCAAATGGTAACAGGATAGGATCCCGCCATGATGGATGAAGATGACCCAATGGCCGAAATTCGGGCATCGTTTTTTGTCGAATGCGAAGAACTGCTCGAAGCCTTGCAGGATGGCCTGCAAATCATGGACGATGGCGAAGCGGATGACGAAACCATCAATGTCGTATTTCGCGCTGTGCACTCGATCAAAGGCGGCGCCGGGGCCTTCGGGCTGGAAGACCTGGTGCGCTTTGCCCATCAGTTTGAATCGGTACTGGATGGCGTGCGTTCCGGCACAATCGAGGCGGATCGCAACGCGATTTCCGTCTTTTTCCAGTCCGGTGACATACTGGGTGATCTGGTTCGCGCCGCCCGCGATGACGATATCGCGGATGAAAGCCGAATTCAGGGGGTAATGAGCAGCCTGACATCCATGCTGGGGGCAGATGCACAGGAATACGAGGCCGAAGAAGACGTCAGTGACTTTCAGCCAATGGGTCTTTCACTGGATCTGGGGTTGGATATAGCGAGCAATGATGCCCCTGCCCTGCCCGATTTACCTGATCCGGGCGCCCCACCGGCGCCCGCGTCCACAGTCGTCTTTGAAGATGGCTATACCATCCATTTCCTACCCGACAGCTCGCTCTATGCGTCTGGCAACGAACCGCTGCATCTATTACGCTTGCTGCGCGAAATGGGCAATCTTGATGTCAATTGCGATACCTCTGCTCTCCCGTCCCTTTCGGAACTGGATGAAGAAAAATCATACCTGTCCTGGACAATCCACCTTACCACAGACGAAGATGAAGACGCCGTGCGCGACGTGTTCGATTTTGTTGCAGACCTTTGCACATTGACCATAACCGGCCCGGGAAAACCTGGCCCCGAGCTGCCACCAAACGATGCCCCCTCCTCACCATCTACGATAAATGATGGTGTCCCACCAGATGCTTCGTCCAAGCCCCCCCAGAATTCAGACCCGGCCTCCGAAGCCACGGTTGCACAAAAGTCAGGCGGCGTACCGGATGCCAAAACGGCACCCTCCCCTGTCACGCCCGCTGCCCCCTCTAAAAAACCGGCACCATCCGCTTCCAAATCGAATAAACCCCGCCCCACTGTGCGCGTTGATCTTGAACGGATCGACCGGTTGGTAAACCTTGTTGGTGAATTGGTCATCAATCAGGCAATGATTTCACAAAGCGTGACAGAGGCAGGCCTGCAGACCAATTCGGCCGTATCCGAAGGTCTGGATGAATTTATGCAACTAACCCGCGATATTCAGGACAGCGTGATGATGATCCGCGCCCAACCGGTGAAATCCCTGTTCCAGCGGATGAGCCGGATTGTACGCGAAGCATCCTCGATGGTCGGCAAATCCGTGCGACTGAAAACCGAGGGCGACGCCACAGAAATTGACAAAACCGTTATCGAACGTCTGGCAGATCCGTTAACCCATATGATCCGGAATGCGGTTGATCACGGGATTGAATCACCACAAGACCGCCTGGCTGCAGGGAAACCGGAAGAAGGCATTGTAACTCTTTCGGCCGGCCATCGCTCCGGTCGCGTGATTGTTGAAGTCGTAGATGACGGCGCCGGAATCAATCGTGAACGCGTTCTGCAAATCGCCATCGAAAAAGGGCTGGTTGCGGAAAATGCAGAACTCACAGATAGCGAAATCGATAATCTGTTGTTTATGCCAGGGTTTTCCACCGCAAGTGAAGTTTCGGATTTATCCGGGCGTGGTGTCGGAATGGATGTTGTCAAAAGTGCGATCTTGTCACTTGGCGGACGTGTTACCATCCAATCCAATCCGGGCTCGGGTACTATTTTCACAATCAGCCTGCCTCTGACCCTTGCAGTGCTGGACGGGATGGTCATCAATGTAGCGAACCAAACTCTCGTTGTGCCATTAAGCACAATCACCGAAACCCTGACTTTGATGGGGCCGGATATTCGTGCATTGGGTCCCCAGACCAATGTCATCAAAGTGCGTGACAGTTTTGTCCCTCTGCTTGACCTGGGTTTCGAACTCGGTTTCAGGGCTCCACTAGATAGTTACGTCGGATCGATCGCTCTGCTGATTGCCCAGGAGGACGGGGATCATGCAGCCTTAATTGTTGATTCAATCCAGGATCAGCGGCAGGTCGTGATCAAAGGTCTTCAAGATACATTTGGTCAAGTGCCCGGTGTCGCGGCGGCAACAATCCTGGGGGACGGGAAAATCGCCTTGATCCTGGATCCCGTTGACGTTGTTGCCAATGCCGATGGGCGAACACAGCCCGTACAATCCAACCTTCAACTCGCTGGATAGACATATGTCAGAGACACAAAATCAAATTGACGCAACAGAAATTGAACTCCTCACCTTTCAGGTTGGCGGACAAGAATACGCAATCGACATCATGTCGGTACGTGAAATTCGGGGATGGAGCAAAGCCACTCCCCTACCGCACGCCCCCAATTTTGTCCGCGGGGTTATTAATTTACGTGGTACGGTTTTAACAATCGTTGATCTGGCTGATCGCTTGGGAATGGGGCGCACAGACACAAAAGAGCGCAATGTGATTATTGTCGTTCATACCGGGATCGAGACCGTTGGCCTACTTGTCGATGCTGTATCCGATATTCTTGCGGTCAACAAATCAGAACTCCAGTCCCCGCCCGAAATGGCCGCCGACAATGAACAGGCATTTGTAAGCGCCCTTATGATTGCTGGCGAACGTATGGTGCGCATTCTTGCTCTTTCTGCGGCTTTACCATCCGAGAATACAGAGGCCGCGTAACAATGCACCAGCCACAACAACATTCACCCGATATGAGCGAGGCCGATTTTCAGGTGATTGCCGATATTGCCCACCAGGAGGCTGGCCTGGTCTTCACACCTGAAAAAGCCTCATTGGTGCGTTCACGTATCAACCGCCGGCTAAGAAAGTTGGGGATCAAGCGGTTTTCAGATTACATTGCATATATCACATCCCCAAAAGGGGAAGGTGAGCGAAAATCGATGATCTATTCGCTAACCACAAATATTTCCAGTTTTTTCCGTGAATCCCATCATTTTGATCTATTTGCCAATAAAGTCTTTCCGCAATTGTTATCCAATGCGCGAAATGGCGGTCGAGTCAGGATCTGGTCTGCCGGCTGTTCTAGCGGACAGGAGCCGTATTCAATAGCTATGACCATGCATTCAATTGCCCCCGATATTACAAAACTGGATATCAAGGTTTTAGCAACAGACATTGATGCAGATGTCCTGGAAGTTGCAAAAACAGGTTTTTATCATTCGTCTGAGATCGAGAATATCATTGAGAATTACCGGACCGAATACTTTAGCCCGTCAACAAGTGGCACCCAAAACGGGTATCTGATTGATAATAGAATTCGTAGTCTGATTACATTTCGCGAATTAAACCTTTTGCATGATTGGCCAATGAACGGTTTATTTGATGCTATATTTTGCCGAAATGTAGTCATCTACTTTGATGAAGCCACACAATTGAGATTATGGCCAAGGTTCGAGAAAGCCACCGCCCCAAAGGGATGGTTGTTTGTTGGCCATTCCGAAAGGCTATCTGAAAAACTGGATACCAGCTTTCAAAATGTTGGGCCGACAACTTACCGACTTCCAAATTAGTCAAACGCCATAATGAAAATTGGAATATAATATGTCACTACGAGATCAGCTTCGAATAATGGTTGTGGATGATATGTCTACAAGTCGCGGATTAATAACCCAGGCGCTCGATTCATTCGGGATACGGCATGTAGCAACTGCAGCAGATGGGCCGGCGGCTCTCAATGCACTATTCCAATCCCCGGTTCATCTGGTGATTTCAGATTATAATATGCCGGGTATGGATGGATTGCACTTACTTCACCAACTGCGCCAAAACCCAACAACTAAAGCCGCCGGATTTATCCTAATTACAGGTCGGGCTGATCGGGAAATCATTGATAAGGGTCGCAGTTTGGGAATGAATAACTTCTTGAAAAAACCGTTCACACCAGCCGAGCTGAGGGCATGTATTGAAGCCGTTATTGGTCGTTTCTAGATATTGGGAAAGCCGTTGTCACACATTGAACATGAAAAGAGCAGTATTCCATTGGGTTCATTACATTTGCATATGGCAACTGTTTTCGAAGAACTCGCCGGTATTTGCAAAGAAGCTGAAGACGCTGTTGGAGAAATCTTGAATCACCCCGACAAAACGACGGATCAATCACTTATGGCGCTCCAAGGACTTGACCGGTTACGGCAAAGCCTGGAGGACATGTCGCGGTTAACAAACCTTCTGTCTGAACAAAACAACAGACAAGCAAATGTAAATGTCCCAATTGCCCCTATTCGGAACCAACTTGTATTGACTGGTTTGTTTAGTCGTCTGGTCTCTCAATCAGAGCCGACTCTAATATCTCCGACACCCGATTATGATGAATTGTGGAAGTTGTAACTTCTTGGGTAATTCTGACGCTCAAGCTACAATAAAAAAACCAAAAACCCTATGAGAAATTGAGGGATAATACCAATACGGTTTTACCTTCACTTACACCCCAGGTGCCAAGTCGGCTGACACGAAGTAAGTGTATATAAAGACTTACACCATACCAGTTTCAGGATAGCCTTAATAATAGCCAGAAATTGTAATGTAGATTTTCAGAATAATTCTATTTCTGAAACGATATCTTTTTGCGAATCTGGGATTTCTTTTTCTGGAATATCTCGACGTCCTAACAGCTTTTGCCTTGCCCTACCTGAAAAAGGCCAAAACTGGATCCGTCTTGCTTGTTCTCCTCCAAGGCTTTGCCCTTCGCATGGTATTCCTTCGGTTTTCAAAAAAGAAAGTACAAACTCACCGTTGCGCAATCCTACGTCGGAAAAATGGGAAATCATTTTCGCACCACCGAAAAGTTTTGCATGAAGTCGTGATTTTTCTCCGCCGATTTTAAGAATTGCGTTAATCAGCAATTCCATTTCATTGACGCTTTTACCCCTAACACTTTCCTCTTCCCAGACACGGCCCGGGAGCAGAATGTGGTTCATACCCCCAACACAGGCAACAGGATCCCACATACATGCCGAAACACAAGAACCAAGGATTGTTGTTATCATTTCCCCATTCGTGGCAGATGTTGCATATTCCCCTTGGGTAATATGTTGCGCCTTAATGACAGTCACTCTTCTCTCCACTTTGTCCAACACTCTTTACAATATTCATTGCCAGTTGTTTAGAAATCTTCCCAATCACTCTCTGTGATTTCGGGATCAACAGCATGGGCGGTGGCCAAAGAATTTTCAGGTGCGGGTTTGGGTGCGCGGTTTGGATAGCCCGTCTCCGAGGCTATTTGTTTATTGGATGGTTGAAAATCCGGACTGACAATATTGCTTGTTTCTTCCCCAATACGGAACTGGGCTGTCGTTTCTGACAGGTTTTCCGCCTCTTTGGTTAAAGAATGGCTTGCGGCGGTTGTTTCCTCAAACATCGCAGCATTCTGTTGCGTTACCTGATCCAGCTGGTTTACAGCCGTGTTTATTTCGGCCAATCCTGAGGATTGTTCATTGGCAGATACTGCAATTTCCGAAACATGGACCGCAATATTCGATACGGATTCAACAATCTGCTGCAATGCAGAACCTGCTTGCCCAACAAGATCAACGCCACGGCCAACATGCTGGCTGCTTGTCGAGATAAGATCATTTATTTCACGCGCCGCATCGGATGTTCTTTGGGCAAGAGCCCTTACTTCTGATGCCACGACAGCAAAACCACGGCCTGCTTCGCCAGCGCGGGCGGCCTCTACCCCTGCGTTCAACGCAAGCAGATTTGTCTGAAACGCGATGTCGTCAATCACATTGATAATGCGTGAAATCTTGCTTGATGATGTCTGGATCTCTTCCATCGCATCAACTGCTTCCTGAACCACAACTCCACTTGCTTCGGCACTGGATTTTGCATCGGAAACAACCTGGTTTGCCAGACCTGCCCCTTCGGCGGCAGACCGTACACTTGCGGTTAATTCATCCAATGCTGCCGCTGTTTCTTCAAGCGTTGCCGCCTGCCGTTCGGTTCGGCGAGACAAATCATCTGCCGCGTTGCTGATTTCCGAAGCCTCGCCACGGATCGAGCCGGCATTGTCGATGACGCGTAACATTGCTTTGCGCAATGTTGCCACGGCACCATTGAAATCTGCGCGCAATGATTCATAATCCGGCTTGAATTTCTTGGTTATTTCGGTCGTCAGATCCCCTTCGGAAAGCTGGCGCATTCCGATACTCAAGGCCTCAACCACCTCCGACTGTGCTTGCTCCAACTCGATACGGATGGCTTCGGCTTCTTCCATCTGCAACTGGGCCTGCGTGACATCATTCCCCACCAGAAGGACGCGTATTACATCGCCAGATTTGCTTTGAACCGGAGTGAATGCACCTTCCAGAGTTCCCTCGGTACCCCCCCCCGCATTCATAATAAACTTGCCAACAATCGTTTCACCTGCTGCAACCCGGCCCCAAACGTCGCCATATTTTTCGGCCATATCGGGGTCAAACATTACCAGATCATGAATGGATTTTTCGAACTGGTCATTTTCCAACCCTCCGGTGAGGTTAAGGAAGTTTTCATTCGCAACCAGCAAGGCGCCACCCGGTGCAAATTCTGCCTTGGCCTGATTTTCCTCGATTGCATTCAGAACGGCTTCGTTCATGCGGGTCGTTGTGACATCAATCCACTCGACAACACATCCAAGTTGCGCCCCTTCAGAATCTGTAACAGCATTTATATCCAGCGAGAACCGTGCATTTCCGACAGGTATTTCCGCGTGGAAAGGCAAATTGTCAGGGTCACTCAGCAGTTCGCGAATGCGGCCCGGCATATTATGGAAAATATCCATGTTATAACCGATGACATCCTCCGCCGAGAAAGCATCATTCACCTTCTGGAATTGTGTCTCGTATTTCTGGAACAGGCCCATGACCGAAGAATTGACAAACCGTATGGTGAAATCCTGATCAACGATCATCAATCCCGCAGATGTCCCCTCGAATGCCGTTCCTTTGAACAGGGTCTCTCTGGTTCTTTCTTTTGCTTCGCGCAAAGCTTTGCGGAAATCATCAAGGATCGCAGCGATGTGCCCGATTTCGTCTCCGCGGTTTGTTGCCGGAATATCCACATCATACTCTTCCCGGGCAACCCGCTGCATGGCCCCGCCAACACCGGTCAGAGGACGGGAAATGTTCCGTGCCAGAAAAATCGAAACAAGGGCCGAGATAGCCGCCAGTATCCCGCCCTGCACAAACATCCGGTTGCGCACATCGACAACCGGTGCAAACAGCTCTTTCGTGTCTTGTTCGGCTATCAAAGCCCATGTCAGATTACCGATATGAAGGGGTGAATAGGCTGCCAGAACGGGATCGCCATCGATTCCAATACTCTGCGCCAAGCCGGATTCCCCCTCCAATGCACGATCCACAAGAGCCGGATCAACCTTGACCCGCATCAACCCTTCACCATCACCGGCAAGAGAACTGATCCGCGGGTGATAATCCGCCCCGACCGTCATTGTGACGCCGGTTTTCCCCAACCCGTCATTCGAACGAAACGCCGAACTGATCGAGTCTGTGGTGATCTGCACAATATAGACCCCCACCAATGCCCCGTTTACCGAAAGAATCGGCGCTGAAACAAAGCCCGAATATTTCCCGTTGTCGGGTTCATAAGGTGCAAGATCGACAAAAGCAGTCTTGTCCACACCCAAAGGCAGAGCTGCGCGGAACGCATTGCCCAATCCTGTGCTTTTCCAAGGGCCATTCAGAATGTTGGTGGCGTAATCCGGATTTTTCAAAACGGAATAAAGAACGTTGCCTTGCGGATCGACAATAAAGATATCGGAAAACCCGTTGCGTTTTAATAATGTCTCAAAGAACGGATGATGTCGGCGGTGTTTGCGGGAATAATCTGTCTGCACCCCCGCAAAATCAATCGCCTGACCTGCGGATTCGGCGTTTTCGTCTTGCGATGCATAATGCTGTTGCAAAAAGGCGCCCTTGTCACCTGGCAGCGCTGTCCATGCGCCGATGAAATCGGTGATTGCGCGGCGGGTAGCCGGGCTGCTGGCTTCACTCACAACATCTGTGGATATTTCCTCATACCATTTTTCGATATCCGAAGCCCGCGTACCCAGAACCATTTGCAAACGTGATCTTGCGGTTTGATCCAGCGATTCTTTCGCGCTGAAATAGGCCAGCACCCCCATACCCAACAGGGCAATGGCACTAAGGGCCAGCATTATCAAAGGCAATTTCACCGAAAGCTTCAGATTATTCCACAGCGACATATCTCAGATCTCCACAAAAAGGCGGGTGGAACAGGCGATTTGGCCATCACCAGCCAAACAGTCCCTTCCACAACCATTCCCCGCACTATCGAACGCAGGAGTGAAGATTCTTTAAACAGTATCCGCTTTTAGAAATTCACGGTTAATTCCATCGAGGACAAAGCCAGCAACATAAATTGCTGCTGGTATCCCATTGATTAAACCGCGTTTTTAGAAACGGGGGTCAGTCCCGCCGCCGATAAGCCGACCTGGCGTCAGGTTGCCAATGTTGCCCAGCAGCTGCCGCAAGAAGCCGATTCCCTTGACATTGCTTTCTGTCACACGGCGCGACAAGGCGATGACGCGGCCATCCTCGAGTGTGAAACGTTCGATGTTTTCGACTACCCCGTCTTTGTCAAAGGTGATGGCAACAACCTGCCGGTCAATAACCCGCGGGGCTTTATACGCAAAATAGCGCCAGCGGCTTTGGGCATAGTACCACCCGCCCTCTTGCAACACACCAAAGGATGTCGGGCGACCAATGCTGTCGGCAACTGTATCGCGGGTATCAACACCGACCGTGACCAGGTCCAGATCTTCCTTGGGGGGGGTATAACCGTGATTTTCATATGTTGCAGAGCAAGCCGCAAGTGTCAGGAGCAACACGGCAATAATGCCGGATTTTATTGTTTGAAATAGAATTGACATAATAGCCTTTGTGCTCCGCCCTTGCCTTCGTGCCGATCACCTCGTAATCGGATTGTATATCCGACTTACAGAAGGATTGGCTGCTGTTCAAGAATGGAAAACCCTACCGATGGCGAACAAGGCACAAAACAAACACCGTTTGCGGGTTTCTACGCTGGATACCCAAAAACCGACAGCGTTCGAAATGACCCCCGCCGCCACCGCCCGCAAGGCGATTGCGGCGCAACTGGAATTGCTGGACCTGCGCAAATTGCGGTTTACGGGGGATATCCGGGCAACCGGTGATTCCAACTGGACTCTGGAAGGTTTATTGGGCGCAACCGTTGTGCAGCCCTGCGTGGTAACGCTGGAGCCGGTGACCACACGGCTGGATGTGCCGGTGCTGCGCGAATTTATCGACGGGTTGGAGCGCCCTGCAGAAGATGAAGAAGAAATCGAGATTTTGCCGGATGACAACAGCGAGCCATTAGGCAGCCATATTGATCTGCAAACAGTGTTGATCGAGGCGTTGTCATTGGCCCTGCCGCTGTATCCGCGCGCAGACGGGGCCGAATTGACAGAAACCAATTTCGCCCCCGAAGGAATCCAGCCAATGAGTGACGAAGATACCAAACCTTTTGCCGGGCTTGCATCCCTGCGTGACAAGCTGGAAAAAGGCGAATAAACAAAGGGGAATCGGCGCATTCACCACCCCCAAAGAAAAGGCTTGCGCCGCGCTAAAATCCAAGTATGTTCCCGGCCTCGCATAAAGATGCGTTGGACACTGCGCCAAACATCGCGTAAGAGACCCGAGAACTGATGAATAACAGGGGCTTTGCCCCCCAAAACCCGAGGTTGTGACATGGCTGTCCCCAAGAGTAAAATTACGCGGTCACGCCGCGGTCAACGTCGTTCGCATGATGCGCTGGTTGCTGGCAACCCTGCCGAATGCCCGAACTGCGGCGAACTGAAGCGTCCCCACCACGTCTGTGCCGACTGTGGCCACTATGATGAACGCGAAGTTGTCGCGATGGTGGACGAAGCCGACTTCGATGACGAAGACGCGGCCTAAGCGGCGCGCGGCTTTGGCACCCAGAGTATGACATCGGACACAAATACCCCGAACGCTCCGGGTGCAGGCCGCACCATCATATCTGTTGACGCCATGGGTGGCGATCTGGGGCCGGCAGCCGTTGTTGCCGGCATTTCCCTGTCTGCGCGCAAAAATCCGGATATCGGGTTTATTGTCAGCGGGGACGAACCCACACTGAAATCCTTGTTTGCCAAAAATCCGTCTCTGGCCGACAGATGCGAAATCCGCCACGCCGAAGAAGTCGTCACCATGGACGACAAGCCCAGTCAGGTGATGCGCTACGGCAAGAAAACCTCGATGTGGGCCGCTGTAGATGCGGTGCGCAACGGGGATGCTTCGGTTTGTGTGTCCTGTGGCAACACCGGCGCCTTGATGGCGGTTTCGATGATCCGCCTGCGCAAACTGCCCAGCGTGAACCGCCCCGCCATTGCCTGCCTTTGGCCATCGCGCAATAAAAGCGGCTTTAACATCATGCTGGACGTGGGCGCCGATATCCGCGCGGATCAAGAGGATTTGCTGCAATACGCATTGATGGGGGCCTCTTATGCCCGCAACGGCATGGGCATCACCCGCCCCCGCGTTGGCCTGTTGAATGTGGGCACCGAAGAACACAAGGGCCGCGCGGAACTGAAGGTCGCGCATGAACTGATTTCCGAGGCCGCTGGCCCTGCCGATTTCGAGTTTGTGGGGTTCGTCGAAGGTGGCGATATTCCGTCCGACCGTGTGGATGTGATCGTGACAGACGGCTTTACCGGCAATGTCGCGCTGAAAACCGGCGAAGGCACCGCCAGCCTGATCAGCGATTTCCTGCGTCAGGCCTTCAAGGCCACGCCATTTGCCCGTATTGCCTCGCTTTTGGCGCTAACATCGCTGAAACGCCTGAAACGCCGGATTGATCCGCGCCGCGTGAATGGTGGCGTATTTCTGGGGCTGAACGGCACGGTGATCAAATCACATGGCTCGGCCGATGAAACCGGCATCGCGGCGGCGATCCAGTTGGCCATCACCCTGTCGCAATCCGATTTCAATCACAAACTGGCCGCACGGGTTGCATCCGGCGCCGCCGCCAGACAAGATGCCCAGACAGATCAGGGTGAATAAGGGATCCGCATGACAACTCGCGCCGTAGCCATTGGCGTTGGGCATTATCTGCCCGAACGCATCGTCCCCAACAGCGAATTTGAAAAAACGCTGGATACCACGGATGAATGGATTCGCACCCGATCCGGCATTGAACGCCGCCACATTGCTGCCGAAGGCGAAACCACATCGCAAATGGCCATTGCTGCCGCCCGCGCCGCGTTAAAAGACGCTGGGCTAACGGCTGACGACATAGACGCGGTGGTTCTAGCCACCTCGACCCCTGATCACACCTTCCCTTCTGTTGCCACGATGGTGCAGGCCGGTCTGGGCATGACACGCGGCTTTGCCTTTGACGTGCAAGCGGTTTGCGCCGGATTTGTCTTTGCCCTTGCCAATGCCAACGCCCTGATCATTTCCGGTCAGGCCAGGCGCGTGCTGGTGATCGGGGCGGAAACCTTTAGCCGGATCATGGACTGGACCGACCGTTCCACTTGCGTTTTGTTCGGGGACGGCGCCGGTGCACTGGTTCTTGAGGCTCAGGAGGGCAAAGGCACCCCTGATGATCGCGGCATCCTTGCCACCGACCTGAATTCGGACGGGCGCTATAAGGATATGCTTTATGTCGATGGTGGCGTTTCCACCACGCAAACATCCGGTTATTTGCGGATGCAGGGCAATGCGCTGTTCCGCCAAGCCGTTGAAAAACTGACCGAAACCGCAGAATCCGCCTTGCACAAGGCAGGGCTGGAAGACAGCGACGTTGACTGGATCGTGCCGCATCAGGCCAATATCCGTATCATTGCCGGCACCGCCAAAAAGATGGGCATCCCGATGGATCAGGTAGTTCTTACGGTGCAGGATCATGGCAACACCTCTGCCGCATCGATTCCCCTTGCTTTGTCGGTTGGCAAGGACCGCGGACAGATAAAACAGGGCGATTTGCTGGTCACCGAGGCGATTGGCGGCGGTTTGGCATGGGGATCGGTGGTTATTCGCTGGTAAATGCGCGTTTAACGCCTGCTTGCAAGCCATTGATATTGACTCGGAAATTCCCCGCCCGCTATGGTTGGCCAAATCGCAATTAAGCGACCTACGTCTGCCACAGGGGGATAATGATGAGTGAAAAGACTTTGACACGAATGGATTTGAGCGAAGCCGTGTTTCGGGAAGTCGGCCTGAGCCGCAATGAATCCGCACAACTGGTTGAAAGCGTATTGAACCATATGTCCGATGCATTGGTGCGCGGTGAATCCGTCAAGATTTCCTCCTTCGGCACCTTCGGTGTGCGCGACAAGGCCGCCCGTATCGGCCGAAACCCGAAAACCGGCCAGGAGGTTCCGATCCACCCCCGCCGTGTTCTGACCTTCCGCCCCTCGCACCTGATGAAAGATCGGGTCGCGGCTGGCAACAAGCGCTAAGGGGGCACAGGCGTGGCCAAATCCCCCGACGCCTTTCGCACGATCAGTGAAGTCGCCGAATGGCTGGACACGCCGGCCCATGTGCTGCGCTTTTGGGAAAGCCGCTTTACACAGGTAAAGCCCGTGAAACGCGCCGGTGGCCGGCGCTATTACCGCCCGAATGATATGCTGTTGCTGGGCGGCATCAAGAAACTGCTGCATGACGACGGCATGACCATCAAAGGCGTGCAGAAAATGCTGCGCACCGACGGGGTGAAAGCGGTCGCAGCCCTGTCACGCCCGATTGATCCCGAGGATCAGGGCGAAACGATAGACCTGAAACCTGTTCCCGAACCACAGCCCAAACCACAGAGTGAGCCGGCAGAACAGGTTGCGCAGGCTGCCGAGCCTCCGGCGGCTCCCCCGCCCCCCGAATCCAAACCCAGCCCCGCACCAGCCTCCCCCGCCCCTGTGACAGATGATCTATTCGCAGCGACCGACAGCGGCGCCCCTGCTGACGAGCAACCCGCCGATCTGCTGCCCGACATCGCCGCCAGACTGCGCAAAGTGGACGGGAAACAAATAGATTCGGCCAAACAGGCCCGATTAAGCACGATTTACAGCCGCCTCACCGCCCTGCACGCGCGGATGAAAGATGCGACTTCCCCTGCACAACAAAGCTAAGTCCCGATTATGGTTTTTCACCCTTGCCCTTGGCTGCAAAAACAGTATGTAGGGTGCCAGTTCGGGCTATGGCGCAGTCTGGTAGCGCGTCCGTCTGGGGGACGGAAGGTCGCAGGTTCAAGTCCTGCTAGCCCGACCAACATCATAACCGCCCGCACCCTTTGTGGTGTCGGGCGGTTTGATCTATCCGGGGGGGCATTATGAAAGACACAGCCACAGGATTCGGCGTTCTGCCCGACCACGCCTTGCGCGATATGATTGCCGCGGGCAGCATCACCGCCAGCCCCGCCATCACCCCCGAACAGATCCAGCCCGCCTCGCTTGACCTGCGCCTTGGCACTGTCGCCTACCGCGTGCGTGCCTCGTTCCTGACGGGGGCCGGTGCAACGGTGATCGACCGCTTGCAGGAATTCGAGATGCACCGCATCGACCTGTCCGACGGCGCCGTGCTGGAAAAAGGTGCCGTCTATCTGGTGCCGCTGATGGAATCCCTGAACCTGCCCGACGGGGTGCAAGCCGTGGCCAACGCCAAATCCTCGACCGGGCGTCTGGACCTGCTGACCCGCACCATCACCGATGGCGGCACCGAATTCGACCGCATCCCGCAAGGATACACCGGCCCGCTTTATGCCGAAATCTGCCCGCGGTCCTTTTCCGTATTGGTGCGCCCGGGCATGCGCCTGAACCAGATTCGGTTTCGCGCAGGACAAGCGGTGCTGTCTGACGAAGAACTGCTCGCCCGCCATAATGAACATGCACTGGTCGATGGTGATGCGCATATCGATCAGGGCCTTGGCTTTTCCGTCGATCTGCGCCCCGAAACCGGCAACCTTGTCGGTTATCGCGCCAAACCGCATACCGGCGTGATCGACCTTGATAATATCGGCTTTTACGACCCTGCCGAATACTGGGAACCGATCCACACCGACAAGGGCCGAATCATCCTTGACCCCGGCGCCTTTTACATCCTTGTCAGCCGCGAGGCCGTCCACATCCCGCCCGATTGCGCCGCCGAAATGGCCCCCTATCTGGCAATGGTCGGTGAATTCCGCGTGCATTACGCCGGCTTCTTTGACCCCGGTTTCGGCCATGACGCCGCCGGTGGCAAAGGATCACGCGGCGTGCTGGAAGTGCGCTGCCACGAGGCGCCTTTTGTGCTGGAACACGCGCAAATCGTCGGCCGTCTGGTTTACGAGCGCATGGCCAGTGTGCCGCAAAAACTGTATGGGGCCGATCTAGCCTCGAATTATCAGGGGCAAGGGCTGAAATTGTCCAAGCATTTTAAGACAACTTAATTTAAATACGGGTTTCTTTTTCGTCCAAATATCCCCGCCGGAGGCATCCTGCCTGCAAGGCAACATGAACCGGTCGAAAATCAGCCCCTAAAACCGCCCCATGCGCCGCGCCAGTCTGGCCAGTTTTTGCGCTTTGCCGGCCGTCTGTTTTGCTTTTTGCGCCTGATCGCGTTCCTCGGGTGTCATTTCTGAGCGGGATTTGCCACGGTTTGCCGCCATATCGATCCCCTTGTTCACGGCTTTGCGCATGAACATCCGCAACAGCATATTGATGATCTGGTTGGCATTCATCACACTCTCCTAATCCTCGAACAATTCGCTTTGGCCGATTGTCTCATCATCCTCGTCCTCGGCGTCCGGCATCCCGGGCATCGCCCCCGGTGGCGGGCGGTTTTCCAGCAATCCGGCCGAGCGCAATTCCTTCAGCCCCGGCAGGTCGCGGGCATTTTCAAGGCCGAAGTGGTCCAGAAACTCGGGCGTGACCACAAAAGTCACCGGCCGTCCGGGTGTCATCCGGCGGCGACCGAAACGGATCCATTCCATTTCAAGCAGTTGATCCACCGTACCACGGCTGACCGAAACGCCGCGAATTTCCTCGATCTCGGAACGTGTCACCGGTTGATGATAGGCAATAATCGCCAATGTCTCGATCGCCGCGCGTGACAGTTTGCGCGTTTCAACCGTTTCCTTTTGCATCAGGAACCCCAGATCGGGCGCGGTGCGGATTGCCCAGGCATCCCCCACCTTCACCACCCGCACCCCGCGCCCTTCATAGCGCTTGCGCAGATGCACCAGTGCTTCGGCAGGATCACAGCCATGCGGCATCCGGTCGGCCATGTCCTTGACCGTCACAGGCTCGGCTGTGGCGAACAATATCGCCTCGACCATGCGTTCCTGTTCGCCCATCGGCGGGGCCTCGAACAGGCTTTCCTCAACGTCGGGCTTTTGTGTCTCTTCAACCGTCATTCCGAACCTTTTTTGCGTATCTGTATCGGGGCAAAGGCTTCGCCCTGACGAATTTCAATCTGGCCCTGCTTGGTCAATTCCAGCGAGGCGGCAAAATTGGCGGCTGTGGCGCTGCGCCTGCGGGCCGGATCGGTCTCCCAGCCTTCGGGCAAATAGCTTTCCAGAACCGTCCAGTCGCCGGCATAGCCAATCAACCCGCGCATCCGGTCCAGCGCCTGTTCCAGCGTCATAATCGCGTCGCGGTCCATCACGAAGGGGCGGAATTCATCCTTGGTGCGGGTGCGGGCATAGGCCTGCATCAGGTCCAGCAGGGTTGCCGTATAGGTGACGCGGCGTATACGGGTCACATCCTCGGGCAGGCCGCGGGCGAAAAAATCGCGCCCCATCTGGTCGCGCGCCATCAGTTTGGCGGCAGAATCCCGCATCGCTTGCAAACGCTCCAGCTGGAACGCCAAATGCGCGGCCAGTTCTTCGCCGGACGGGCCTTCTTCGGTGGGGTCGGGCGGCAACAGCAGGCGGGATTTCAGGAACGCCAGCCACGCCGCCATCACCAGATAATCCGCCGCCAGTTCAAGGCGCAGCGATTTGGCCTCGTTGATAAATTTCAAATACTGTTCGGCCAGCGCCAGCACCGAAATTTTGCGCAAATCCACCTTTTGTGTGCGCGACAGGGTCAGCAGCAGGTCAAGCGGGCCTTCATAGCCATCGACATCGACAATCAGGGCCTCGGCCACCAGCCGGTCCTCTACCGCAAGCGGCGTGTCTTCCTCGAATTCAACTTCAGCCATCGGTTACGCCCGTTTCAACAGACCCGCAAGTTCGTCCTCCAGTGCAGGAATGTCAACATTATCAGGCGATTTGCGCGCATTTATTGCCAGATCGGCGCGTTTTTGGCCATCGGGCGTGAAATTGCCAACCGCATCCACCACCATCTGCATTTCCGCCATTTTGCCGTTGCAATGCAGGATCAGGTCGATGCCCGCATCGCGTGACTTGCGGGCGCGGGTTGAAACATCCCCCTCCAGCGCCTCCATCGACAGATCGTCGCTCATCAACAGGCCGGAAAAGCCGATGTCTTTGCGGATCAGATCAACCATCACCGGCGAAGTCGTGGCCGGCCCTGTCGCATCAATATCCTCGAACACGATATGCGCGGACATGCCCAAGGGCAGATCGGCCAGCGCCTGCATGGCGGCAAAATCCACAGCCTCAAGACCGGCGCGGTTGGCGGATACGCGCGGCAGTTCCTTGTGGCTGTCCAGCGTAGCCCGCCCGTGGCCGGGGATGTGTTTGAGAACCGGCAGAACCCCGCCATCCAGCAGCCCGTCGGCCACCGCCCGGCCAATGCTGGCCACTTTGGCGGGGTCATCGGAATAGCACCGGTTGCGCAACACCGCATGGGTTTGCGGCGTCGCCACATCGGCAATCGGGGCACAATTGCTGTCGATCCCCACAGCGCGCAATTCATCAGCAATGATCCGGTAGCGGATATACATGCCACGTTCGGCCTGCGCCGGGTTCAAATCCACCTGATCCAGTGCGGGCAACCAGTGGCGCCAATGTGGCCGCGTCATGCGTTCGACCCGCCCGCCTTCCTGATCAATGGTCACGACCGCATCGCGCCCTACCGCATCGCGCAAATCCCCCGTCAGCCGCTTCAGCTGTTCGGGGGTGTCGATATTGCGGGCAAACAGGATGAAACCCAAGGGGTTTACATCACGGAAAAAAGCGGCCTCCCCGGCGCTCAGGCGTTCACCGGCGCAACCAAAGATGTAGGCGCCCTGCCCCGCCACCTAACGCACCTTGACGGGGATACAGGCGGCGTTTTCCGCCAACAGCGCCGAACAGAAGCGCCGCGCGTCGGACAGATCGTCAAACCCCATCGCCCGCAGGCGATAGAAGGTGCGCCCGCCGCTTTCGGCCTTCTGGATCACACGCGATTTGCCTTGCAGGTAATCGGTGAAACGGCTGTACAGCCTGTCCCATTCCTGTTTGGCAATTTCGGGGGATTCAAAGGCGCCCAACTGCGCCAAACGGGTGCCTGCCGGAATACTGCTTGGGTCAACTTCACTGGCCGAGGCAGAGGCAACCTGTTGCGTGGCCGCAGGCAAAGGGGGTGTTGTGTCCAGACTTGCCGGACGTGACAACGGACGGGGGGAACGCACCACACCCGGAACATCCGCCGGGATGACAGGTAGGCGGGCCGTGACTGGGGCCACTTCGCCCAATGGCTCGACACCTTCCGACAGCTTGTCTGCCATCGCCAGTGCTTCGGCAACCGCCACATCTGTGGCCGAGGGTTTATCCGTTGTAGGTTCCACAGCCGCCACAACCACGCCTGACCCGTCACTGACCGTCGCGGGCAAATCCGGTTCGGGCAAGGTTTCGGTCAGCAAGGCAGGGGCGGTGATTTCACTGGTTGTTGCAGGGATTACCTCGGCATCGGCGGCTTCGGCCATTGGCGTTGCTTCGACACCGGGTGCAGAGGTACGGGGCGCAGGTACCGGACGGCGCAGGCCAACCGGATCATCCTCGCCAATTCCGTCGGCTGCGGGGGCCAGCACCACACGGTCGGCCACAGGTTGGGCCACGCCATCGGACTGCACACGATTCACGGCAAGACCCTGATGCACGGCCAATTCACCGCCCGGATTTTCCGGCGCAATGCGCATCGGCCCGTCCAGCGCACGTACCACCGGCACGCCGGTAACATCGCGCACCAGCAACTTGTAGCCCCAAACGCCGATGCCGACGATCAACGCCACCGATACAAGTGCGCCTGCCCCGTTGACCAGCTTGGTAAATTTCCCTGAATCACTTGCCCGTTGCGGCGCATCCATTGCGCCGCCAAACTCGATATCCGCCATTTTTCGCCTCACTGCCGCCCCTGATTTGGCCGGGGTCGGTCATAAGTTACTGCTCTATGTCACACGGCCAAGGCACTTGTTTTCAGCGCATTTCTTCGGCCGGTGTTACACCCAGAATACCAAGACCGGCGGAAATAACAATAGAAACGGAACGAATCAGGGCAATTTTCGCCTGTGTGGCGGACGAGTCACCCTCTTGCAGGAACCGAAGTTCGGGCAAATCATTGCCGCGATTCCACAGCGCATGGAATTCACCGGCCAGTTCATACAGGTAAAACGCTACCCTGTGCGGCTCGTTTGTGCGGGCGGCGATTTCCACCAGACGCGGCCATTCGGCCAGCTTTTTCACCACGGCCATTTCGGCCTCATGCGCCAGAAGCGACAGATCGGCGGCCTTCAGCGTGGCATCATCCACCGCGATCCCCGCATCACGCGCCTTGCGCAGCACCGAATGGATCCGCGCGCTGGCGTATTGCACATAGAACACCGGATTGTCTTTGGATTGCTCCAGCACCTTCGCGAAATCGAAGTCCAGCGGTGCGTCGTTCTTGCGGGTCAGCATCACAAAACGGGTCACATCGGGACCGACCAGATCGACCACCTCGCGCAGGGTGACAAAATTACCGGCCCGTTTGGACATTTTGAACGGCTGGCCGTCCCTGAACAGCCGCACCAGCTGGCACAGCTTGATGTCCAGCGGCACCTTGCCGTCGGACAGCGCCGAAACAGCCGCCTTCATCCGTTTGACATAACCGCCATGATCGGCGCCAAACACGTCGATCAATTCATCAAACCCGCGCTGAACCTTGTCATAGTGATAGGCGATGTCGGGGGCGAAATAGGTCCAGCCGCCATCCGATTTCTTCACCGGCCGGTCCACGTCGTCGCCATGGTCGGTGGATTTGAACAGGGTTTGCTCGCGCGGTTCCCAATCCTCGTCAGGTTTGCCTTTGGGCGGGGGCAAAACCCCTTCGTAAATCAATCCCTTGGCATCCAGTTCTTCCAGCGCCGCCTCGATCCGGCCCGATCCATACAGCGACTTTTCGGAAAAGAAAACATCCATTTCCACACCCAGAGACGCCAGATCCGCGCGGATCATATCCATCATCTTTTCGGTGGCAAATTCGCGCACTTCTTCCAGCCAGAACTGTTCGCCCTTGTCCAACAGGCTGTCGCCCACCTTGTCCTTGAGCGCCTGCCCGACCGGCACCAGATAATTGCCCGGATACAGGCCCTCGGCAATGTCCGGCGTCAACCCGCAAGCCTCGCGATAGCGCTCAAAAACCGAGCGCGCCAATACATCGACCTGCGCGCCACCGTCGTTGATATAATATTCCCGCGTCACATCATGGCCCGCGAAATCCAGCAGGGCGGCCAGCGCATCGCCAAAGACCGCACCCCGCGTGTGGCCCACATGCAAAGGGCCGGTCGGGTTGGCGGAAACGAATTCCACATTCACCTTGCGCCCCTGCCCCATGCTTGAGCGGCCAAAATCGCGGCCCTTCTCCAATGCAGCCCCGACCACGCCACGCCACAAATCCGGCGCAAGCCGCATGTTCAGAAACCCGGGGCCGGCCACTTCGGCCACCTCTATCCGCAAATCCTGCAACAGCTTGGCGGCCAGTGCTTCGGCAATATCGCGTGGCTTCATTTTGGCAGGCTTGGCCAGCACCATCGCCGCATTGGTCGCCATATCACCATGCGCCGCATCGCGCGGCGGCTCGACGGTTACATTGGCAAAGTCCAGCCCCTCGGGCAGCGCACCTTCGGATTGCAATGCGGTCAGGCTGTCGATCACCAGCGCACGAATATCGGTAAACAGGTTCATTCTCTTGTCCTTGAAAGGGTTGGACGCGGGTTTAGCATGGCAGACGGCAAGGTCAACATTCAAGCGCCCGATGCTGGCAACAACCGTTCATGTTCCTGCAAGGCAAAACGGTCTGTCATACCGGCAATATAATCCGCCACCACACGGGCCAGCGCAGTCCGGTCTTTCGCCGCCGCAATATCCCCCTTCCAGTGACGGGGCAGATGTTCGGGCTGCGACAGGTATAGCGGGAACAGGTCCATCACCACGCCTGTCACCCGTTCACGCATTTCCACCACTGACGGCGCGCGATACATGCGGGCAAACAGAAAGGCGCGGATTTCCTTCAGGTCCGCCCACAGCGGCGCGGAAAACTGCACCACCGGCGCCCCAGCTGCCCGCACATCCTCAACCCGCTGCGGATCGAGTGCGGCAATCAAACGGCGGCTTTCGTTGATCACATCCGAAACCATCACCCCGAACACGCGGCGCAGGGCCTCGTGGCGGCGACGATAACTGCCCAGACCGGGATAAAGCGCGTCTACCTCGGCGTAACACGCCCCAATAATCGGCAGGGCGCAAATGTCATCATCGGTGAATAATTCCGCACGAAGGCCGTCCTGCAAGTCATGGTTATTATAGGCAATATCGTCAGACAGCGCCGCCACCTGCGCCTCGGGGCCGGCATAGGTTCCCAGCTCCAGATCGTGGCGGGCGTTGTATTCGGCCAGCGCATAGGGCAAGGCGCCGGTCACGGGGCCGTTGTGCTTGGCCAATGCCTCCAGTGTCTCCCATGTCAGGTTCAGCCCGTCCCATTCGGCGTAATGCCGTTCCAGCGATGTGACGATGCGGATGGCCTGTGCGTTGTGGTCAAAACCGCCATAGGGCGCCATGCAGTCGGCCAGCGCGTCCTCGCCGGTATGACCAAATGGTGTGTGCCCAAGATCATGCGCCAGCGCCACCGCTTCGGTCAATTCGCCATTCAGCCCCAGCGCGCCCGCAATCGTGCGCGCCACTTGCGCCACCTCGATCGAATGGGTCAGGCGGGTGCGAAAATAATCGCCCTCGTGTTCAACAAAAACCTGTGTCTTGTGTTTTAGCCGCCGAAAGGCCGAGGCATGGATGATCCGGTCGCGATCACGTTGAAAACACGAGCGAAACGCGCTTTCTTCTTCCGGATATAGCCGTCCGCGCGCGCGGGCCGGATTGGATGCGTATTTCTCAAGCATGTCCCCTGCCTGTTGTCGCCCTTGGTTGGAATGCTTATATGTCAGTTCAAACAGGAATGAAACGGGACGATTTTGCCATGATGGACCTAAACCTACCCCCCAAAGTCACCGATCGCGCCTTTGCGCGACTGGCAGAGATCAACGATGGTGGCGACACCAAAGTGCTGCGCGTTGCAGTCGAAGGCGGCGGATGCTCCGGTTTCCAGTATGAAATCACGCTGGACAAAGTGGCCGAGGGCGATCTGGTCATTGAGGGCGCCGGACAAAAGGTGGTGGTGGACGAAGTATCCCTGCCATTTTTGTCCAACGCCGTAATCGATTTTTCCGATGAACTGATCGGCGCACGCTTTGTCATCGACAACCCGAACGCAACCAGTAGCTGCGGCTGCGGCACGTCCTTTTCGATGTAGGGGGAACACAGGCGCGTCTTTCCCACTTGACGCAAAAAAGGCCAGCCTTAGTTGGCCAATGCCGCCGCCTCGTACCCGCGGGCAATGCGTCTGGCCGGTGTTTTCTGAGCCGTATTTTCGGCAATCCCGGGAAACAGGTCTTCCAACTCGTTCAGCAACGCCGTGTTGTCGCCGCACAGATATTCGCCAACCAGAAAACTCTCGCTTGGGGCACCTTCGGCAAAGATCACTTCGTGGGCGTCGAACATCAGATGGAAATACTGCACCTCGTCACAGGGTGCGCGCAGAATTGTGCTGTCGTTCAGCAGATTGACGGCGGCGCATAGCACCTCGTCCTCGCCAAAGAACAATTCGGCCTTCCAGCCGGTCACCAGCATCCTGTGCTGCGGCGAGACCCGCAAATCACGATCATTCCCCAGCGCACCCGCTTTAATCAGAACCGGCGCGAATTTACCCTGCCCGCCCGTCTTGCGCTGCCCGATCCAGCGGACCGGCTGTGCGCCGTGGTCTTTGGTCAGAACCAGATCGCCAACCGTCATATCCTCGACAGCAACCAAACCGTCGGGCGTGGAAATACGGGTGTCAGCCACAAAACAGGGTGGCCCCAGATCACCCACTGCGATCTGTGTACTGTTGGTAACATAGGTTACAGACGTAACCGTAACCGGCGCATGCGGCAAAGCCGTTCCGTCCGTCGGCGTAAAATAGCGGGACCCATCTGCGGTGTAGAAGGTAACACCCGTGATCTGGACACCGTCAATGGTAACGGTATCGCCAACCCAGACGCGGGTAATATCACTGCCATTGATCTGATCCGACCCGTTTGGAGACAAGAACCCGTCACCATCCGCGTCATTCATTGTGATTGTAATAACATTCACAGTCGCGGGCAAACCCGGAGGATTGCCCGGATCAAAGTTACTACCCAAAGCCTGGTCGGTATAGATTGGCATCGTATTACTCGTCTTTCACTATTCAGGTCTTTCTTTTAGGTCGCCGCCAAAGAAAGGGAACCTCTACATCACATAAATAGGCTTTTTCCAGCAAAATGTGGTAATAATATGAAAATTTGAATATTTCATTAAATCTTTGGTAACTATTTTATGCTTGAGGCTTGCCTTGCTTCCCGACTAAACCTTTAGGGTCAGCGAGGTGCGAAATGAAAATAGCCACATTCAACATCAACGGTATCAAGGCACGGATCAATGCCCTGCCCGACTGGCTGCGCGAACGCGAACCCGATGTTGCCTTGTTGCAGGAAATCAAGACCGTGGACGAAGCTTTCCCGCGCGAGGTTTTCGAAGATATGGGTTATAACGTCGAGGTGCACGGGCAAAAGTCGTTCAACGGTGTGGCGATCCTGTCAAAACTGCCGCTTGAGGACGTGCAACGCGGCCTGCCCGGCGATGAGGACGACGATCACGCCCGCTGGATCGAAGCCACAGTGATTGGCGAAAAACCGATCCGCGTTTGCGGGCTGTATCTGCCCAACGGCAACCCCGTTCCAGGGCCTAAATACGACTATAAACTGGCGTGGATGGAACGGTTATACCACCGCGCCAAGGATTTGCTGGCGGCCGAGGAACCGGCGTTGATGGCGGGCGATTACAACATCATCCCGCAGCCCGAAGACGCCGCCTACCCCGACAAATGGCGCGAAGATGCGCTGTTTCGCCTTGAAAGCCGCACGGCCTGGCGGCGGGTTGTCAATCTGGGTCTGACCGACGCCTTTCGCGCCATCCATCAGGGGCCGGACCACTACAGTTTCTGGGATTATCAGGCCGGCGCCTGGAACAGGAACGACGGAATCCGCATCGACCATTTCCTGATGACACCCCAATGTGCGGATCTGTTGCTGGATTGCCAGATAGATGCCGAAATCCGCGGGCGGGAAAAACCGTCGGACCATGTGCCGGTCTGGGTTGATCTGGCCGCGTAACCGTTTGATAAAAAGAGGATAACCATGACAAAACTGAACATCCCAGATATGACTTGCGGCCACTGCAAGGCGGCTGTGGAAAAAGCTGTTGCAAGTGTTGATGCGGACGCCAAGGTTGCGGTTGATCTGGATAACCGCACGGCCGAAATCGACAGCAGCGCCGATCTGGGTGCCATTCTGGCTGCGCTGAAAGAAGAAGGTTACGAGGCGACGCAGGCCTAGCCGCCAATGTATTGACGGGCGGCGCTGGCCAGTTCCGGCCACAGGTCTTTGTACGCAAATGGCACCTGCACCCATTCTTTCATGGCCCGCCCCTTGCCGGATGGATCAAACAGTTGCGCCCCATCCAGCGCCAAAGCGCGGGTATGGGCGTCACCGGTCAGCTTGAACACCATTGCGTCCTGGAAATAAGAGACAAAGGCTTTGCCACCGGTTTTGAAGCAGGGTTTGCCAAACATCTGGCTTTGCTCGGCCCCGGAAATATGATGACCGACACGGGTGTATTCTGCTTCGGAATCCGTCATGGTCCTGCCTTTCACGCGTTTTTTTCAATGGCGCAACTGTAGGCTAAACCCTGATAGAAACAAGGGCTTGTCAGATTGATCGGTGCGGTATGCGGGTGCCCCGAAATCTTTGAAAGATTTCGGTCTGTTTTCTTTGAAAGAAAACAGACCCCCTCCTAGGCGCGGGTGACATCGTGTTTGTAGATCCAGTCGAATTTCTTCATCGCAAGTGATGGCGCAAATGTGCTGCCCAGCCGCAACGCCGTATGCGCCGCAAAGCGCAGAGGCCCCGGCGACAGATGGTAATTGCGCGCGTTCTTGCTGGCCGCGTCAATCACCCGTGCGGCGCGTGGACGGCGACGGGTCTGATAGCTGGCAAGCCCCGTTTCAACCGTATCCGCCTTATCCAGCGCATCCGCCAGCACCCAGGCATCCTCCAGCGCCATCACCGCCCCCTGGGCCATGAACGGCAAGGTCGGATGCGCCGCATCGCCCAGAATAGCCACGCGCCCCTTGTGCCAGTTTTCCGCCACCGGATGGCGAAACAGACCCCAGAGGTAAACATCCTCGACCCGTTCCAGCAGCCCCTGCACCCCGGGCCTGAAATCGGCAAATACAGCGCGCAGATTGGCCGGATCATCGCGGAAATTCCACCCCTCGGCGGCCCATTCATCGCGTTCCTGCACCGCCACGATATTCAGCATTTTACCATCGCGCAGCGGGTAAACCACCAGATGCTTGCCCGCGCCCATGTAAACCCGCGCCATGGCCGGCTCGTTCCCCTGTGCGGGCACAATCGTGCGCCATGCCACCTGACGGGTGAAAAACGGATCATTGTCGCGATTCAGTGCCATACGCACCCGTGAATGCAACCCGTCCGCCCCGATCAGCACATCGGGGGACGATCCCCCGCCCTGTTTCATCACCACATGCGCATGGCCATCCTGCACCGTGACTGTTTCAACCTGTTGCAACAGCCGGATTTTCACCCCCGCCTTGCGGGCAGCATCGGCCAGCACATCGACCAGATCGGCGCGATGCACGAAATAATATTCCTGATCATCGGCAAACCGCTGGAAATCCAGCCCGAACACCGGCTTTTCCGAAACCCCGTCCAGCAGCGAGACCCCTTCGGCCCGCACCGAACAACCGGCCAGGGCATCCCCCGCCCCCAGCGCCCGCATCACCGCAAAGCCGTTGGGACCAATCTGCAAACCCGCACCAACCTCGGCGATCTCGGCGGATTGCTCCATCACCGTCACCTCGGCGCCGCGCCTCGCCAGCGCCGTTGCGGCGGCCAGCCCGCCAATGCCCGCGCCAAGAACGCAAATCTTTTGCCCGTCCAGTGCCATCACCAAATCCCCATATCAAAAACACCGGAGCGTCGCCGCCCCGGTGCCTGTATGCTTTATCTGAAAACCATTTTCGTTGATCTACACCAACAATCAGTCGTCACGATGCACTTTTTCGCGCCGCTCGTGCTGTTCCTGTGCTTCCAGCGACATGGTGGCAATCGGGCGCGCGTCCAGACGTTTCAGGGAAATCGGCTCGCCTGTAACAGAACAATAGCCAAATTCGCCTTCCTCAATCCGGCGCAGGGCCTGATCAATCTTGCCCACCAGCTTGCGCTGGCGATCGCGTGTGCGCAATTCCAGCGCACGATCCGTTTCCTCGGATGCGCGGTCGGCAACATCGGGGATATTGCGTGTGCCATCCTGAAGATGTTCAATGGTGTCTTTGCCGTCGGACATAATGTCTTCTTTCCACGCAACCAGCTTGCGGCGGAAATACTCCAACTGACGGTCGTTCATGAACGGCTCGTCTTCGGCTGGTCTATAATCATCTGGCAAGAAAATCTCGGCTTTCATACCTTCTCCCTCTTGCAGTCCTTTGGCTGTCGAATCTCGCATCCTAACCTCCGGAACCCACTCCTGCCGCTGATCTAGTGCAATCCGGCGCTATTGTCACGCCCCATTCTCATCCGCTTGAAGCAAAGTGATCAAACAGATAGGTATTGGCAAAACCGCAAACCATACAGGCGCTGTGAAGCTTATGAAATTTACCTCGACCGATACCTATGTTGCCACCGACGATCTGACCGTCGCTGTAAATGCCGCTGTAACGCTGGAACGCCCGCTGCTGGTCAAAGGGGAACCCGGCACCGGCAAAACCGAGCTGGCCCGTCAGGTGGCGCAGTCGCTGGATCTGCCGATGATCGAATGGCACATCAAATCCACCACCCGCGCGCAACAGGGGTTGTATGAATATGACGCGGTATCCCGCCTGCGCGACAGCCAGCTGGGTGAGGAACGGGTGCATGATGTGAAAAACTACATCCGCAAAGGCAAGCTGTGGCAGGCATTCGAGGCTGAAAACAAAGTCGTTCTGCTGATTGACGAGATCGACAAGGCCGATATCGAATTCCCCAATGACCTGTTGCAGGAATTGGACAAGATGGAGTTCCACGTTTACGAAACCGATGAAACCATCCGTGCCAAGGTGCGGCCGATCGTGATCATCACCTCGAACAATGAAAAGGAGTTGCCCGACGCCTTCCTGCGCCGCTGTTTCTTTCACTACATCCGCTTTCCCGATATGGAGACGATGAAAAAGATCGTCGAGGTGCATCACCCGGGGTTGAAAGACGCCCTGCTGACAACCGCCCTGACCCAGTTCTATGAATTGCGCGAAACGGCAGGGTTGAAGAAAAAACCGTCAACCAGCGAGGTTCTGGACTGGCTGAAACTGCTGCTGGCCGAAGATCTGACAGCCGAAGACCTGAAACGCGACGGGGCCAATGCCCTGCCCAAACTGCATGGCGCATTGCTGAAGAACGAACAGGATGTGCATCTGTTTGAACGGCTGGCGTTTATGGCGCGGGGGCAGCGTTAACGGCTCTATTCGCAGTCGAGGGGCTGTTTTCTTTGAAAGAAAACGGTCCGAAATCTTTACAAGATTTCGGCGCTAGAACTTCGGCTTGCAGGACCCGCTTTTCCAGTCCTGATAATCACACCATGCCCAGTCCACGCGGAACGTGCCCGATGAGCCACAAGTCTCGGACAACAGCGGATCGGATTTGGATTCGCCATCTTTCAACGTTACTGACCCGCGTTCGGCGGCATAGCACCCACCGCCAACCGTGCGGTATTGAACGAAAACTTCGTTGCCACAGGTGTTGGTGAATGTATCTGTAGGCCCGTCATAGGCAACACATGCGGACGCGCCCTGTGCGGCCAGTACAATGACTGCCGCGCTGATGGCCGGTAGTTTGAACATTTTGCTCTCCAAATTGTCTGCTGCGCAAAACCCGGCGTCCAACGGGGCCACGCATGGGGTCAATGTATGTGGCATCGGGGCCAAGTTCAAGCTGTGTCACCGATTGGCAACAAACATGGCGATTGCCATTGCCCCCCCGCTGCCGTTACAATCGGGGATTATCAAATATTATCCAAGGATAACAATTAAATGACTGGCATGCCCACCCTGATCATCCGCCCGCTAAAAGCCGCTGATGAACAACAGTGGCGCCGGTTGTGGCATGATTATCTGGCGTTTTACGAAACATCGCTTCCAGAAGATGTCTACGCCAGCAGCTTTGCCCGCCTTCTGGGCGATGATCCGCAGGATTTCAACGGGTTGGTCGCTGAACTGGATGGCAAACTGGTGGGGCTGACCCACTACCTGTTTCACCGCCACGGCTGGAAAATCGAAAACACCTGTTATTTGCAAGACCTCTATGCCGATCCGGATGTGCGCGGCAAGGGCATTGGCCGCGCCCTGATCGAAGGCGTCTATGCGGCAGCCGATGCCGCCGGTGCCCCCGCCGTTTACTGGCTGACACAGGATTTCAACACCCAAGCCCGCAAACTATACGACCGCATCGCGGTCCAGACCCCGTTTATCAAGTATCAAAGGCCGTAACCTGTATGCGTTTATTGTTTCTGCTGCCGCTTCTTGCACTTATGGCATGCGCCCCCACACCGGCTTCCCATAACCGGACAACACAGCAAAACAGTACCTACGCGGGGCCAATACCGCCCATGAAGCGGTTCGGGCCGGCCCATGTCAGCCCGCCAACCCGCAGCAACAGCGAAATCGCACAGGATTTTCTGGACCTGTCGTTTCGATTGGAAAACGGGCAACCCCTGCCCTTTATGACCCGTTTCGAGGTGCCGATCAGTGTGCGCATCAACGGCACTGCACCCGCAACGCTTTCGTCAGATCTGGATGCGCTTCTGGTCCGGCTTCGCAACGAGGCGGGCATCGATATCCGGCGGGTTCCGGCGGCAAAAACGGCGAATATCTCGATCAATACAGTGCCGGTCAGACAGTTCAAACATATGCGCCCCACAGCCGCCTGTTTTGTCGTGCCCGGCGTTTCCAGCTGGGGGGATTTTCGCCGGTTGCGGCGCAGCAGTGTCACCAACTGGAAAACCCTGCGCAAACGCACCCGCATGGCCATTTTTATCCCCGATAACGTCAGCCCGCAGGAAATGCGCGACTGCCTGCACGAAGAACTGGCACAGGCCCTTGGCCCGCTGAACGATCTGTTCCGCCTGCCCGACAGCATCTTTAACGATGACAATTACCATTCCATCCTGACCGGTTTCGACATGCTGGTGCTGCGCGCCTATTACGCGCCCGAGCTGCACAAGGGCACAACCCGTCAACAGGCCGCCGCCGCCCTGCCCCGCATTCTGGCCCGCCTGAATCCGGCCGGTGAATTTGCCACGGGCCATGCCCCGGTCAGCGCAACGCCCAAAAGCTGGGAAAACGCCATACGCCAGACCATCAACCCCGCCAAAAGCCATTCTGCCCGCCGTGCCGCCGCCATGCGCGCCGTTACCATTGCCCGCAATCACGGCTGGGCAGACGTGCGCACCGGATTCAGCCTGCACAAACTGGGCCGCCTGACCCTTGCCCAGGATGCCGGCCTTGCCCGCTGCGCCTTTCGCGAGGCATTAACGATCTTCCGCGGTCGCCCGGAAATGCGCCTTCAGGCCGCACAGATCACCATGCAACTGGCCGCCATTTCCCTAAGTGACGGTGATGCCCAAATCGCCATCAATCAGGCCAATAGCAGCCTGCCCGCCCTGTTGCAGGCACAGGACGCTGTCACCCTGTCGATGGTGCTGATGATCAAGGCCGAAGCCCTGGATTTGCAAAACCACACCACCGAGGCCCGCGAAGTGCGGCTCGACAGTCTGGGATGGGCGCGTTATGCCTTTGGCAGCAAAAAGGCCGCGCTTGACCGGCTTGCGGGCATCTCTGCCCTGACGCCAAAGTAAAACAGCAACCAGACGAGGACACCATGCTGCTTATCTATTTCGCTGCCCTGTTCGGTGCCGGCCTTGGCGCCTATCACGCCATGCGCAAGGGCGGCAACGTCAAGGACATCGCGCAATATGTGGCGGTCTATATGCTGATTTTCGGCATGATCGCGCTGTTTTACTCTATCTTTACCGCACGCGGGGCCTAGGCGCCCATGTTCCTGCGTTTCTTTGAAAACCTGCGCAGCGCCGATGTGCCGGTCAGCATGCGCGAATTTCTGGCCTTCCTTGAGGGTATGAAACGCGGCCTTGTCACCTATGATGTCGAAGGCTTCTATTACCTTGCCCGCACCGCCATGGTCAAAGACGAACGCCATCTGGACAGGTTCGATCGCGCCTTTGCCGCCACGTTCGAGGGGCTGGAGCATATCAGCTTTGACGATGTTCTGAACGCGGTCGATATTCCTGCCGACTGGCTGGAGAAAATGGCCGAGAAGCACCTCAGCGCGGAGGAAATGGCCGAGATCGAAGCCCTTGGCGGCTTTGACAAGCTGATGGAAACCCTGAAGGAACGCCTGAAAGAGCAGGAAAAACGCCATCAGGGCGGCAGCAAATGGATCGGCACCGCCGGCACCTCGCCTTTTGGTGCCTATGGCTACAACCCCGAAGGCGTGCGCATCGGGCAGGACCGCTCGCGCCACCAGCGGGCCGTCAAGGTCTGGGACCGGCGCGATTTCAGGAACCTTGACGACAGCGTGGAACTGGGCACCCGCAACATCAAGGTCGCCCTGAAACGCCTGCGCAACTGGGCCCGTGACGGCGCGCATGAAGAACTGGATCTGGACGGCACCATCCGCGCCACCGCCGAACACGGCTATCTGGATGTCAAAACCCGCCCCGAACGGCGCAACGCGGTGAAAATCCTGCTGTTTCTGGATGTCGGCGGCTCGATGGACCCGCATATCAAAATCGTCGAGGAACTGTTTTCCGCCGCCCGCGCCGAATTCAAGCATATGGAATATTATTACTTCCATAACTGCCTGTACGAAGGCGTGTGGAAAGACAATGCGCGCCGCTGGAACCACCAGATCCCGACATGGGAAGTGCTGCGCACCTACGGGCCGGACTATAAATGCATCTTTGTTGGCGATGCCTCGATGTCGCCCTATGAAATCGCTTATCGTGGTGGCGCGAATGAACACTGGAACGAGGAAACCGGCGAAACTTGGCTGCGTCGCGCCCGCGAACAATGGCCCGACAACCTGTGGATCAATCCGCTGCCGCAGGAACATTGGCAATATACCCACTCTATCGCGATGATCCGCGAGATTTTCGAGGACCGGATGGTGCCGATGACGCTTGAAGGCATCACCCGCGGCATGAAAACGCTGGGGCGGTGATCCTGCCCCCACCACACGATCGGGTTATCTCCATTGCCTATTGTACAATGCCTGCGTAACCTTGCCCGGTATATTGTCCACAGGAGAGAACCTATGAAAGCCTTTCGTCCCCGATTTCTTGCTGCAATTCTTGGTCTGGGAGTGGGGTTTTCCGCACTGCCCGTCGTGGCCGACAACCATCTGATGACGGTATTCAAGAACCCATCCTGCGGCTGCTGCACCGCATGGGCGCAGGAAATGGAGAAAATTGGCTATCAGGTCAAAATCGTCAACCTCGAGGATTTGTCACTGCTCAAACGGCAGGCGGGCGTCCCCGAACAGTTGGAGGGGTGTCACACGGCAGTTCTGGGGGACTATATTCTGGAAGGTCACGTTCCGGTGCAGGCGCTGAACAAGCTATTGCAGGAACAACCAGACATTCGCGGTATATCTACCCCTGGAATGCCGACAGGCTCTCTCGGAATGGGCTATGATGCAGACGCTAAATACACGGTATATGCCTTTTACAAAGATTCAGCCCAAAGTCCGGTCCCCTTTTATCAAGCTGGAGAATAGGTTTTCGGCCCCTTGTTAAACCGGCTCAACCTCCTGTGGCAAAACCACAAGCTGCTGTTGCTGGCTTTTATTCTGGCGGCGGCGGCAACCCTGATGTTTGCCGTCCGGCTGGTGGTTGTCACGCTCTATTTCAGCAATCCCACCCACCAAAACCAGCCGCTCGAGGGCTGGATGACACCGCGTTATCTGGCCTATTCCTATGATTTGACAGCGGATGAACTGGAACAGGTGCTGGGCATTGATCCATCCAGCGTTTCCCGTATCCACCTTAAAAACCTGCTGAAAGATCAGGGAATTACCCTTCAGGAACTGCAATCCAGACTGGACACGATCAAAACCCGCAAGGCCGCCGAATGAGTGACCTGCTGCTGTCTCTTGTCGCGGATTACGGCGCAATCATGCTGTTTGCCACCACCTTCCTTAGCTGCCTTGCCATCCCCATGCCCTCGTCCTTGATGATGCTGGCCGGCGGCGGCTTTGTCGCCAGTGGCGACCTTGGCCTGACCACCGCCGTTTCGTCCGCCTATCTGGGGGCTGTGGCGGGGGATCAGACCGGATTCCAGATAGGCCGCAAAGCCGGCACATGGCTGGCCCGCGCGCCCAAACGCAAGGCCCTGCTGAGCAAGGCCAACAGCCTGACCACACGTTACGGCGGCCCCGGCGTTTTCCTGTCGCGCTGGCTGTTTTCCCCGCTTGGCCCCTATGTCAATTTCGGCGGCGGCGCGACCGGATACAACTGGGCCGGTTTCACCCTGTGGGGGGCTTTGGGCGAAGCCGTCTGGGTCATCCTATATGTCAGCCTGGGCTATCTGTTTGCCGACCGGATCACCGAAGTTGCCGACATTCTGGGCAACGCCAGCGGTTTCCTTGCTGCATTAGTCGTTACCATCGGTCTTGGCATCGGACTGCGCCATGCCATGAAACAGCCCCGCAAATCCTGACCCCTCCTTCTTCTTGCCCCAAATACCTGCGCCGCAGGCATCCGCCCTTGCCACTGCCCCCTACCGTCGCCATATATTCCCTATGCTTCGCCTGACCCCGATCCTGATCGCCATCCTATACGCGCTTGTCATGTACCGCTTTTCGGTCTGGCGCACGTCGCGCGAACTGGATGCAAAATCCACCGAACTGGCCGATCTGAACCTGAAAAAACTGACTGACAAGATGGCACAGGCACTGGACCTGCCCCGCATTCGTGTGAACATCTATGAAATCGATCCCGTGAACGGGTTGGCGGCCCCCGACGGGCGCATCTTTATCACCCGTGGATTTTATGACAAATACCGCGCAGGCGAAGTCACTGGGCCGGAAATGGCCAGCGTGATTGCACATGAACTGGGCCATGTCGCCCTTGGCCATTCGCGCCGCCGGATGATTGATTTCTCGGGCCAGAATGCTCTGCGCACCGCGATGATCATGGTGTTTACCCGCTTTATCCCCGGCCTTGGTGTCTATATCGCCAATTTCCTGACCACCCTGCTGGCCGCCCGCCTGTCACGCTCCGATGAGTATGAGGCCGACGCCTATGCCTCGGCCCTGCTGACGAAATCGGGGATCGGCACCGAGGCACAGAAAACCCTGTTTCGCAAACTGGACGCGCTGACCAAATCAAATGGTGGCAGCGCGCCCGCCTGGTTGCTGAGCCACCCGAAAACTGACGAGCGGATCAAGGCGATCGAAGCCATGGAAACGCGCTGGAAACGCTAGAAAAGCCCTGCCCCGTTAATTCTGAAAGAGGCATTTACCAAAACGCTTGCAAAACAGAACCATTAAACCGGTTTAATGGTTCTGTTGAATCAAAATTTAACCGTTGTTTTACAGAGCCTTAGTCGTTGTTTTCAGCATTCCCCGAAAAGAAAAACACGGAAATCCGCACAGCTTTCCACCCTACCGATCCTCAGGGTAAACCTGCATTTCCGACAGCTTGTAGCTCCATTCCAGACCGGCATTTTTCCAGCCATTCACCACCCGCTGCCCACGCTGCGGGCCGTCGGATGCCTTGTCCCCCTCGAACCCGTCCACCAATGAATAGACGTTGGTATAACCCATACCGGCCAACACATTCGCCGCCCGCGCACTGCGCCCGCCGGAGCGGCAGATCAGGATCACTTTGCTGTCGCGGGTCATGCCGTTTTCCTGTGCATACTCCTCGAACACTCTGGCAAAGTCAGGGTTGGGCACCATCGCATAGGTGCCTTTTTCCGGATTGAACTCGGCAAAGCCGGGCATGATTTTGAAAGGGATATTCACATTGGCCCGTTTCGGGATGCCAACAAAGGCCACTTCGACGCGGCTGCGCACATCCACCAGCACGACATCGGGGTCTTGCAACATGTCAGCGGCCTCGACGGCCGTAACATAAAGGCCAAGCTCGGTTTGTTTTTTGGCAGGGACATCTGCGGCTTGGGCCAGAAACGGAAGGGTCGATAATGCCACAACTGCGGCAAACAGGGTTTGTTTTGAAATAAACATTTCACTCTCCAGTAAAAAATATGTTTTCCCGCGCGAAAAATCAGGCGCAGAGTCAGGTGTAATATTGCCTCCGACAGGCAGTGTTTTATTTTTCCGGATTTCGTCTTGGTCGTATTCGGCGAAAATTGCCGAGTCTTCGTCATTGAATAGCAAAAGGTTAACAGATTGCCCCGCATTTTGAATAGTAGGAAAATCCTTACCTATTCAAAATCGGCAGATTCAAGCCACCAGCGCCTTGCCCAACCGCGGCAACCGCGCCTTTTTCATCAGCTTGCGCATGTCCCAATTCTGCCCCGACAAACGTTCGGCTGTCTGGCGCACTTTTTCGGCCACATCCCCCACAACATCAGGATTTTCAATGAGCATTTCCCGCAACAATCCATCCGGATCACGGCGGATCACCCCGTGGCCGGTCAGGCTGCGGGTGGGGAAATCTTTCAGGTTCATGGTTAGCAAAACATCCGCCTTGCCTGCGATGGCGGCGGCCAGAACGTGGGTGTCGTTTGGATCAGGCAGATGCAAACTGGCTTCGAGTTCATCCGGATAGCTGATTTCAGCATCCAGCCATCCGGCGCGCAACAAGGCAATCTCGCCGCGCGCAACATCTTCCTGCCCGTCGCCGATCCGTGCTGCTGCCCGCGCCCATTCTTCCAGTATCCGCGCCGACCAAAGCGGGGTGAACAACCCACGCCGCGCCACCCCCATCAGCACCTCGCGCATCACGGTAGGGTAGAGCACACAGGCGTCGATCAATACCCGCATCAGTCCAGCCGGAAAATCAGCGCCTTAAGATAACCGCTTTGCGCCAGTTGCGGCAGCAAGGGGTGATCCGCCCCCGCCCCGCCGGAATAAATCTGCATCCCGCGCCGCCCGCCACGGCCAATCCCGCGGGCCGAGGAATTGCGAAACGCGTTCAAATCCGCCGCGTGCGAACAGGAACACAGGCCCAGATAACCGCCTTCGGCCACCAGAGGCGCCGCCAGCCGCGCCACCCGTTCATAGGCGCGCAAACCCGCATGCAAGGCCGGTTTGGCAGGTGCAAAGGCGGGGGGATCACAGATCACCACGTCAAACAGCGCCCCTTCCTTGGCCAGATCTTCCATCACCGCAAAGGCATCGCCCTTGCGCGTGTCAAAACGTGACGCCTGCCCCATGGCCTCGGCACCGGCTTTGGCCAGTTCCAGCGCAGGGGCCGAGCTGTCAACTGCCAGCGCATGGGCCGCCCCACCGGCCAAAGCCGCCAGAGAAAACCCGCCAACATGGGAAAATACATCCAGCACGCGGGCGTCTTTGCACAGGCGTTGCGCAAAGGCATGGTTCGGGCGCTGATCATAAAACAGACCGGTTTTCTGGCCGCCCAGCAGGTCCGCCATATAGGTCGCGCCATTCATCGGCACAGGGATCGGCCCGTCCAGCGTGCCGCGCAACAGCAGGGTTTCCTCGTTCAGCCCCTCCAGCGCACGCGACCGGCCGGTGGCATTTTTCACGATGGTGGAAACGCCGGTGACATCGGCCACGGCCTCGGCCAGCATGTCCAGATGCACTTCGGCCCATGCCGCGTTGGGCTGGATCACGGCGGCATCGCCGAAACGGTCGATCACCACACCGGGCAGCCCGTCGGATTCCGCATGGATCAGGCGATAGAACGGCGCGTCATACAGGCGGGCGCGATGGGCCAGCGCCCGTTCAACCCGTGCTTTGAACCAGTCCACATCGATCACGGCATCGGGGTTGCGGTCCAGCATCCGGCAGGCGATCTTGGACGCCATATTCACTGCCACCAGCCCCAGCGGGCGGCGATCATGGTCTTCCAGCCGCGCCAATGTGCCGGCCTTTAGCGCCTTGGTGCGCCGGTCGGTGACAATTTCATCAATGAACACCCAGGGGAAGCCGTGGCGGATGGCGCGAGCTTCGGCTTTGGGTTTCAGGCGGACGACTGCGAGAGTGGCGGCGGGTGTGGCGGCTGTTTGTGTCATGGCCCCCTGTTATAAAACATTTCTGGCGGGCGATAGGGTTATTTTCAGCGCTCCAGCCGTGCCTTGCGCCCGCCGCGTCGTTTTCCAGGGGCGGCATCGGCCAGCCCTTCGCGCAAAACCTGCGTCATCGGATGATCTGGAAATGCGTCGCTGTAATGTGCCAACAGCGCCGCAATCTGCACTTTCAGATCAGCCCCCGCCACAGCCCCCAGCGCCCAATCCAGAAAGATCGAGCGACATTCAGGGCCGCTTATCCCCTCGATCCGGTAGCTTTCGCGGATCAAACCGCGCGGGTCCAGTTCGGTCATACTCATTCGCGTTTCCTGTTACGCCCAGATTAATCCTGCACCTTCACAGGCAACAATTCATCCACGACCATATGGGACGCCGCAACGACAGTATCAAGCGCTTTGGCCGCGGCCTGCACACTGTCCGCCCCCAGTTCGCGCAAAACAAAGGCCCGCGCCCCTTCGCCCAGGCCCTCCATATCCAGCGCCTGTTCGCTTAGCAATTTCGCGGTGCCGCGAAGCCGCCACAGCATATCATAGGCCTGCTGCAAGGCCTGTCGCTGCTCGCCGGTCAGCCAGCCAATGCGTTTCCCCGCCGCCAGTTGCCCCGCAACATCGCGGGCTGTGTCGCCTGCCAGCAGGGCGGCCGTTTCCGCCACCAGTTCGATGTCCTGCATCCGGCCCGGCCCCAGCTTGGCCTCCCATTCATCACGGGCGGGTTTTGCCTCGGCCAGACGGGCACGCATATCGGCCACATCGGGCAAGACGCGGGGCAGTTTGCCCTTGTCGGCCAGAAGGGCCGCGCGAAACGTCTCGATTTCCTCCCCCAGCGCCCCGTTCCCCGCCACAGATCGGGCGCGGGTCAGGGCCAGATGTTCCCATGTCCATGCCTCGTCCTGCTGGTAGGTCATGAAGGATTGCAACGATGTCGCCACCGGTCCCTGCCGTCCTGACGGGCGCAGGCGCATGTCGACCTCGTATAACCGCCCCTCGGCCATCGGGGCGGACAGGGCGGTCACCAAAGCCTGCGTCAGCCGCGCATAATAGGGCCGCGCCTGTAGCGGGCGGCGCCCGTCCGAGGCTTCGACCCCGCCCGCGTCATAGATCACGATCAAATCCAGATCCGAGGTGGCATTCAACCGCCCCGCCCCCAGCGACCCCATGCCCAGCACCATCGCCCCCCTGCCCGGCGGCGTGCCGTGCTTTTCGGCGAAATGGCCCACCACGGGGTGCCACAACGCCGCCACACTGGCCCCAGCCAGATCGGCATATTGCTGCCCCGCCTCTTGCGCATCTATCAGACCGCGCAGGTGATGCACACCAATGCGAAAATGCCATTCCTTTTTCCAGCGTCGTGCCGTGTCCAGCTTGCCTTCGTAATCATCCACAGTGGCCAGTTTCGTCGCCAGTTCCTGTTCCAACGCCGCCGCACCGGGCCAGGGTTCAAAAAATGACCCGCCCAGTACCGCATCCAGCACCTGCGAATTGCGCGACAGGTGGCGGGCCAGCGCGGGCGTGGTGGTGCAAATGTCGATGATCAGGTCGATCAGTTGCGGATTTGCCTCGAACAAAGAAAACAGTTGCACACCGGCGGGCAGACCGGACAGGAAACCGTCGAACTGTGCCAAAGCCTCGGCCGGATTGGCGGCCTTTTGCAACCGTGCCAGCAGATCGGGGCGCAAGCGCTCGAATATTTCCACCGCGCGGGCCGAACGCAGGGCCGGATAGCTGGACCAGCGGGCCATGATTTCCCCGGCCCCGTCCGGCAGATCGGGCGCGGGTTCGGGGCGCATGACGGTGGGGGCAAAGAAGCCTTCGGTCAATTCATGCACCTCGGTCAGTTCCGACATCAGGCGGGCGCGTAGTTTGTCAGTGTCACGGATGCCCATGAATTGCGCCAGCCGGTCGAATTCATCGGCCGATTTGGGCAGGTCATGGGTTTGCGCATCGTTCACCATCTGCAGGCGGTGTTCGACCTCGCGGTGGCTGCGGTAGCGTTTGACCAGCAATTCGGCCACATCCGGTTCGACCCAGCCCTTGGTCGCCAGCGCCCGCAAGGCCGGCACCGTTTCACGGCTGCGCAGGTCGGGATCGCGCCCGCCGGCGATGATCTGGCGGGTCTGGGTGAAGAATTCAATCTCGCGGATACCGCCGCGCCCCAGCTTCATGTTGTGGCCTTCCAGCGTGATCGGCCCACCCAACCCTTTGTGTTCGCGGATACGCAGGCGCATGTCATGGGCGTCTTGGATGGCGGCAAAATCCAGATGTTTGCGCCAGATGAAGGGCGACAGGTTTTTCAGATACGCCTGCCCCGCCATCAGGTCACCGGCGCAGGGGCGGGCCTTGATATGGGCTGCGCGTTCCCAAGTGCGGCCAAGGCTTTCGTAATAGCGCATCGCGGCGTCCATCGACAGGCAAACGGGGGTGACGGACGGATCGGGGCGCAGGCGCAGATCGGTGCGAAAAACGTAACCTTCGCCGGTGATGTCGGACAAAAGCGCGCTCATCTTGCGGGTCACGCGGATGAATGCGGCGCGGGCATCATGGTAGTCATCGTCCGAATAGCGGGTTTCGTCAAACAGGCAGATCAGGTCGATGTCCGAGGAATAGTTCAACTCGCCCGCCCCCATCTTGCCCATCGCCAGCACCACCATGCCGCCCGCTGTGGCCACGTCATCCGGCCCCATGCCGGGCAGTTTGCCGCGCTTGATCTCTGCCGCCACCAGCGCCTTTAGCGACACATCCACCGCCAGATCGGCAAAGTCCGTCATGGTGCCGGTGACCTGCTCCAACGCCCATACCCCGCCCAGATCGGCCAATGCGGTCAGGGCAGCGATACGGGACTTCGCTTGACGCAACAGGGATTTCAACTGGTCAAGCGGGGCGTCTTTACAAGCCTGATAAAGCGCGGTTAGCGCCGCCTGCTGATCGTCAAAGGCCCCGGTCAGCCAGTCGGCTTGTTTGACCATGATTACGGACAGATACGGGCTGCATCCGGCGGCCCCTTTGATCAGGTTTTGTATCGGCTCTGGCGCATCGGCAAACCGCGCCGCCACCTCCGCGCCACGGTCTGGATTATGGGGAATCGGGGTGCGGGTTATGAGGGATGCGAAATTCATGCGGCAAGGATGGGGCGCAGGCGACATAGGGTCAACCAGACAGTTCCACTGCAGTGTCCTGACTAAAGATATTTCTCCACCCCTGCCCCGTTTCCCGCCATACCGAGGAGACATACATCACTTCAGGCACCTCACGACCAACGCGCCTGAACACGGCACGGTAAGCCAGCAACACAACACCTTCGCCCAAAATCAGCAATCGCGCGTCATCCAGCGCGTATTCGGTCACTGTCGGGCCGGCATCCAATTGCCCGACATGCCCCGCCTTGTTCGAGAACCCCGTGGCATAGACTCCCAGAAACCCGTCTTCCAACATACGCGAGTCCGCATTCCCATCCCCCGTGACCAGCGCTTGCCACACGGTTTGCTCCAGCGTTAGAAACGTATCCAGTTCATATTTTTGCATCCCTTTCGCCTCCTCTTGCGCTTGACCTTTGTTACACCAATACTGGACCACGCAAACAGGAGAGATGAAAAATGAGCAAAAGCCTGAAACGTGTGATCCGCGCACTGGATGCGGCGGGAATAGATGCCACCCCCGTTGAGATGAGCGAGGGTGCCCGCACCGCGCAAGCGGCGGCAGATGCGGTGGGCTGTGCACTGGACCAGATCGCCAAATCCATCATCTTTCGCGGGGAAACCACCAATGAAGCGGTTTTGTTCATCACCGCTGGCGGCAATCAGGTGTGCGCTGACACGGCCAGTTCTGTTGCAGGCGAGCCATTAGGCAAGGCTGACGCGGGTCTGATCCGCAGCCAGACCGGCTTTGCCATTGGTGGGGTGTCCCCTGTCGGGCATCTGTCGCCGATCCGTGCCTTTTTCGACCCTAAACTGCTGGAATTTGACACCGTTTGGGCAGCAGCAGGCACCCCGCGTCATGTTTTCCCGATAAATCCAGCCGATTTGCAGCGAATTTCAAGCGCACAAACCATTGATTTTACGTCTTAATCCAAATTTATGTAAAAAGCTTTTACATTTACCCTTGCAAGAGGCGCCACAAATGCCAATCTTGGTAATGTGAAAGACATTCACATCAAACCCGAAACCCTAACAATCGGAGACCCAAATGAGCACTGTCGCAACATGGCCATCACAGGCCGAAACATGGCTGGATGAGCGCGGCAAACCCGCATGGATCATCGCCATGGTCCTTGGATTTATCTTCTTTTGGCCTGTTGGCCTCGCCCTTCTGTTTTATATGATCTGGAGCAAACGCATGTTCAAAGGTTCTTGCCGTCATTCCCGCCGCCGCATGGAACGCCACCACGCCTATCAATCCTCGGGCAACTCGGCGTTTGACGCCTACAAGGCCGACACCCTGCGCCGTCTGGAAGAAGAGCAGGGCAATTTCGAGGCCTTCCTTGAACGGTTGCGCGAGGCCAAAGACAAGTCGGAATTTGACGACTTTATGAACGAGCGCGCCCGCAAGGCCAAAGAAGCAGACGAGCCTGTCGACGCCTGAACACGACCAAAGCGGCCCCCCATCGGGGCCGCCTTAACCGCGTTTTGCAAAAGGGGTTGGCGCAAAGCCCCGCCGTTGTTATCTTGAATTTGAATAAAAACTTCGGACCCGTATTAACCAGATGCGCCACAGCCTTCCCATAGCCCCGCAGTTTTACGTGACTGCCCCCCAGCCCTGCCCCTATCTGGAAGGGCGGATGGAACGCAAATTGTTCACGGCCCTGCAAGGGGAATTTGCCACAAAACTGAACGATGCGCTGTCCAAACAGGGGTTCCGGCGGTCGCAAAATGTGCTGTATCGCCCGTCTTGCGCCGATTGTTCCGCCTGTTTTTCCGCCCGCATAAGGGTGGCCGATTTCGCCCCGACCCGCAGCCAGCGCCGTGTTTTGAAAAAGAACGCCGAATTACAGCGTAACGCCATGTCCCCCTGGGCGACCGAGGATCAATACAATCTGTTTCGCCGATATCTGGAACACCGCCACGCCGATGGCGGCATGGCCGATATGGACATTTTCGAATTTGCCGCAATGATCGAGGAAACGCCGATCAAAAGCCGGGTGATCGAATATACTACCCCCTCTGACGACGGCACCCGCGATCTGGCGGCTGTCTGTCTGACCGATGTGTTCGATGACGGGGTCAGCATGGTTTATTCGTTTTTCGAGCCTGAGCTAACCAAAAACAGCCTTGGCACCTATCTGATCCTGGATCATATCGACATCGCCCGCAGTGCCGGCCTGCCCTATGTCTATCTGGGCTACTGGGTGCCGGGCAGCCCCAAGATGGCCTATAAGGCCGGGTTCAAGGCGCTGGAGATTTACCGCAACGGGGATTGGGAACCGCTTGAGGATCCGGACAGTTTCGATGCAGATACGCACCCGTTGTCGGTTGATCCAATTGCCGAGCAGGTGGCGAAAATCACCCTGCCGGATATTCTGCCAACACAGAAAGGCTGAACGCATTTAACTGCTTTGCCTTACAGGCGGGAATGCCGCTTTGACGGGCAGCAATCGCCTGCGAAAACCGTTCCACTAAACCGGTTTAGTAGTTCTATCACAACAGAGATTTTTCACCAATATTACAAAGCATTACCCATAAACCTCTGCCCCTGTTTTCACATGATTTCCCAACAAAAAGGCCCGCCAAACCGGCAGGCCTTTTTCATCATATTGTCCTGTAAATCCCTAGTTCGCAAACAGGTTCGGCAGAATGGTAACCACGCTGGGGAAGCTCCATAACAACGCCAGCCCGACCACCTGGATCAACACGAAGGGAATGATACCGCGGTAGATGTGGCCGGTGGTCACGCTGGGCGGTGCCACCCCGCGCAAGTAGAACAGCGCAAAGCCGAACGGCGGGGTCAGGAACGAAGTTTGCAGGTTCACCGCAATCATGATCGTCACCCATTTCGGATCAAACGTGCCACCGTAAATCACCGGCCCGACGATCGGGATCACGATGTAGATGATTTCAAGGAAATCCAGCACAAAGCCAAGGAAGAACAGCACGACCATCACGATCAGGAACACCTTCATTTCGCTGTCGAAACTTTTCAGGAAGTCCTGAATATATTCCTCGCCACCGAATGAAATCACCACAAGGTTCAGCAATTGCGAGCCGATCAGGATGGTGAACACCATGCTGGTCACCTTGGCTGTTTCACGCACAATCGGTGTTAGGACCGCGCCGCGATACAGCACGACACAACCGAAAAGGATGCCGAACATCGCGAACAGATAGGCGCCTTTGGCAATGATAAAGGCCAGAATATCCTCGAATGGCACGTCGCTGCGGTTCATCCGCAGATCAAAGTTAACCCCGACAAGGATCATCACGACGATCGCGAATGTCGCCATCAGGATAATCCGTCCCGTGCCGCCTTCGTCCTGCAGTTTGCGATAGGCCGCCAGCAGAATGGCCCCGCCCGCCCCCAGCGCTGCCGCCGGTGTCGGGTTGGTGATGCCGCCCAGAATCGAGCCAAGCACCGCGATGATCAGCACCAGCGGCGGGAACACCACAGCCAGCAGTTCGTTTTTACCCAACCGGATTGCCGCATGGTAAACGCCATGGAACGTCAGCAACGCGGGGATAAGCAGGTAGGTCGTGGTCATCCCCGGTGTGCTTAAGGGTGTGATCAGCGCAATATCTGCAATGAACGCCAGCGCAACACCGGCCAGCCCGATCAGGATCGGGCGCGGGTCGGCCGAAGGTGCGATGCCACGGGCAAACACAAGGATCAGCGCCATGAAGGTAAAGAAGATGGCAATGCCCGAGCCGATCGGCGCTGCCGCCGCAACCTTTGCATCCGTTGCCGCAACCAGTTCTTCCGCGGTCAGTTTGTGGCTCTCTTGTGCCCCGCCTGCCGCGTCAATCGCCGCTTGCTGGGCCACAGCCGCATCCCATTTTTCCTGCCCGTGCAATTCAATAATCGCAGCCTGACATTGCTCGGAAACATTTGTGCGCAGGGATGTGGATTCGGTTGCATCGGAATAGCTGTCGACCAAAATCGCTTGTGATCCGACCACACCGAAACTGCCCATCACGAACATGCCGCCGATCAGAACCGCAGGTGCCAGCAGGAACCATGTCAGCGCACCGTTGCGACCGATCTTTTCACCCTTGCCTTCCATGGCGGGCACGGGCGGTGCCTTGTCCGGCTTCACCAGTGCATAGCCAAAGGCATATAGACCATAGAGGAAGGCCAGCATAATCCCCGGCAGGATTGCTGCCTGAAACAGCGTGCCGACCGAAACCACTGCCGCCTCGCCCAGATAGGTCAGCGCATCGGAACAGCCGACCAATTGTGCGCGCTGTTCCTGTGCGGCGGAATAAAGGTCGCCCGCCAATGTGCCCAGTAGCACGATCACGATCGAGGGTGGAATGATCTGCCCCAATGTGCCCGAGGCCGCGATCACCCCTGTTGCCAGTTCCGGTGAATAGTTGTGCCGCAACATGGTGGGCAGGGACAGCAGGCCCATCGTCACCACGGTGGCGCCGACAATCCCCGTGGAAGCCGCCAGAAACGCGCCCACAACCACAACCGAAACGGCCAGACCGCCGGGCAGCGGGCCAAACACGCGGGCCATTGTGGTCAGCAGGTCATTGGCGATTTTCGAGCGTTCCAGCGTGATCCCCATCAGCACGAACATCAGCACCGCCAGCAGCGTTTCAATCGACGCCCCCGCCAGAACCCGTTCGTTCATCCGGTTCACAATGAAACTGATATTGGTGTTCATCGCGTGTTCCCAGCCACGCTCGAACACAGGCTGGGCAATCCTAGGCAGGTCGGGGTTTCGGAACACCGATATCTTGTCGGCGTGTATTCCCGACGACAGCAGCGCATTATAGGCATCGCTCGACGTGTCAATCGCCTGATGGATCAGCAAACCGGCGCTGTCCAGCCCCGCAATGATCGCAAAGGAAATAACAGCCGAGCCGCCAATGGCAAAGGCCACCGGAAAACCGGAAAGGATTCCGCCAAACAGGGACAGAAAGATGATGATCAGGCCAATCTCGACGCCATCAAGTCCGAATAACATAGTCTCTACCCCAGTATGTTAATGTGTGCCTTCGTAGGCTTCTTCGCCTTCGCCAAGACTGTCTTTATCCAGATATTTACCCTCGGATTCCGGCCCCTCCTTGCGCTCCAGATAGGAACGGTAGAAAAAGGCGATCGCCTGCAGGAATACCATTGCCGAATAGGAAATCAGCAGAATTTTGAACAGGAAATAGCCGTTGAACCCATTGGGCGAAAAGCCGATGGTCTCGACGCTCCAGCGCACCGCGCGGGATTTCAGCATCAACCGCTCCAGCGTGTCCGAGGCCGAAACCGGCGGGTTGATCAGGTTACGCCACATGAAATACCAGCCATACATCCAGACCAGCACCGCCGTGGGCATCATGAAAAACAATGATCCGAACATATCAATCGCGCGTTTGGTGCGGAATTTGACCTTGGAATAGACCAGATCCACCCGCACATGCCCGCCTTGCACAAAGGTGTAGGTGGCACAGAGCGCAACGATCAATGCGTTTTCAAACTTCAGGCTCTCGGCCCACCAGCTGACGTCCTTGGTCAGCGGGGCGCCAAAGGCCAGTGTGATTTCGGCAGCGGTAAAAATCCGCTGCATAAAGACGATGACAATCTGTTGCAGCACCATCAGCAGACCGGCCCAGGCAAAGAAACGCCCGACGGTGTTGGCAAACCCTTCCAGGGTGCGCACCACGCCCCACATGAAACTGTTTCGCCAGATGCCGTATGCCGTCATCATCAGGAAAGCCGTGAAGATCACAAAGAAGAATTCTTGCGAGCCGCCGTAATAGACAAAGCGCATCAGCGCCTGCTTGTCCTCGGCCCCGTCAAACCCGTTAAGCCAGCTTAGCCACAGGGAGGGATGCGTGATCGCATAACCGAAGTTGTAAAAGGATTCGAGTATATTGCCAAAGAACCACTGAATCGGCCCCGAGGTTTCGAATTTATCCAGACAGGATATGGTATCCTCGACGGATGCGCTGAAAAAGCCCGAGCAGGCGATATCATCGTTCATAAGAATTGGTCCCCAGAAATCCAACACGGGCCACCGGATACGGCAACCTACAGGATTACCCGCCCCCTTGCGTTTTCACGCAAAGGGACAGGCAGTTTTGTTAGTAAATAAAGGGGGTTAGCCCATTACACGGTCACGCTGGGTGCGGTAGGCGCCTTCACCCACGGTCAACCAGCCGGACGATGCTTTCATCGACGCTGTGTAATCGTCATAGATTTCCTTGAACAGCTCGTCGCCCATGAATTCTTCATAGACCTGACGGGTGCCTTCACCGAAAGCATCCCAAACGCTGTCAGGGAATTCCAGAACCTTGACGCCACCGGCTTTCAGACGCTCAAGCGCCGAGCCGTTGTTCATCAGGAACTGCGCCAGCGACCAGGAGTTGGTAAAGGCAGAAGCGGCCTCGATCATCTTCTGGTGTGCAGGGCTGAGGCTGTTGAACACGTCAAGGTTTGTCGCCAGCGACAGACCGGCACCCGGCTCGTGGAAGCCGGCTGTGTAGAAGAACTTGGTGATTTCCTGGAAACCGGCTTTTTCATCAGCCCACGGGCCAATCCACTCGGTGCCGTCAATCGCACCGGAGGCCAGCGCCTGATACACTTCGGAACCCGGCAGGTTCTGAACCGATGCACCAAGATAACCCAGGGCTTTGCCGCCCAGACCGGGCATGCGGAATTTCAGGCCGTTGAAATCTTCGGGGCCATTGATTTCCTTGCGGAACCAGCCACCGGCCTGTGCACCGGTGTTACCGGCCAGGAAGGATTTCAGACCAAAGATTTCGCCCAAGCTGTCATGATACTTGCGGCCGTTGCCATGGTAGTACCAGTTGTGCAGTTCCTGCGCGGTCATACCCATCGGGATCGATGTGAAGAACGCGAAACCGGGATGCTGGCTGACGAAATAGTAATCAGCAGCGTGGTACATGTCGGCCTGACCGGATGTAACGGCGTCGAATACTTCGAACGCGCCAACCAGTTCGCCTGCGGCTTTGATTTCGATTTCAAGGCTGCCATCGGACATTGCGTTGATGGTGTCGGCTGTGTGCTGTGCTGCGTCAAACACACCGGCAAGGCCACGGCCCCATGCGGTGACCATAGTCAGTTTGCGTTTGCCTTGGGCGTATGCCGGTGCAGCCAGTGTCGATGCGGCTGCGGCGGTACCGCCAAGTGCAGAAGTTCTCAAAAATGAGCGACGATCCATAAAGTTACTCCTCCCATAGAGTTTGTCGGATATTGCCCGTCGCAATGCGGGCTGATCGTTTCAGGTGGCGAAAGCCTAACGGCTGGGGCGGCGGGATGGAATACCAACTATTGCGTAGACGCGGGGATTCTGCGGTTTTTTAAGGCGATGATCACTGCAATAGGTTGAAATCGCCGTGAATTGACGCGCCTATCCATGTTCTTCATTCTGTGATTCGGCGACCCGAAGGGGCAAGAATCAGCAAAAGGCGGTAAATTCGGGCGGATGAAAAACAGGTTCGGGCTTAGTTACGGGCAAAAGGTGTTTTTGCTGGCCACCTTGCCGTTGCTGCTGGCGGCGGCGGCGATTGCCGTGCTGGTGACAGCCCAGTCCCGCCAGACCGCGCAACAGGAAATCCGCGTATTACAGGACGAATTGATCACCGCCAAACGGGCTGAACTAAAGAACTACCTGTCACTGGCCCGCACCGCCTTTATCAACATCTACGGCCGCGCCCTGCCCGATGATGAAGATGCAAAATTGCAGGCAACGCAGACGCTTTCGGCGATGTTGTATGGTCAGGACGGCTATTTCTTTGTTTATGATTACGAGGGAAACAATCTGGTCAGCCCGCGGCGCACCGAAATGATTGGCAAGAACTGGCTGGGCATGGCAGGGCCGGACGGTCAGATGGTGGTGGACCGGATGATTGAAATCGCCCGTCAGGGGGGCGGGTATATGACGTATGACTGGCCCAAACCGTCAACCGGCAAGGTCGAACGCATGGTGTCCTATGTGGTCGGATTACAGGACTGGCGCTGGGTGATCGGCACTGGCGTATTTATCGACGATGTGCTGGAAACGATCGCCTCGGAAAAGGCCGAGGTCGAAGGGCGCGTGCAAAGCACCTTCCTCTATATCGGCGGGATTACCCTTGGCGCGTTGCTGCTGGTGTTTCTGTCGGGCATGTTCCTGAACCTGCGCGAACGCCGACTGGCCGACGCCAAGCTAAAGGGGCTGACCCAGCGGGTTCTGGACACGCAGGAAGAAGAACGCAGCCGCGTGGCCCGCGAATTGCACGACAGCATCAGCCAGATCCTTGTCGGGGTGCGCTATGCGCTGGAACTGGCCCGCAAGCGGGTGCAGACGGGCGATGCGCGGGCCGATGAAAATCTGGGCAAGGGCATCGACAGTCTGAACAGCGCCATTCAGGAGGTGCGGCGCATTTCCCACGACCTGCGCCCCGGTGTGCTGGATGATCTGGGGCTTGGCCCTGCCCTTCAGGCGCTGACACAGGAATTCAGCCAGCGCACCGGAATCAAAACCGAACTGGAAACCGTGGTGTTTCGCAACCGGCTGGATGCGGAATCCAAAATCGCCCTGTTTCGCATCGCCCAGGAGGCCCTGACCAACATCGAACGCCACGCCGGCGCCACCGAGGTTTCGATCAAACTGTTCGGCCACAAGAAAGGCGGCACGCTTCGCATCATCGACAATGGGCGCGGCATCGGCGACAACACCCCTGCAACGGCCCAAGGTGGCCTTGGCCTGCGCAATATGCAAGAACGGGTCGAGCAACTGGACGGGACCCTGCATATGACCAGCACCAAAGATGGCACAGTGATCGAGGCCCAAATCCCGCTGACCCATCTTCTGCCGCCCGAAGAAACCCGAGGATAACCAGATGAGCCGTGTCACCCGCGTCGTCATTGTTGACGATCACCCGATGGTCACCGAAGGGATCGAGGCGATCCTTGAAACCTATGACGATATCAACGTGGTCGGCACCCTGAACAACGGGCAGGCGATTATTGATCAGGTCGATGATCTGGCCCCCGATGTAATCCTGCTGGATCTGAACATGCCCGATATGAACGGGCTGTCTGCCACCGAAATATTGCTGGAAAAACGCCCCGATATGCGGGTGCTGATCCTGTCGATGCACGACACGCCGGAATATATCCAGACCGCGCTTAGCCACGGGGCCAAAGGCTATATTCTAAAGGATGTTCCGACCGAGGAAATCAAAACCGCGATTGATACGGTGATGGCCGGGCAGCAATACCTGTGCACCGGTGCCAGCACCGCCCTTGCCCCCAAAACCCACGATGGCCGCGAAACCCTGACCAGCCGCGAACAGACCATTCTGCTGCAACTGGCGCAGGGCAACTCCAACAAACAGGTCGCCGCCGCGCTGGATATTTCGGTGCGCACGGTGGAAACCCACCGCAAGAACATCAAACGCAAGCTGGGCATATCCACCACCGCCGGCCTGACCCGCTATGCGCTGGAACACGGGGTGTTGCAGGGAACGGGCGGGTTATGAAACCGTAGCGCGGCCATTTTTCACATGACGTTCCACCAGTCGTTTCTGACGGCGATCTTCAGGGATGATCCGCGCAGGCGTGCATTGGTAATCCAGCCGTGCAACATGCGGCAGGATTTCAAAAATTTCCTCGACCGCGTCTTGTGGCAAGGCATTTAACGCTAGTTCACCTGTATACAGGCTCTCGCTCGGGGTGCCCTCGGCAAAGACCACTTGATGATCGTCAAACAGCAAGTGAAAATATTCCACCTTGGCAATGTCCATATCCACGCAAATCCCCGGTAATGCCGCCAGCTTGATCGCGGATACCAGCACCCCGTTTTGGCCGAACATCCGCTGCACCACCGGCGAAGACACCAGCATCCGGTGCTGCCGCGACACCCGCAAATCCCGCAAGGGCAAACCATTCCCCAATGATCCCGCCGGCATAACCACGGGCCGCAATTTCGGATTATCTGCCAGTTCCTCCGCCAAAATTTCACGCCGCAACACCAGCCGCAGCTTTTGCGGCCCCGCATCCAGCGTTTCAACCATCATACCCGCCCGCAGATCTTCCACCGGCAGTTCCCCGTTGGCCGTCCGTATCCGCGTGCCCCGCACAAAACAGGTCACATCCGAATAGTTCCAGCCGACGGTATGGCTCTGGTACCCCCCGAGCGTTGCCCCAACCGTAAACGCCGACCCTGGGCCGGGAATGAAATACCACGATCCGCCTGTGTTGAAAAAATAGAAGGTTTCGGTATGGGGGTTGCCCGCGGCATCGGTAAAAGAAATGTTGATCGCATAGGGGCTGTTTGCGGTTCCCCCGAAGGTCCCGCCATTGATGCTGATGGTTTCATCCCCGTCCCCTGCCCCCTGATAGGCCGGATCATTATCGTTCAGAACGGCGGATACAGATGAATTATAGACCGTGTTATAGCCCAGCCATTTATATGCCGTTACGTTGTATAACGTCATTTATCGCCGCTTGCCCCCCGCCCTTTGGCACTGTTTTGCACTTGCTGGTCCCCGTCTTCGGCAAGTGCCTTGAACAATGCGCGGGTTCCCGTTGCATCCAACCGAAAGGCAACCGCATTCCGGCCCAGTTCCTTTTCGGCAAAATGCCTGTCTTGCGCTGTCAGTTCCACCGCATGATTGCGTGCCAGCTTTGTTGTGAAATTCCTGTTTTTACGCCCCATCTTAAATCTTCCGCCCGCCTTGATGACCGGAACAAAGCCCCCTTGCCCCAATTCCCGCAGTAATCGAGCGTTACGACATTTAAACGCCCTGTGGTAGACTAGACATAATTTTCGCCAAATACATAACAAAATGAATCTTTCAGTCCGCATCACGGGCCGATTTATCCTTTTCGACAGCAACCGACCCGATCTTCGCAAGAAAGTTCCAAACCCCCCCCGATATGCGACACTTTTCCATTAAATTGCCGTTGACGCCCCTTTGCAGCACTTCTAAAGTCACGCCACCAACCAAAGGAGCCTTGGACATGAACGTCCTTCTAGTGATTGTGAGAAAGTTGCGCATGGGTCTGTAAAGACTACCATATCGGTATCCCATGCGCCCCCGAAGATCGGGGGTTTTTTTATGGTCAGAGGCATAGTGAAAGCGGAGTAGAAAAGATGAAACGTCAAATGAGCGGCGCGAAAATGATAATCCAGGCCTTGAAGGATCAGGGCGTGGAAGTCGTGTTCGGATATCCGGGCGGTGCCGTGCTACCGATTTATGACGAAATCTTTCTGCAAAACGACATTCGCCACATTCTGGTGCGCCATGAACAGGCCGCGGTTCACGCCGCTGAGGGTTACGCGCGCTCGACCGGCAAACCCGGCGTTGTGCTGGTCACCTCCGGTCCCGGCGCAACCAACGCGGTGACCGGCATGACGGATGCACTGCTGGACAGTATCCCGCTGGTCATTCTGACAGGTCAGGTGCCCACCTTCATGATCGGCAATGATGCCTTTCAGGAGGCCGACACCGTGGGCATCACCCGCCCCTGCACCAAGCATAACTGGCTGGTCAAGGACACCGACAAACTGTCCGAAATCATCCACGAGGGTTTTCACATCGCCACATCCGGCCGCCCCGGCCCCGTGCTGATCGACATTCCCAAGGACGTGCAATTTGCCGATGGCACCTATGTGCCACCCAAAAAGGTGGACACATCGCGCTATCAGCCGCAAATCAAGGGCGACATCGAGGCTATCACAGCCTTGGTCGAACTGATGGAACAGGCCGAACGCCCGATCCTTTACACCGGCGGCGGCGTGATCAATTCCGGCCCCGCCGCCAGCCAGCTGCTGCGCGAACTGGCCGATGCCAGCGGCATTCCGGTGACCTCGACATTGATGGGTCTGGGCGCCTACCCTGCCTCGGGTAAAAACTGGCTGGGTATGCTGGGCATGCACGGGCTGTACGAGGCAAATCTGGCGATGCACGGGTGTGATCTAATGATCTGTGTCGGCGCACGGTTCGATGACCGTATCACCGGCCGGGTCGAGGATTTCAGCCCCCATTCGAAAAAGGCGCATATCGACATTGATCCGTCATCCATCAACAAGGTGGTGCACACCGATATCCCGATCATCGGTGACATCGGCCATGTTTTGGAAGATCTGCTGAAAATCTGGAAATCCCGTGGCCGCAAGGTGAAAAAACCGGCGATCGGCAAATGGTGGAAACAGATCGACGAATGGCGCGCGGTGGATTGTCTGGCCTATAAACAGGAAGGCAAGGTGATCAAGCCGCAATACGCGCTGGAACGGCTGGAAGCACTGACCAAAGGCATGGACCGCTACATCACCACCGAAGTGGGCCAGCACCAGATGTGGGCGGCGCAGTTCCTTGGCTTTGATGAACCAAACCGGCTGATGACCTCTGGCGGTCTGGGCACAATGGGCTATGGTCATCCGTCGTCTTTGGGCGTGCAACTGGCCCATCCTGACGCGCTGGTGATCAACATCTCCGGCGAAGGGTCATGGCTGATGAACATGCAGGAAATGGGCACCGCAGTGCAGTACCGCCTGCCCGCCAAGCAATTCATCCTGAACAATGAACGTCTGGGCATGGTGCGCCAGTGGCAGGAACTGCTGCACGGCGAACGCTATTCGGCCACCTGGCAAGAGGCCCTGCCCGATTTCGTCAAACTGGCCGAAGCATTCGGCGCCAAGGGTATCCGGGTCGAGGACCCCGCCGATCTGGACGATGCGATCATGGAAATGATCAGGCACGACGGACCGGTGATTTTCGATTGTCTGGTGGAAAAACACGAAAACTGCTTCCCGATGATCCCGTCGGGTGCACCGCATAATGAAATGCTGATGGGCAATGCCGAAACCCAAGGGGTTATAGGCAACACCGGCGCGGTTCTGGTTTAAGAAAGGTCTGCAAATGTCTGCACTAAATATCAAAAAAGGCTCATCGGCCAAATCGGCCTATGACCTGAAAAATCCCAACGCCGATGTAAACGAGGCCCACACCCTGACCGTCACCGTTGATAACGAGGCCGGTGTTCTGGCCCGTGTGATCGGTCTGTTTTCAGGGCGCGGATATAACATCGAAAGCCTGACCGTGGCCGAGATCAACGAGGAATACCATACCTCGCGGATCACCATCGTCACCACCGGCACCCCGCAGGTGATCGAACAGATCAAGGCACAGCTGGGCCGCATTGTGCCGGTCCATTCGGTGCATGACCTGACGGTCGAAGGCCCCTACATTGAACGTGAACTGGCCTTGTTCAAGGTGGCGGGAACCAGCGACAAACGGGTCGAGGCCCTGCGTCTGGCCGATATTTTCCGCGCCAATGTGGTGGACAGCACGCTGGAAAGCTTTGTGTTCGAAATGACCGGCACCAGCGAAAAAATCGACGCCTTTGCCGATCTGATGCGCCCGCTGGGTCTGGTTGAAACCGCCCGCACCGGCGTGGCGGCCATGTCGCGCGGGGCATAGCGCCCGACAAAATAAAAGAGGCCCCGTTGAAGGCACTGGGGCGGGGCCTCTTTCACATTTCCCAAGCTTTGGGAAACTTGGGAAAATAACTGCCTAATGCCGGAAAGGGGAGCTTGGGGTCATAGAGATTTCCGGCATCGGGCAATAGGGTTTACCCTTCGGTCGGCAGCATGCCGGCATCCGTAGCAACCTTCAATTCATCCGCATCCACAGCACCGTCCGAATTGGTGTCGATCGCGGTAAAATTTTCCTCGGTCATGGCCGGATAGGCCGCCAGCAGCTCGTTATACGACAATAGCCCGTCACCATCCGCGTCGATTTCGCTTTGGGCGCTCACGGCTGTTGCGGCAAGTGTCAGGGCGAATGCGGTGGCGGTATAGGTTACGATCTTTTTCATTTTTTACTCTCCTTGGGGCGTTATGCCCGTTGCGTCCGAAGGTGCGTTGTTGCGCCTTCACCCAACAAGAGGATGAAATCAGAGGATTATTCCGCCACATTTCCGCTTTGCGCCAAACATCGCCAAACACGCGATCCCCTGCCGACGCCGATACACCATTCCCGCAAGAACCTGCCCAAAAAGCCCCCCTTGCCCCAACCGGCAACAATCCCCCGTGTTGCTCTATCTCCAGACCACAGCCAGATTGCCGGACATAGTATTGGAGGCTGATATGACAAGTGACGCACAAACCCTGACTGATCTGATGCCTGCGCTGATCCGGCTGGCCCGCATTCTGGCCCCCAGCCCCGACATGGCCGAGGACATGGCCCAAGAGGCCCTGTTGCGTGTCTGGGCGCGGATGAAAAACGGGGCCACAATCGAGGATTTGCGCCCCTACCTGATGACCACCCTGCGCAACGCCAGCACCAAACCGGCACAGCAACATCAGGAACTGACCGAACAAAACACCCCGGGCAAACCGGCCGAAGTCTGGAGCCGCTTTGCCTGTGGTGATGTTAACGACGCCATAACCCGCTTGCCGGCGGATCAGGCAGACCTATTGCGCATGGCTGCCTTGCAGGGCACCAGCTATGCCCGGATAGCCAAAACCTTTGACCTACCTATAGGAACCGTGATGTCCCGCATTTCCCGCGCCCGCGCGCAATTGCGCGCGGATCTGAATTTGCCCAAATCCAAAGCCGTGGAAACCCTGTTGCAGGACATGGCTTCCTAAGCTTATGCGGTTTGGCGCAGTTCCAGATCTTGGTGGATCGGAAGAACTTTGGCAGTTGGACGTTCTGCTGGCTGAATCCGGGTTACAGGTTTCGCAGACATGCTGAGAACACCGTATTTACGGCCGTCTTCCCGATTCTGATAAGGCTTGCCGATCAGGTTTGCATTGTAGCCCAATTGGCGCAGTGCCCGCATAAAGGGGGGACGCATCAGTGCAATCAGTTCTGCCGCACCTTCCTTGCTGGCGGTTCTTGCCAAACCGTCAACAACCAGGGCCAAACATTTCTGGCGATCCTCGGCACTTTCCAGATCATCCGAAATGACCAGACGTGTGCATTCCCAAACCTTTGGTGTTCTGATCTCGTCACCCATAATGCTTTTGGGGATTTCGGCCAGTTTTCCCTGAACAGCGTCGCGCAACATATATGTATAATCCCCCCACGAGGATGTGGTCGGCATGCCACGCGCTCCGCCAATCACCTTGCCATCATGCAACACCAACGAATAATAAGCCAGTGGATTATCATACTGGTCCATCTCGTAGATGTCATTGTGCGGAATATCCCAACCCAGGGTATCGACAAAAAAATGTTTGCGTAAAGCAAGGTAATCAAAATAGGCGGTTCCGTACTGATGCAGCTCGGACATGTTGAAGGTGATGTTTTCCATTTTCATTCTCCTTTATGGAGAGTGAATTAGAACTTGATCTGACGCTTTTGTTAACTGCTTTTCTTCAAATAGGCCAAATTTTTCCAAATTGTTGACATTTTATGGTCAATATTGGCCCGATTTCAGATCAAACCGAACTCCATCGCCTTTGTGGCCGCCTGTGCGCTGTTGTTTGCATTCAGCTTGAGTTTGGCATTTTTCAATCGTTGCTTGATCGCCCCCTGGGATACACCCAGCTCGGCTGCCATCTGTTTTAGCAACATACCGTTCTTCACCATGGCCAATACTTCTTTTTCTGCCTTGGTTAAATTACTAGGCGGTTTTGTCGCAATATGAAGGCGGATAATTTCTTCTGACAGCCGCGCAATTTCCTCATCCGAGAATTCCCGGTCCGAACGGGCAAATGACCCGAAACTACGCTGCCCGGTCTGGTCGTTATCAACGCAAGAGATTGCCGCACCGAACCGCAAGGAATAGGTTGAAGCCAAACCCAGAACACCCATTGGGTCATCTTGGGCGATTTCGCTCCAGCGCACAGCGCCTGTATTTGTATAAACCCATTTCATTACCGGATCATGCAATATAAACCCTTGGGATGTATAGATTTTCACCCACTCTGTCGGTAATTTATTTTGCTCGAATACAGGAAATGCAAACCCGACCCGCAAGGCCAAGTAATAGCCTGCAAGCGCGAAATCAGAAAATACCGAAGTGGTATCAAAATCTTTCATAGGTTGTTATGCCTCATCCCACCTACCGTAACGCGAATCTGTATAAAAATATATGGATATCTAAAACAGATTTGTCTAGGTTATAGTCATTGTACTCTACAACCACAATGCGAGCATAACAAATATGACGGAACGTTCTGAAATTAGTCCAATTCTGGAAGAGCTAAATCCGTTGTGCCCTGCGGGCTATGCTTTGGCTCTCCATATAACCTTTACAACGCCAAACTTCTTGTTTCAGACCTATTCTGGCGACTGGACCGAGCATTACACACAAAATGGATTGGTGTTGTTTGATCCGGTTGTGCGTTGGGGTTTTGAAAATACCGGTGTTAGCACTTGGGGTGCCCTTGCCGGGAATGATTCGCATGATGTTTTGAAATCTGCCGCCGATTTCGGGCTGAAATTCGGAACTGTTATCGCAATAGTAGAAGAGGATTCGCGCACGATTGGCGGATTCGCCCGTCCGGATCGGGATCACACAGAAGAAGAAATTGAAAAACTGACCTCGCTTTTGAAGAAAATCCACCATCACACGATTGCCTCAAAAGATTTGTCAGAAGAAGATCAGGCAGCCCTGAAACGTCTGTCCGTTTCCCTGACCCACGGTTAATGCGTACCCAATCCAACTGAAAACAATCAGCCAACCCGCGACACGATTCTGTGTTTCGTAAGAATATACATTCGGAGCGCTTGTTGAATCCGGTCGGGTTTGATGTGCCAATCCGTTTTTTCCAAAAATAAGGGGAGCCCGAAGGCTCCCCAGTTTCGCTGATCAGGCTCGTCGTTGTACCGCCCGGTTTGTTTTTGCCTGCGGCCTGATCCGCGTCGGGGGCGAGCGCACCCGCCCCGGAACTCGCTATCCTGCCGGGCGCATACCCGGCAGAAAGCGCCTCTTAGCTACACCCGCTGGTCGCCCCGCAAGTGTTGCATTTCATACAGGTGCCGTTGCGCACCAGTGTGTAGTTTCCGCAATCGCTACAGGCTTCGCCCTCGTAGCCCTGCATTTTTGCCTTGGCGACGGGGTCCATCCCCATTGCCGGTGCTGTCGTTGTTGTGCTTTCGCCAACCTCGGGTACCAGTGTTTGCAATACTGCCGCCGGATCGGTGCCGCCTTCCAGTGCCACCGCACCTGCCTGCATCCCTGCCCCGCCTTGCAGTACCACCAGTTGCTGTGGCACCCGCTTGCGAAGATATCCGGTCGAGGAAATCTGCTTCAGCACTTCCAGCGACTTGCTGGCCGCACTCTCGCTGACTTCCTGCACGTTGGAAACGCCCTCTTCCTGACCACGACCCAGATCGTCAAATGATGCCCCTTCGGGTTTCACATGCGCAAGGTCCGTGCGGTCCAGATAGGACACGGCCAGTTCGCGGAAGATATAGTCCAGAATGGATGTGGCGTTCTTGATGCTGTCATTGCCTTGTACCATGCCCGCAGGTTCGAATTTTGTGAAGGTAAAGGCATCGACGAATTCCTCGAGCGGCACGCCGTATTGCAGGCCCACCGAAACCGCGATGGCAAAGTTGTTCATCATGGCGCGGAAACCCGCACCTTCCTTGTGCATGTCGATAAAGATTTCGCCAAGGTTGCCGTCTTCATATTCGCCGGTGCGCAGGTAAACCTTGTGCCCGCCGACAACCGCCTTTTGGGTATAGCCCTTGCGACGGGACGGCAGTTTTTCGCGGTGGCTTTTGAAGACCTCTTTGATCACGATCTTTTCGATGATCTTTTCCGCCAGAACAGCCGCTTTTTCCTGCTGGCTGCCGGATGTAAGGATTTCCTCGGCCTCTTCGTCGTCCTCGACCAGCGCCGCGGCCAATGGCTGGCTTAGTTTCGAGCCGTCACGGTAAAGTGCGTTGGCCTTGATGCCCAAGGACCAGCTCAGTTCATAGGCCTTTTGGCAGTCCTCGATTGTCGCGTCATTGGCCATGTTGATGGTCTTGGAAATCGCGCCCGAGATAAACGACTGGGCGGCGGCCATCATGTAGATATGGCTGTTAACCGACAGATAACGCTTGCCTTTTTTACCGCAAGCATTGGCGCAATCAAAGATACCGTAGTGCTCTTCCTTCAGGTGCGGCGCACCTTCCAGCGTCATGGTGCCGCAAACGTGGTCATTGGCCGCATCAATTTCTGCGCGGGAATAGCCAAGGTGGCGCAGCAGGTCAAATGATGGATCGTTCAGCTTTTCGGCCGGAATACCCAGTGTCTTGGCGCAGAAATCTTCGCCCAATGTCCACTGGTTGAATACGAACCGGATGTCGAATGCCGACGGCAGGGCCGCTTCGATCTTGTCCAGTTCGCGCTGGCCAAAGCCGTGCCCGATCAATGACGTGTGGTTGATCACCGGCGCATTGCCGATGGTGCCGTGGCCAACAGCGTGGGAAACGATTTCCTCGATTTGCGCCGAGCCATAACCCTGCTTTTCCAGCGCGGCCGGAACCGAGCGGTTGATGATCTTGAAATAACCGCCACCGGCCAGTTTCTTGAACTTCACCAGCGCGAAATCGGGTTCAATGCCGGTGGTGTCACAATCCATCACCAGACCGATTGTGCCCGTCGGGGCAATCACCGAAACCTGCGCATTGCGGTAGCCGAATTTCTCCCCCAGCGCCAAGGCTTCGTCCCAGGCGGTTTTGGACAGTTCTACCAGCCGTTTATCCGGGCAATTGGCATGATCCAGCGGCACCGGTTTGATATCCAGCCCCTCGTAACCGTTTTCGTTGCCATAGGCCGCGTTGCGGTGGTTGCGGATCACCCGCAGCATGTGGTCGGCGTTTCGGGCGTAACCGTCAAACGCACCCAGTTCCGAGGCAATTTCCGCCGATGTCGCATAGGAAACACCGGTCAGAATGGCGGTCAGGGCGCCACAAAGAGCGCGGCCCTCGTCGCTATCATAGGAAAAGCCCATGTTCATCAGCAAGCCGCCGATATTGGCATAGCCAAGGCCCAAGGTGCGGAAATCATAGGATAATTGCGCGATTTCCTTAGATGGGAATTGCGCCATCATCACCGAAATTTCCAGCGTCAGCGTCCACAGGCGGGTGGCGTGCATGTAGTCTTCGGCCTGGAATTCACCATCCTTAAGGAAGGTCAGCAGGTTCATGCTGGCAAGGTTACAGGCGGTATCATCCAGGAACATATATTCCGAACAAGGGTTCGAGCCACGGATTTCGCCATCTTCGGGGCATGTGTGCCAGGCGTTTACCGTGTCGTGATACTGGATGCCCGGATCGGCACAGGACCACGCAGCGTGCCCCACATCTTCCCACAGATCGCGGGCGCGGATGGTTTTGGCCACCTTGCCGTCGGTGCGGTTGATCAGGTCCCAGTCGGCATCGTCCTTGACCGCCTTAAGAAAAGCATCGGTCACGCGGATCGAGTTGTTCGAGTTCTGGCCGGAAACCGAATTATAGGCCTCGCTATCCCAGTCCGTGTCATAGGTCGGGAATTCAATCGCGGTATAGCCCTGTTTGGCATAATCCAGCACACGTTTGATGTAGGTTTCCGGAATTGCGTATTTCTTTGCGCCGCGGATGGCCAGTTTCAGCGTCTCGTTCACCTTGGGGTCAACCGCGTCTTCCTGCTTGCCGTCCCATGCTTTGATCGCGGCAAAGATTTCGTTCAGACCCTTTTCGTGGATCTTGGAGCCGGCCACGATCGAGGCAACCTTTTGTTCTTCAAGAACTTTCCAGTTGATGAATTCCTGAATATCGGGGTGGTCCGCGTCACAGATCACCATCTTGGCAGCTCGGCGTGTGGTGCCACCGGATTTGATCGCGCCAGCGGCACGGTCACCGATTTTAAGGAAGCCCATCAGACCCGAGGACGACCCGCCGCCCGACAGCGATTCACCGGCGGCGCGCAAGGATGAAAAGTTGGTGCCTGTGCCCGAGCCGTATTTGAACAGCCGTGCCTCACGCACCCACAGGTCCATGATGCCGCCCTCGCCCACCAGATCATCGGCGATCGACTGGATGAAACAGGCGTGCGGCTGCGGGTGTTCATAGGAGGATTTCGATTTGGTCAGCTTGCCGGTTTTGTAATCGACGTAATAGTGACCCTGTGCCGGGCCATCGATGCCATAGGCCCAGTGAATACCGGTGTTGAACCACTGCGGGCTGTTGGGTGCCGCGCGCTGGCTGGCCAGCATGTGGCGCATTTCGTCAAAATAGGCGCGGGCGTCGGATTCCTTGCTGAAATAGCCGCCCTTCCATCCCCAATAGGTCCAGGTGCCTGCCAGCCGGTTGAACACCTGCTTGGCCGATATCTCGCCGCCATAGCGTTCTTCTTCGGGTAATTCGGCCAAAGCGGCCTCGTCTGCAACCGAACGCCACAGGAATTCGGGCACGCCCTTTTCCTTGACCTTCTTTAGCCGCGCCGGAACGCCAGCTTTGCGGAAATATTTCTGTGCAATTACGTCCGAGGCCACCTGACTCCAGGCCGCCGGGACTTCGCAATCATCCAGACGGAACACAATGGTGCCATCAGGGTTGCGGATTTCAGAAGACGTTGTGGTAAATTCAAGATCAGAATATGCGTCCTGACCGGATTTTGTGAACTTGCGCTCTATTTTCATTTTGTTGTCTGCCCCATCGTGCGTCACTATTTATTGGCGCGCCTCCTTATCCGGAAACCTCCACCAAACTCGCGCCAACCCCATGTGGTCAAGGAAGCCATTGCCAACCGGTAACACGATTAAACCGGTCGGTATCACCCTAGGGGTGCATCAGATATGGTATTCCGTCCCTCATTGACCATCACTACTAAATCTAGTGTTGCCTTGGTCAGCCACCACAATGTGAAGTAGAGACCCCTATCGCGTCAACTTTTATATTTTACTTTTCCACAGCTATTTTCTGTTGACCGACGGTTTTCGATCCCGTCGAATCTGGTGTTTGAAATTTACACCCGCCAAAATGGAACCGACCCACTTTTTGGTATACAATTCGCGACCGAATGAATTTCCGTTTAGTTCGGCTGACTTGTCAAAATAAACTAAGAATTCACATGAAGATTCATTTTTCTTAATGGCCAAAGGTTCACGTTAAGGAAAGACCGGCACTGATTCTTTCAGCGTCCGCTGAAAACAATCTTGAAAAAAGTGAATGGTCGGGACGGCAAGATTCGAACTTGCGACCTACGGTACCCAAAACCGTCGCGCTACCAGGCTGCGCTACGCCCCGAACAAGGCTTCTCTACAGAGTGTGAATGGGATTGGAAACCCCTAGAATGCGCTTCTTTTTCAGATACCTGCGAATAAATGTCATTCTGTCGGACAAGGCCAGGCCGCAATCGCCGAATCAAACGCCGGATGGCGCAGCTCGCTGCCCACGGTGATTCCCAGCCCGCGCGCCATGCCGCCATTGATTTCCAGAATCATCAGCACATTGTCACCGCCATCAATCGGGGTTTCATCCAGCGGTTTGGCATTTTCGGCAATTCTGGTCACACGACCGGTTTCGTCCAGAAAAAGCATATCCAGCGGGATCAGCGTGTTTTTCATCCAGAACCGCGCAGTATGGGGGCGTTCATAAACAAACAGCATGCCGGCGCTGGCCGACATTTTCTCGCGAAACATCAGCCCTTTTTGCTGTTCCTCGGCATCATCGGCCACTTCAACATTGAAATGCGCCTGCCCCCAGTCCCCGCGAATATCAACGGCACTGGTCGAGCAGGTTTCGCTTGCTTGCGCAAAACCCGCCCCGAGGGTCAAGAAAGCAATCAAGACCCCGCGCTTTATCATGATGTGGACCGAAACGATGAATCCCAGGACAAGACCTGTGTCGCCATACGGCCCCGTTCCCCGTCCGTGACGCGGATACTGATCGCTTCTCCCGGTTGCAAATCGGCCAGACCAGAGCGGTGCAGGATTTCAACGTGGATAAAGACATCTGCCGAGCTTCCGAACACATTGGCAAATCCGAACCCCTTGGCTTTGTCGAACCATTTCACCCTTGCCGGCTCCAGTTCACCCAGTTCCTCGTCTGCTTCCAGATCAGAAAAATCACTCATCCCGCCTTCGGCAGTGCCGACCGGGGGGGTGATTTTCAGTATTTCGACCGTCTGCATGCCTCGATCGGTTTCCTGAACCAGAATCTCGATTCTGGCCTGATCGGCAACAGAACTTTGGCCGAAATTCCGCAATACATTTGCATGCAACAGAATATCGGGGCCGCCATCATCAGCAACCACGAAACCGAATCCCTTGCCTGGATCGAACCATTTCACATGGCCCGTCACGGGTTGGCGCATATTGTTTTCTTCTTCGCTCATCTCATCGTGCTCATTCATGCCCTGCGCTGTTTCACTCTCTTAGCTTTACCAAATGGTCAACTATGTTCTTGCAAACTACCATTTTTTTGCAAGCGAAAAATATCAACCTATAAGCGAGCACTCGTTAAACAGTACAGTACTATGTTACGGGTTCAGACGCTGGATATTCCAACTGTCGTGTATTTTATCACGGGACCACCGGAACCGGTCATGCAATCTGAATGCTCCGTCGGCCCAAAACTCTATTTCCGTCGGGACAATCCGGTATCCGCCCCAATACGGGGGGCGCTTCGGGTTTGGCCCGTGTTTTGCTGTTACTTTTGCAACTTCTGCCATCAAAGCTGCGCGTGTTGTTAATGGTTGCGATTGGTGCGAGGCCCAAGCCCCCAATCGGCTTTGTAATGACCTGCTATTGAAATAGGCATCCGACAGGGCATCTTCAACCTTTTCCACAAAACCGCGCACCCTGATTTGCCGACGCAAGGATTTCCAATGCATGACAAAAGCAGCCTTGCCGTTTCCTTCTATTTCCAGCCCTTTCGCACTTTCGTAATTAGTATAGAAAACAAAACCTTCCGGTTCTATTTCTTTCAATAGAACCATTCGTACATTGGGCATACCATCCGGGTCAACAGTAGCCAGGGCTATCGCGTTCGGATCATTGGGTTCCACGGCTTCGGCCTCGCCCAGCCATTGGCGGGCAAGTCTGAAGGGATCATCCCCTGAAAAGATACCGGATCGCTTTGTCATCTTGATTCCCTAACATCACCAGCGGATTACGATGGTACCAATGCCAAGGCAACCTATCCTTTCCGTTAAGTTTTGGTCCGCGCACCGCACTTGATGCCTTGCGCACAATCGCCTAAAGATTGGGTTCTTATTTAAAGGTGGCTGAAGGGCGCAAAATGTCAACAGGATTACTACAGGGAAAACGCGGGCTGATTATGGGCCTTGCCAACGACAAATCCATCGCATGGGGCATCGCCAAGGCCTGCGCCGATGCGGGTGCCGAACTGGCGTTCTCTTATATGGGGGATGCGTTCAAGAAACGGGTCGAACCATTGGCGGCGAAACTGGGCACGGAAATGTTGTTTGATTGCGATGCATCGAATGCGGACTCGCTGGATGCAATGTTTGCGGCGCTGGAAAAGGAATGGGGTACGCTGGATTTTGTCGTGCATGCCATTGGTTTTTCCGACAAATCCGAACTGCGCGGGCGTTATGTTGACACCTCGCCGGAAAATTTCCGCATGACGATGGATGTTTCCGTATACACCTTTACCGCCGTAACCCAGCGGGCAATCAAGATGATGCCCGATGGTGGATCAATCCTGACATTGACCTATTATGGCGCGGAACAGGTGATGCCGCATTATAACGTGATGGGCGTGGCCAAGGCCGCATTGGAAGCCTCGGTGAAATATCTGGCCGAGGATCTGGGCAAGGACAACATTCGCGTCAACGCCATTTCCGCAGGCCCGATCAAAACGTTGGCCGCCTCGGGCATTGGCGATTTTCGCTATATCCTGAAATGGAACGAACTGAACTCGCCTCTGCGACGTAATGTGACACAGGACGAGGTCGGAAAATCGGCACTTTACCTGCTCAGCGACCTTGCGTCGGGTGTTACGGGTGAAAATCTGCATGTGGACGCCGGTTATCACGTTGTCGGTATGAAGGCCGTAGATGCCCCCGATATTGATGTGGTTACGGGGCGCAAATGACCACAAGCGCCTTTATCACTGCTGTCCGCTTCCGCCCAATGGCTGCCGGCCTTGTCCGGCGCCAAAATCGCCGCCGCCTGAAATAGCAAAGGACTGCCATCATGAGCGATCGCCTCCCCCATGAAAAAGGGTTTCACATCAGCTGGGACCAGATCCACCGCGACAGCCGCGCATTGGCGTGGCGGCTGGATGGCAAAGGGCCGGATGACGGCGCATGGAAAGCCATCGTCGCGATCACACGCGGTGGCATGGCCCCCGCGATGATCATTGCCCGCGAGCTGGACGTGCGCACGGTAGATACCATCAGCATCAAATCCTACGACCACCAGCAGCAATCCGAGGCCAAGGTTCTGAAATCCCCCGACGCGGACATGATGGGCGATGGCGAAGGTGTCCTGATCATCGACGATCTGGTCGACACCGGCAAAACGCTGGAAGTGGTGAAAACCCTGTATCCCAAGGCCCATATCGCCACGGTTTACGCCAAGCCGATGGGCCGCCCGATGGTGGACAGTTTCATCACCGAGGTCTCGCAGGATACATGGATCTTCTTTCCGTGGGATATGGCCCTGCAATATGTCGAACCCTACCGCGGCAAGGATTAGGACCGTCACATGACCGACCCCGTCAACCCGGCCATGCGCGCCACCTTCCCGCCTCCGGTGATGGAAGCGCGGCGCTGGCTGGACGGGGTGGCGTTCACCCGTAACAAACCGCTGATCAATGTCTCGCAGGCCGCACCGGTCGAGGCCCCGCCCGACCCGTTGCTTGAGGCACTGGCGCAAACCGTGCTCGACACCCCCCAAGCGCATCTCTATGGCCCCGTTCTGGGGCTGCCCGCGCTGCGCGCCGAAGTGGCCTCGCAATGGTCCACAGCTTATGGCGGAAAGATTACCGAAACACAGGTTGCCATCACTGCCGGATGCAACCAAGCCTTTGCCGCCAGCATCGCTACACTGGCCGGCGCGGGGGATGATATTATCATTCCAACCCCTTGGTATTTCAACCATAAAATGTGGCTGGACATGCAGGGGATCAACACCATCCCCCTGCCCACAGGCACCCACATGTTGCCCGACCCAGAATTTGCCGCCAGCCTGATCACCGACCACACCCGCGCGATTGTGCTGGTCACGCCGAACAACCCCACAGGGGCCGAATACCCTGCCGGATTACTGCGGGCCTTTTACGATCTGGCCAAACGCCACGGCATCGCCCTGATTGTCGATGAAACCTACCGCGATTTCGACAGCCGACAGGGGGCGCCACATGACCTGTTCCATGATCCCGACTGGGCCGACACGCTGATCCAGCTTTATTCCTTTTCCAAGGCCTACCGTCTGACCGGTCACCGTGTCGGCGCGGTTGTCGCCAGCCAAAGCCGCCTGTCCGAGGTCGAGAAATTCCTTGATACCGTCGCGATCTGTCCCAACCAGCTGGGCCAGCACGCCGCCCTCTGGGGGATGCGGAACCTGTCGCAATGGCTGGCCGGCGAGCGCGCCGAGATCCTGTCGCGCCGCGGGGCTATTCTGGCCGGTTTCGGCGCGCTGGAAAAACAGGGCTGGACCCTGCTGGGCTGTGGCGCCTATTTCGCCTATGTCGAACACCCGTTCCCCACACCTTCGGATCAACTGGCACAAAATCTGGTGCGCGATGCGGCTGTTTTACTGCTGCCCGGCACCATGTTCATGCCCGAAAGCGATACCAGCGGGCAGCACCAGTTGCGCATCGCCTTTGCAAACATAGATTCCAGCGGCATCTCCCTGCTGTTTGACCGGCTGAAAGCCATCATGGCCTAGAGATATCCAAAACCGAAAAAAACCATCTGTTAATACCATCCGAACTGCATCGGACATACGGGTTTACCGCACCTTTTCATACACTTACAGATCAATCTCTCCCACGAAAACATATCCATTAAACCGGTTTAATAGAAACGTTGTCCGCAAGACGCCCACCAACCTTTTGCCTTGATCAAAGATTTGCCCCCGCCCTGCTCTTGCCCCCCGCCCCACAACCGCCTAAACATCGCTAAACACTATTCAGCGAGGGCCCCATGGCAAGCAGCGTTAAGAAAAAATCGGCCAATATTGTTGTCTGGATAATCCTGCTTTTACTTGTCCTTGGTCTGGGCGGGTTCGGCGTGACCAATTTTGGCGGCCGCCAAGCTGCTGTAGCCACCGTTGGCGACACCGAAGTGAACATCAACGAATACTACAACAGCCTGCAACAGGAACTGCGCAGCTATCAGGCGCAAACCGGCAAACCCATGCCGCTATCGCAGGCCATCGCGCTTGGCATTGACCGCAATGTCCTTGCCCGCCTGACAACGGCCGCGACGCTGGACAATGAGAACAAACGCATCGGCCTGTCGGTTGGCGACGAACGTGTGCGCACCGAAATTCTGGCCACCCCCGCCTTTCAGGGGCTGGACGGAAAATTCAGCCGCGAAAATTACCGTGCTGCCCTGCGTGGCGCCGGGATGAGCGAAGCCGAATACGAGGATAAAATCCGCGCCGAAACCGCCCGCACCCTGCTGCAAGGCGCCATCATGAACGGCACCGCTGCCCCTGCGGCAATGACCGATGCCTTTATCGAATACACCCGCCAGCGGCGCAATTTCAGCTGGATCAAACTGGATGCAACCACCCTGCCCGAACAGGTGCCTGAACCCACGGACGAGCAGCTAAAAGCCTATTACGACGCCAACACTGCCGATTTCACCGTGCCGGAAAAGAAACGTCTGGCCTATATCTGGGTCACCCCCGATATGATCGTGAACAAGATCGAGGTCGCCGAGGAAGACCTGCAAAAGGAATACGACAGCCGCGCCGATGAATATCAAAAACCCGAACGCCGTCTGGTTGAACGCCTGATCTTCCCCGATGAGGACGCCGCCAAAGCCGCCAAGGCCCGTCTGGATGCGGGTGAAGCCACATTCGAGGATCTGGTCAAGGAACGCGGTCTGGCCCTGCTGGACATCGATCTGGGCGATGCCACGATTGAAACTCTTGGCGACGCGGGCGAAGCCGTATTTGCGATGGGCGCCCCCGGCGTCATAGGCCCGATCAACACAAACCTTGGCCCTGCCCTGTTTCGCATGAACGGCATCCTGCCCGCCCAGACAACCACGCTGGAAGATGTGCGCGAACAGTTGCAAAACGAACTGGCCATGGACCGTGCCCGCCGCCAGATTTCCGCCAGCATCACCGAAATCGATGATCTTCTGGCCGGTGGCGCCAGCCTGCAAGAGGTGGCCGGCGAAACCGATCTGGAACTGGGGCAAATCGACTGGTCCGAAGGCGACACGGACGGCATCGCCGGTTACAACGCGTTTCGCGAGGCCGCATCGGCAGTTCAGAGCGGCGACTATGCCGAAGCCAAAGAACTGGACGATGGCGGCATCTTTGCAATCGAATTCGTCGAAACCGTTCCTGCGGCCCTGAAACCGATGGAGACCGTCATTTCCGATGTGATCGCCGGTTGGGAGAATGAAGAAACCGAGAAACGTCTGACCGAACTGGCCGACGGCCTGCTGGCCCGCCTGAACGAAGGCCAGACACTTGAATCCCTGGGCTACCCTGTCACCACCGAGGAAGAAATCTTGCGCAATGCCAATATCGAAGGCATGCCTTTTGGCATGGTGCAGACCGTGTTCGAGATGGACAAGGGACAGGCCAAAACCATCGATGGCAACGGCGTGGTCTATCTGGTGCGGCTGGACGACATCCTGCCACCCGATGAAAACGACCCCGATCTGGCCGCCACCCGCAGCGGTCTGGACACCGCCATTGCGCAGGCCCTGTCGGATGACATTTTCACAGCCTATGTGACCTCGCTGCAAAGCCAGGCGGGCGTATCCGTCAATACAGCGGCAATAAACGCCGTTCACGCCCAATTCCCGCAATAGCATCCAAAGGCTGATCCCGTGGCACTAACCCCGACTATTAAAGCCTTCGAGGCCGGTTTCAACAGCGGCAAGAACCAGCTGGTCTATACCCGTCTGGCCGCCGATCTGGACACGCCGGTTTCCCTGATGCTGAAACTGTCCGAGGCCCGCACCGACAGTTTCATGCTGGAATCGGTCACCGGCGGCGAGGTGCGCGGGCGCTATTCGATCATCGGCGCCAAACCCGATCTGATCTGGCAATGCCACGGCGAGGCCAGCCGGATAAACCGCATGGCCCGCATTGACCGCGATGCTTATCAAGAACAGGCAGGCAAGCCACTGGACAACCTGCGCGCCCTGCTGGCCGAAAGCCGCATTGACATGCCCGACGATCTGCCGCCCGCCTCGGCCGGTCTGTTCGGATACCTTGGCTATGACACCATCCGGCTGGTCGAACACCTGCCCGATGTAAACCCCGACCCGCTGGGTCTGCCCGACGCGGTACTGATGCGCCCCTCGGTCGTGGTGGTGCTGGACGGGGTAAAAGGCGAAGTGATCGTTGTGGCCCCCGCATGGGCCGACAGCGGGCTATCGGCCAAAGCCGCCTATGCGCAGGCCGCCGAACGGGTGATGGACGCGGTGCGTGATCTGGAACGCCAGACACCCGACGCCGCCCGCGATCTGGGCGATGCCGCGCCCATCGGCGACATCCGCTGCAATTTCACTCACGAGGGCTATAAGGCCGCCGTGGAAAAGGCCAAGGACTACATCCGCGCCGGGGACATCTTTCAGGTGGTGCCAAGCCAACGCTGGGCGCAGGATTTCACCCTGCCGCCGTTTTCGCTCTATCGCAGTTTGCGCCGCACCAACCCGTCGCCGTTCATGTTCTACTTCAACTTTGGCGGCTTTCAGGTGATCGGCGCCAGCCCCGAAATTCTGGTGCGGGTGTTTGGCCGTGAAATCACCATCCGCCCGATCGCCGGCACCCGCCCCCGCGGCGCCACACCGGACGAGGACCGCGCGCTGGAAGCCGACCTGCTGGCCGACCAGAAGGAACTGGCCGAACACCTGATGCTGCTGGATCTGGGCCGCAACGATGTGGGCCGCGTGGCCAAGATCGGCACGGTGCACCCGACCGAGGAATTCATCGTCGAGCGCTACAGCCATGTGATGCACATCGTATCCAACGTGGTGGGCGAGTTGGCCGATGATCAGGACGCCCTGTCGGCGTTCTTTGCCGGTATGCCCGCCGGCACCGTGTCCGGCGCGCCCAAGGTGCGCGCGATGGAGATCATCGACGAGCTGGAGCCGGAAAAACGCGGCATCTATGGCGGTGGCGTGGGTTATTTCGCGGCCAATGGCGACATGGATATGTGCATCGCCCTGCGCACCGCGGTGGTCAAGGACGAGGTTCTGTATATCCAGGCCGGCGGCGGCGTGGTTTACGACAGCAACCCCGAGGCCGAGTATCAGGAATCGGTCAACAAATCCAAAGCCATCCGCAAGGCCGCCGAGGATGCAGGGCTGTTCGTGCGCGGGCGCAATTAGGGAAAAACTATACGTTCACCCCGAAAATGATACCGGCGGCAAGGACCGCAAAGGATATGGCGGCAATCACCAGCATCCGTGTCGTTGAAGGCGTTGCGCTTGCGGCATCCGGCATTTCCAAACCGGCGTTTTCTGAATGCTGCGCGTGGTGCGGCACAGACGATTGCGCCACAGGCTTTGGTATATCATCCCCCATCCCGATCATGCTTTCATGTGGCCGCACAGTCATCATGCCATGTTTCAATCCGCGCGACACCAGCCACCAGTTAATCGGATAGGCCGCAATAAACCCGACCAGCAGCGACATCGACATGACAAACCAGAACCGGTGCGACGCGGGATCATCCGCGCCTTCGATGCTGCGCATCAAAATCATCATTGTCGGCATCATACCTGCCATCAGCCAGTTCATCGAAACCAGTTCGGCGTAAAAGGTTTTAGCCAGTGCTTGTTTGTAGGACCCAAGCATCGCCTTCATCGCAAGGGCCTGAAAAATCGCCCAGCCAAAACCGAACCCCAGCATATATTCCAACAGCATTTCCGATGGCCTGCCCATATGGACAACAGCCCCGATAATGGCACCGGCCAGAATGCCTATGCCATCCCCCGCAACGCAATGCATGGTGGACCCAAGCACCTGACGCCAACGGGTCGCGATGTATTTTTCATGCAATCCCGGTAATGGCTCGCGGCAACCGAACACATACAAGAACGCTCCAAACGGACCGATATAGGCCGTTAGCAGGATAAACCCCCATTTAAGCACCGTTTCCTCGGGGGTCTTCCAGATATCGACAACAACAAACAGAACCGAAAGGGCGGTCAGGAAAAACCACATCAGTATTATGCCGTCAACGAACTGCAATCCATCCATCGGAAAACCCACCTTCTGTTGCGCATGGCAAGGCTAGCCGGTCTTGCCGTGGTTTACCAAGAAGCTCTTTCAAATCGTCTTTGGCGGATATAGTCGCACAAATGCAGGGTCAGCCATATACAAAAGCAAACTGCCTAAGTCGGATCAGGACCAAATATGGAAATATCCAACCTACCCCCCCTTTAACACCGCCGAAACCGGCGCAATCGCCACACTGGCGGCGCGGTCTTCCAGCGCCCATAGCACCAGCGCTTCGATGGTTTCGGGGCGGGTGGAGCCCAGCATAATCACACTGCCTTCTTGCACCGCTCGAAACGCCGCGCGGTCCAGATATTGGCGGATGGCAGGCACTTCTTCGTTCCCCGCGTCCAGTTCCCGATAGATCAGCGCCGCAGGCACCCCTTCGCGTTGCGCCGCTTTCTGGGCCGAATTCAGCCCCTTGCTGGGCGTCACCAATCCAAATCCGCGATCGGCCAGAATACCCGCGATCTGTTGGGCTTCGGCGGATGTTGCATCACGATCCAGAACCGCCACGGCTTCGGGGATCGCATTCATATAAGCCTCGAATGCAACGGCAACATCGCTGGCACTTGCCCCCTTTGGCAGGTTCGTTACCAACAAAACCTCGAAACCGGCGGCCCGATAGCGCGCCGCAGTTTTGCTGGCGTCATCACGCGTGGCATCAATCGCAAAACTAAGCGGAAATGGCAGATGCGCCAGCGCATCATCCGATACCGGCGCATCTGGATCATCGATCAGAACCACAGACAGCATCGGCTTGGCATCGGGGTTATCAAACGACATAGCATAGCTGTTCAATGCCCCATCAGTGGTTTGGTCTGCCTCCGCCTGATCACCTGTAACAGGTGTGTCTGACTCAGGCTCGGTCGTGCCACCAATAGTGGGCAAACGGCTGATATTTGCGCCTGTTGTTTCTGCTTCCGGTGCCGCATCGGCCTCGGGGGTTTCGGCCTGCGGTTCTGTTGCCGCTTCGTCAGATGGCTCTGGCGCCGTGATTTGCGGCAATGCTGCTATTCTGGGTTCTGCGGTTTGTGTTTCCGGTGTGGCTGGCTCAACCACATCCTCTTCAACAACCTCGGGCGCAGGGTCCTCTTGCGGTGTGACAACCTCGGCTGCTGAATCCTCGGCCATGGCTTCGGACATCTCCGGCGCAGGCGCTGGATCTTCGCTCGCAGGCGTTTCCACAGGTTGCGCCATTTCAGATACTTCCGGTTCAACTGCTTCCGGCACTGCCCGAGTTGTCACTTCGGAGGTAACCGGCTCAACCGTTTCCTCGGCCTCTACAATTGGCGTTTGCGGGGCGGCGACTTCTGCCTGTTCTTCAACCGGCGCGGCGGGTTCCGCCTCGTCAACCGGATCAGCCGCAGGTGCTTGTTGCGGATCATTCATGGTCGCGTCTGAAGCACCATCCGATGCCTCATTCTGCGTTGTATCAACAGGTGCGGTTTGCGGCTCCTCTGCCGGTGTTTCCGGTTCCGGGGCTATTACGGGATCAACTGTCGTCGCCTCGGGTTCGGCTTGCGGTTCGGCCACAGCATCCGGCGTGTCCACGGTGGGCGCGGACGTTTCCGGCTGGGCCACTTCGGGCGCAACAGCGGGTGCTTCTACAACCGGTTTTTCCGGTTCAGACATCGGCGCAAGCACCACGCGGCTACCATCCCCCGCCAACAACGAGGCACCGGCCACGCCAGCCCCCGAAACCACAAGTCCCCAGACTACACCTGAAACAAATCCGCGTGCCATAATCGCTCTGCCTTATGCTACCTGTATCGCGCCTATTGTTGTCGGGCCTTGACCCTATGACGCCTCTGGGGGATGTATAACCCGACACAGGCGCATATTCACCCATTTTATGCGCCAACAGGTAAATGAAAGCGAAACTATGCTGCTTCTGATCGATAATTATGACAGTTTCACCTATAATCTGGTGCATTATCTGGGCGAGCTGGGGGCCGATGTTGTGGTCAAACGCAACGACGCCCTTGGCGTGAACGAGGCCATGGCGATGGCCCCCGAGGCGATCCTGCTGTCCCCTGGGCCGTGCGATCCGGCACAGGCGGGGATTTGTCTGGAACTGACCAGCGCCGCTGCGGGTGCGCAGGTGCCTTTGATGGGGGTTTGTCTGGGCCATCAGGCAATCGGCGAAATGTTTGGTGGCAAGGTGGTGCGCTGTCATGAAATCGTGCATGGCAAGATGGGCAGCATGAAGCATGACGGCACCGGCGTCTTTGCCGGTCTTCCCTCGCCGTTTGACGCGACCCGTTATCATTCGCTGATTGTCGAGCGTGCGAGCCTGCCCGATTGTCTGGAAGTCAACGCCGAGCTTGAGGATGGCACCATCATGGGCCTGCGCCACAAGGAATTGCCGATCCACGGGGTGCAGTTCCACCCTGAATCGATTGCCTCGGAACACGGGCATAAATTGCTACAGAATTTTCTGGATATCGCCGGCATCAAGACCAAAGAGGTGGCCGCATGAGTGACGCGTTAAAACCCCTGATCCACGCCGCCGCCGAAGGCCCCCTGACCCGCGAACAGGCCGAACAGGCATTCGGTATCCTGTTTGAGGGCGAAGCAACGCCCAGCCAGATCGGCGGCTTGCTGATGGCGCTGCGCACCCGTGGCGAAACGGTGCAGGAATACGCCGCCGCGGCCAAGGTGATGCGCGACAAATGCAACGCGGTAAAGGCACCGGCAGATGCGATGGACATCGTCGGTACCGGCGGCGACGGCAAAGGCACGCTGAATATTTCTACAGCCACGGCCTTTGTGGTGGCGGGGGCTGGCGTGACCGTGGCCAAACACGGCAACCGCAACCTGTCGTCCAAATCCGGCGCGGCCGATGCGCTGGGGCAGATGGGTATCAACGTGATGGTCGGGCCGGAAGTAGTTGAAAAGGCGCTGGAATCCGTCGGCATTGCCTTTATGATGGCCCCCATGCACCACCCCGCCATTGCCCATGTCATGCCCACCCGTGCCGAACTGGGCACGCGCACGATATTCAACATCCTTGGCCCGCTGACCAATCCGGCCGGTGTGAAACGCCAACTGACCGGCGCCTTTTCACGCGACCTGATCCGTCCGATGGCCGAGACGCTGGACGAACTGGGGGCGGAAAAAGCCTGGCTGGTGCATGGCTCGGACGGCACGGACGAATTGTCGATCGCCGGTGTCAGCTGGGTTGCCGCGCTTGAGGACGGCAAGGTCACCGAATTCGAGGTAAATCCAGAAGACGCCGGCCTGCCCGTGCATCCGTTCGAGGATATCCTTGGCGGCACGCCTGCGGAAAACGCCGTGGCCTTTCGCGCCCTGCTGGACGGCGAAAAATCCGCCTACCGCGACGCGGTGCTGCTGAACGCTGCCGCCGCCCTGCTGGTTGCGGGCAAGGTGGACAATCTGAAGGATGGTGCCAAGCTGGCCGCCCAAAGCATTGACAGTGGCGCGGCCAAGAAAAAGATCGAGGCACTGGCACGGCTGACTTCCGCCTAGGTAAGGTATACCCTGCCTGCATGGTGGCCTGAATTGTGATACATTTCCCCTATTGGTTTTACCATTTTCAATAGGGAGACACCCAATGCCCCTCAAAATATTCTGGACTCCGGACGGCATCACACTCGACAGCATCCGCGACAAACGTCTTGTCGATATTTCCGACGGCGACACCCCCAATATCCGCATGAATGTGCGCATGTTGTCGATTGATACCCCCGAAAAACGCCCCACCGGCAAGATCCGCAACAAGGACGAGTTGCAGGCGATGTTTCAGGAGGTCGCCACATGGATCGAAACCGGCGGTTCACCGGTAAACGCCAACCTTGCCGCCCATCTTGTTCCCCGCCTGAAACGCAGCGATGCCGTGGCCAACCATCTGGCACAGGGCGCCCAGGCCACCGCCGCCCACGAAGGGCTGGTGGAAACCAAACTGCGCCGCCCCACCGGTTCCGTGCGCCCGCTGTTCGTGCGGGTGGCGGATCAGCGGTTCGACCAATACGGCCGCCTGCTGGCCTATGTCGCCCCCAGCTATTCCGCCGCCGAACGCCGCAGCATGACCCGCCGTGAGCGCGCCACCTTCAATTTCCTGATGATCGAAAACGGCTGGGCAGCACCCATCATCCTGTTCCCCTCGATCCCCGGCGAAAAGGATCTGCCCATGGTGCAAGAGGCCGGACAGGAGGCCGTCACCCAAGGCAAAGGCGCATGGGCCGACGACAAACTGCTGACCGGATATGAATTTCGCAGCTGCGAGCGCCTTGCCGCGCTGAAAAAGAAACTGAACGGGCGCAGCAAGCTAAATCGCGGCGAATGGGCCGGCTGGATCCACCGCTATTGCGCCGATATGTCAACCGGCACACTCTATGCCCCGCAGGACTATTGCCTTGTCGCACCCCAAAACCGCATCTTTATCTGGCAAGACGACGTGCGCCGCGCCGTGGCCGAGTTGAACCTGACGCCATCGGATGCATTGATCGGGGTGTAATAGCCTTCTTCTTTCCGCAAATACCTCTGCCGGAGGCCTCAAACCTCTTTTCCGGCAGGGGTTACGGGCAACCGTTTGCCAGAAAATCCGCCATCTTGCCCCAGACGTCATCCCCCGACAACACAAGTTTTCCACCCGTAATCGCCTCTTGAACCACCGGCGCGGAAAGCACCTCGCCACAAACCCGCAGTTCCACGGCTTCGCCAACATGCCGCCCGGTAAATTCCCCCAGCGTCACCCGGTCTTCGGGCGAGAACTGCAATATCACCATCGGCATGCCTGCCCCGTCAAATCCGTTCTGGAATTTCACCTGCTGTGCAGGTTTGAACACATCCGCGCCCGCCGAAAATGCCGCAGGCAATCCTTTTCCTGACATAGGAGCAGGCAGCACACCCGTCGTTGTCGGTTCTCCACAACTGCCCAGAACCAAGGCGAACACCATCGCAATCGCGCGAAAAACCTCGTTAATTACATTATCCCGTACCAATTCCATACCATTACCCTTTCCACGCGACCTTATGCACATGCGCGCCCGCTTTGGCCAGCACCTGTTCCTTACCCCCCGGCCACAGGCGCAAGGTCAGCTGTGGCCCCGCATCGCTCACCTGCTCGAACGCCAGCCACGCCAGAGGCGCCGCATCAGTTGCCAGGCGCCCCGCCGCCTACATCCGCGCGTTGATCCGCGTTTTTACGTCTTCGGGAAAATACTGATAGGCGATGGAATGAAACAGCACCCGCACCACACCCGTTTCCGGAGCCTCGTCTATTTCAGCCTCGACCCAACCCGCTGCATCCATTGCGGCCATCTCGGGCGGCGTGGCCTTTGCAATCTCCAGCGCCGCATTGATCCGCTCGACCCTTAACGGCTGATCCGGCCAGATATAGGCCCGCAAGCGTTCGCGATGTTCAGGCTTTGACACATCCAGCGGGCTGCGATCACAACCCTTGCGCCGCACAATCACTGGCTCGGCCAATGGTGCAGGCGCGCCGCTCCACTCCGGCGTCAATATCACGCCCGATTGCCCATCCCCCAGTTGCGCCGCCCCCAGTTGATAGGCAAAACGGTCGGCAAACAGATTTAACCCGCCACTTGCGCCCACTTCATACAGCGCCAAAGGCAGCCCAGTTTCCTGCGCAATAATACACATCCCCGGATACAAAACACCGGATCGCGCCACCTCGTTGGTCTGCGGCGGAAACTCCAGCCAACCGCAAATCTCCTCGTCCGCCTCCCGAATGGCCGCCAGTGCCGCCGCCACCAAAACATCCCCCTCCGGCAACGGGTTTGGCGGATAGCACGCCGCCAGTCCCGGCACCCTGCCCCGCATCACCATCGCATTCAGCGCCCCGGCCAGCCGCAACGCCACCGCATCCTTCAGCGCATCCGCCTGCCCGTTCCAGCGCAACACCCGCCGCCCTGTGGCCGTGCTGTGGTCCAGCCTCTCGCCCAGACCCGCCACCAACCGCGCCGTCAACGGCGATCCCAACACCTCGCACCACTCCGCCTGCTTTGCAAACGTCGCCCTGATCTCGCCTTCACTCTGCATCATGCACCTCCTTTCCCCGACCATACCCCATTCCTTCTTCTTGCTCAAAATACCTTCGCCGAAGGCATCCGCGCGCCCGAAAGGGGGCGCGCGGGTCGTCGGGCGCAGCCCGGCGAAAAGCCAATTGTCCCCGCGCCGCAGGCAGGCTATTGTCGCCGACATGAACATTCTGGACAAAATCAAAGCCTACAAGCTGGAAGAAATCGCCAGCCGTCAACAGGCCACCCCGCTCGCCGATCTCGAATCCCGCGCCAAAGCCGCCGAACATCCGCGCGGCTTTGCCAAAGCCCTGATGCAGGCCGCCCATGACGGCTACGGGCTGATCGCCGAAATCAAAAAGGCCAGCCCCTCCAAAGGCTTGATCCGCGAGGATTTCGATGTGCCCGCACTGGCGCAGGCCTATAAGGACGGCGGCGCGACCTGCCTCTCTGTCCTGACCGACACCCCCAGCTTTCAGGGCGCCGACGAATTCCTGACCGCCGCCCGTGACACCGTGGACCTGCCGGTCCTGCGCAAGGATTTCATCTATGACCCCTATCAGGTGGTCGAATCCCGCGCGCTGGGGGCCGATTGCATCCTGCTGATCATGGCCACGCTGCAAGACGCCCAAGCCGCCGAGCTGGAACAGGCCGCGTTTGACTGGGGTATGGACGTGCTGATCGAGGTCCATGACGAGGACGAGCTGCAACGCGCCTCGAACCTCACCTCTCCGCTGATCGGCATCAACAACCGCAACCTGAAAACCTTCGAAACCACGCTGGACACCACCAAAACGCTGGCCAAACTGGTGCCGGCCGACCGCACCATCATCTCGGAATCCGGCCTGACCACGCCCGAAGACCTGTCCGAACTGGCCCAATACGGCGCGCGCTGCTTCCTGATCGGCGAAAGCCTGATGCGGCAGGAAGATGTCGCCAAAGCCACCCGCACCCTGCTTGCTGATCCTTTAATGCCCGGAGGCATGTAAATGTCCGACCTGACCCACTTTGACGCCCGCGGCGATGCCCATATGGTCGATGTCTCGGAAAAACCCGTCACTTCGCGCACCGCCATCGCCCGTGGCCACGTCAAAATGACACCCGAGACCTATGCCATCATGACAGACGGTTCCGCCAAAAAAGGCGACGTGCTGGGCGTGGCCCGACTGGCCGGCATCATGGGGGCCAAGCAAACCAGCAACCTGATCCCGCTGTGCCACCCCCTGCCGATCACCAAGGTCGCGCTGGACCTGACACCGGACCCGGACCTGCCCGGCGTGGTTATCAAAGCCACGGTGAAAACCACCGGCCAGACCGGCATCGAAATGGAGGCCCTGACAGCGGTTTCCGTCGCCGGCCTGACGGTTTACGACATGCTGAAAGCGGTTGAAAAGACAATGGAAATCGGCGGAATACGTTTGACGATGAAAGAAGGCGGCAAATCGGGGCGGTTCGAGGCAGAATAGAGCCATTTTGTGAAAATGACAGCGCCTGACCGGGTGGGCGCATGGCACTTCGGGTTGCGCCGGTTTCCATGTTCCGAACAACGAAGAACCTCTCTGCAAGTCGGACCGTTGCATAGCGCCCGCCATGGGGCGGTCGGGCGCTGTCATTTTTGCAAAATGACGGGTGGGTGGAAAGCATGGGCACTTAACCAGAATAGCCCCCAGTCGTTCTGCTGCTTGGGAAAGCCTCTGGTATATCTTCTGGCTATTGTTGTATTATTCTTAGGATTTCTCAAATCAATTTGATTGCGAGATATTGCCTGCCAGACAGATCAACCTTGGGAATATTTATGACGACAACCAACAACAACGAAATGGAGATTGCGGGAAAGCGAACTGTTGCGGATTGGAACAGGCTGAATGCTGAACTATCTAATCACCCTAATCTTTGGGAAACCGCTTTTGATGATTTCTTCTATTCCCGACTTAAAACCCGCTATCTGAATCCAATTCACCTGCTTCAATTCCACGGAGAAAACACCGGAGAGGGTTTTTCAATCGTATCGCTGCAATGTGCCTTGATCGAATTTTTGCAGACAACAAGGGATGGGGCCAATTTCAAGAATGGAGGCGGTAAATACGAACCTGAAAACAACAAATATGAATACGGATCTTCAAGCAAAAAAATCTTCACCAGATTCCTAACGGGACAGGAACCGTTCAAATCTTATTTTGATACAAAGGTAGATACAAAGGTAAAACCTGAGGATTTCTACTCATACGTCCGTTGCAGCCTCCTGCACGAAGCCAGAACAACAGGGAATTGGCGCATTACGGCCAACTCACAAAGATCTGAAACTATCAAAGAAGAAAATGGCGTAAAATTCCTTCAGCGCGACCGTTTCCAGCAGGATTTAGAAGCCTACATTTGGAGATACAAAATCGAACTCCTATCAGATACAGGTTTACAAGAAGCATTCAAACGAAAGTTCGATGCTCTTTGTGAGTAGTAGACCCATAACCCAACCGGACACCCCCACATGATCACCGTCAAACAAGCCCTTGCCGAAGTCCTGAACCTCGTCTCCCCGCTCCCTTCCGAAACCGTGCCTTTGCGTCAGGCCAGCGGTCGCACCCTTGCGGCACCGGCCACCGCACGGCGGGACCAGCCGCCCTTTGCCGCCTCGGCGATGGACGGTTACGCCGTGATCGGGCTTGAAGTCGAGCCGGACGCGATGTTCAAGGTGATCGGCGAATCTGCCGCGGGCCACGGTTTTGATGGCGAGGTGAAGGCAGGCCAAACGGTAAGGATTTTCACCGGCGCGCCCCTGCCCAAAGGGGCCACGCGGGTGGTGATTCAAGAGGACGTGATCCGCAACGGCGACCTGATCACCCTGCGCCGCAATCTGGACGAAAACCCCTATATCCGGCCGGCCGGTGCCGACTTCAAATCCGGCGATCAACTCGTCCCCCCGCGCCTGCTGACCCCGTCCGACATCGCGCTGCTGGCCTCGATGAACATCGATCAGGTCACCGTCACCCGCCGCCCCGTCATCGCCCTGATGGCGACCGGTGACGAACTGGTGATGCCCGGCGAAAATCCGGGGCCGGACCAGATCATCGCCTCGAACAATTTCGGTCTGGCCGCGCTGGTGGAACAACACGGCGCCGAGGCGCGGATGCTGCCGATTGCCCGCGACAACCGTGCCTCGCTGGAAGCGGCCTTTGCCCTGTGCGAAGGGGCCGATATGGTGGTGACAATCGGTGGGGCCTCGGTTGGTGATCACGATCTGGTGGCGCAGGTGGCCGGCGATCTGGGGCTGGAGCGCGCCTTTTACAAAATCGCCATGCGTCCGGGCAAGCCGCTGATGGCGGGTAAAATGATGGGCATCCCGATGCTGGGCCTGCCGGGAAACCCTGTGTCTTCAATGGTTTGCGGCCATGTCTACCTGCTGCCCGCGATCCGCGCCATGCTGGGTTTCCCGCCAGAACCCCGCCCCCGTTTGCAAGCGACCCTGACCTGCGACATGCCCGCCAACGGCCCCCGCGAACATTACATGCGGGCACGGGTGCAAGCCGGGCAAATCACCCCGTTCGAGCGACAGGACAGCGCCCTTCTGACCGTTCTGGCCGACGCCAACGCGCTGCTGATCCGGCCGGTGGATGCGCCCGAAATCGGCAAGGGTGAAACGGTTGACTATATCCCGCTTGGTTAACCCCCGCAGCTTTTGATTGAATCTCGCAGGCTCCTCTTTTACCCTTCCGGTAAGGGGAATTTGATGACCATAGACTTAACCACGAGAATCGCCCATACCGCGCAAATCATCGTTGCCTCGGCGGCTTGTGTTGCGGACCCGACAGGGGTTAGCGCCGCCACCATGGCCAACACCGGCGCTCTCAGCCTGCCCGAGGTTTTCAAACGCAATCCGGATGCGGAAACCGAGCTAACCAAACCGATTGCCAAAGCGCTGAAGAAAAGCCTGAACAAGCCGACATTCCACATGCCCGCTGATGGCAAGAAACTGCTGCCCCAAATGCTGGACGGGGCCAGGCTGACAGCGGATGATCTGACCGGTTGCGGACTGGACCCCGACCTGATTTTAGGGATGCTGCTGGATCGCCACGTTGACCCCGAACACCGCAGCGCCGAGATGGCCGAGGCATTTTGCAACTGGTTACATCCACCGTTGACCGAATTGCTGGGGAATACAGAATTCATCAAAACGCTGGCGCCGAAAATCTGGGCCACGGCGCTGGGTGATCTGCGACATATCCGCGAGACAACGGATGAAATTGCAAAGCAGGTCAAAGTTACCGCCCAACAACTGGACCATCTGACCACCCTACCCCGCGACACGCTGGAACTGCTGGCCAGCCGGTTTGAAATCCCGACCCCGCACCAACTGCCGGATGCCGAATTGCTGGATGCGCTGACAAATAAGGCCGTGCAATACCGCAGCTACCGTGCGCTGATTGACGGGCTGGATGACCGGGTGGCGTCGATTGCCAATCTGAAGGGGGCCGCACAGGATGCCGCCGAACGGCTGGATTTCCAAACGGTCGAGGAACTGCTCGCCCGTGTGGACACGGTGGAAACCGAAATCGCCGCCAACACCAAACAGGCCCGCGCCGCCAATGCCCTGCTGCAAGGGCGCACGCAACAGGCCTACACCCTTCTGACCGCCGCCGCCGACAGTTTTGCCAGCGTCGATCCGGTCGAGCCAAGCCGCCGCCGCGAGGCCTATGGCAAAATGCTCCATGACTACGGGATGCGCTTTGCCGGTAACGGGTTGGAACTGGCGGCGCGTATCTGGGACAAGGGCGCGCAGGATCTGGACTGCAAGGCCCAGGGCGATTTATGGGCGTGTTTGCAGAACAACCTTGGCACTGCGCTCGCAACCCTCGGGCAACGCGAAAGCGGCACCGCGCGGTTGCTGCAAGCCGTGGACGCCTTTGAATTGGCTTTGCAAGAGTTGACACAGGACAGGGTGCCGCTGGACTGGGCCGCAACACAGAACAACCTTGGCAATGCGCTGCTAGCCCTTGGGGAACGCGAAAGCGGCACCGCGCGGTTGCCGCAAGCCGTGGAGGCCTATGAATTGGCTCTGCAAGAGTGGACACAGGGCAGGGTGCCGCTGGATTGGGCCACGGCACAGAACAACCTTGGCAATGCGCTGCTAGCCCTCGGGGAACGCGAAAGCGGCACCGCACGGTTGCTGCAAGCCGTGGACGCCTTTGAATTGGCCCTGCAAGAGTGGACACAGGACAGGGTGCCGCTGCAATGGGCCACGGCACAGAACAACCTTGGCAATGCGCTGCTAGCCCTCGGGGAACGCGAAAGCGACACCGCACGGTTGCGGCAAGCCGTGGACGCCTATGAATTGGCCCTGCAAGAGTGGACACAGGATAGAGTGCCGCTGGATTGGGCCATGACACAAGGCAACCTTGGCAATGCGCTGAAAGCCCTCGGGCAACGCGAAAGCGGCACCGCGCGGTTGCTGCAAGCCGTGGATGCCTATGAACTGGCCCTGCAAGAACGGACACAGGACAGGGTGCCGCTGCACTGGGCCATGACACAGAACAACCTTGGCAGTGTTCATTTGACGTTCTTTGACAAAACCGGTGATCCGGCGCATCTGGACAGGGCCGAAACCCATATGCAGGCCGCGTTAGAGGTGTTCAACATCGCGGCCCCCCGTTATGCGGAAATGGCGCAAGAGCAATTGCAGCAGATTGCGCAGCGACGCGGCATTTCGGGTTAGCGCAACAGTTTTGCCTTGTAAACAAAGCTGCCGAAGGGAATCAGCGAGGCCGCCGCACCGATGCCCGTCAGCTTGCCACTGATCCGCCCCTTCCCGAAATGCCAGAACAGCGTGGCAATAAACGCCAGAAACAGCGTGCCATGCACGGGACCGATGATTTTCACCAGCACGGGCATATCCAGCCAGTGCTTGAACGGCACGGCGATGAATACCAGTGTGATCAGGGATGTGCCCTCGAACAGGGCGGCGATTTTCAGCCATTTCAGGTTGGGGGATGTCATGGGGTTTGCTCGCTCGGATTGCTGGGACCAATGCTTTAGCAATCCCTGTACCGCGGGGACATGCGGCAATTTGGGTGTGGTTGACACAAAACAGGAACATCTATAGAACGTAGAGGAACACGCATTCTTTGTGCGTGATACGGATGCCTTCGGGAGAGTGGATATGTTAACACGCAAGCAACTGGAACTGCTGGATTTTATCAACAAGCGGGTGACGCGGGACGGGGTTCCGCCTTCGTTTGACGAAATGAAGGACGCATTGTCGCTGCGCTCGAAATCGGGCATTCACCGGCTGATCACAGCGTTGGAGGAACGCGGGTTTATCCGGCGGCTGGCCCACAGGGCACGCGCGATCGAGATTATCAAACTGCCCGATGCGCTGGACAAAGGTTTGGCCGGCGGGTTCAAACCGCAGGTGATCGAGGGTGACAAGGTGGATCCCCCCCGCAATGCGATGCCCGTGGCACTGGGCCATGCGGTGGAACTGCCCGTGATGGGGCGGATCGCGGCCGGCACCCCGATCGAGGCGATTTCCGAAGTATCGCACAATGTATCTGTGCCCGGCGGCATGGTGGATGCGAATTCACATCACTATGCGCTCGAGGTTAAAGGGGATTCGATGATTGACGCGGGGATTAACGATGGTGACGTTGTGGTGATCCGCGAAACCTCGGCCGCCGACAACGGCGATATTGTGGTGGCGCTGGTCGAGGGGCACGAGGCGACGTTGAAACGCTACCGTCGCAAGGGCAATATGATTGCGCTCGAGGCCGCAAATCCGGCCTATGAAACCCGCATGTTGCCCGATGACAAGGTCAAGGTGCAGGGGCGTCTGGTCGGGTTGATCCGCACCTATTAGGGCGTAGACCTATAAACCCTGCACCACTGGCGGGATTATCGCGAAATATCAACGGCTTGGGACGCGCCGGAAATAGTGGTTCTATTTGCAAGCGGCCCGGGCCGTTGAGATGAAGCGACAATTCCGTCCTTCGGATTTGGCGGATTTTCCCCGAGAGAATAACTTAACTCGCTGATAATCAACCAGATTACGGCACTAGTTAAGCTATCCTCACAGACAAAATCTGCCAAACCAGTGGCGCAGGGTTTATAGGTCTACGCTCTAATCCTTTCGGCGCGGCGTGGGTGAATTCCACAGCCGTTCGCCAGCCATCCCTTTGGCTGTGACCACACGCGGACCTTCTGCATCCGCATAAACCGCAACTGCCCCAGTCTGTTTCAACGCATTGGCGTCGAACATCTGGCAGCCCCCTTGCCCGTCATATTTCGCGGTGGTGACGATCCAGCGGCCGGAAATACATTCCGCCGCCAACCGCTCGCCCGCGCCTTTGCCAACCAGATGCACCCCCGCCTGCCCGCCAATCACAAAGCGGCGCGCGCCTTTTGCGCCGGTGAACCCTGCGCGGTCAAAGGCCTGCATCTGCGGCAAAGCCCCTTCGCCATCGTTTTCCAGCCAGTTGCGGGCGGCAAACCCGTCTCCGCGCGGTTTGCTAAGGGCGCGGCCCTGATCCCCGACCAATCCGACCAGCCCGCCACTTTGCGAGATCAGCAACACTGGCCGCTGGGTTTGTGACCACAGGAAAAACCCGGCCAACATCACCGCGACTCCGGCAAACCGCATTGGCCCGCGCCACAGGAACAGCAGCAACCCGCCAAGCGCAATCAACGGCAGGGCCACGGGCATCGGGGTGAGCACATGCGAAAGCGCCCCCTCCAGCCCCGCGACCCATTCGGCCACACCCAGTATCCACAGGATGCCCCAGCGCATCATCCCCAGCCCGATCCATGACAGACCCAACGGATACAGAAACGCCGCCAGCACCGCCGCCGGCATCACCAGCACCCCCATCAGCGGCACGGTCAGCACATTGGCCAGCAAGCCGTAATGGGCGATCTGGTTGAAATGCGCAGCCGCCACTGGGGCGGTTGCCATGCCCGCCACAAACGACGACAACATCACCGTCAGCACCGGGCGCAGCGGTGCGGGCACTGAGGCGCCATCCCAATGCCGCAGCATCCCGAACACCGCGACCAGTGCGGTGGTGGCGGCAAAGGACATCTGGAAACCGGGGCCGGTCAGGGCTTCGGGGCGGCGGATCAGCACGATCACGGCGGCCAGCGCCACCGCTCGCAAGGTCAGCGCGCGGCGGCCCAGCATCACCGCTACCAGCATCACCGCCACCATGATAAAGGCCCGTTCGGTGGCGATGTTGCCACCCGACAGCAGCAGATAGGCCGCAGCGGCCACCAGCGACAGACCGGCGGCGATTTTCTTGACCGGCCAGCGCAGGTTGATGACAGGGATCAGGGCAAGCCCGTAACGTAGCGCGCCAAACACAAAGGCGGTCAGCAGCCCCATATGCAGGCCGGAAATCGCCAGCAAATGCGCAAGGTTCGAGGCGCGCAATTCGTCCAGCACCTGCCGCCGCATGCCCGATCTGTCGCCTGTCATAATGGCTGCAGCAAAGGCGCCGACATCGCCGCCCAGCATGGTCTGGATACCGGCAGATATACGCATCCGCAGGCGGTGGATGAACAGGCCCGCCCTGCCCGCCTCGGCCCCTTCCAGCAACAACACCGGCGTGCGGGTGTAACCCACGGCACCCAACCCGTCGAACCACGCCTTGCGCTGGAAATCGAACCCGCCGGGTTCCACCGGCCCGTTGGGGGGCGATAGATGGGCGGTCAGAATCACAGTCTGGCCCGGTTCATAAGCGATGAAATCCCCCTTGCCATGCAGGGCAACGCGCAGCTTGGCGGGGGTGCGGGCGGGGTCCATGCGCTCCAGCACCACCTTGTCCAGCGTCAGGCGCAGTTTGTCCGACATCGAGCGGTCGATTTTCACGATCCGCCCCTGCACCGGCCCGTAATAGCGAAAACCCAAAACCGGAGCTTTGACCATATGCGCACGCAGACCCGCCACCATCACACCGGCAAGCACCAGCATGATCGCAAGGAATACCGGCCGTCCCCCTCGCCCAGCCAGTGCGCCGCCGCCAGCATCGCCAACACAGACAGGCCAAGCGCCGCATAGGCCCCGCCCGCCGGTTCCACCGGCAAGGCAAAGTAGATGCCGATGCCAAACGCCAGACACACCGGCACCCAGGGGAACAAATACCCCCGCTGCCGCGCCAGAATTTCCAGCGGGTTGAACAACCGTAACAGCTCTGGCACCCTTGTCCTTGCCTCCGCACAGGATTAATACATCCTTAACGCTATCCCCCTTATAGTTTCCAAAAGGTTAACGCATATGTCCGATCAACCGGTTGTCACCCGTTTTGCCCCCTCCCCGACAGGGTATCTTCATATCGGGGGCGCGCGAACGGCCCTGTTCAACTGGCTGTTTGCCCGCCACCACGGCGGCCAGTTCCGCCTGCGGATCGAGGACACCGACCGCGCCCGTTCCACCGATGCCGCCACAGCCGCCATTTTGCGCGGGATGGAATGGCTGGGGCTGGACCATGACGGCGAGGTGGTCAGCCAGTTCGAACGCGCCGAGCGCCACGCCGAAGTTGCACGGCAAATGCTGGACAGCGGCCATGCCTATAAATGTTTTTCCACGCAGGACGAAATCGCCGCCTTTCGCGAGGCCGCCAGGGCCGAGGGCAAATCCACCCTGTTTCGCAGCCCCTGGCGTGATGCTGATCCGGCCGACCGCCCCGATGCGCCCTATGTGATCCGCATGAAGGCGCCGCGTGATGGCAAAACCGTGATCCGTGATCAGGTGCAGGGCGATGTGACATTCCGCAATGATCAGCTGGACGACATGATTTGTTTACGTTCCGATGGTACGCCTACCTATATGCTGGCGGTGGTTGTGGATGATCATGATATGGGCGTGACCCATGTAATCAGGGGCGATGACCACCTGAACAATGCCGCACGCCAGACGCTGGTCTATCAGGCGATGGGCTGGGATGTGCCGGTCTGGGCGCATATCCCACTGATCCACGGGCCGGACGGCAAGAAACTGTCCAAACGCCACGGCGCGCTGGGGGTCGAGGAATATCAGACCATGGGATATCCGGCAGCTGCCATGCGCAACTATCTGGCACGGCTGGGCTGGAGCCACGGGGACGATGAATTTTTCACCACCGAACAGGCGATCGAATGGTTCGATCTGTCGGGCATTGGCAAATCCCCCTCGCGGTTCGATTTCAAAAAGCTGGATAATCTGTCGGGCCAGCATATCGCGGCGATGGAGGATAGCCATCTGATGCGTGAACTGGCGGCGTTTTTGGCCGCAACGGATCAGCCAATGCTAAGTGACGCACAAAATGACGTTATGTCACGGGCGATGTATTGCCTGAAGGAACGGGCCAAGAATTTCCCGCAACTGCTTGAAAAAGCGGCATTTGCGCTAGCATCCCGACCGATTGAACCGGACGAAAAGGCCGCAAAACTGCTGGACGATGTATCCCGTGGTATACTGAAACAATTGACGCCCAAGCTGCAAGATGTTAGCTGGACCCGAGACGCCCTTGAAGAGGTAGCAACCGCGGTTGCCGAGGCCAATGACGCCAAATTTGGCAAGATTGCCGGACCTTTGCGGGCTGCACTGGCTGGACGCACCGCAACGCCAAGTGTTTTTGACATGATGCTGGTTCTGGGGCGCGAGGAAACCATCGCGCGTCTGAACGATGCAACCGGCTAAGGCATTCGCCCCAAGCCGCAGATTTACCGCAATTCCGCTGCGATCCGCGCAGGCAGGACAACGAATAGGAATAGATATGACCGGATCAAATAAGACAGCCACCCTGACCTTTGACGGAAAAACGCTTGAGCTGCCGATGCTGTCCCCAACGCTGGGACCGGATGTGATCGACATCCGCAAGCTGTACGGGCAAGGTGGCGTTTTTACCTATGATCCGGGCTTTACCTCGACGGCTGCCTGTGATTCCTCGATCACCTTTATTGACGGAGAAAAGGGCATTCTGTTGCATCGGGGCTATCCGATCGACCAGTTAACCGAAAAATCCCATTATCTCGAGGTTTGCTATCTGCTGCTTTATGGCGAGCTGCCATCCGCCGCCGAGCTGGAGGATTTTGAGGACCGCGTCACCCATCACACCATGTTGCACGAGCAAATGATGCACTTTTTTCGCGGTTTTCGCCGCGATGCGCCGCCGATGGCAATCATGGTGGGTGTTGTCGGCGCGATGTCGGCGTTTTACCACGATTCGACTGATATAACCGACCCGCACCAACGCGAGGTTGCCTCGATCCGGATGGTCGCAAAAATGCCGACAATCGCGGCAATGGCGTTCAAATATTCGCAAGGGCAGCCGTTTGTCTATCCTCGCAACGATCTGGACCATGCCTCGAATTTCTTGCGGATGTGTTTCTCGGTTCCGGCCGAAGAATACGAGGTTGACCCCATTCTGGCCCGCGCGATGGATCGTATCTTCACATTGCACGCCGATCACGAACAAAATGCCTCGACCTCGACTGTGCGTCTGGCGGGGTCTTCGGGTGCCAACCCGTTTGCCTGTATCGCCGCCGGTATCGCCTGTTTGTGGGGCCCTGCCCATGGCGGTGCCAATCAGGCCTGTCTGGAAATGCTGGAAGAAATCGGCACGGTTGACCGCATCCCCGAATTCATCGCCCGCGCCAAGGACAAGAACGATCCGTTCCGCCTGATGGGCTTTGGCCACCGCGTTTACAAAAACTTTGACCCCCGCGCCAAGGTGCTGAAAGAAAGTGCCGACGAGGTGCTGGAACTGATGGGAATCGAGAACAACCCGAAACTTCAGGTCGCCAAGGAACTTGAGAAGCAGGCGCTGGAAGACCCGTATTTCAAAGAGAAGAAGCTGTTCCCGAATGTAGACTTCTATTCGGGCATCATTCTCGAGGCGATGGGCTTCCCCACTTCGATGTTCACACCGATCTTTGCCCTGAGCCGCACGGTTGGCTGGATTGCCCAGTGGAAGGAAATGCTGGACGATCCGAACCTGAAAATCGGCCGTCCGCGCCAGTTGTATCACGGGGCGACCATGCGTGATTATGTGGATGTTGAAAACCGCTAAACTAAGGAAATATCACAACAAAAGGCCACCTGTATCAGGTGGCTTTTTTATGTCCGATGCCGATCGGCCCTATAGCGTTTCCAGTTTACTTTGAAGCAGGAGTATCGCTTTTTGCGTTCAAGCCAAAGGCTTGAGGCAGCGAAAAGAGATTCATCATAAACTAGAAATGCCCTAGCGCCCTTCGTAGCTTGCCGGACGTTTTTCCAGAAAGGCCAACACCCCTTCCTTGAAATCCCGTGTCTTGCCACACTCGCCCTGCAAACGCGCCTCGAGCGCCAGTTGCTCGTCCAGCGAATTGTCGTAAGACCCGCGAATGGCCTCTTTCACATGGCGATAGGCGACGGTTGGTCCCTGCGCCAGCTTGATCGCGCGCGACCACCAGTGTTCGGCGAATCCCTCTTCCGGTATGGCCTCCCAGATCATACCCCAATCGGCGGCCTGACGGGCCTTGATCGGCTCGGCAAACAGGGCCGCGCCCATGGCCCGCGCCGCACCGATCTGGCGGGGCAGCCAATAGGTGCCGCCAGCATCGGGGATCAGGCCAATGCGGGTAAAGGCCTGAAGGAACATTGCGGATTCCGAAGCAATCACCACGTCAGCGGCCAGCGCAAGATTGGCCCCTGCCCCTGCCGCCGCACCGTTCACCGCCGCAATGGTCGGGATCGGGCAGTCAAAGATCGCCTTTAGCATCGGCAGGTATTCATCACGCAGGGTGCGCTCCAGATCAATATCGGCAGCATTGGCGCGGTCGCCCAGATCCTGCCCCGAGCAGAATGCCCGCCCCGCACCCGTGATTACCAGAACACGGGCCGTCGTGCCGGCCTCTTTCACCGCATGGGCGATTTCTGCGCGCATCTGGGTATTCAGCGCATTCATCACATCGGGGCGATTCAGGGTCAGGATGGCAACATCATCGCGGATGGCCAGTTTGATGGTGGTATAATTCATCTTTCGCGTCTCCCTATGGCGTTGCCCATAGGGATAGCGTTTTGCCGCGCAAATGAAAGGGGGAACGGTGCGTTATTCCTTCAGAATCTCGGCCAGCCGGTTTTCTTCCTCTTTGGAGAGGGCGGCACCGGCGGCGGTCTGCGCAGTGGCGCGGCCGCGCAGATAGAAGAACCCGGTGATCATAGCCAGCAGCAACAAAACGGGACCAGCAACATAGAGGATAATATTCGCCCCGCCCCATGTCGGGCGCATCAAGACATATTCGCCATAGCGCGAGACCACGAAATCCAGAATTTCCTGATTGCTTTCGCCTTCTTTCAGGCGTTCGCGCACCAGAATCCGCAAATCCCGTGCAATACCGGCGTTGGATTCGTCGATGTTTTCACCCTGACACACCACACAGCGCAATTCCTGTCCCAGTTCGCGGGCGCGGGCCTCGAGCACGGGGTCATCCAGTATTTCATCAGGTTGCACTGCCAAGGCAGGGCTGGCCAGAAAGGCAAGGATCAGGATCAGGTATCTCATATCATTACTCCGCCGGTGCCATGGCTGCGGTTTGGCGTGCCTTGCGCGCACCTGCGGCGACGCGGTAGCGCCGGTCCGTCAGGCTGAAGATCCCGCCAAGCGCCATCAGCGCACAGCCGAACCAGATCCAGCTGGCAAAGGGTTTGATATAGGTGCGCACGGCCCAGCCGCCGCCATCCTGCTCATCCCCGATCACCAGATAGATATCGCGCAAGAACCCGTTATAGATCGCCGCTTCGGTGGTGGGCATGGCCTGCACCGGATAGACACGTTTTTCGGGGAACAGGGTGGTCACCAGCTTCCCGTCGCGTTTGACGGTCATTTCAGCCATAGTGGTGATATAGTTCGGCCCCTGCTCGCGATGGACCTCGACCAGATTGATTTCGTAATCCCCTACTGTGAAGGGTTCGTTCAGATGGCCGACGCGGATGTCTTCTTCGGACCATGCCGTCAGACACGCGATGCCAAGGATGGTGATGCCAAGCCCACCATGTGCCAGCGCCTTGCCCCAATCAGCACGCGGCAGACGGAACATACGTTTGACACGCGCAGAAAACCCGTTGCGCCCTGTGCGTTTCCACAGATCCAGAGTGCTCCCGAACACCAGCCAGACCCCCAACCCGATCCCGACAGGACCAAGCGCTGAACGGCCGCTTTGCATTGCCCAAGTCAGCAGCCCTGCGGCCAACGCAAGCGCAAACACGCCCGACATGGTTTTCATAGCCCGCTTAAGTCGTGCCCGTTTCCATGACAAAATTGCACCCACAGGAAGCACCACCGCCAGCACCACCATGAAAGGAGTAAAGGCCATGTCAAAGAACGGCGCGCCAACAGACAGTTTACGCCCGAACGCCAGCTCCGCCACCAAGGGCCAGATCGTGCCGATAAACACCACAAACGCCGCTACAGCCAGCAGGATATTGTTGATCACCAGCGCGGTTTCGCGGCTCGCCATCGAAAAGACACCCTTGGCCTCCATCGCCTGTGCGCGGATGGCATAAAGGATCAGCGCTCCACCGGTAAAGAACGCAAGAATAAACAGCACATAAACCCCGCGCGTCGGATCAGACGCAAAGGCGTGCACCGAAGTCAGCACACCCGAGCGGACGATGAACGTGCCGATCAGCGAAAAGCCGAAGGCAAGGATCGACAGCAGGATTGTCCAGCTTTTGAGCGATTCGCGTTTTTCCACAACGATGGCAGAATGCAGCAGTGCTGTCGCGATCAGCCAAGGCATGAAGGATGCGTTTTCGACCGGATCCCAGAACCAGAAACCACCCCAACCCAATTCGTAATAGGCCCACCAGGACCCCAGCGCGATACCGATGGTCAGGAAAACCCACGCCGCCAATGTCCACGGGCGCACCCAGCGCGCCCATGCGGCATCTACCCGCCCCTCGATCAACGCGGCCACAGCAAAGCTGAAGGCCATCGACAGGCCCACATAGCCCAAATAGAGGAACGGCGGGTGAAACGCGAGGCCCGGATCCTGTAATAGCGGGTTCAGATCCTGCCCGTTAAAGGGCGGGGTTTGCAGGCGCAAAAACGGGTTCGATGTGAACAGGATAAAGCCGAAAAAGGCCGCCGCAATCGAGGACTGCACCGCCAGAACCCGCGCCCGCAGACCGGGGGGCAGATTGCCGCCAAACCATGCTGCACAGGCACCAAACAGGGTCAAAATCAGCACCCAGAGCAGCACAGAGCCTTCGTGATTGCCCCAGACACCCGCGACTTTGTATAGCATCGGCTTGTCTGTATGCGAATTCAGCGTCACCAGCCGGACCGAGAAATCCGAGGTCACAAAGGCATAGGTCAGCGCGCCAAAGGCAAAAGCCGTCAGCAGGAATTGCGCATTGGCGGCCGGCACGGCAAAGGCCATCCAGCCCGGCCAACGCTTTTGCGCGCCAATAAGGGGAATGATCGCCTGCAAGACTGCAACGGCGAAGGCGAGGATCAGGGCAAAGTGGCCAAGTTCAATAATCATGCGCCCTTAATACGCGGTTCCGACCGTTTGGCCAACGATAAAACCGCATCGCTAGGTGGGCGCATTGTCACAATCAGGTTAACTTTGTCGCAAAGCCGGATTGATCAGGATTTCGCGCGCTTCCAATCCTCGATTGCCGCATTTTTTCCGTTCGTTTCAAGCAATTGATTAAAATTTTGCGCGGCTACCTTCGGACTTAGCGCATTCAGGGTGCGGATGTTTTCAACCACTTGCGGCACCCGCAGCATGGTTTCGGTGATGGATTGCTGGAATTCCTGCCCCTTGAATTGATGCCGTGCCCCGAAATAGAACGACACAATCGCCCCAAGCAGCCACCACAGCGGGTCCGGCACCAGCGCCAGCCCCTGCATCCGGCTGGCAAACCAGACCGGATCGACCATGGCGGCGATAAACAGGCCCAGAATACCGAAGGCCATCAAAGGGCGCGGCAAACGGTTAACGCCATCCATGAACCTGTCAAACCCGCCCTTTTGCGCACGATCAAATTCGGCTCCGTGCTGGGTTATGACCTGCGTTTGCAGGGCATTATTGCGCGCGGCCCCGGCTTCGGCGTTCTCGCGAAATACCTCGGCGGTTTCACGCACCACATTGCGTCCGCCCCCGAAAACCAGCGTAAACAGCTTTTCAATCAGCCCCATGCGGCAACCCTCCTGCGGTGTTCTTCCTCTGTCAGATGATAGCGCGGTGAAATGAATTCCTCGGCCCGCAATATCCACCCCCCTTTGCCCCCGTCCCTACGCCGCGCATATTTGCGCGATGCCGGTCGTGCATCTGCCAAGGCATAGTAATAGTTGCGCCGCTCGATCCCGTAGGCATCGGCAAGATATTCGGGCGCATCGGCATAAGCGGCATACGTGGCGGCAATGGTTTGCGGGCCGATTGCCCCGTCCACCCCCACTGCATGGCCCATTTTGACCAGCAGACGTTGCAGGATTTTCACCGCATTGGCACCGGCGTTCACATACATGTCGAACACGCTGGCCTGAAGCACCTCGGGCAGATCGCCTATGCGGGGTTGTTTGAAATAATGGGTGATGAAAATATCCACCGCCTGCGCGCGGGTCAGCGCCTGCACATCCGCCACTGAAACCCGCCCGTCGCCGGTCAGGTCCAGCCCCAGACGGCGCATGGTGTGGATGGTCACACCGTATTTCGTTGCCCCGCCCGGATCAGCCGGATCATTCACAAAGCCGCCCTCGCGGGCGACAATCTCGCTGGCAATCTGGTGAACCGTTTGCATGACACCCCCGCAGTTGTTTCGCTGCAAGGGTGTGTAAAATTGGTTAACTTAGCCCTTAGCTACCGTTCGCCTGATCCTCGGGGTCAACATAATACCCCTGCTCTTTCAGGGCATCCACCACTTCCTTGGGCATATAGTTTTCATCGTGTTTGGCAAGGATTTCAGTGGCCTGGAACACCCCGTTCACATAGCTGCCGGTGGCAACGGTGCCCTGCCCCTCCTTGAACAGATCAGGCAACACCCCCGCATAGCTGGCTTTGATTGTCGCCCCGCCATCGGTGATATTGAAGGTGATCACCTCGCCCTGACCACGTTTCAGCGAGCCTTCCTCGACCAGCCCACCAACACGTAACACCTGTGTTGGCGGTGGCGTATCCTCGACGATCTGGCTCGGACTTTTGAAGAAATTGATCCCGTCGCGCATCGCATACCCGATCAGCCCTGTGGATATCGCCAAAGCGACGAAAGCCACGATGATAACCTGTACCCGGCGTTTTTTCTTTAGTCCCTTCATGACACTCCTTTAAGGGAAAACCGGCGCGGCCATCAGACCGGCTGTTTCCACCTCTCCCAACATTAGATTTGCGTTCTGCAGCGCCTGACCGGATGACCCCTTGGTCAGATTGTCCAGTGCTGCGACGATAATTGTGCGCCCCTCGATGCGGTCCGCGACCACCCCGATATGACAGTAGTTCGATCCGCGTATATGGCGGGTCGACGGAGCCTCGCCAAATGGCAAGGTCAGGATGAACGGCTCGTCCTTGTAAGCGTCAGCCAATGCGGCGTGCACCTTTTCGGCATCCCCTTTGACGTAAACCGTGACCAAAATCCCGCGATTGGCGGGGATCAGATGCGGGGTGAATTGCACCCGCACGGGCCTCCCTGCGACACGCGAAAACTCCTGATCGAACTCGGCCAGATGCCGGTGGGTGCCGCCGATGGCATAGGGGTGATAGCCTTCGGACAATTCGGCGTGCAGCAGGTTTTCCTTCAGCGCCCTGCCCGCCCCCGATACGGCGGCCTTCAGATCAATGACGATGTCGTCCAGATCAATCAGCCCGCCCGTCATCAGCGGCCGCAGCGCATATTGGCCGGTGGCCGCGTTACAGCCGGTGCCCGCTACCAGCCGCGCCGCGCGAATTTTCTCGCGGTAAAATTCGGTCAGCCCGTAAACAGCTTCGGGTTGCAGATGCGGCGCGCCGTGGGGTTTGCCATACCATTTTTCATATTCGTCCAGATCGCGCAGCCGGAAATCGGCAGACAGATCGACAATCCGCAGATCGGCAGGCAATTCACGGATCACCGCCTGAGACGTGGCATGCGGCAAGGCGCAAAACGCCAGGTCGACATTGGCAAAGTCGATTTCGTCGATCTTTACCAGATCCGGCAGGTCCAGATGGCGCAGGTGCGGAAATACATCGCGGTAGGCCATGCCGGCCTTGCGTTCCCCCGACAGGGCAACAATTTCCATATTGGGGTGGCCGGCAATCAGGCGCACCAGTTCAGCGCCGGTATAGCCGCTGGCACCAAGGATCGCGATTTTATGGGTCATGGGTGACCTCTTTCATGTTCATCAGGAATATAGGCAGGGTTGGGGCCGCCTGCAATCACGCAGACTGAAAGGTGATCTTTCGTCGCAGGAACTGCGTGGCCTTGTCGGAAACCGAACCCGGATCACCCGTGGTCAAAAACAGCGATTCCGCACCCTCCCCCTTCATATCAGGGTGGCGGGTCAGGTAATCGGCCAGACTCTCGGCCACCAGATCGGCCTGCGAGAACACCTTCACATCCGGCCCCAAAGCCGCCTGAAAGGTGCTTTCCATCAGCGGATAATGGGTGCAGCCCAAAATTGCCGCCTGCGGATTGGGCATTTTACGCTTCAATGCGTCCACATGGCTGCGCACCAGCGCTTCGGCCAATATCTCGTCGCCTTCCTCGATCGCGTCTACCACACCGCCGCAGGCCTGCGCCTCGACATCGACACCAATCGCCCGAAACGCCAGTTCCCGCTGAAAGGCGCGGCTGGCAACGGTGGCGGGGGTGGCAAACAGCGCAACATGTTTCACGGCCACCTCGCGCGGCGGGGAATTGTCGCCCCAGTCGCGTTCGGTCAGCGCCTCGATCAGGGGCACGAACACGCCCAGCACCCGCTTGCCATCGGGCAAGCCTTCTTCCTGCATCCGGCGCAGGGCGGCGGCGGATGCGGTGTTACAAGCCAGAATAACCAGATCGCAACCAGCGTCCCACAGGCGGGCCACGGCGGCTTTGGTCAGGGCATAAACATCCTCGGCATCACGCACGCCGTATGGGGCATGGGCGTTGTCGCCAAAATAGACAAAGGGCACATCAGGCAGACGTTTTGCAACGGCGTCCAGCACCGTCAGCCCGCCCAGACCTGAATCAAAAACTCCAACTGCCATAACCTGCTCCAGTTTCGCGTTCGGATTGTAAATACGCGGGTTCGGGGTGGAAATCTATGGCTTATTCGGCTGCATCCACAATATCCGCCCCACCGGCGCGAAAGCCTGCCAACAGTTCCTCGCGCCGTTTGGCGGCAGCGGTTTCATTGGTCTGCTTGACCGGCCCGAAACCACGAATGGACAGCGGCAGTTCGGCCAGTTCCATTGCAATATCAAGGGTTTGCGGCGTAACACTGGGCAGGATTTCCCCCATATCCACCTCGTATTGCGCAATCAACGCCCGCTCCATCTTGCGTTCCTTGGTGCGCCCGAACAGATCAAACGCCGTGCCGCGCAGCCCCTTCAGGCGGGCCAGCAGGCGGTAAACCGGCATGATCCAGCCGCCGAATTCGCGTTTCTTGGGCCGTCCGTTGGCGTCCTTGCCCGACAGGATCGGTGGCGCCAGATGGAAGCGCATGGTGAAATCGCCATCAAACTCGGCCTTGGCCTTGTCGCGCACATCCAGCATCAGGCGGGCAACCTCGTATTCGTCCTTATAGGCCAACAATTTGTGATAACCCTTGGCCACGGCCTCTTTCAGCCGCGTATCCTGTGCCTGATCGACCAGCGCCAGATAGCGCGCTTTCAGCGCCGCGTTCTGGTACTCCACCAGATAATCCGCGCGATACCTGATAATCTCCTCCAGCGACTTGGGCTTGTCCACCACCACCGGCGATATGGCCTTGGCCGCGTCTTCGGGGAATTCCACCGCCCAGCGGCCAATTTCAAAGGCGCGTTTGTTGCCCTCGACCGCCGCCTTGTTCAATTCAATCGCCGCCATGATCGCGTCATAAGACAGCGGCAACAGCCCGCGCTGCCACGCCGCCCCGACGATCATCATGTTGGAAAAAATACTGTCGCCCAGCAGGGCCCGCGCCAGTTCCGAAGCATCGAATTGGGCCAGATTCCCCGCCAGACGCGCCTCTAGCTGCAGTTCAAGCCGGTCGAACGGCAGTTTGAATTCGGTGTCACGGGTGAAATCACCAGTGATAATCTGATGGCTGTTCACCACCGCCCCCGTGCGCCCTGTCTTCATCAAACCAATGGTTTTCGCCCCCGCCGTGGTGACCAGATCGCCGCCCAGAACCGCGTCGGCCTCGCCCAAAGCCACCCGAATGGCGCTGATGTCCTCGGGCGCGTTGGCCAGCCGCAAATGGATATGCACCGCCCCGCCCTTTTGCGCCAGACCGGCCATTTCCATCATGCCGGCCCCCTTGCTGTCGATATGCGCCGCCTGCGCAAGGATCGCACCGATGGTGACAACGCCGGTGCCGCCAACGCCGGTGATCACCACGTTGTGGGTGCCGTCAATCGCGGGCACGGCCGGTTTTGGCAGGTCCGGCAGGTCGATCTGCGCGGTTGCCGCCTTTTTCGGGGTGGCGCCCTGCAGCGTCACAAAAGAGGGGCAAAAGCCGTTGATACAACTGAAATCCTTGTTGCAGGAGGACTGGTCAATCGCCCGCTTGCGCCCCAGTTCGGTTTCCACCGGCACGATCGACACACAGTTGGATTGCACGCCGCAATCACCGCAGCCTTCACAGACATCGGGATTGATAAACACCCGTTTGTCCGGATCGGGAAACAGCCCGCGCTTGCGGCGGCGGCGCTTCTCGGCAGCGCAGGTCTGAATATAAAGAATGACAGACACGCCCTTGATTTTGCTGTATTTACGTTGAACTTCCATCAGCTCGGCACGCTCGTACCATTCCAGCCCGGCCGGAAACGCACCACGGTCGATATCCTCTTTTTCGTCATAGACAACGGCAATGTGTTTCACCCCCATCGCCTGAACCTCGCGGGCAATGCGGGGTGCGTCCAGATCGCCCTCGTTCGCCTGACCACCAGTCATCGCCACCGCGTCGTTATACAGGATCTTGTAGGTCATCGTCGTGCCCGCCGCCACAGCCGCGCGGATCGCCATAATGCCGGAATGGTTGTAGGTGCCATCACCTAGGTTCTGGAACACATGACCGGTTTCAGAAAACAGCGATTCCCCGACCCAGTTTGCCCCCTCGCCGCCCATCTGGGTAAAGCCGGTGGTGGAGCGGTCCATCCATTGCACCATATAGTGACAGCCGATCCCCGCATAGGCGCGGCTGCCTTCGGGCACTTTGGTCGAGGAATTATGCGGACAGCCCGAGCAGAAATAGGGCAAACGGGCCGCGATTTCCTCGGCATTGTCCGCTGTGCGGGCCTCGTCCAGCAGTTGCAGGCCGGCCTTGATCCGGTCGGTGCCGCGCCCCTCATTAATCAGAATGCCACCAATCCGTTCGGCAATCATGATCGGGTCCAGCGCCATGCGGGTCGGGAACAACTCATTGCCCCGATCATCCCGCCAGCCATAAACCCGTCGTCCGCGCCGGTCGTCAAAGATCGCTTCCTTGATCTGCACTTCCAGCAGTTTGCGTTTTTCCTCGACCACCACGATCAGGTCCAGCCCCTCGGCCCAGTCGCGCAAACTGTCCATATCCAGCGGCCATGTCTGGCCGATCTTGTAAGTGGTGATGCCCAACCGCGCGGCCTCGGCCCCGTCCATTCCCAGCAATTCCATCGCATGGACCAGATCCAGCCAGTTCTTGCCCGCCGCCACAAAGCCGATTTTCGCGCCCGGCTTTCCCCAGACACGTTTGTCAATTTTATTCGCCTTTGCAAAGGCTTCTGCCGCGACCCTCTTGTAGTCGATCATCCGCGCCTCTTGCAAAACCGGCGTGTCGATCAGGCGGATGTTCAGCCCCCCTTCGGGCATCTCGAATTTCGGCGTGACAAACTGCACCCTGTCAGGGCGGCCATCCACCACGCTGGTGACTTCAATGGTATCCTTCATCACCTTCAGGCCGGTCCAGACACCGGCAAAGCGGCTCAGCGCCCAGCCATACAGCCCGTAATCCAGAATTTCCTGCACGCCGGCTGGCGATACAATCGGCATATAGGCATCCACCATCGCCCAGTCAGATTGGTGCAAGGTGGTTGAGCTTTCGCCGGTATGGTCATCCCCCATCGCCATCAGCACCCCGCCATGCGGGCTGGTGCCGGCCATATTGGCATGACGCATCACATCGCCCGAGCGGTCCACGCCGGGGCCTTTGCCATACCACAGCGAAAACACGCCGTCATATTTGCCCTCGCCGCGCAGCTCGGCCTGTTGCGTGCCCCAGATCGCGGTGGCCGCCAGATCCTCGTTCATGCCCGGCTGAAAAGTGATGTTAGAGGCCTCAAGCACCTTTTGCGCCCGCTGCATCTGCATATCCACCGCCCCCAGTGGCGATCCGCGATAACCGGTGCAATAGCCCGCCGTATTCAGCCCCGCCGCCGCGTCCCGCGCCTGTTGCATCAGCATCAGCCGCACCAGCGCCTGCGTGCCATTTAGCAGAACAGGCGATTTATCCAGATCGTAACGATCATTCAGACTGATGTTTTGAGCGGTCATCGTGCGGCTTCTCCCCTTAGACGCAGTATAGCACAACAATAGGTCATAAACTTTGACCTACCAAGCAAAAAATAGTGATGGTTTGCACTTTCCTTTCGTGATGGTTCAGTGGATAATTCTGTTTCAAAATCTGGCATTATCAGTAATAGTTGGGGCGTTATGGACTGGGACAAGCTAAGAATATTTCACGCGGTGGCCGATGCGGGCAGCCTGACCCATGCGGGCGAAGTCCTGCATTTGTCGCAATCGGCCGTCAGCCGACAAATTCGCGCGCTTGAAGAAAGCCTGAATGCCACCCTGTTCCACCGCCATGCCCGCGGACTGATTCTGACTGAACAGGGCGAATTGCTGTTTGATGCGACCAGATCGATGGATCAACGGCTCGAGGCCGCAACCGCCCGCATCCGCGATAGTGCTGACGAGGTATTCGGCGAGTTGCGCGTCACCACCACCATGGGGTTCGGCCTGTTGTGGCTGGCCCCGCGCCTGTCGCAATTATACGAAAACTACCCCGACCTGCGCATTGACCTGATCCTGAAGGAACGCGTGCTGGACCTGCCCATGCGCGAGGCCGATGTCGCCATCCGCATGAAGGAGCCGTCACAGGCCGACCTGATCCGCAAACGGCTGATGAGCGTAAACATGCGCCTATACGCAACGCAGGACTATCTGAACGAGTACGGCAATCCTGATACGCCCGAGGATCTGAAAGACCACCGGCTGATTTGCCAAAGCACCACCGCCACACAGGTCAGCGCCAGTGCAATATTCACCCAGCAACTGCTAACGTATAATGTGCGTTCCTTGCTGACGGTGAACAACTATTTCGGGGTGCTGCAAGGGTTGCTCAGCAACCTTGGAATCGGGGTGCTGCCCGACTATGTAACCGAAGACTTTCCAAATCTGGTGCGGGTTTTGCCCGAAATGGAGTCAAACGACATCCCTGTTTTCCTTGCCTACCCCGAGGAATTACGCCATTCCAAGCGCATCGCCGCCTTTCGCGATTTTGTTACCGAAGAGATCATTGCGCGGCGCAAACGGCTGCGCGCCGAAGCCGCTGATTGAGCTATGCATGCAACGCATAGCGGGTTTTCTCCTATTTCTCTTGAAAGCAACAGCGACCGAACCTAAATACCCAATATGAAGACAGCAATCGAGGCAACTCTTGTTGGCTTCATACCTCCCTGTTGGACTTCGGCCGAGCTTTTTAAGCTCGGCCTTTTTTTTGGCTAACCGCTTTTACTGTCTAGGGGGTGTTGAGATTCACCGGGCATTTATGATTGCGGCCGCAATATAGATCATGGAAGAAAAGCTTTGGTCAGTCTTGTCTGATCTCATAGCTATCCGCTTGAATTCCTTCAGCTTCTGAAAGTAGTTCTCGACCAGATGCCGCCATTTATATTTCTCTTCATCATGGGACGCAGGATTCTTGCGACCTTTTCGGGCGGGAATGACGGGTTCGATGCCACGTGAGGTTAACATTTCGCGCAGCCAATCTGCGTCATAAGCCTTGTCGCCGAGGAACGCTCCGCAACTGATCTCTTCCATAAGCCCTTTAACACCTGTCGTTTCGCCGCGTTGCCCTGGCATCACACTAAACCGCACGAGATTGCCGAGCCCGTCAACCAGGGCAAGAATTTTGGTGCTCAACCCGCCCCGGGATTTCCCGATAGCCTGGCTTTGAGTCCCCCTTTTGCGCCCTGTCCGTGACGGTGGACTTTGACGATTGTTCCGTCAACCATGACGTATTCCATGTCCGGATCACCCGATAACGCGTCGAAAATGCGTTTGAAAACATCGGCTTTGACCCAATCCCGAAACCGTTTGAAGACGGTGTTCCATTTGCCAAAATGGGGCGGAAGATCCCGCCATGGGCAGTCCGTGCGCGCAATCCACAAAACCGCTTCGAGAAATAACCGGGCATCGCCGCCCGTGCGGCCCGGATCAGATTTCTTACCCAAACAATGAGGCTCCATCAGCACCCACATCTGATCCGTGATGACAAAACGATCTGAAGACATTCCTAACTCCCTTTTGGAAGCTTGAATCAGAAATCAAACCAATTGGGAATCCTGAATCTCAACACCCCCTAAAAGGGCTAATAGGAAAACCGGCTTGATTATGGCATAATAACTAATGTGTTCGTGAACGTGTTTTTAAAACCGCGAAACGGCGTGCTGTAACCAGTAATTGAAAGGCCCATGTATATGAGTTTCCATTTCCTCCCCCCCGCGACTATTGTACTGACCTGTAGCATTGCGCTTGTTCAGACAATTCCAACTATAACCTATGCCCAAACGTCCCCGGTTTTAGAGGCAAAGCATCGCGTCAATATTGCCGGACGGCAGCGCATGCTTTCCCAACGAATGAGCAAAGCTGCCTGTTTTATCCATAGCGGCGTCAATGTAGATGCGCATATGGCAATGTTAAAAGACGCATTTGACTTGTTTTCAACCAGCCACAAAGTGCTTGTTTCAGGAAGCAACGACACAGGATTAAGGGCCGAAACATCACCGGCAATATTGGAAAAACTGGCGCTTGTTGATCAAAAATGGGCCAGTTTTGCCCCCTATGTTCAAGAGGTTCTATCCACATCCACGATAGACGGAGCACAAATTGCCAAAATGGATGCCGCAGGGCTTGCCTTGTTAAAAGATATGAACGGGGCGGTTAACACAATTGCCACCGAATACGGCACACTGCTTGAAGATCTGCCATTGATCCAATCCATCACAATCGATGTGGCCGGCCGGCAAAGAATGTTGTCGCAAAAAGCCGCAAAAGAATTCTGTTTAATCGCATCAGACATTGATGCCGAACAAAACAGTGGAAAACTTGCCGGTACCAGTCATCTGTTTTCTACCACACTTGATGCACTGACAACAGGAATGACCGGTTTGGTTATTGCCCCGCCGAACGATGAAACCTCGGCCATGCTGGAGCAGGTAAAAGCAGAATGGCGGGTGCCTTCGGCCATTTTTGATCGGACACTTAACGTTGCCCAACCATGTTGCGGCCACAGGCAGGTGATTGCTGAACAAATGGAATTGGTGCTGGACTATATGAATCAGGCTGTCGGGATGTATGAAACCGCGCAGTAGATGGCGAGGCTTGCAAAACAAGGCTGCGGTTACTTTTGCATTTGCCGCAGTAAAAAAATCTTGTCAGAGTTCGCATTGGTCAATGCGAGCGCCCGCTTATAGGATTGTTTCGCCTCACCACGCCGCCCCAAACGGCGCAGCATATCTGCCCGTGCTGCGTGAAAGGGTTGGTAGTTCTCCAACCTTTGGGCCAATGGTTTGAGCATCTCCAATGCCGGTTCCGCCCCTTCCGCATAAGAAACCGCCACTGCCAGATTAAGCCGCACAATATCACTGGGGGCGATCTGTTCCATAAGGCGATAAAGGGCGGCGATCTGCGGCCAATCGGTTTGCTCGGCGTTTGCGGCCTCGCAATGCAACGCGGTAATGGCGGCCTGCAACTGGTATGGCCCCACCTGCCCCCGCTTCATCGCCGCTTCCAGAATGGATTGGCCTTCCGCAATGCGCTTTTGATCCCACAGATTGCGGTCCTGTTCATCCAGCGGCACATAGGCCCCGTCCCTATACCGCGCTTTACTACGGGAATGCGTCAACAGGATCAGCGCCAACAACCCCGCAACTTCGGGCGCATCGGGACATAGCTGCACCATCAGGCGCGCCAGAAAAATTGCCTCTTCGCACAGATCAATACGGATCCGAGTATCCCCGCTACTGGCGGCATAGCCTTCGTTGAAAACCAGATAGATCACCGACAAAACGGAATTGATCCGCTCTTCCAGTGCGTCGCCATCAGGTATTTTAAACGGTATCCCCGCCTTGCTGATCTTGCTGCGCGCGCGGGCCAGCCGCTGGCCCATCGTCGCCGGTTTGTCCAGATAGGCGCGGGCGATTTCCTCGGTGGTCAACCCGCCAAGGGTGCGCAGGGTCAGGGCGACGCGGCTCTTTTCATCCAGCGCGGGGTGGCAACAGGTGAAAATCAGACGCAAGCGGTGATCGGGAATGTCATGGGTATCGGCGGGCGCGTCTGCCTCGGCCTGCTCCAGCACGGCGATTTGTGCGGATTTCTCTTTCAGATTTTTGGCCCGGCGGAACCGGTCCAGCGCCCTACGCCGCGCCACCTGCAACAGCCAGCCACGGCGCGATTTCGGAATACCAACATCGGGCCATTTTTCCAAAGCGGCCTCGATCGCGTCCTGCAAACATTCCTCGGCCAATTCAAAATCGCCAATTGCGGCCGTCAGTGCCGCAATCAGCCGCCCCCTGTCCTGACGCAGAGTATAGTCAATTGCCGTATGCACGGCTTCGGGGGCGGCTTTGGTCACTCAGTCAACGTCATACGTCTGGATCGGGCGCACCTCGACCGTGCCGTATTCGGCGGTCGGGATCATCTTGGCGTATTTGATCGCATCATCCAGTGTGTCGCATTCAAACAGGTAAAACCCGCCCAGTTGCTCCTTGGTTTCGGCAAAGGGCCCGTCCATCAGTTCGGTTTTGCCGTTGCGGATGCGGATGCTGGTGGCGGTTTCCACTGGTTGCAGGGCCTCGCCACCCAATAGCACACCGTCGCTGGCATAAGTCTGGCTGGCAGTCCCGTAATCGACCAATAGCTTGTCAAATTCCGGCGTACCCGGTTTCGGACCGGCATTGTCGTCTGCATAAATCAAAGCAAGATATTTCATAGCGTTTCCTTTACTATTAATGGTGGGAGTGTCCCCCCGTTGAAGTCAATTTGCAATCTTTTAGCCAAGATACGAATAAACGATCCCCGCCACGCAGATCACCAGCGCGAAAAACGACCCCGTATTGCCAACAATGCGCAGCGGGTGCTTGGGTGCATCGGCCTTCAGGCCAAGCGGGTGCAGCGCGCGCGATACCACCAGCAAAATACCGGCAATATGCAGCCACATACCCCCGACCCCGCGCAGTTCCGCCATCAGCATCATCAGCAGCACAATCGGCACCCATTCGATAAAATTGCCATGCCTGCGGATTTTCTCGTGCAATGCGATATCACCGGCATCACCGATTGATATGCCTTTTGTGGCACGGGTTTTGGTCACATTCACCCAAAGTATCAGCATCAGAACCGCCAGCGGCACCGCGTATATCGGGGTAATCTGAAGTGTCATTTCTCTGTCCCTTTCCTTGTTGGTTACGGAATAAAGACGAACGAAGGGGCGGCATTTCGACATAGGCGGCAAAATAATTTGAAAAACCGCATTCCCCTAGGCCCGCCCATGCCCTAAAAGGCGCCCAACAGCTGCCTTGGGGGATTTGGATGCAAGAGCCGCAGATTACCGACGAGTTGATTTCCAGCCACGGGTTGAGCAAGGATGAATATGCCTTGGTCCTCGAAATTATCGGACGCACACCGACCTATACCGAACTTGGTATTTTCTCGGCCATGTGGAACGAGCATTGCTCCTACAAGTCCTCGAAAAAATGGCTGCGCACCCTGCCCACCAAAGGCCCACAGGTCATTTGCGGCCCCGGTGAAAACGCCGGCATCGTCGATATTGGCGACGATCAATGCGTGGTGTTCAAAATGGAAAGCCACAACCACCCCAGCTATATCGAGCCATATCAAGGTGCCGCCACCGGTGTTGGCGGAATCCTGCGCGATGTGTTCACCATGGGCGCCCGCCCGATTGCGGCGATGAATTCGCTGTCATTCGGCGAACCCTCGCACCCCAAAACCCGCCAGCTGGTGCATGGGGTGGTCGAAGGTGTCGGCGGCTACGGCAACTGTTTCGGCGTGCCCACCGTGGGTGGCGAAGTGCGTTTCCATCCGGCCTATAACGGCAATTGTCTGGTCAATGCCTTTGCCGCCGGTCTGGCCGACACCGACAAGATTTTCTATTCCGCCGCCTCGGGCGTTGGCATGCCGGTTGTCTACCTTGGCGCCAAAACAGGGCGCGACGGCGTCGGCGGCGCGACCATGGCCTCGGCCGAATTTGACGACACCATCGAGGAAAAGCGCCCCACCGTTCAAGTCGGCGACCCCTTCACCGAAAAACGCCTGATGGAGGCGACGCTGGAATTGATGGCCACGGGCGCCGTGATCTCGATTCAGGATATGGGGGCTGCCGGCCTGACCTGTTCGGCTGTCGAAATGGGCGACAAGGGTGATCTGGGCGTGAAGCTGGATCTGGACCGCGTGCCGGTGCGCGAGGAAAACATGACAGCCTACGAAATGATGCTTTCGGAATCCCAGGAACGCATGTTGATGGTGCTGAACCCCGAACTTGAGGACGTGGCCAAGGCCGTGTTCGAGAAATGGGATCTGGATTTTGCCATCGTCGGCGAAACCATCGCCGAGGACCGTTTTGTCATCATGCACGGCAACGAATTAAAAGCCGATCTGCCGCTAAAGGCCCTGTCGGGCAACGCGCCGGAATACGACCGCCCATGGGTGGAAACCCCTGCTGCCGAACCACTGGCCGATGTGCCGGAAATCGACGCAATCGACGGTTTGCGCGCGCTGGTCTCCTCGCCGAACTATGCCGCGAAACAATGGGTTTACGAACAGTATGACACCATGGTCATGGCCGATACCGCCGTTCTGCCCGGCATCGGTGCGGGCGTGGTGCGGGTGCATGGCACCGACAAGGCACTGGCGTTTACGTCGGATGTGACGCCGCGCTATGTGATGGCCAACCCGTTTGAAGGCGGCAAACAGGCGGTGGCCGAGGCTTATCGAAACCTGTGCGCCGTGGGCGCCAAACCACTGGCAACCACCGACAACATGAACTTCGGCAACCCCGAAAAGCCCGAAATCATGGGGCAATTCGTAGGTGCGATCAAAGGCATTTCCGAAGCGGTTTCCGCGCTGGATATGCCGATCGTGTCGGGCAACGTTTCGCTTTACAACGAAACCGACGGTACCGGCATCCTGCCCACCCCCACCATCGGCGCGGTCGGCCTGATTGAAAACATCGACGACCTGATTGCCGGCACCGCCCGCGAAGGCCATGTCGCCCTGCTGGTCGGCGAAACCGCCGGCCACCTTGGCCAATCCGCCCTGCTGGCCGAGGTCTTCAACCGTGAGGATGGCGATGCACCGCATGTGGATCTCGAGGCCGAGCGTCGCGCTGGCGAATTCATCCGCGCCAATGGTGAATTGATCAAGGCCGTGACGGACCTGTCCGATGGCGGGCTGGCGCTGGCCGCGTTTGAAATGGCCGAAAGCTCTGGTGTTGGCATCACACTGGAGGCTGCCGACACCCCAACCCTGTTTGGCGAGGATCAGGCGCGTTACCTGATTGCCTGCAATTTCGATCAGGCCGAAGCCCTGATGATTGCCGCCGCCGAAGCCGGCGTGCCGATTTCAACCGTTGGACGGTTCGGCGGGGATGCGGTGACATTCGGTGGCTCCTCGGCGCTGCTGGCGGAATTGTCCGACATCTATCGCCGCAGCTTTGAAGCGACCGTAACCTGATCCGCAGACATGGTCGCGGTCGGGGAACAATGACGCATGGGGGAAGGCCCCTCTTGCATGGACGACAATCCCGACTTAAATAGTAAGCAACATAAATTTCAAGGATATCACCCATGGCCATGCAAGCCCAAGAAGTAGAAGAGCTGATCCGCGCCTCTTTCCCGAACGCCAAGATTACGATCGAAGGCGATGACGGGGTGCATTTTTCGGCGATGGTGGTGGATGAAAGTTTCCGCGATATGAACCGCGTGCAGCAACAGCGGGCGGTTTTCGCGGCCCTGAAGGGCAAGATGGACGGCCCGAACGGGGAATTGCACGCGCTCGCGCTGACCACCAAGGCACCGGAATAGGTGATGGGCCTGTGGCAAAGCATCCTCTTGGGAATTGCCGCCCTGATTGCTATTGCCATCCTGATCGAAATGATCCTGAAGCGTAACAGGCCGCGCCCGCCGCTGGCCAAACAGTTTCTGGATGACGAGGTTTATAATGACGACGAAGGCAAACCAGAACTGGGCATGGAAGCCGTCGATATGGATGTGATCCGGGCCTCGGAAGGGGCCAATCGTTCGGCGGCGGCCCTTGGGGCACGTGATATGCAGTTCTGGACAAGACTGACGAGAAAGCGGCACAGCCGCAAAACAAACACACCGCCAACGCGGACAAACGGAGATAAAACATGACCGACGCAACAACCCAGATCAAAGACACAGTCACCAGCAACGACGTGGTTCTGTTCATGAAAGGCACCAAAGACGCGCCGCAGTGCGGGTTTTCATCCCGTGTCGCCGGTGTTTTGAATTTCATGGGCGTGGAATTTGCCGATGTGAACGTGCTGGCAGACGAGGGCATCCGTCAAGGCATCAAGGACTATTCCGACTGGCCCACCATCCCGCAACTGTATGTCAAAGGCGAATTTGTGGGCGGTTGCGACATCGTCACAGAAATGACCCTGTCGGGCGAGCTGGACCAGTTGTTCGACAAAGAAGGCGTTGCTTACAACAAAGAAGCCGCCGACAAAATTCGCGAAGCCAACGGTTAAATCGACGTTTCACGGTTTTCGGATTTGATAGGGGGACGGCGCTTTGGCCCGTTCCCTTTCGCCATCAGGGCATCTGCATTGCGCTGGATGGACAGGCTCAAATCCTCGATCCGTTCAAGTTGATCATCAACATTGGTCTGGAACCCCGCCAGTTGGGTGATCACATAATTCAGGCTTTCGCCGCCCTTGGACAGGCGCGCACTTTCGATATTGCACATCACACGGGTTGAACTTAGCCCAAGGGTGAAACGGCGCATAACAGCCACCGCGCGCGAGATCCGCAAAGCGACTTCGGAAACCTCGTTCAGCCCCTCCATCGCCTTACGGGTCGAGATAGTGGCGAGATTTACCATCTGCTGTTGTTCGGCCTTCAGATCACAGCCGCCAAGCGCACGCCGCTCAAGGGAAAAACTGGTCGACATTTCCCGCAACATATGCGCCATGCCCAGCAGGAACCGGCATTGTGCCAACGTGTCGCACATGGTGGCGAAATCACTGTCCGAATTGGTGACATAGCGCCGGAACCATTGCGCCATTTCCTCGGACATGGACCAGTAGTTTTGCGACAAGGCACTGACCGCCCCGCCCGAAGGTTCCAGCCGCGAGGCGATGATGCGCATATTGGTCGGCACGGTGCTGACCGCGTGAAAACCGTCCGAAAGCGATATGGTTTCTGTTTTCAGGGCACTGGCCGCATCCGCCATTTCGGTAAATTTTTCGACTTCTGGATCAATCTTTTTATTGACCTTGATGTCGCGCGCGGCCAATTCGCGCGTCAGGGCATCGCTTTCAAAGGCCCGATAGTCGGAATACCCCAGATCACCAATCCGCTGCACCAGTTGTGCCGCACTTCCCTCGGGTGTCAGCCCCCCGTTTTCCTCGGCTTCGCGCAGAACCTCGTATTCCTGTTTGATCGTTTCGAACAAATCGCTGGCCGGTTTGATCCGGATCGACAGGAACCCGCCCTGAAACGGCAGGGCAACAGCATAGACCCAATAATACAAACCGTCCTTAGCCTTGTTCTTGACGTAGGCACCAATCGGTTCTCCGGCTTTCAGGGTTTCCCAGAACAGCCAGAACACGCCTTTGGGCATATCGGGGTGGCGGATGCGTTTATGGGGGGCGCCGATCAGATCGTCCCAGCCATAACCAGAAACCCGTTTGAACACATAGTTCCCGCATTCAATCACCCCGCGCTGATCCGTGCGCGAGAAAAAGATTTCATCAAACCCGAAGGGGGCTTCGCCCGTGGCGGGGCGATATACATTTCTTTTTTCAACGAATCCCAACGATCAAACCCTTTGTATTCTGCCCCAACTGTTAGGGGCAAAGAGTTGCCGTCGGGTTAATCCGTTACCCCGCCTTCAGTTTTTCCTCGACCTTGTCGGCCAGAGCCTCGGCGCGGGCGGCGATTTCGGCCATGGTGTCGGTGACCATCGGCGGGATCACCGCGACCTCGATGCGTTCGGGTTCAGGCGCCGGTTTTTCCCGCATTTCTTCCAGCAGGGCCTCCTGGGCGCCCAGTTTGCTTTCCGCATCGCGCAGCTTTTCTTCCAGACCGGCGGTTTTATCGGCCAGCATCAGACCGGCCATCAGCAACATGCGGGGTTCGGGAATACGGCCGATCTGTTCGGTCAAAACGGTGGCTTCATTGTCCAGCAGTTTGGCGGCGGCATGCAGGAAATGCTCCTCGCCCTCCTGACAGGCAACGGTGAATTTACGTCCGCCAATGGTGATTGTTGTCTCGGCCATTACGCGCCCTCCCCGATCAGCGGTTTTAGTTCGGTCATAATCGTTTCCAGCTCGGCCAGATCGGCCTTGCGGGCGGTTTGCAGCGCTTCGAGTTCGGTTTGCAGGGCCTTGTTGACAAGTTCCGCATCCTTGTCACCCGATGTCGCTTGCCGGGCCTCGGCGGCCTCGCGCAGTTCGTTGTTCAGCGCGATCAGGGTTTTGGCATCTTCTTCCTGACGCGCCACGGTGGCGGTCAGATCGGAAATCTGTTTTTCCAGATCCTTGATCAGGGTTTCCTGTTTGTCCTTGATCGCGGCAACACGTTCTTCCAACTGGGCGTTTGCGGCCTTTTCGGCCTCTAGCGCCTCTTGCAATGCGGCAGCATCGCCGGAGCCATCGCTTGCAGCACCTTGCCCCAAGGTATCCACACCGGCATCAATGCGCGCCAACGCATCCGTGATCCGGCGTTCAAGTTCTGTTATCTCACTCACTTTGCCTGTCTCCTCACTCGCCTATTCCCACCCTGCGCGACTCTTGCCCGAATCGCAAATCCTCGCGCTTATGGGTCGAGTTTACCCAATCGGCCACAGAATTGCCCGCCCTTTTCCCCGATCTGCCCCCTGCCCGCTTGATCTTATCCACAGCGCTGCTATCACCACGGGGTAAGTTTAGCCCCAGATAAGGACAAACCGCCGTGGATATTCAGACTTTGCGCAAAAACCACCCCGATCACTGGATGAAGGCCGCCGCCATCCGCACCCTGACGCTGGACGCTATTGCAGCGGCAAATTCCGGCCACTCGGGGATGCCGATGGGCATGGCCGATGTCGCCACCGTATTGTTTGAAAAACACCTGAAGTTTGACGCCAAGGCCCCGCACTGGCCCGACCGCGACCGGTTTATCCTGTCGGCCGGTCATGGCTCGATGCTGATTTATTCGCTGCTGTATCTGACGGGATACGAGCAGGTCACTCTGGACGAGATCAGGAATTTCCGCCAGTGGGGCGCGCGCACGGCGGGGCACCCTGAATACGGCCATGTGGAAGGGGTTGAAACCACCACCGGCCCGCTGGGTCAGGGCATTGCCAATTCGGTCGGCTTTGCCATTGCCGAGGAAATCCAGCGCGCCCGTTATGGCAAGAAGGTGGTCGATCACCACACCTATGTGATTGCCGGTGACGGTTGCCTGATGGAGGGCATTTCCCAAGAGGCCATCGGTCTGGCCGGTCGTCACGAACTGGGCAAGCTGATCGTGCTGTGGGACAACAACGATATCACCATCGACGGCAAGGTATCCCTGTCGGACCGCACGGACCAGATGATGCGTTTCCGCGCCTCAGGCTGGTCGGTGTTTGAAATTGACGGCCATGATCCGGTGGCGATCGACGAAGCCCTGACCGCCACCAAGAAAACCAAGAAGCCGTCGTTGATCGCCTGCAAGACGCATATCGCGCTTGGTTCCAGCGCACAGGACACCTCGAAGGGCCACGGCGCCCTGACCGATCCCAAGCTGATCGAGGACACCAAAAAGGCCTATGGCTGGACCTCGCCCGCCTTTACCATCCCAAAGGACATCAAGGCCCAGTGGGAAGCCATCGGCGCCCGCGGCAAGGCCGAGCGCGTGGCCTGGGAAGAGCGTTTCCTGACCATCCCCGGCAACAAGCAGCGGGAATTCCAGCGCGCCTATGCGCTGGACCCGCACAAGAAACTGTCAGCCACCATCAAGGCACTGAAAAAGCAGATTTCCGAGGAAGCGCCAAAGGTTGCCACCCGCAAATCCAGCGAAATGGTGCTGGAAGTGGTCAATCCGTTCATGATTGAAACCGTTGGTGGCTCGGCCGATCTGACCGGATCGAACAACACCAAATCCGGCGACATGGGCACATTCGACATTGATAACCGTGGCGGGCGCTACATCTATTACGGCATCCGCGAACACGGCATGGCGGCGGCGATGAACGGCATGGTGCTGCATGGCGGTGTGCGCCCCTACGGCGGCACTTTCATGTGTTTCACCGATTACGCCCGTGGCGCAATGCGCCTGTCCGCGCTGATGCGGGTGCCCACGGTCTATGTGATGACGCACGACAGTATCGGTCTGGGCGAAGACGGCCCGACCCACCAGCCGGTCGAGCATCTGGCCATTTCCCGCGCCACACCGAACACCTATGTGTTCCGCCCCGCCGACACGGTAGAAACCGCCGAGGCCTGGGAAATCGCTCTGACCTCCAAGGAAACCCCTTCTGTGCTGGCGCTGTCCCGTCAGGGGCTGCCGACCGTGCGTCTGGAACATAAAACCAAGAACATGACCGCGCAGGGCGCCTATGTGCTGGCCGACGCCGAAGGCAAACGTCAGGCCATCATCATTGCCACAGGATCCGAGGTGGAAATCGCCCTTGCCGCGCGCGACATCCTGCAAGCCGAGGGCATCGGCACCCGCGTTGTGTCCATGCCCTGCATGGAGCTGTTTGCCGAACAGGACGAACGCTATCGCAAGCGCATCCTACCCGGTGGTCCGGTGCGTGTCGCTGTCGAGGCAGCCGTGCAAATGGGCTGGGACCGCTGGCTGACCGGCGAGCGCGGCAAAGCCAACAAGGCAGGCTTTGTCGGTATGGACAGCTTTGGCGCTTCGGCCCCGGCAGATGTGCTGTTCGAAAAGTTCGGCATCACCGCACAGGCCGTGGCTGACAAGGTGAAATCCCTGCTGTAAGGCGCAAGCAATTAAAACACCTGCGGGGGGCTTTGCGGCCCCCCGTTTTTGTTGTTTTTGAATGTTACCGATAACACCAGTTGCTCGTTTGCGCTAACACCATATGTTTACGCTAACACCTTCTCAATAAACGCTTTTCCAGAATCACCCCTACCCCTATACGCGTTGCCAATGGCGGCTGGTCCGCGCGCGAAATCAGGGAATGGGAAACATGCCAATCACACTGGGAATCAACGGCTTTGGCCGCATCGGTCGCTGCACCTTGGCCCATATCGCCGAGGCCGCCCGAAACGATGTGCGCGTGGTCAAGATCAACGCCACCGGCCCGATTGAAACCAACGCCCATCTGCTGCGGTATGACTCTGTGCATGGCCGCTTCGGCAATGACGTGGTGGTAGAAGGTGACACGCTGGATCTGGGCCGTGGTCCGATCAAGGTGTTTTCCACCTATGATCCGCAGGAACTGGACTGGGAAGGTGTGGATGTGGTGCTGGAGTGCACCGGAAAATTCAACGACGGCGTCAAATCCTCGGTCCATCTGGAACGCGGTGCGAAAAAGGTTCTGATTTCGGCCCCCGCCAGCAATGTGGATCGCACCGTGGTTTACGGCGTCAATCATCGCGATCTGCTGGAAACCGACCGGCTGGTTTCAAACGGATCCTGCACCACCAACTGCCTGGCCCCGCTGGCCAAGGTGCTGAACGATGCCATCGGTATTGAACGCGGTATAATGACCACGATCCACAGCTATACCGGCGATCAGCCCACGCTGGACCGCCGCCATTCCGACCTCTACCGCGCCCGCGCCGCCGCAATGGCGATGATCCCGACATCCACAGGGGCCGCCAAGGCGCTGGGGCTGGTATTGCCGGAACTGGCGGGCAAACTGGACGGCACCGCCCTGCGTGTGCCCACCCCCAATGTATCCGCCGTGGACCTGACCTTCGAGGCCGCCCGCGATGTCACCGTGGCCGATGTGAACGAAGTGATGGCCGAAGCCGCCGCCGGCCATATGGGCGCGGTTCTGGCCTATGATGACGAGCCAAAAGTCTCGATCGATTTCAACCACACGCCGCAATCATCCATTTTTGCACCGGAACAAACCAAAGTCGTGGGTGGACGCACGGTGCGGGTGCTGGCATGGTATGACAACGAATGGGGCTTTTCCTGTCGCATGGCCGATGTCGCGGCGACGATGGGGCGCTTTTTGCACTAACGCGGGGGAATGACCCCGAAAAGGCGGGTCATGACCAATACGCTGGCAGTCATCTTTGCGGTTCTGATCATCGGTATTTTTACCGCCGATTATTTCTACTTCCACTGGGATCTGTGGCTGATCGTCGGTCGGCGGCTGGGACAAATGATTGAATATATCGCTTTTTGGCGCTGATCCGGCATTGTCCGGTTGACCTTGGACGCCATTTGGTCATGTTAGCGATAACCGCCCACGGGTGACGGTTTTCGTATGATCAAAAGGAGTCCTCCCATGACTGTAAAAGTAGCCATCAACGGCTTTGGCCGCATCGGCCGCAACGTCCTGCGTGCCATCGTTGAATCCGGTCGCACCGATATCGAAGTGATCGCGATCAACGATCTGGGACCGGTGGAAACCAACGCCCACCTGCTGCAATTCGATTCCGTGCATGGCCGCTTTCCGGTGGATGTGAAAACCACCAAGGACACAATCGATGCGGGCCGTGGCCCGATTGCCGTGACGGCCATCCGCAACCCTGCCGACCTGCCTTGGGCCGATGTGGATATCGTGATGGAATGCACCGGTATATTTACCGCCAAGGAAAAGGCGCTGGTGCATCTGGAAAACGGCGCAAGCCGTGTGCTGGTCTCGGCTCCCTCGGCGGGTGCAGACAAAACCATCGTTTACGGGGTGAACCACAATACGCTGACCGCCGATGACCGGGTGGTCTCCAACGCGTCTTGTACCACCAACTGTCTGGCACCGGTGGTCAAAACCCTGAATGACGCCATCGGCATCAACCACGGGTTCATGACCACGATCCACAGCTACACTGGCGACCAGCCCACGCTGGACACAATGCACAAGGATCTGTATCGCGCCCGCGCTGCAGCCATGAGCATGATCCCCACCTCGACCGGTGCCGCCAAGGCCGTCGGTCTGGTGCTGCCCGAAATGGCCGGCAAACTGGACGGTGTGGCGATCCGCGTGCCCACCCCGAATGTTTCGGTCGTGGACCTGACCTTCGAGGCGTCCCGCGACACCACGATTGAAGAAGTCAACGCCGCGATCAAGGCCGCCGCAGACGGCCCGCTAAAGGGTGTGCTGGGCTATACCGAGGTGCCGAATGTGTCGATCGACTTCAACCACAACCCGCATTCGTCGATCTTCCATATGGACCAGACCAAAGTCACCGCAGGCAATATGGTGCGTATCCTGACGTGGTATGACAATGAATGGGGTTTCTCCAACCGCATGTCCGATACCGCCATCGAGATGGCGAAATACCTGTAAGACAAATCGCCGCCCGCGCCGGATCAGGCGCGGGCGCGCATCTTCAGGCGAATTTCGCCATCAGCGCCTTTTCCACATCCGGCGTGACAAATTTGGAAATATCCCCGCCCAGCCGCGCGATTTCCTTTACCAGCTTGCTGGCAATCGCCTGATGCTTGGCATCTGCCATCAGGAAAACGGTTTCAATCCTATCGTCCATTGCACGATTCATCCCGACCATCTGGTATTCATATTCAAAATCCGCCACCGCCCGCAGACCGCGAATGATGATTTGCGCACCAACATCATGGGCACAATCAATCAGCAGGTTCTCAAACGGATGCACCACAATCTCGCAGCCCGTTTCCTTTGAAAGGCCAGCACATTCGGCCTCGACCATCGCCACCCGCTCTTCCAGTGTGAACATCGGCCCCTTGTCGCGGTTGATGGCAACCCCGATCACCAGGCGGTCCACCAAGGCAGCTCCGCGGCGGATAATATCAATGTGTCCCATCGTAATCGGATCAAAGGTTCCCGGATATAATGCAATGCGCATGGTCTGCCCCCTTAGCTTTGGGCGCACGCAACAATATTGCGCGCCCGATTGCAAGCAGAATACCGCCCGCCCCTTCTTCTTTTCCTAAATACCTCCGCCGGAGGCTTTTGCGCGTGCCCCGCAGGGGCGCGCGCCCGGGGCGACGCGCAACGCGCGGCGCAATACCCGCTAATGCCCCATAATCATCCCTTCAAGCGCCTTTTTTTCCATCGAAAGTTCGCTCAGACGGGCCTTGACCACATCGCCAATCGTGATCAGCCCCACCATTTCACCATCACGGATCACCGGCATATGGCGAAACCGCCCTTCGGTCATCTTTTTCAGAATATCATCTGCCCGCTCGTTACAATTACAGGTGACGATATTCTTCGTCATCATATCGTCCACCTTGTCAGACAGGCAAACCGCCCCGCGTTTGCCCAATTCCCGCACAATATCGCGTTCTGATAAAATTCCATCCGCTGTTTTTCCCGTCGCAGACACCACAACCGAGCCAATCCGGTTGTTCGACAAAACCGACGCCACATCCGCCACGTTTGTCCCGGGTTTGACGGTAAAAACCCCCTCGGTTGCCTTGGATTTCAGGATTTGTTGAACCAGCATCGGCGTCTCCTTTATAGGTTTCATTATACCTGCAGGGTCCCCCGCCTGCGACATTCTGTCAAGTCGCGTGATTTGCCAGTTCTTCCAGCCGCGCAACTTCACGCCGAACGCCTGCAATAAAACTCTCGGCAAAGCGGTTCAGACGTTCGACCCGTTTGTCGTCCAGATGCCGCACCAGATAGAAGGTGCGCGTCAGCGAAACCTTGTCGGGCAGCACGCGGCGGATGTCGGGCAGCGTGGGCATACAGAAATCATGTACAATCGCCAACCCCGCGCCCTGGCGCACCCAGTTCACCTGCACCGCCACGGAATTTGACGCAAGCGTGACATGGTCAACACCGGTTTCAGCCAGATAATCCACCTCTTTGTCAAATATCATATCGGGGATATAACCGATGATCCGGTGCCCCTTCAGATCCTTCAGCCTGCGAATGGGTGGATGGCTGTCCTGATAGCCCTGTGTCGCCGCCAGATGCAGTTTGTAATCGGTGATCTTCTGCGCCATCAGCCGCCCCGCCGTGGGCCGTGACAGGGTAATCGCCATATCGGCCTCGCGTTTGGACAGGTTGAACACGCGCGGCAACGCCACGATCTGCACCTCCAGCCCCGGGTTTTCATCGCAGATCGCCGCGCAAACCTGCGGCAACAGATAATTGGCCGAGCCATCCGGCGCCCCGATCCGCACCACGCCGCTTAACTGCCCCGCCTGCCCGTGCAATTCCTCGGCCCCCTGCGCCAGCGCGGTTTCGGCGCGAGTCGCGTGTGCCAGCAGGCGTTCGCCTTCACTATTCAAAACATAGCCCTGCACCGATTTGGCAAACAGCGCCGCCCCCAACCTGTCTTCAAGCCGCGCAATCCGCCGCCCCACCGTGGCGGGGTCCAGTTTCAGTGCCTTTCCGGCCTTGGACAGGCTTTCAGCCCGTGCCACCGCCAGAAACACCCGCATATCATCCCAGTCAAACGCCATACCATACCTGTATTATTGCAAAGCCCCTTTGGAAAACTGCCCCTTTTCATGGCATTTTTGCAAGGCTAAACTGCACCCGAGCAAAAACCCAACAATACCCCGGAGGATTCGAATATGGATATCGGACATTTTATCAACGGCAAGATGGTCAAAGGCACCTCGGGCCAGCAAGGCGACATCATGAACCCCGCCACCGGCGAAGTTCAGTATAAGGTCGATCTGGCCTCGGCCGCAGAAATGAACGCGGCGATTGAAGCCGCCGCAGCGGCCCAGCCCGCATGGGGTGCGAAAAACCCGCAGGTGCGTGGCCGCGTGATGATGGCCATGGTTGGCCTGATCAACCGCGATATGGATAAACTGGCCGAAGCCCTGAGCCGCGAACATGGTAAAACCATTCCCGATGCCAAAGGTGACGTTCAGCGCGGTCTGGAAGTTGTAGAATATTGCATCGGCGCTGCCGAACTGCTGAAAGGCGAATACACAGTCGGGGCCGGCACCGGCATTGATATGTATTCCATGCGTCAGCCACTGGGGGTTGTCGGCTCGATCATGCCGTTCAACTTTCCGGCCATGATGCCGCTTTGGCACATTGCGCCCGCACTGGCCTGTGGCAACGCGGTTGTGCTGAAACCCTCCGAGCGTGACCCGTCGGTACCGATGATGCTGGCCGCCCTGTTTGTCGAAGCCGGCTTGCCTGAAGGTGTGTTCCAGGTTGTGAACGGCAAAAACGAAGCCGTTGACGCGCTGCTGGACAACGACATCATTCAGGGTGTTTCCTTCGTTGGTTCGACCCCTGTTGCGCAATATATCTACAGCCGCGCCACAGCCAACGGCAAACGCGCACAATGCTTTGGCGGCGCGAAAAACCACATGATCATCATGCCCGACGCCGATATGGACCAGGCCGCCGACGCCATCGTCGGGGCCGGTTTTGGCGCCGCTGGTGAACGCTGCATGGCGATTTCGGTTGCTGTGCCTGTGGGCGAAGGCACCGCCGACCGCCTGTTGGAAAAACTGGTCCCGCGGGTGGAAAAACTGCGCGTTGCCCCTTACACCGACGGTGATGATGTGGATTACGGCCCGGTTGTTTCGGCCGAAGCCAAAGAACGCATTCTGGGCCTGATCCAGAGCGGCGTTGATCAGGGCGCAACCCTTGTGGTTGATAACCGCGATTTCAAATTGCAAGGCTATGAAAACGGCTTCTTCGTTGGCCCGCATCTGTTTGACAATGTCACAACGGATATGGACATCTACAAGACCGAAATCTTCGGCCCTGTTGTCTGCACCGTGCGCGCCGAAACCTATGACGATGCGCTGAAAATGGTGATGGACCACGACTACGGCAACGGCACTGCCATCTTTACCCGTGACGGCGATACTGCCCGCGATTACGCCTCGCGCGTGAATGTCGGCATGGTTGGCATCAACGTGCCTGTGCCGGTTCCGCTGGCCTATCACACCTTTGGCGGCTGGAAAAAATCCATGTTTGGCGATCTGAACCAGCACGGACCGGATTCGTTCAAATTCTACAGCCGGACAAAAACCGTCACATCGCGCTGGCCCTCGGGCATCAAGGAAGGTGGCGAATTCCACTTTAAGGCAATCGACGATTAATCGTCGCTACCTGATGATGAAAACAGTGACAGCCCTGCCGGTTTGGCAGGGCTGTTTCTGTTCTGTCCGCCCCCGAACGCGCGGCTTTTTTGTTGTGTCAAACGATGTGGCCCGCTAGAAATAATAACCGGTTCGGACGCGCACTCACGCGGTAAGTCCGACACAAAGATGATGGTGTTCAACTTTGCCTTCTTTCTTTCGCATTATCCCTGAACATAACCTTGTTTACGCACGATATAGCGGAACTGTGACAACTGATGACTATTTGGCGGTTGTCGAAGGTGTGCGGGATCATCCTGATTTTAAGGTTCAGTTCAAACACCTGATCGACCTGACGCATCTGACTGGAATCAAGCGCGAGTATATCAAGGTCATAATGGCACAGGCACGGATCGCGGAACTGGTGGCCAAATCAACCTCTGACATCCTCAGCGTGGTCGTTGCACCGACACCCGTCGCGATGGAAGCAGCCTCGATGGTCATTCGGTCCTGGGACAAGCTGGATACACCCGTTGTGCGCCGGATCGTATCAAATATGTCCGAAGCCGAAGCCCTGCTGGGATGCCGCAAAGGCACCTTGCCGGAATTGCTAAAACAACCCGGCTACCCCTTGCCATAATCCAAAACCCCTGCAATCCTGCCCTTATAACAACTAAGGGGAGGATGCCGTGCCCTATCAAGAGCCGCCTTTCACCATGGGAGTCGAGGAAGAATACCTTCTGGTCGACCGTGAAACACTGGAACTGGCCCGCGCACCGCAAGCATTGATGGACAGTTGCATGGCCGAAATGGACGGTCAGGTCAGCCCCGAATTTCTGCAATGCCAGATCGAGGTCGGGACCAAGGTGTGCCAGACCATTGGGGACGCCCGCGAGGATCTGAAACGCCTGCGCGCCTGTATCTCGAACCATGCCGCCGATCACGGGCTGGTGCCGATCACGGCCTCGTGCCACCCTTTTGCCGACTGGAAGGACCAGCACCACACCGACAAGGACCGCTACAATGAATTGCAGCAGGATCTGGCGGGTGTGGTGCGCCGGATGCTGATTTGCGGTATGCATGTGCATGTGGGCATCGCTCAAAAAGACCTGCGCATCGACCTGATGAACCAGCTGACCTATTTCCTGCCGCATCTTTTAGCCCTGTCCACCTCGTCGCCTTTCTGGCAGGGCGATGATACCGGTCTGGCCAGTTACCGCCTGACAGTGTTCGACAACCTGCCCCGCACCGGCCTGCCGCCGCAACTGCGCAGCTGGGGTGAATTCGAGCGATCGGTTCAGGCGCTGGTCGGGTTGGGCGTGATCGAGGACAGCAGCAAAATCTGGTGGGATTTACGCCCCTCGTCACGCTTTCCCACCATTGAATCCAGGATTTGCGATGTTTCCCCGCGTCTGGAACACGCCTTGTCCCTTGCCGCGCTGACCCAGTGTCTTACGCGGATGCTGTGGCGGCTGTCCCGGAAAAATCAGCGCTGGCGGCTGTATGACAACTTCCTTGTGTCCGAAAACCGCTGGCGGGCGCAACGCTATGGCGTCACCGGCGGGCTGATTGATTTTGGCCGTGGTGAAATCGTGCCGATGGGCGAGTTGGTGCAGGAAATGATCGGCTTGCTGGCCCAAGACGCCGAGGCGCTGGATTGCACGGCCGAAATTGAAAACGCCCTTGAGATCACCAAAAACGGCAACAGTTCCGAGCGCCAACGCGCCACCTATCAGGCCGCCATTGCCACCGGAAAAACGACAGATGACGCCCTGCGCGATGTGGTGCGCCACCTGATCGAGGAATATCACGCTGATTTGTGACGCCACATATCCACTGGCCCGAGCTGTTTTCTTTCAAAGAAAACAGGCCGAAATCTTTCAAAGTTTTCGGATCAGCCGACGCTCTCAAGTTGCCGCTTGCAAAACTCCTGCAAGAATTGGAAATTAAACAGGCGTTCAATTCATTTGCTGCGGGGAACACCATGGATTTTGCACTAACCGAAGAACAAACCCTGATTTTCGACATGGCCAAGGCCTTTGGCGAAGAACACATCGCCCCCTTTGCCCGGGACTGGGAAAAAACCGGTGACATCCCCAAAGACCTGTGGCCCAAACTGGCCGAACTGGGGTTTGGTGGCTTGTATGTGTCCGAGGAAAACGGCGGCGCGGGCCTGACCCGTCTGGACGCAACATTGGTGTTCGAGGCGCTGTCGATGTCCTGCCCTTCGGTTGCGGCGTTCCTGTCGATCCACAACATGTGCGCCGCGATGATGGACAAATTCGCCTCCCCCGAGTTGCGCGACAAATACCTGCCCCGCGCCATCACGATGGAAACGTTTTTCTCCTACTGCCTGACCGAACCCGCCACCGGTTCGGATGCGGCAGCACTGAAAACCAAAGCGGTTGAAACCGACGCAGGCTTTGCCCTGACCGGCACCAAGGCCTTCATTTCCGGCGGCGGTTATTCGGATGCCTATATCGTCATGGCCCGCAGCGGTGGCGACGGACCCAAAGGTATTTCCGCCTTTGTGATTGATGATGGCACCGAGGGCCTCAGCTTTGGCGGGCTTGAGGAAAAGATGGGCTGGCGCAGTCAACCGACCCGTCAGGTGCAACTGGACAATTGCCAGATACCGGCGGGCAACCTGCTGGGGGAACTTGGCAAGGGCTTTACCTATGCGATGAAGGGTCTGGACGGCGGGCGTTTGAATATCTCGGCCTGTTCACTGGGCGGGGCGCAATCCGCGCTGACCAGAACGCTGGACTATATGGGCGAGCGCAAGGCCTTCGGCCGCCCGATTGACCAGTTTCAGGCGCTGCAATTCCGGCTGGCGGACATGGAAATCGAACTGGCCGCCGCACGGGTGTTCCTGCATCAGGCGGCGTGGAAGCTGGATCAGGGCGCGCCGGACGCTACGAAATACTGCGCCATGGCCAAGAAATTCGTCACCGAGGCCGGCAGCCGCATTGTGAACCAATGCCTGCAACTGCATGGTGGTTACGGCTATCTGGCGGATTACGGCATCGAGAAACTGGTGCGCGATTTGCGGGTGCATGAAATCCTTGAGGGCACCAATGAAATCATGCGCATGATCACGGCGCGGCAAATGCTGGCGGAGCGCGGGTAGATGGCCGAAATCGACATTCGCAAAGACGGTAAACTTGGGCGGATCACCTTGAATCGCCCCGAGGCGCTGAATGCGCTGACCTACGAGATGTGCCTTGCGATTGAAAAGGCGCTGGATGCGTGGCGCGAGGATGACGATGTTAAAATGCTGCTGATTGATGCGGCAGGGGATCGGGCGTTTTGCGCCGGCGGTGATATTGCCGAAATGTATGCCAGCGGCAAACGGGGCGATTATGAATACGGGCGCAGGTTCTGGCGCGACGAATACCGGATGAACGCCAAACTGTTCGAATTCCCCAAACCCGTGGCCAGCCTGATGCAGGGGTTTACCATGGGCGGCGGCGTTGGTGTGGGCTGTCACGGCAGCCACCGGATTGTCGGCGAAAGCAGCCAGATTGCGATGCCGGAATGCGGCATCGGTCTGGTGCCGGATGTGGGTGGCTCGCTGATCCTGGCCCGCGCGCCCGGACGGCTGGGCGAATACATCGGCACCACCGGCGCACGGCTGGGGGCAGATGATGCGATTTACGCGGGTTTTGCCGATTACTACATCCCTGAATCAGACTGGCCCGCATTAACGTCGGCGCTGGTGGAAAGCGGGGATTGGGAATTGATCGATCAGGCCGCGCAAACCCCGACCGAAGGGCGCCTGAAAGGGCAAGAGGCCGAGATCAACAAACATTTTGGCGGCGAGACACTGGGCGACATCCTGCGTTCGCTTCAAACCGAGGACAGTGATTTCACCTCGGCCGCGATGCGATCACTGGGCCGCAATGCGCCTTTGTCGATGGGCTGCACGGTGGAAATCGTGCATCGTTTGCGCGGGGCCGACGACATCCGCCGCGCGCTGGATCTGGAATACCGCTTTACCTACCGGTCAATGGAACACGCCGATTTTATCGAGGGCATCCGCGCCGCCATCATCGACAAGGACCGCAAACCGGTGTGGAAACATATATTGGGTGCCCCCATAGATGCGGATGTCACCAAAATGCTGCTGCCGCTTGGGGCGGATGCGCTGAAACTTTAAGGGAGAAACGAAATGAAAGTCGGATTTATTGGCCTTGGCAACATGGGCGCCCCGATGGCACAGAATCTGGCCAAGGCGGGCCACGATGTAACGGGGTTCGACCTGCAAGCCCCCTGCCCCGAAGGTGTAAGCAAAGCCGAAACTGCCGCCGGGGCCGCCAAAGGGCAGGACGTGGTGATCACCATGCTGCCAAACGGCGCGATCCTGCGCTCGGTCGCGGATGAAATCATCCCCGCGATGGACAAGGGGGCGGTGCTGCTGGATTGCTCGACCGTCGATGTGGAAAGCGCGCGTGCGGTGGCCGAACAGGCCGAAGCGGCCGGTGTGATGGCAGTGGACGCGCCGGTTTCGGGCGGGGTTGGCGGTGCCTCGGGTGGCACGCTGACCTTTATGGCCGGTGGCAGGCAAGAAGCATTCGCCAAGGTGAACCCGCTGTTTGACGTGATGGGGCAAAAGGCCGTGCATTGCGGCGATTCCGGTGCGGGGCAATCGGCGAAAATCTGTAACAACATGATCCTTGGCGTCACCATGATCGCCACCTGCGAGGCCTTTGCACTGGCCGACAAACTGGGGCTGGACCGGCAGAAAATGTTCGATGTGGTCAGCACTTCATCCGGCTATAGCTGGACCATGAACGCCTATTGCCCCGCCCCCGGTGTTGGCCCGACCTCGCCCGCCGATAATGACTATCAGCCGGGCTTTGCAGCCGAACTGATGCTGAAAGATTTGCGTCTGTCACAACAGGCCGCCGAAGCGGTGGACGCGGACACGCCGATGGGGCATTCTGCAACGGATCTGTATGCACAGTTCGTTGAACAGGAAGGCGGAAAAGGAATGGATTTCAGCGCAATGCTCCCCCGTTTTGAAAAACGCCACCGCGGCTGATGGGCTGGGTTTCGCAGGCGCCGGACCTTGCCGGTCTGGATGCCGAAACCACGTCCCGTTTAAACACGTTAACGCCAATGGATGTCCCCAAAGGGGCCATCCTGTTTTCGCCCGGCGATTCCGTTAAGGGCTATGTCGTCGTGCTGTCGGGCAAGGTAAATGTGTCGCTGACCGGATCAACCGGACGTGAAATGCTGCTTTATGCCGTAGTGCCCGGACAATCCTGCATCCAGAGCACCTTGGGCCTGTTGGGCGGTGATGATTACACCGCCGAGGCCGTTGCCGAAAGCGACAGCCGGTTGGTTCTACTGCCCCGCGCGATGTTCATGGATTTGCTGGATTCCTCGCAAACGTTCCGCGCTTTGGTGTTCACCGCCTTTGCCGGAAGGATGCAAACCATGATGCAACTACTTGAAAAGGTTGCATTTCAACGGGTTGAATGCCGCCTTGCCGCTTATCTGTTGGCGCAGGCGGGCCCAGATGATACCCTTGACGTAACCCAGCAGGATCTGGCCACGGCTGTGGGCAGCGCCCGCGAAGTGATTTCACGCAGGCTGGATGCGTGGTCGCGGCGGGGCTGGGTGAAAACAGGGCGCGGGACAGTAAAAATCGTTGATAAAGACGCCCTGAAAACGCTGGCAGACGAACCTATGTGACCCTGTCACAGACACAGGCGGAAGGAATCGGTTAAACATCCTGCAAGACGGATTAACCAAGGAGACTTCCTATGCTTAAGAAAAATATCGGCAATCTTGACCGCATCATTCGCTTTGTCGTCGGGGCCGCACTGCTCATCGCCTATTTCGTCATGGATAACGCAAGCCCGTGGCTGCTGATCGGGATCATCCCGCTGGCCACCAGCCTGATGTCCAGTTGCCCGGCCTATACACTGCTGGGCCTGAACACCTGCCCGATGAAAGACAAAAGCGAAAGCTGATGCCAATGCAGCCCCGGACATGATCCGGGGCCTGCCCTTATTCCAGCATCCCCTTCAGATACTGGCCGGTATAGCTGTGTTCAACCTGTGCCACGTCCTCGGGCGTGCCAACGGCGACAATCTCGCCGCCCCCGTCCCCGCCCTCAGGGCCGATGTCGATGATCCAGTCGGCGGTTTTCACCACATCCAGATTGTGTTCGATCACCACCACCGTGTTGCCCTGATCGACCAGTTCGTGCAGCACTTCCAGCAGCTTGCGCACATCCTCGAAATGCAACCCCGTGGTGGGTTCGTCCAGAATATAGAGTGTGCGTCCGGTCGAGCGTTTGGCCAGTTCCTTGGACAGTTTCACCCGCTGGGCCTCGCCGCCTGACAGCGTGGTCGCCTGCTGGCCAACCTTGATATAGCCAAGACCCACCCGCATCAGCGCGTCCATCTTTTCGCGGATGCTGGGCACGGCCTGGAAAAACCCCTGCGCTTCCTCGACCGTCATATCCAGCACATCGGCAATGCTTTTGCCCTTGAAGCGGATTTCCAGCGTTTCGCGGTTATAGCGTTTGCCCTGACAGGTTTCGCATTGCACATAAACATCGGGCAGAAAGTGCATCTCGATCTTGATCAGCCCGTCGCCCTTGCAGGCCTCGCAACGCCCGCCCTTGACGTTGAAGGAAAACCGACCCGGTTTATAGCCGCGGGTTTTGGATTCCGGCAGGCCGGCGAACCAGTCGCGGATCGGGGTGAAGGCGCCGGTATAGGTGGCGGGGTTTGAACGCGGCGTGCGGCCGATCGGTCGCTGGTCGATGTCGATCACCTTGTCCAGATGCTCCAGCCCCTTGATGGTTTCACAAGGCGCGGGCGTTTGGCGGGCACCGTTCAGGCGCATCGAGGCAGTTTTGAACAGGGTTTCGATGGTCAGGGTGGATTTGCCGCCGCCCGATACGCCGGTCACACAGGTGAATTTCGCCAGCGGAAATTCGGCGGTTACGGCTTTCAGATTATTGCCGGTCGCCTTGACCACCTTGATTTTCTTCTTGTTCCCCTTGCGCCGCACCTTTGGCACCGCGATTTCGCGCACGCCGGTCAGGTATTGACCGGTCAGCGAGGCCGGATCATTGGCCACCTGATCAGGCGTGCCTTGCGATACGACCTGCCCGCCATGCACACCGGCGCCGGGACCGATGTCGAACACATAATCGGCAGAGCGGATCGCCTCTTCGTCGTGTTCCACCACGATCACCGTATTGCCCTGATCGCGCAGGTTTTTCAGGGTCTGCAACAGGCGGCCATTGTCGCGCTGGTGCAACCCGATGGATGGTTCGTCCAGCACATACAAAACCCCCGTCAGGCCCGAACCGATCTGGCTGGCCAGCCGGATCCGCTGGCTTTCGCCCCCCGATAGGGTGCCGGAATTGCGGCTAAGGGTCAGGTAATCCAGCCCGACATTGTTCAGGAACCCCAGCCGCTCGATGATCTCTTTCAGAATGGCGCGGGCGATTTCATTCTTTTGCACCGACAGGTGGTTGGGCACGTCGGTGAACCAGTCCAGCGCCTCTTTGATCGACATCTGCACCACCTGCCCCGCGTGCAAGCCGTTGATTTTAACCGCTAATGCCTCGGGACGCAGGCGGTACCCCTCGCATGTCGCGCAAGGGCGGTTGTTCTGGTATCGCTCGAATTCCTCGCGAATCCAGTTGCTGCCGGTTTCCCGATAGCGGCGTTCCATATTCGGGATCACACCTTCGAATGCGCGGCTAACCTCGTAAATCCGCCCGCCTTCGTCATAGCGGAATTTGATCAGATCATCGCCCGAACCATAAAGGAACACCTGCTGGATATGTTTGGGCAAATCCTTCCACGGGGTGTTTTTGTCGAATTCGTAATGGCGGGCGATGGATTCGATGGTTTGCAGGAAATAGGGCGATTTGCCTTTGCGCCACGGGGCCAGCGCGCCGTTATAGAGCGTCAGGGTTTTGTCCGGCACCACAAGCTGTTCGTCAAAAAACAGCTCGACCCCCAGCCCGTCACAATCGGGGCAGGCACCGAAGGGGGCGTTGAAAGAAAACAGCCGCGGTTCGATTTCCGGAATGGTGAAGCCGGACACCGGACAGGCGAATTTTTCGCTGAAAACATGGCGCTCGGGCTCCTCGGTGGCGGTTTCCAGAATGGCGATACCATCAGCCAGATCAAGCGCGGTGCGCAGACTGTCCGCTAGCCGGGTTTCCATGCCCTCGCGGATTACGATGCGGTCCACAACCACGTCGATGTCATGGCGGAATTTCTTGTCCAGCACGGGTGGTTCGTCCAGCTCGTAGAATGTGCCATCCACCTTGATACGTTGAAAGCCGGATTTTCGTAACTCGATGAATTCCTTGCGGTATTCACCTTTGCGGTCGCGCACGATCGGCGCCAGAAGATAGGCGCGGGTGCCTTCCTCCATTGCCATGATGCGGTCCACCATATCCTGCACCTGCTGGGCCTCGATCGGTTTGCCGGTGGCCGGACTAAAGGGGGTGCCGACGCGGGCGAACAACAGGCGCAGATAGTCGTAAATCTCGGTCACGGTGCCGACGGTCGAACGGGGGTTTTTGCTGGTGGTTTTCTGTTCAATCGAAATCGCGGGCGACAGGCCGGAAATGTGGTCCACATCCGGTTTTTCCATCATATCCAGAAACTGGCGCGCATAGGCCGACAGTGATTCAACATACCGGCGCTGCCCCTCGGCATAGACCGTGTCAAACGCCAAAGACGACTTGCCCGACCCCGACAAACCGGTGATCACCACCAGTTCATAGCGCGGAATATCCACGTCTATGTTCTTCAGATTATGCTCGCGCGCCCCGCGCACTTCGATGTTTTTCTGCTCTGCCATGTCTCACCCGTTCACCAGTTGTTAAGGGTTAGAGCAAAATGCGCAGAAGGCCAATGGAAAAGCAGGAACAAAGGCGGAACAATGCCGAAGGAATAGAATTCCATACTACCTTACCTATGGTAATCGGTTTACCGTCGGGTCATAAAACACATTCACAGTGGAATCACACCATGCTCAAGCATATTTTCGCCGCCCTTCTTTGCCTTCTTCCCATTTTCGCCCAGGCACAGGAAAATCCCCGCGCCATTCTGGTGCTGGATGCCTCTGGGTCCATGTGGGGGCAAATCGACGGCAAGGCGAAAATCACCATTGCGCAGGATGTGATCGGAAAATTGCTGGCCACCTTGCCCGAGGATCAGGAACTGGGGCTGACGGTTTACGGCCACCGCCGCAAAGGCGATTGCAGCGATATCGAAACCGTGATCCAGCCCGGCACCGGCACGCGCGACGCGATTGCCGCAGCCGTGAACGCGATCAAGCCCAAGGGCAAAACACCCCTGTCCGCCGCTGTTATTCAGGCCGCCGAAGCCTTGAAATATACCGAGGAAAAGGCCACCGTCATTCTGGTATCGGATGGCCGTGAAACCTGCGAATTGAACCCCTGCGAAGTGGGTCGCAAGCTGGAAGAAGCCGGCATTGATTTCACCGCACATGTGATTGGCTTCGACATTTCCAACCCGCAGGACAAGGCCGAATTGCAATGCCTTGCCGAAGAAACCGGCGGCACCTTTCGCACCGCCAGCAACGCGGCCGAACTGGCCGATGCGTTGCAGGTTGCGGCCGAACCCGAGCCGGTCGGTGTCGGTTTCGCGGTTCTGGAAAAGGGCAGCGACAAACCAATTCAGAATCCGCTGATCTGGACCCTGACCTATGAGGGTCAAACCCTTATCGACACACTACCGCATGAAAACTCATTCGGCATGGAATTCCTGCCCGGCAATGGCCATGTCGAGGTCATGCGCCCCGAGGACGAAGCCTTTGCAGAACTGGATTTCACCGTCGCGGACAAGGCCCAGAAGGTCTATCTGGAATTGTCCAAACTGCTGCCCCAAGCCTCGATTGACGCCCCAAGCGAGGCCCCGGCCGGTAGCGAGATCACCGTGAACTGGGGCGGCCCCGATAAAAGCAGCGATGTGATTGCGCTGGCCAATCCACAGGATAGTGCGGCTGAAGGTGTCGCAAACGTGAACCTCTATTTCTATGTCGACCAGAGCGCCAACCACACCGAACAGATGCGCCTTCCGACCACGCCGGGTATTTACGAACTGCGCTATCAAACCTCGACAGGGAATGGCGATATTCTGGCCCGCAAGACGATCAAGGTAACCGAGTTTGCCTTTGACATCAGCGCGCCCGACAAAGTGTCGGTTGGCACCAAATTTGATTTGGAATGGAAATCGCCCACCAACAAGGGTTATACTATTTCACTGGCCAAACCGGATGACAGTTCGAACGATCACATCGCCTATCTCTATGCCGATCAATACCCCGACACCAAGGCGACAATGACCGCCCCCACCAAACCGGGCACCTATGAGCTGCGGCTTCAGGATGCCCTTGGGCATGGCAATATCCTTGCGCGCCATACCATCGCGGTCAGCGAAGTCGAAGCCAGTCTGATTGCCCCCGATACGGTCGAAGTGGGTGAAACATTCAAGGTGGTCTGGGATGGCCCGAACAAGCAAATCAGCGGCGGCGGGGATTACATCGCCATTTCCGAAACCGGCAGCAAGGCCAATTCGGAAATCACCTATGCCTATACAAAAGACAGCGAAAACAACACGGTCGAAATAATCGCGCCGGTCCACCCCGACACCTACGAAGTGCGCTATGTGCTGAACGGTAATAGCAACAGGGTTCTGGCCCAGCAGAAACTGGTGGTGACACCTGTTACGGCCACCGTCGGTTTTGAAGGCCCCGCCGAGGCGGGCGGTACGCTGGATGTGTCATGGACCGGCCCCGACAGGCAGATCAGTGGCGGCGGCGACTATATTGCCCTGTCCAAACCGGGCAGCAAGGGGAACGAGGAAATCACCTATGCCTATACCAAGGACAGCGAAGGCAATGTTGTGGCGCTCGAGGTGCCAACAACACCGGGCACCTATGAAATCCGTTATATTTTGAACGGCCGCGATAAAATCATTCTGGCCTCCAAAGACGTGCAAGTTGTGCCGGTCAGCGCCACTCTGGAATTTGCCAGCCCCGCCCCTGCCGGCGGCAAGCTGGCGGTCACATGGAGTGGACCCGGTGGCGACGATTACCTTGCCATCGCCCAACCCGGTATGAAGGTGAGCGAGGAAGTCACCTATGCCTATGTCCGAGACAGCGACGGGAATACTTTGGACATCGACATCCCCACAACCCCCGGCACCTACGAGTTGCGCTATATCCAGAAGGGAAACGAGAAGAAAATCCTTGTGGTTCGGGAACTGCTGGTCCAGCCGGTCAGCGCCTCGCTTGAATTCTCCAGCCCCGCCCCTGCCGGTAGCAAGCTGGCGGTCACATGGAGTGGACCCGGTGGCGACGATTACCTTGCCATCGCCCAACCCGGTATGAAGGTGAGCGAGGAAGTCACCTATGCCTATGTCCGAGACAGCGACGGTAATGTGCTTGAATTGGACATCCCCACAACGCCCGGCACCTATGAAGTGCGCTATATCCAGAAAGGCAATGAACGTAAAATCCTTGCCACTGAGCAGTTGGTGGTCGAACCCGTCAAGGCCACACTGGAATTCGCCAGCCCCGCCCCTGCCGGTGGCAAGTTGCTGGTGACATGGGATGGTCCGGGGGACGATGATTATATCGCAATCGCACTTGCGACGATGGGTGTGGGCGATGAGGTAACCTATGTCTATCTTAGAAACAGTGACGCCAATACGATTGAAATCGACATCCCAGCGGCCCCCGGCCCCTATGAGCTGCGCTATGTCCAGAAGGGGAACGAACGTAAAATCCTTGCGGCTGTGCCCTTGAATGTGGTGCCGATGACTGCCAGCCTTCAGGCAGGTGAAACCGCGGCGCGGGGTGATACGGTTCAGGTCACATGGGAAGGTCCGGCCCATCGCCGCGATACCATCATCATCGCCAAACCCGGGTCCGACAGTGCCGAGGCCTTTGCCAGTGTTGCCGGTGGATCACCTGCCACGCTTTATGCACCGATGGTCGCAGGGGATTACGAGATCCGCTATATCTATGGCCCGCTGAACAAAGTGCTGGCTACCATCCCGCTGAAGGTGGAGTAGCGGAACAAAACAAGGGGCGATATTATAATTGCCCCTTGTCATATTCTGTTTACTGAATATATATAGCGGCCAACAGCAATTCCATTCCAAACCGGACAGGACCAAACATGTTTAACCTATTCAATCGCGCCGCCGGGCCGCAGCTATCCATGACCGATGCGATTCAGCAGGTGGCTGACGGGGAAATGCTGCTGTTTGATGTGCGCGACGCAAACGAGTTGGCCCAGACAGGCAAGGCCGAAGGGGCGATCCACCTGCCGCTGGTTTCGTTCCAGATGAAAACCGATCCGCGCAGCCCCGAAGTGCTGCCCGAACTGGATGTGAACAAGCCTGTCGGAATTTATTGCGCCACCGGTGCGCGTTCGGGCATGGCTGTGCGGGCGATGCAGCAAATGGGCTATCAGACCGTGCATAATCTGGGTGGTCTGGGAAATTGGGCCAATGCAGGCGGCAAAATCGTTCGCGCCTGATATCCCCCTGAATATACGGTAAAAACAGGCAGCCCCAAAGGGCTGCCTTTTCTACATGTGGATCACACGCCCATAGGCATCCAGCACGCTTTCATGCATCATTTCCGATAGGGTCGGATGCGGGAATACCGTGTGCATCAGGTCTTCCTCGGTGGTCTCCAGCTGCCGCCCGATCACATAGCCCTGAATCAGTTCCGTCACCTCGGCCCCGATCATATGCGCACCCAGCAATTCGCCGGTTTTCGCGTCAAATATGGTCTTCACCATCCCCTCGGCCTCGCCCAAAGCAATCGCCTTGCCGTTGCCGATATAGGGGAAACGCCCGACCTTGATGTCATATCCCAGCTCTTTGGCCTTGGCCTCGGTATAGCCCACGGATGCCACCTGCGGCGTGCAATATGTGCAACCGGCGATGCTTTCGGGGCGCACAGGGTGCGGTTTTTGTCCCGCGATCAGTTCTGCCACCATCACGCCCTCATGGCTGGCCTTATGCGCCAGCCAAGGCGGCGCGGCGATGTCGCCAATCGCAAACAGACCCTCCACACCGGTGCGGCAATATTCGTCCACCACCACATGGCTGCGGTCCAGTTTCACACCCAGCGCTTCCAGCCCCAGATCCTCGGTATTGCCAACAATCCCGACCGCAGAAATTACCGTGTCAAAGTCCTGCTTCTCAACCTTGCCGCCAACCTCGATATGCGCTGTCACCTTGCCCTTGGCCCGATCCAGCTTTTTCACCATGGCTTTCTCCATGATCTTCATACCCTGTTTCACAAACTGCTTTTTGGCGAATTTGGAAATCTCGGCGTCCTCGACCGGCAGCACGCGGTCCATCACCTCGACCACGGTCGTTTCCGCACCCAGAGTGTTGTAGAAACTGGCAAATTCGATGCCAATCGCGCCGGACCCGATCACCAACAGCTTTTTGGGCATATGCGGCGGGTTCAATGCGTGTTTATAGGTCCAGACCAGCTTGCCGTCGGCCTCTAGCCCCGGCAATTCCCGCGCCCGCGCGCCGGTGGCCAGAATGATGTTTTTCGCCGCCAGTTCCTGCACACCCTTGTCGGTTTTCACCGAAACGCGGCCCTTGGCCGGCAGGGTGGCACTGCCCATCACCACGGTGATCTTGTTCTTTTTCATCAGATGGCCGATGCCGGATGACAACTGCCCCGCCACATCCCGCGACCGTTTCACCACCGCCTTCAAATCAAAGCCGGTTTTTTGTGCCGACAGCCCGAATTCACCGGCCCGTTGCATCAGGTGATAAACCTCGCTGGAACGCAGCAGCGCCTTGGTGGGGATACAGCCCCAGTTCAGACAAATACCGCCCAGATGCTCGCGCTCGACGATGGCCACGCTCAGACCCAGTTGCGCCGCCCGAATGGCGGCCACATAGCCCCCCGGCCCTGCGCCGACAACAATCACATCATAGGTTTGGGGTTTCGCATTTGCGGGCATCTGCATCTCTCCGGCTGATAAACTAGTTTGATATTAAACTATCAGGAACACGGCATCAATGCGCAGCCGTATCAACCGCCCAAAAAGCGCCCAGTCCATTGAAAACAAAGGATATTAAGTCAGGGCTGAACTGCTTGTATCACCGAACCATAGCCACCCTGATCCAGAAATGCGACTTCGGGGGCTGTATCGCGGCGCTCCAATGCCTCGTTGCGATAGGGGAATCGACCGAAGCGGCGGATCACCTCGCGATGTGCCTTGGCGTGCAACAGATTGGATTCGCCACTCTCGGGCATCCGCGTTTTCATGAGGCGCACACAGCGTTCCTGATCGGCCAGACATTCCGAATGCATCAGGGGCAGATAAAAGAACTGCCGCGCAGGTTCCTCAACCTTCATATCCCATTTGCTATCAATCGCCTTTTTCGCCGCACAGCGCGCCATTTTGTCGGTGGCAAAGGCCTGCCCCGAACCACGGAACATATTGCGCGGGAACTGGTCCAGCAGGATCAGGTAGGCCAGCAATGTCGCGGGGCGCAGTTTCCAATCGGCATAGGCGCCATCGCGGGCTTCTTCCCATGCCCCCTGAAACAGGTCGCGGATTTTGGCATCCAACGCCTCGTCCACAAGGAACCAACCTTTCGGCCCGACCTCGCTCAGCCAGAAATCAGTCACTTCATTGGGGTTAAGCATAGGGACACTCCTATAACACATGCTTACCGGTTGAATCGGACCGTTACAAAAGTTTCACAGTTTGGCAACATTCTTTTTCAATCTTGCGCGGAATTGTTGCTTTCTTCCTCTAATGCGGTGTCGATAAACACCTCTTGCGCCAGTTCCACCGCCACAGGCGAGGCTGTCGGTAGCACGGGTGAATAGCTGCCCGTGTCCTCGACGGCGGGGGCCGCGCGTTGTGTCGTCCGGTAGGCCCCGTATAGCGCCAGCGAAACCAGCAGGCCGGCCAGAAACAGGAAAAAACCCCCCGGCCCTACCAGCCCCATCAACCAGCCGGTGATCAGCGGGCCGGTAATGGCACCCAGCCCGTTGATAAACACCAGACCACCGGCGGCGGCGGCCATGTCGTCGTGTTCCAGGAAATCGTTGGTATAGGCGATCAGCAACGCATAAAGCGGGTTGGCCATGCCGCCGACAATAAAGGACGCCGACAGCAACAGTGTGAACTGGTTTTGAAACAGGAACCCCAGCACCGCCGCCACCCCGCCAATGGCGGAAATCACAATGATCAACACACGGCGGTCCATCCGGTCGGAAAACCAGCCGATCGGGAACTGCCATAGCAATGCGCCAATGGTCATTGCCGAAACAAACATCGAAATCTGCCCCAGTGTGAACCCCGCCAAAGCCCCGTAAACCGAGGCCATGCCGAACTGCGCCGAAAACACCCCGCCCAGCATGAACATGCCCACACAGCTTAGGGGGGACAGGTGGTATAATTCCCGCAGGCTCATGGGTTTGGTGGTGTCAAAGGCCGGTGTCGGGCTGATCGACAGCAGGATCGGCGCGAATGAAACCGACACCAGAACCGACGATATGATGAACAGGATATAGCCGGACGGATCACCCAGCACGAACAGCCCCTGCGCCGTCACAACCCCCGCCATCTGCACGATCATATAAAGCGACAGCGCCTGCCCGCGGGTTTCATTGCTGGCCGAATGGTTCAACCAGCTTTCAGCCGTCACATACACGCCGGAAAAGCAAAACCCGATCACCACCCGCCCTAGCGCCCAAGCCGCCGGATGGGCGATGGCCGGATACAGGATCAGCACCGCCGAAATAAGCGACGCCAGCGCTGCAAACACCCGCACATGCCCAACCCGCCGGATCATCAGCGGCGCCATGCGCGAGCCACCAAGAAAGCCAAGGAAATAGGCCGACATCACAATCGACATGGTGACGGTCGAAAACCCCTCGAGGTTCCCGCGCACCCCCAGCAATGTGCCTTGCAACCCGTTGCCGATCATCAGCAACAGAATGCCCAACAGCAACGCCCACGAGCTTTTCAGCACCTGCAACATAAGTTTTCTCCGCACGTTTCCTTAATGTCCGAGCGTGGCGGTTCTGAAATGGATTCGCTGTGCCCGTCGCGACCCTTTAACGTCGGGTTTCACCTTTGGGAAACAAAATCGACGAATCGCCATAGGAAAAGAAGCGATAGCCCTGCGATATGGCGTGCCGGTAGATTTCTTTCACCCGTCCGGTGCCCATCATGGCAGAAACCAGCATCATCAGGGTGGATTTGGGCAAATGAAAATTGGTCATCAGGGCATCGGCGACACGAAACCGGTATCCGGGGCGGATGAAAATATCGGTGCTGCCGCGCCACGGCTGCAACTGGCCACCCTCATCCGCTGCACTTTCGATCAACCGCAACGCCGTGGTGCCCACAGGGATCACCCGACCGCCGCCTGCGTGGGTGGCGTTTACCTCGTCTGCCGCTTGTTGGCTGACGTGGCCCCATTCCGAATGCATCTTGTGCTGGCTGACATCATCCACCTTGACCGGCAGAAAGGTGCCCGCACCGACATGCAGGGTAACATGAGTGAATTCAACGCCCTTGGCCGCAATCCGTGCCAGCAGATCATCATCGAAATGCAGCGACGCCGTGGGGGCTGCCACAGCGCCTTTGTGGCGGGCAAAAACGGTTTGGTAATCCTGTTTGTCCCGCGCGTCCGCCGGACGTTTGGCGGCAATGTAGGGTGGCAAAGGCATTGCACCGGCCTTGGCCAATGCCGCATCAAAATCATCGCCCGTCAGGTTGAAGCGCAATATCGCGGTGCCCTCGGGCTTGTCGATCAGGGTGGCGGACAGGGTATCGGAAAATACCACATCCTCGCCAACCTTCAGCTTTTTCAAAGGCTTGAGAAGCGCCATCCAGTCACCACCGGCCTGTGGCTCCAGCAATGTCACCTCGATCTTCGCCGATACCGGCCCTTGCGCGGATTCGCGGTGGCGCAGGCCAAACAGGCGCGCCGGAATGACCTTGGTGTCGTTCAGCACCAGCCGGTCACCCGCGCGCAACACATCGGGCAGATCGGCCACCGTCCTGTCCTGCATATCATCCCCCCGCACCACCAGCATCCGCGCAGAGGTGCGCGGGCGGGCCGGACGGGTGGCGATCAGTTCGTCGGGCAGATCGAAATCGAAATCGGACAGCTTCATTATTGGGCAACCTTGGGCGGTGGACGTTTGAACAATTCGCGGAACATGCCGGGGGTCAGGATCGACAGCGGGTTTACCCGGATTTTCGGATCCGACGCCTTGCCGGTCATGCGGTAGTTAAAGCCGAACAGGCCTTCGCCCTTGCGGGTGAATATCCGGCCAATCCCGTTGACAAAATAGACCGGCGAAATCACCCCCTGCATGTCCAGCGTGCTGGAGCCAAGGTTGTAAAATCCGTCCATCGACACCCCCATCGAGGCCCCGACCGCACTGCTGGAAATGATAATCACCTGCGTTGGCGTCAGCCGGAACCGCGCCTGATAATCGGTGAACACGATGCCTTTGCCGTTCAACTGTTCCAGCAATCCAACCCCGCTGATTGCGCCCAGCAGATCGGCCATTGCCGGTGCGCCGCGTATCTTGATGGATTTGCCTTCCAGACGGCCGTCATACTGCCCCTCGTATCCTTTGCGCGGCACCAGCGTCAGATCCATCGTGCCCTCGCGCACGGTTTCCAAAACACCGGCGGCCCGAAACACCGCGCCTGCGTCTTTGGATTTGATCCGGAACGCGCTGCCGCCCTTGGAGGGTACCACAATGCCTGAAATCGGGGCCTTGCCGTTGACCCGCGCGGTGTATTCACCGCTAAAGCCGTTGCGGCGGGTGAATGTGCCGCGAAACCCGGTCAGGGTGATGCCTTCGGACACGATTAAACGGTCCAGCGCAACGGTTAGCGACACCCCTCTTGTGCTGGTTGGGGCCGATCCACCACCGCTGCCAAAGGCCGCCTTGCGCGTATCCACCACGCCACCGGTCAAACGCACCGAAGGCGTGGCGCCACGGCCCCGCCCGATCAATTCCACCGGCGCATCCAGCCATCCCGCCAGCTTTACCCGTTTGAACTTGGCGATTTCCAGATCCCCTGCGGCTGTCAATTTCACGCTGCCTTCGGCCCGCAGGCCCGCGCCTTCGATCAACAGTTTGTCAATACGGGGCGGCGTGCCCAATGTGCCGACGACCTCGAGCTTGCCTGTGTGGCTTTTCGACAGCGCCCAACCCAGATCGCTGATCCGCATGCCGACATTTTTCAAATCCGACACCAGCCGGAATTTCGAAGCCTCGCCGCGGCGCAAATCAATTGTTATCTGCCCGCGACCGGCCCCCGTCACACTGCCTTTGGGCAGGCCAATACCGAATTCGTCAATGAACCGCTGCGACAATTCAACCGTGCCTTCCAGACGTGACTGGCCGGCAAATTCCTTGCCCTGTTTCTGATGCCAGGCCCCCTGCACCGGCACCCGCCCCAACAGGCCCGCGCCGGAAATTTCCACATCTTGCGGATTGGCGACCAGGGCCAGCTCCCTGGCCGTCAGCACCCGACCGGCAACCAGCTTGTCACTGCGCACATCGGTCAGGGTGGCCGCCACATCGTAATCCACATCCTCGACCTCGATCTTTTTCACCAGCCGCAGGTGGATTTCAGCCTCCAGCCCAATCCGCCCGGTCGCCAGATCAACCGGCTGGCCGGCCTTGGACATGATGTTGAACGGTTTCTGGTCCAGCAGCGACATCGCGGCATGGATCGGCCCGCGGGCCTTTAGATAGATCACGGCGGGGGGGCCTTTGATGTCAATGTCGGGGATCTGGAAAACCGTGCCGGTGGCATCCATCACTCCGCCCTCGGGCGCGGTAACATCGCCACGGTCCACCACAACCGTCAGCACATTGTCGGCAATGGTTCCATGGCCTGCCCCGTTTTCCACCACCGGCAAATGCTTCATATAACGCACATTGGCATTTTGAAATTCGAACCCCATACCGAACACCGGCTTTTCACCGGAATTCACCCGTATCGCCCCGTTTACATTGAATATTTCAGCCGAATTTACATTCTCGTCTATCCATTCACGGGTGTTGGGCACCACCTTTAACGGCCACAGACCGACCAGACGTTCGGGGGTAATCGCATCCACGCTGGCGTCCATTGCCAGATGCCAGCCCTCGGTATCTGCGGTAACTTTGCCTTTGACCAGATAGCTGTTATCCCCATCCCGCAGCACCGCCTGACCAATATCCAGTTTGAACGGATCAATCCGCAACCGCATGTCCAGCGCCCCGCCGGCAAAACCCACAGGGGCCGCAAAAACACCTTCGGGATCAACCGACAATTCCTGAATTTGAAACTGACCCAGCATCACGGCAGGCACACCGTTGACCATGTCGCGCAGATACCCCTGCCCCTCGACCACCAGTTTTCCAGCCCCGGTCTGCACCGATAATTCGTCAAACCGGATGCGTTGCTCTTTTGGGTCATAGCCGAAATAGGCGCGCCCTGAATCAAAAGCGATGGCGCGGGCCTCTTCGTTTGGTTGCAGAGATCCCTGACCAATTTCCAGCGTGCCATCCATTTGCCCCAGCAAGCCATCTTCGCCAATCTTGGCCCGCATAGCCCCCGAGATCGGCGCATCAAGCACCCCCAGCCAGGCCAGTGCAGGCAGCTGGCTGGCCAGATCACGGGCGGCGACCTGATCAACCTTGATCCCGAAACCGGCCACTGCCGTGCCTTTTTGGGTGTCAAAATTCAGCGCGATTGTCGCCGGTTGTGCCGCCCCGTAATTCAGCGAAAATCCGACACTGATCGCAACTTTTTCGGCGTCCTGCTGCATCTGCATGCGCCCCTCGGTCAGCAACCAGCCACGGCGCGCCCGCGCATCCGAAAAATTCAGGATAAGATGGGTCAGTTCAACCGTTTCGATTGTTCCCAAAACAGGCGTTTCAAACGCCTTGTCCACCCCGTCCAGCAATTGGCCCAGTGTTTTTGTTTCTGTGGCATCCGCATCCGTACTATCCCCCGTCACGTCAACGCCAAACCCCAGATCGAACTGCCCGTTCCTTGCCCGCTTTAACGTCACCGAGGCCTGATCCAAACGCAAATCCGTTGGCCTGATTTCACCCTGGATCAGCGCCTTTGGGGACAACGAAGCACTGGCCATTGCAACTCGTGCGATCACCGCATCCTTGGCATTGCGCAGCACAAGGCCCTTTACGGTGATGGTTGGCTTCAATCCCTTTTCAAAATGCAAACCGATCGCTTCAAACGCCACGTCCCCGTCCGATACAACCGCATTCAACTGGTCCAGAATTCGCACCTGCATCCATTCCGGCGCGCGAATGGATTTTCCCGACATTGCAAAAATGACCAAACCCACTGCAACCAGCAAGATCAGTAACTTGGCCGATCCCCACAACCAATACCCAACCCGCCGCCGGCGACGTTTTCGGCGCTCTGCTTTGCCAGCCTTTACATCCAAGGCTTGCGTGTCTGTGGCTTGCTCTTCGCTCATCTAACCGTTTCGTGCCCTCTTGGCGGCAGGTATTTTCCCCTGCCGTCCCCATACCCCTTACTATGCCGTTAACCGGGTAAAACTGAACCACAAATATGCAATGCAAATTACCAAGCTGCTGAAAACCGCCGATCCCGCCCTTTGTTGCGCTCTAATTATGGCAGAAAACACCCAACATCCGAGCTTTACCCAATATGCCCAAAAATTATCACAATTCTTTCGCAATCATGACAGCATTTACCCGTCTTAGGGCGCTTGCGAAATACATTCATAGTGTTGAATGTTTAGTGAGTAAGGAAACTCGATTATGAAAAAACAACTGGCGGGTCAATTTATTGCGGCAATTGCCGCAACAATATTTGGCGGGGCCTTACAGGCAACGGCACAAGATGTTCGCATTACCGAAGATCTTGCGCAAGTGGAGTATAGCTTCAACGGCAAAACATATACGATCAACCGCAATCAGGATCCGAATGCAAGAATCCCGGATGCCTATGCAAAAACATCCCGTCCCTGCCCTGAATTCTGCGTTCAGCCCATGACCATCCATGAGGGTGTCAATACATATGGCGAGCTGGAATTGCTGTCATTCCTGCAGGAGAAAGTCGATCAGGGGCATGGCTTTCTTATCGATTCCCGCACAAGCGACTGGTATGCCAAGGGCACAATCCCCGGCGCGGTAAACCTGCCATTCAATGCTTTTGTGCCCGGACCGGACAATGTCTTTTTCGACTCGCTCATGGTTATGCTTAGCGGAAAACAGTCTGCTGATGGCAATTGGGAATTCTCCGACCCCAAAGATTTGCTGCTGTTTTGCAATGGCCCCTGGTGCGGTCAATCGCCAACAGCCATTTATAATCTGCTGGCAATCAACTATCCTGCGGAAAAACTACATTACTATCGCGGCGGCATGCAAAGCTGGCTTAGCAACGGCCTTACTGTCGAAATACCGAATTAAAAACCCGATTGGTCGGGCGGGTGTGGTTTGCCGTATCCGCCACCTGCCCGACCGATACGAAACCGGCTGTGAATTGTCCCGATTATCCGAAACCGGAGTGATCCCGTTTCAAGTATCGTTTCAAAGGAAAATTCCATACCTTTGCTATTGCCCTCAGATCGGCGGCACCGAGTAGAATACCCAACATATATCGGCAAAAAACCGCCTGTTTATCATATAGATAGAAATGCGACGCTGTGCCCGGTTCAAATTTCTTGCTCTGAAGTTATCCCTTCGTTAACAAAAGCGGGTGGGATTTGTGATGGGGACGAATTCCACGCTGTGAGACAAACATAGGGCAATAGTTTTGACATCTCGACTAGCGACTAAATTCAACTCGATTCTGGAACGCAAATTTCCCGAGCGCCGTGTATTTCTGCGATCGGAAACGGAAACGAAATTCCTCCGCCTGACACCCGCGACACAATTACTGGGCTGGGTTGGCAGTATCGCCGTTTTTGCCTGGGCCATCTTTGCCACCGCGATCCTGCTGATCGACAGCATCGGATCGGGCAATGTCCGCGAACAGGTCAAACGGGAACAGATCGCTTATGAAACACGCCTGAATGCCCTGTCCGACGAACGTGACCTGCGCGCCCAAGAGGCCGATATGGCCCATCAGCGCTTTAGCGTTGCGCTGGCGCAAATCTCGGAAATGCAGACCAAACTGCTGGAATCCGAAGACAGCCGCGCCGAGCTGGAAAAAGGCATTGATGTCATTCAGTCCACACTGCGCCGCACAATGTCAGAACGTGACACAGCCCGCGCCAAGGCGCAGGAACTGGAAGTTGCCCTGAACGGCGCCGAAGAAAATGGCGCTACAGCTGCCGGGCGGATCGAAGACGCCATTGGCACGCTTGATTTTATGACATCCGCACTGGAAACCACCGCCACCGAGCGTGACCAGATCGCCGCCGATGCGCAGAAAGCCTTTACTCACGCCCAGGAACTGGAATTCCAGGCCGAGCTGATGAAAGAGCGTAATGACCGCATATTTACCCAGCTGGAAGACGCAATGACCATTTCGGTCAAGCCACTGGATAAAATGTTCGCAGCCGCTGGCCTGTCCAGTGACAGTCTGATTTCACAGGTGCGCCGTGGCTATTCCGGTCAGGGCGGCCCGCTGATGCCGCTGTCCTTTTCCACCATGGGTCAGGAACCGGATGCCGATACATTGCGCGCAAATGGCATCCTGAACCAGTTAGACCGGCTGAACCTCTATCGTATCGCTGCACAAAAAGCGCCCTTCGCCCTGCCGGTCAAGGCGGCTTTCCGGTTTACCAGCCCCTTCGGGATGCGCTGGGGCCGGATGCACAAGGGCACCGATTTTGCCGCCGCCCTTGGCACACCGATCTATGCAACAGCCGATGGCGTTGTGATTTCGGCAGGCTGGGGTCAGGGATATGGCAAGCTGGTGAAAATTCAACATGCGTTCGGTATCGAAACCCGTTACGCCCATATGTCTAAAATTCTTGTGAAGGTCGGCCAAAGGGTCTCGCGCGGGCAGCAAGTAGGTGCTATGGGTAACACCGGACGATCAACAGGCACACATCTTCACTACGAAGTACGTGTCGGCGGCAAGGCCGTAAATCCAATGACTTATATCAAGGCAGCGAAAGATGTTTTCTAAGAGCAAAATCAACGAACCCGGCCCCAAGGCGGGCACAAGCGACAAACCGGCCACACCGGACACCGCTAAACCTGCGGGCGATTTTCAGGCCGCAGCGGCAAAACCAAAGCCGCCAGCGTCTGTTCTGTCATCGGATTTGCACATCAAGGGCAATCTGAAAACAACCGGCGACATTCTGATCGAAGGTCAGGTCGAAGGCGACATCCGCGCCCATCTGCTGACGGTTGGCGAAGGCGCCACCATCAAAGGCGAAGTGATGGCCGACGATGTGGTTGTTAACGGTCGTGTTGTAGGCCGCGTGCGCGGGTTGAAGGTGCGTCTGACATCCAGCGCGCGGGTCGAGGGTGATATCATCCACAAAACCATCGCAATTGAGTCAGGCGCCCATTTTGAAGGCTCGGTCCAGCGTCAGGACGACCCGATCAGCAAGACCGGACCAGCCACCGCCAAACCAGCGGCAGGCAAACCGGACGCCAAAGCGTAAACTCTTTCAACACAATATTCTAAACGGGCGCCGCATTGATGCAGGCGCCCGTTTTCGTTTCAGCAGGAACCCGCCGGTATTTCAGGGTGTGACAATTGCAACCGTGGTGCTTTGGCGCTGTCTGTTCTTTTAGTCTGTTGCGCAAAGATGCCCTGCCCCGCGTGCAGAGTATCCCAAAACCTTGAAAACACGAGGAGAAACAATGCTTAAATCCCTGAAAACCCTGACTATCGCCACCATCATCGCCACCACAGGCATGGCCAACGCCGGGGACGACAAGAAACTGGTCACTATCCTGACCGCGGCCGAACCACAAACACAGCTGATGGCCATGGTGCTGACCATGAACGCAGCCAAAGCCGGCGCCAAATCCCACATCCTGTTATGTGGCCCTGCCGCCGACATCGCCCTGAAGGATGCCCCGGAAACTGCCACCGCCCCGCAGCCACCCAAGGCCATGAGCCCGCAGGGCCTGATGAAAATCATCATGGAGAAAACCGGCACGACGGTTGAAGTCTGCGCCATCTATCTGCCCGGCAAAGGTGTTGACGCATCGGTTCTGATCGAGGGTGTAACCCCCGCCAAACCCGGCGTAATGGGCGCACGGATTGTAGCACCGGATACGCAAGTGATGAGCTTTTAAATCTCATCCACCGCATTGCAATCAAGGGCACGGCGTTCATTGCGCCGTGCCCTAATTTTATTCTTCTTCGGGGCTAAGCGCCTGCCGATACAGATGCCAGGACGCATGGCCCAGCACCGGCAACACCACCAGCAGGCCCAGAAAATAGGGCAACATACCGATGGCCAGCATCACAATGATAAAGCCCCCCCATAGCAACATAACCGGCAGATTTTGCAGCACGGTTTGAAAGCTGACGATCATCGCTGTGACAAAATCCAGCTCCCGATCCAGCAGCAACGGCAGGCCCATCACGGTGATCGCATAGATCAATCCGGCCAATGCCGCCCCCGCTGCTGTGCCCACCGCCAGCATGGTCATGCCGTTCGGCGTCAGGAACACATCCAGTGACGACATCACATTCGTCATCGCCGAAAGCCCCAGAAACACCGCGAATATCATATGGCCGACAAAGGCCCAGAACATGAATATCAGCACGATCACCACGATGATTGACGGGAACTGGCGGTTCTTTTGCCGATAGGCCATGCCCAGCAGGCAGGCCCATGTCGGTTTTTCACCCCGCTCGCGGCAGCGGCTGATTTCATACAGCCCCACCGCCAGAAACGGTCCGATCAGCGGAAAGCCGAAACCAAGGATCACCACCCAATAGGTTTCCCCCGTGGCCCGCGTCACCCACCAGATCAGCAGGCCACCCAGCATATAGACCCCGCCGAAAAACAGCCCGAACAACGGGTAGGCCATGAAATCGCTCCAGCCCGATTTCAGTGCGGATTTCAGCATGGATATGGTTACGGTATTTATTTCAGGCACCTTTGAAGGTGCCAGTTCTTCTGCAACTGTCATTGTTATCTCTCCTGTTCGCACGATCAGGCTAGCGGCAGAAGTGCCGTTACGGCAAGGAAAATCTGGTTAAGCGTCCAGGCGCGCTATTCGTCGCCCTGTGCCTCGGCACGGGATTTACCGGACACATCCAGCGCCAAAGTGGCCGCCATAAACCCGTCCAGATCCCCGTTCAGAACGCCTTGGGTATCGGAGGTCTCGTAATTGGTGCGCAGGTCTTTGACCATCTGGTAGGGCTGCAAAACGTAGGAACGGATCTGGTTGCCCCAGCCCGCATCGCCCTTGTTTTCATGCGCATCATTGATCGCCTGATTGCGCCGGTCCAGTTCCATCTGGTACAGGCGCGACTTTAGCGCCTTCATCGCGATATCGCGGTTCTGGTGCTGGGATTTCTGCGACGAAGTCACAACGATATTGGTCGGAATATGGGTGATGCGCACAGCGGAATCCGTGGTGTTCACATGCTGCCCGCCGGCCCCCGAGGAGCGGTAGGTATCAATGCGGATATCCGACGGGTTGACCTCGATTTCGATATCGTCATCCACCACAGGGTAAACCCAGACAGAAGAAAACGACGTGTGGCGCTTGGCGTTTGAATCAAACGGTGAAATGCGCACCAGACGGTGCACGCCGCTTTCGGATTTCAGCCAGCCATAGGCGTTCGGGCCGCTGATCTTGTAGGCCACCGATTTGATACCAGCCTCTTCGCCGGGCGTTTCGGACTGTAGTTCAACCTTGTAGCCCTTCTTCTCGGCCCACCGCACATACATTCGCGCCAGCATATTGGCCCAGTCACAGCTTTCGGTGCCACCGGCGCCGGCGTTGATTTCAAGGAAAGTATCATTGCCATCTGCCTCGCCATTCAACAGCGCTTCCAGTTCTTTCTGGGCGGCGGTTTTGGCCAGTTTGGTCAGGGCTTCTTCGGCCTCTTTGATGACCTCTTCGTCTTCTTCCATCTCGCCCAGCTCGATCATCTCGACGTTGTCGGACAATTCCTGCGCGATATCCTCGTAGGTCTTGATCGAATCCAGCAGCGCCTGACGGTCACGCATCAGTTTTTGCGCCTTGGCAGGATCATCCCACAGGGTCGGGTCCTCGGCCCGTGCGTCGAATTCCTCCAGCCGGTGTTTGGCCGTGTCCCAATCCATCCGCTGACGCAAAAGTGCGAGGGATTTTTCAATCGCGTCCACGGTGTTCTGTGTCTCTGCGCGCATGTGGGGTAGCCTTTGAATGTTGGTGGTCAGATCGTTCCTGGGGGTGATAGCAATGTCAGGCGGAACGGGCAAGCAGCCCCGTCAATACAACCCGCCCGACTGCACAGTCCCGAAGGTGGCCTTGCCCCCCAACGTCACCGTGTTGCCATCCGAGGTGGTCACGGTTGTGGCCTGCTCGACCTCGTTGAACAAAGGCAGGTTGGCCCCCATCGCAAAGCCGCCATCAAAGGCAATACCGAAAATCGGATCTTCGCCATCGCGGAAATATTCGGCCACCACATTCGGCCCCGAAGCATCATCTGACAGGCGTGCACCGGTGTAACGGTCGATCTTGATGAAATGGCCACCGGGGGGCACAGCAAAGGGGCCGCCGCCATATTTTGCCGTGGCCTTTTGCATGAATTTGTTAAACACAGGGGCACACATTGTGCCACCGAATGCCCCGCGTCCCAATGGGCGCGGCGTGTCAAATCCCATATAACAACCAGCCACGATATTCGAGGTAAAGCCGGTAAACCAAACATCTTTGGATTCATTGGTTGTCCCGGTTTTACCGGCAACGGGCACATTCAGATTGATCTTGCCTGCCGCTGTCCCGCGCTGCACAACCCCCTGCATCATCGACCGGATCTGATAGGCGGTCACCGCATCAATAACCCTTTGGCGGTTCGACACGATCCTTGGCGCGACACCCGGTTCCAGCGAGGCAACACGGCAATCCACGCAGTCCCGTTTATCGTGCCGGTAAATCGTATTTCCGTAACGGTCTTGCACGCGGTCAACCAGTGTCGGTTCAATCCGTTCGCCCCCGTTGGCGATCATCGCATAACCGGTCACAACCCGCATCAAAGTGGTTTCCTGACTGCCCAGTGCGTTGGCCAAAAACCGGTCCATCCGGTCATAAAGGTCAAATTTTTCACCGTATTCGGCAACCACATCCATGCCGATCTCGTTGGCCAGCCGGATCGTCATAATGTTTCTGGATTGCTCGATCCCGGTGCGCAGCGGTGTAGGACCATAAAACCTTTTGGATGAATTTTGCGGCCGCCAAATCCCTTGTGCTGTCGAAATCTCGATCGGAGCATCAACGATAATCGTTGCCGGGGTATAACCACTGTCCAGTGCGGCGGCATATACGAAAGGCTTGAAGTTCGAACCGGGCTGGCGCCATGCCTGTGTTGCCCGGTTAAACACCGAATTCTGATAGGAAAACCCGCCCTGCATTGCAATCACGCGACCGGTGCGCACATCCATCGCCATGAAGCCGCCCTGGATTTCCGGCACCTGCCGCAGCGTCCAGCGGATAAAGCTGCCGTCACTGTCCTTGACCATGGCGCGCACATGCACAACATCGCCTACTTCAACCAGCTTGCCTTTGCGTCCCAGTTTGCCATTGTCCAGCCGCTTGCGCGCCCAGGCCATATCCTTGGCCGGAACCCAGTTGCCGCCTTCGGGCGTGTCCACCCCTTCAATGCCCAACCGTGCCCCTTTGTCGGTGACTTCCAGCACCACGGCAGGGTGCCATTGTGTTTCCAGAAAGATGTCGCGCGCCACACGCACATCGGCCAGCGCCGCGCGCCATGTTGCTTCGTCGACCAGTGCTTCAGCAGGCAGGGTTTTACCCGTTCCGCGCCAAAGCCCCTGACGCCGGTCATATTTTTCAAGCCCGGTGCGCAGTTCTTTGGCGGCTTCTTTTTGCATCTCGGGATCAATGGTTGCCCGAATGCTCAGACCGCCGCTGAAAAATTCGCCCTCGCCAAAATCACGGGTCAACTGGCGGCGGATTTCGTCAGTGAAATAGTCGCGCGGGGGCAATTCCTGCTTGAAGCTCTCGAAATCACCGTTTTGTACAGTCAGCAATGGCGCATCGCGCGCGGTTTCATACGCCTCCTTGGTCAGATACCCGTTCTGGAACATCTCCCGCAGCACATAGTTGCGCCGCGTTACGGCTTTGTCATGCTGGCGCACCGGATGGTAATCCGACGGCGCTTTGGGCAGCACAGCCAGATAGGCCACCTCCTCGGGCTTCAACTGATCCAGTGTTTTGTTGAAATAGGTCTGGGCCGCCGCCGCTACACCATAGCTGTTCTGACCCAGAAAAATCTCGTTCAGGTAAATTTCCAGCACCTTTTCACGGCCAATGGTGTTAACCAGACGCGCGGCGATGATGATCTCGCCGATTTTTCGCTCGATCTTGCGCTCGCCGCCCAGCAGCATGTTCTTGGCCACCTGCTGTGGAATGGTTGACGCCCCGCGCACCCGTTTGCCGCGTGACTTTACGGCCTCGATCATCGCCGCCGCAATACCGCGCAGATCATAGCCCGCATGTTTATAGAAATTCTTGTCTTCGGCCGAAATGAACGCCTGTTTCACCAGATCGGGAATGTCGCCGATGGGCGCAAACAACCGGCGTTCCTTGGCAAATTCATCAATAATCCGCCCTTCACCCGAATAAATCCGGCTGATCGTGGCAGGCGTATATTGTGCCAGCGCCTCGTGACTGGGCAGGTTCCGGCTAAAGGTCCAGAACACGCCGCCCAGAACCACCGCGCCCATCAACAGGGCCAGCGTCAGCCAGCTAAAGATTGCGCCAAAAAATGACAAGATGCCTTTGATCAAAACCGTTCTCCAAAACGAGGTCTAGGGCGTATATAGGCACCCAAGCCCCAAGGGTCAAAACGTGTAGCCAAAATAATCAGCCGATTTGCGCTGTTTTCATCACTTTTGTTTCATTACTCCCGCCGCAGCTGCGCCCGTGCCGCATCACTTGCCGCCCATTCCACCAATGCCGCCCGAATCCCGCTTGCCGCCTTGGCGCGCCATTCCGATGACGACAGGTTCTGCAAATCCTGCGGGTTGGACAGAAAACCGATCTCGATCAGCACCGACGGAATATCGGCGGCTTTCAGCACCGAAAAACTGGCAGACTGGCGCGGGCGGCTGTGCATCCGGCCAATTGCCGCCGTCAGCCCCTTCACCAGTTGATCCGCCAGTTGACCGGCCCGTGGTGCCGTTTCCACCCGTGCCATATCCATCAGAACACCGGCGATCACATCATCCTGCCCTGCCAGATCGACACCGGCCAGCAAATCATTCCGGTCATGGCGTTCCGCAAGCAACGCCGAAGCCTCGTCACTGGCAGTGTCGGACAGGGTGTAAACCGTCGCCCCCGCCGCGCGCCCCTCGCTCAAGGCGTCGGCATGCAGCGAGATAAACACATCCGCACCGGCCTTGCGCGCAATGCTGATCCGCGTTTCAAGCGGAACGAATAAATCTTCATTGCGGGTCAAAACCACCTTGAACCCGCCTGCCCGCGTCAAATCCTCTTTGATCTGGCGGGCAAAGGACAACATCAGGTTTGCCTCGGTCTCGCCGCCGGTCTGCGCCCCCGGATCAATCCCGCCGTGACCCGGATCCAGCACCACCACCAGCGCCCCACCGCTCTGGCGGGCAACGGGGCGCCTCACACCTGCGCTTTGCGGCACACCCCACAACGGGGTCTGTGGCACGCCTGCGCGGGCCGCAAAACCGGCCGCATCACCGGCTACCAGACGGATGTGCACCATGGCATCACCGTCATTCGGGTCCGTCACCATCGTCGCGGTTTTCACCACCACCGGCGCCACCAGATCAACCACCATGCGCGACCAGCCGGGCCGAAACACCCCGAAACGCGCGCCACTTGCCTGTGATCCCTGCACCAGATCGGCCGCCTTCACACCGCCCCAGTCCACTTCTCGAAAATCAACCACCAGCCGGCGCGGTTCATCCAGCGTGAACACCCGATAGGGCACCGCCTGCGTCAAATGCAGATCAATCGCCAGCCCGCCGTGCCCCTCGTCCCGAATAAAGGACCGCGAAGCGTCCAGCCGCGCCAGCACCGTCATCTGCTGTGCCTGCGCCGCCCCTGCCCACAGGACCAGAACCATCATCAACAATCGTGCAATACCGCTCATCTGCCACCTGTTTTTTCGGTGACTATACCGCCCCGCCGGCAATTGCGAAACAGCCTTCCCATTATCGTTCCCCAAATATCCGCGCCGCAGGCATCCCGCCCTGTCAGCCCGTGCCACGTTTCGCCATAAACGCCTTCAACCGCGCCAGACCCTCGACAATATCCCCCGCCGCCCGCGCATAGGAAAACCGCAGCGTCCCGGCCCCGCGTTCGGGGTCAAAATCCAGCCCCGGCGTCACGGCCACACCGGCCTTTTGCAAAATCTCGTCGGCAAAGGCACGGCTGTCATCCGTCATTTCCGACACATCCGCATAGACGTAAAACGCCCCGTCCGGCGGCGCGATCCTGTCAAACCCCGCTTGCGGCAACCCCTCCAGCATCAAGCGGCGGTTTTCGCGGTAAACATCCATGTTGCCTTCAAGTTCCCCACCGCAGTCCATCGCCGCCAGCGCCACCAGTTGCGAGCCATGCGAGGGGCAGATGAACATATTCTGCGCCAGTCGCTCGATCACGCGCACATGATCCGCAGGCACCACCATCCAGCCCACCCGCCAGCCGGTCATCGAGAAATACTTGGAAAAGGAATTGATCACATAGACATCATCACTGATCTCCAGCGCCGACACCGCGCGGCCCTCGTATTGAATGCCGTGATAAATTTCATCGGAAATGAAACTGGTCCCCTGATCCGCACAGGCATGGATCAACCCTTCCATCGCCCCCCTGTCCAGCATGGTGCCCGAAGGATTCGCGGGCGACGCCACAATCAACCCGTCCAGATCCAGCCCTGCCAGATCGGCCGGAACCGGCTGCAAGCGGTTTTCAGCCGAGGTTTGAATCCCGACCGGCGCCAAGTCCAGCGCACTCAGGATTTGCCGGTAGGACGGGTAACCCGGCTCGCCCAACCCGACCCGCGCGCCGGTGTCAAACAGCGTGGTAAAGGCCAGAATAAACGCCCCGCTTGACCCGGGCGTCACGATCACCCGCGCCGGATCAAGGTCGATACCATACCATTCCCGATACAGCCCCGCGATCCGCGCCCGCAGCTCCGGCAACCCCAGCGCCACGGTGTATCCCATCGCCTGATCCTGCATCGCCTCAGCCAAAGCAGCACGCGCAGCCACGGGGGCGGGCGTGCCGGGCTGGCCGACTTCCATATGGATAATATGGCGCCCTTCCTCCTCGGCCACGCGCGCGGCCTCCATCACATCCATCACGATAAAGGGATCAACCACGCTTCGACTTGATGTTTTCATCATACCCCCGCAAACTGTGCCAAATTCAGGGGTCTTGTCCCAAGCAATGCAAAGAAGGTCAATGGCAGCATTTTTGATAAAACGTTTTCTGCAAGTCGCGCTGCTTTTGGCCGCCCTGACCACCGGCGCCAGTGCCCAAAGCCTGATCCGCGATGCCGAAATCGAATACGCCCTGCGCAAGCTGGCACAACCCATATTCGCAGCGGCCGGACTAAACGGCAACCACATCAAAATTCTGGTGATCAATGACAGTTCGCTGAACGCCTTTGTCGCGGACAACCAGCATATGTTCATCCATTCCGGCCTGATCCTGAAACTGAAAACCGCCGAGGAACTGCAAGCCGTGATCGCCCACGAGGCGGCGCATATCGCCAATGGCCATATCTCGCGGCGGCTGTCCAATATGCGCTCGGCCAGAACTGCGGCCGGTCTGGGGATATTGCTGTCACTGGCTGCAGGCGCCGCTTCGGGGAACACCACAGCCGGCACCGGCGCCGCCATCGGCGCAATGAGCACGGCCCAAAGGGTGTTCCTGTCCCACACCCGAAGCGAGGAAAACTCGGCCGACCAGTCGGGCGCCCGTTTCATGGCCCGCGCCGGAATTGACCCGCAAGCGATGGTCAAGGTGCTGGACCTGTTTCGCGGCCAGGAGGCGTTCTCGTCCACCTCGCGCCATATCGACCCCTACGCCCTGACCCACCCGATGTCGCGCGACCGTCTGCGCGCCGTCAAAGGCTATGCCGCCGCCTATGGCCCCCAAGGCAAGCCCGATCCTAACGCCGGTTACTGGTATGCCCGTGCCCGTGGCAAACTGGGCGCCTTTATCCGCAACCCCAACTGGGGCCTGCGCGAAGCCCGCAAGACCAGCTACAAAGACGTGGCCCTGATGATGAAGGCCGTGGCCTATCACCAGATGCCCAATGTCAAAAAGGCGCTGAAAGCGGTGGACGCTTTGGTCAAGGCCCGCCCGAATGACCCATACGCCCACGAGTTGCGCGGCCAGATCCTGCTGGAATCACGTAAATTCAACGCCGCCGCCGCTGCCTATGCCAAGGCCGTGTCACTTGCCCCGCGCGAGGCGCTGATCCTTGCCGGCTATGGTCACGCCCTGCTGGCCCAGGGCAATGTCAAAAAGGCGCTGCCTGTTTTGGAAAAGGCCCGCGCGCGTGACCCGCAGGATGAACGCATGATGCGCGATCTGGCAATGGCCTATGCGAAAACCGGCAACAACGGCATGGCCTCGCTTGCCACCGCCGAACGCTATGCCCTGCGGGGCCGCCTGATAGACGCCGCCCTTCACGCCAAACGTGCCGCAGGCCTTTTGCCGCGTGGCTCGGCGGGGTGGAATCGGGCACAAGACGTGTTAAGAGCTGCACAAGCAGTAGCAAAACGGAGATAAAACCAGCATGAAACGCATCCTTCTGGCCACCGCATTGGCCATCACCACATTTACCGCGCCGGCATCGGCCACCGATCTTATGGATATGACCGACAGCGAACGCGATGTGTTTCGCGCCGAGGTCCGCGCCTATCTGATGGAAAACCCCGAAGTGTTGCTGGAGGCGATCAACGTGCTGGAGCAACGTCAGGCCACTGAAGAAGCGGTGAATGATGCCACCCTGTTGCTAAACAACGCCGACGAGATTTTCAACGACGGAGTGTCCTATGTTGGCGGCAATCCGGATGGCGATGTGACCGTGGTCGAGTTTTCCGACTACCGCTGCCCCTATTGCAAACGCGCCCACAAAGAGGTGGCGCAACTGCTAGCACAGGATGGCAACATCAGGTTTATCTACAAGGAATTCCCGATTCTGGGACCGGATTCCCTGACAGCGGCACAATTTGCTGTCGCCGTTCTGCTTAAGGACGGGCCTGAAAAATACCGCGCGGTCAACGATGCCCTGATGGAAATGCGCGGGGACCCGAGCGAAGCGGCCCTGACGGCCATTGCCAACGAACAGGGGCTGGATGCGGGCGCTCTGCTGGAAGGGATGAAAAGCAGTGAAGTGACGCAGATCATCCAGGCCAATCGCGCCCTTGGCCAGCGGCTGAAGATTTCCGGCACACCGACGTTCATTATCGGGGATCAGATTCTGCGGGGATACCTTCCGCTGGACAACATGCAAGCCATCGTTAAAGAGGCCCGCACACTGGAATAACCAATACCCGCCTCCCCGCTTTCGGGCGGGGATGGCGCCTTATTCCGCCGCTTCGGCCTTGGTTATCTCGGCTTCAATCACAGCGGCGCGTTCCTCGACCTGCGCAACGATATGCTCGATCATTTCCTCGTTGCTCAACTTGTGGCTCTGGGCGCCGGCAATATAGACCATCCCGCTGCCTGCCCCGCCACCGGTAAAGCCGACATCGGTCATCAAGGCTTCGCCCGGGCCGTTCACAACACAGCCGATGATACTGAGCGACATCGGCGTTTTGATATGTTCCAGACGACGTTCCAGCGTATCCACCACCTTGATCACATCGAATCCCTGCCGCGCGCAGGAGGGGCAGGAAATGATGTTCACACCGCGATGGCGCAGGCCCAGAGATTTCAGAATTTCAAAGCCCACCTTGACCTCTTCCACCGGATCGGCGGACAGGGAAACGCGGATAGTATCACCAATGCCTGCCCACAGCAGATTGCCCAGACCGATGGCCGATTTGATCGTGCCCGAGACCAGCCCGCCGGCCTCGGTCACGCCCAGATGGATCGGGGCGTCGGTGGCGTCGGCCAGTTGCTGATAGGCGGCGGCGGTCATGAACACATCCGACGCCTTGACCGAAATCTTGAATTCGTGGAAATCATTGTCCTGCAAAATGCGGATATGCTCCAGCCCGCTTTCGACCATCGCGTCAGGACAGGGTTCGCCGTATTTTTCCAGCAGGTGCTTTTCCAATGATCCCGCGTTCACACCGATACGGATCGAGCAGCCATGATCACGCGCCGCCTTGATCACGTCCTTTACCCGTTCAGGATTGCCGATATTGCCGGGGTTGATCCGCAAACAGGCGGCCCCCGCCTCGGCGGCCTCGATGGCGCGTTTGTAATGGAAATGGATATCGGCAACGATGGGCACGGGGCTTTCGGTAACGATTTCCTTCAGGGCCGCAGAGGATTCCACATCCGGCACCGAAACCCGCACAATATCGGCGCCGGCATCGGCACAGGCCAGCACCTGTTTGATGGTGGCCGCCGCGTCGGATGTCAGCGTGTTGGTCATTGTCTGCACCGCAATCGGCGCATCCCCCCCGACCGGCACCGAGCCAACATGGATTTTGCGGGATTTGCGGCGGTCAATATCGCGCCACGGGCGGATCGGGTTATGCGTCATCACACGGGCCTTTTTCGGGCTGTTGCAGGTTTGTCTGTGGAATAGATAATCACCTGCGCAAACAGGTGCAACGCCAAGTCTGGGTTATTCGTCCGGCAGTTTCGCGGGATCAACCGATAGTTCGGCCACAACTTTGGCCAGCTCTTTGTTCCCAGTCAAATCGGCCAAGGCATATTTTTCGGTTATCTCGTCCTCTCCCAAGGCGATTTTGCTGACCACCGATGCCCCCTCGCCTGCCGGGCCGTATGTTTTACCATTCACGGCAAAATATACCCCGCCCGCATAACCGGTGCGCAAAGTCGGCGGTTCTTCGGTTTTGGGCAGAACAAACTTGTCGCCGGGCTGCATGACTTTTTCGTAGATCACTGTGCCATCGGCAGATTTAACACGAACCCAGGATTCACGAACTGCAAAAATCGCCACTTCGGGCACACCATCCTCGACCACCTTGATCAGGGTCGGGTCTGCCGGCTCGGGGGACAGGTCGGGTTGGTCCAACCCTGCCATAACACGCCGAAGCTCGGGGGCGCTGAGGCTGGTATCGGGCGCCAATGTGCCAAAGCTGTCGGGGTTCAGTGCTGCAATCGGACCATCACGGGCCACCATCACCGGCACTTCCAGCGCCTGCGGACGATACAGCCGGTCCAGTGCGTCGGGCGAAGGCGCAACGAAACCTGTAGTTTCCTCCTCGTTCATCGCGAATACATCTTCGCGGCCGGCCAGCGGGTCCACCGTTGCTGCAAGCCCGGGGGCCTGTTCAACCGGCGCGAATTGCACGCGCTGCACTTCCTGCAGCACGGTCCAGCCGCCATAACCGATGCCGCCAATCAACGCGACCAGAACCATCATTGATCCGATTGCATTGATTTCCACACCGGAAAAGAAGGATTCCTTACGCGGCAGGAAGGTTGCGTTCGGATCGGCCAGCGGATCGCGAAACGTATCGTTTTTTTGCGCATTACGTTCGGATTTTTGCGCCGCAGCGCTCGACGCCTGCGCGGACATGCCATGCGCGGTTTCGTAGTCGCTCTCGTCACAGAATTTCTGGAAGGCCCATTCCGGGTCCATCCCCAGATAGCGCGCATAGGAACGCACATAACCGGCAATAAAACTGGGGGATTCAAAGGCGCTGGGATCGGCGTTTTCAATCGCGGCAACATAGGTCGCTTTGATCTTTAACTCGCGTTGGACATCCAGCAGGGATTTGCCAAGGGTCGCGCGTTCGCCGCGCATGACATCGCCCAGTCGTAGATCGTATGCATCGAATCCAGAAGGCTGGACTGTTTCTTCAGCCTCCTTGGGCGTAAAAATGCGCCCGATCATGTGCCCTGCTCCGATGTCACCACATAGTCCCCAAAAGTGTCGGCGATTCGCCTTGCGCCAACCTATTACGGAATCGTTACCACAAACCAATCAATATTGCACGTTTTCAGATAGGTTAGCCCGTAAGCTCGGCGCGATTCAGCGCACATTGCGACCATAGGTCATCCATGGCGTGAACCAGCTTGTCCATCTCTTCGGGGCCATGCACCGGCGAGGGTGTAAACCGCAGCCGTTCGGTGCCCCGCGGCACGGTCGGAAAGTTGATCGGCTGAACGTAAATACCGTAGTTTTCCAGCAGCAGGTCGGACAGCATTTTGCATTTCACAGGGTCCCCCACATGCACCGGCACGATATGGCTGCCATGATCGGTGATCGGCAGGCCCATCGCCTTAAGGCGGTCCTTCAGGATGCGCGCATGGGTCTGTTGCAATTCGCGCAGATGCGGATCGGTTTTCAGATGTTTGACCGACGCCGCCGCCCCCGCCGCAACCGCAGGCGGCAGGCTGGTGGTGAAAATAAAGCCGGGCGCATAGGAGCGGATCGCATCGGCCATTTTGGCACTGGTGGCGATATAGCCGCCATGCACACCGTATGCTTTGCCCAAGGTGCCGTTGATGATATCAATCCGGTCCATCAGCCCGTCGCGTTCGGCCACACCGGCCCCATGTGCGCCATACATGCCCACGGCATGCACTTCGTCGATATAGGTCAATGCGCCGAATTCTTCTGCCAGATCAAGCACTTCCTCAATCGGGCCAAAATCGCCATCCATCGAATAGATCGATTCAAAGGCGATCAGTTTGGGCGCGTCCTTGTCCAGTTCTTCCAGCAGTTCGCGCAGATGCGCCACATCGTTATGGCGCCAGATCTTCTTGGCGCAATTGCCGTGGCGAATACCCTGAATCATCGAGGCGTGGTTTAATTCGTCCGACAGAATGGTCAGCCCCGGGAACAACAGCGGCAGGGTGGAAAGCGTGGCGTCATTGGCGATATAGGCCGAGGTGAATATCAGCGCTGCCTCTTTGCCGTGCAGATCGGCCAACTCGGCTTCCAGTGCCTTGTGATACACCGTGGTGCCGGAAATATTGCGGGTCCCGCCCGAGCCTGCACCGGTTGCATGCAGCGCATCGTGCATCGCTTCCAGCACATGCGGGTGCTGGCCCATGCCCAGATAATCATTGCCACACCAGACGGTGATTTCCTGTTCGCTGCCATCGGGTTTGCGCCAGATCGCATGTGGGAAAGCACCCTTGCGACGTTCGATATCAATAAAGGTGCGATAGCGCCCTTCGTCGTGCAGACGTTGCAGGCTTTCGTCGATCTTGGCGGAATAATCCAATGGTCAGCTCCCTAATATCCAGCGGCCCAGAATCACCGCTGTCGTTCGCGTTATCACAGGGAATAGCGCAGTTGTTTTAACAAAAACAGGTTACAAAATGCCGCGCGACCTATTTATCCTGAATTACAACCCTACAGTCAGTCGCGCCTTTTTCGGATGCCGCCTTGTTACAGGTCGCCAGCGCTGTTTCGGCAGCACCTTCGCCTTTGGCGATTGCATAGTCACCGGTTGCAGCTGAAACCGCCATCGCTTTTGCACCGCGTCCTTTCAAATAGGTTCTTTTGAACGCTGTGGTCGCGCTGGCCGACAGTTGCAACGGCTGTTCGCTGTATTTGCGTGGCACAACATAAGCCACCAAAAGACACTTTGGCCCGCCACCGCGCAGGGCGTTGCATTCCTTAATCGCCGCAGCTTCGGCGGCTTTGATACTGTGGTGGTTTGCCGTCGCAACAGTCGCCTTATGCGCCAACCCCTGTTTGGGCGAAGCCGCAACAGCCCCGTAATACAGCACCGCCTTGAACTCGGGCATATCCGCCATCAGTTCCAGGGTTTTCACATCAAGATCCGTCATGAAATCCTGCTGCACCACTATAAATTCCCCGCCCTTGGGCGAAAACAGCATCCGCTTGGCCTCTTTGCCGGTAAAAGGGGACTCGCCCGCCAATGCCTGCGTGACTCCCGCTGCGATAATCACCGCTGCTGTAAGTGCTCTAACCATTCGTCCCTCCAAAACAGATTTGTCAAAACCCTACCCTGCCCATCCGCATCTGACCAGTGCCACTGGACAGTTTGCGCCACGGTGCTAGGTTCAGCGCCTAGAACATGTCGCGCCAAATCGAATTCATCTGGCCGGACGAACGCACCCGCGTTGCAGGCGCTGCCTCGCCCAGCCAGATAAATGCTGATACTGATCAGACGCGACACGCTATAAACAACACCGGAGCATTCCCATGACCCTAGATGCCGTTCTTGCCCATATCGACGCCGAATTGCCCAAAGCCACCGACCGTTTGCTGGATCTGCTGCGCATCCCGTCGATTTCCACCGATCCGGCCTACAAGGCCGATTGCGACCGCGCCGCCGACTGGCTGGTGGATGAATTGAACGGCCTTGGCTTTGACGCCAGCAAACGGCCGACCACAGGGCACCCGATGGTGGTGGCCCATAACGACGGCACCGGCCCGCATGTGCTGTTTTACGGCCACTACGATGTGCAGCCGGTGGACCCGCTGGAGCTGTGGGACACACCACCGTTTGAACCCGCGCTCGAGGACACCGACAAAGGTGTGGTGATCCGTGGCCGTGGCGCGTCCGACGACAAGGGGCAGTTGATGACCTTTGTCGAGGCCTGCCGCGCATGGAAGGCCGTTACCGGCAGCCTGCCGATCAGGGTTTCGATCTTTTTCGAGGGCGAAGAGGAATCCGGCTCGCCCTCGCTGGTGCCGTTCATGCAGCAAAACGCCAAGGAGCTGACCGCCGACATCGCCCTGATCTGCGACACCGGCCTGTTTGAATCCGCTGTCCCCGCCATCACCACCCAATTGCGCGGCATGGTGACCGAGGATTTCACCATCAAGGGTGCGGCGCGCGATCTGCATTCGGGCATGTATGGCGGGCTGGCGGGCAATCCGATCCATATTCTGTCCGACATCATCGCCAAACTTCATGATGAAACCGGCCATATCACGCTGGAGGGGTTCTATGACGATGTGCCCGAACTGTCTGACGACATCCGCAGCCAGTGGCAAAATCTGGCCTTTGACCACGCCGGCTATCTGGGCGATGTGGGGCTGTCCGTGCCAGCGGGCGAACAGGACCGCACACCGCTGGAAATGATCTGGTCGCGCCCAACTTGCGAAGTGAACGGGATCTGGGGCGGCTATACCGGTGACGGGTTCAAAACCGTTCTGCCGGCCGAAGCCAGCGCCAAGATCAGTTTCCGCCTTGTCGGCCAGCAGGACCCCGACAAAATCCACGAGGCCTTTGTGAAACATGTAAAGGACAACCTGCCGTCTGATTTCACCGTCGAATTCACCCCCAGCCGCGGCGCTCCGGCCTCGCAGATGTCGACCGACAATCCGGCTTTCGAAAAATCCCGTCAGGCTCTGTCCGATGAATGGCCCCGCCCCGCCGCCTATGTGGGCTGTGGCGGGTCAATCCCGATTGCAGGACATTTCAAAGAGGTGTTGGGCATGGATGCCATGCTGATCGGTTTTGGCAAGGATGACGATGCGATCCATTCCCCGAACGAGAAATACGACATGGAGAGTTTCCACAAGGGCACGCGCAGCTGGGCGCGGATTTTGGCGGCTTTGGCAGAGTAAGCGCAAATGCAGTTTCTTAGAGCAGTCGCAATTGCGGGAATGATGTTGCCTGTGCAGGCGCTGGGGGCAGAGTCTGCCTGCCCGACCAGCGCCGATCTGGAAAACGGTATTATTCTGGAGACCACAACCACCCAGAACAAACGATCAAATATTGTTCGCAAAACTTATCAACGGTTAAACAGCAACGTCATTCAAATGCAAATGGCCCCGCTTAAACCATCAGGCGAGCCTGAAACTGAACCACAATTACCCGCATTATACCTGTATAAAGGTTTAATCTTAATCAACCCAGACGACGTTGACAAATATGCCAGCAGTGGTATCAATCCCCAATTAGAAGGATTTTTCCCGCTCAAAACAGGGACAAGTTTTGAATTGAAAAATGAGCTTCCGGACAATAGCGTGAGCACATTTTTTATAGACGTGTTTGGAAAAACTGATCGCTTGATTGCTGGCTGTAACTATTCTTTTTATCAAATCAGTTGGAGGATTAGCATTCCAAAAAGCGGCGAATCAATCAGTAGAAAATTTCTATACAACGAAGAACTTGAAGTGTGGCTGGAAGACCCTGCCATGTTCTTGCTCAATAGCAACCTGTTTATGCTAGACGAATTAAAACAAGTCCGCAAATACACAAGATTTTCAGCAGCACAGCCGGATTAACCGTTGATAGCCATCTGCCCCAGCTTGGCCGCCAGCACCACAAACGGTGCCGTGTGCAATAGCAGATCAAACCAGTCCAGCGGGCGTTTCAATGTGCCCGCTTTCAGCATCTTGATCTTTTCCCAGATGTGCGGCTCGGGCACGAAAGGGGCCAGCCCCAAAGTGGCCGCCGCGATCACCGCATAGGATAACGGCAGTTGTTCCAGCATGTCCCACACGATCTTATTCCTTCCCCTTGCGCGCGCCCATACGCGCCAGTTTGGCCAGCACCAGTACCCACGGGGCACCATGCATCACCAGATCGAAAATATCCATCGGTTTGGACAATTCCCCGGCCATCAGCATCCGCAGTTTTTCCAGCACATGCGGTTCGGGCACGAACGGGGCCAAACCCAGCAGCAATGCCACCATAATCAGGGTGGGCCAAGAAATATTGTCAAGAAATGACATATCAACACTTTCTTTTTCGCTGGTGGAAAAGTGGCGCGGTTGACGGGACTCGAACCCGCGACCCCCGGCGTGACAGGCCGGTACTCTAACCAACTGAGCTACAACCGCGCACTTTACAATGTCACCAACCGGCGACTTGTTTGGGCGTTCTAGGGCGAGTAGCCGGAGGCGTCAAGCGGTTCCGGCCGGTTTTTTGAAAATAGTTTGCGGGGGGCGGAAATTATTCCGACGCGCATTGCAAACGCGGAATTCATAAAGGCCTGTGTCGTGTTTTGGCCTAATGGGGACAGGATGGAATGGTGGGTGATAAGAGACTCGAACTCCTGACATCTTCGGTGTAAACGAAGCGCTCTACCAACTGAGCTAATCACCCTTGTGGGGGCGTTTAACGCGAGTTGCACGGGGTATGCAAGCCCCTTTCACACAAAAAATGCACCTCTTTTCGGGGTGCGTTGTTTTTTTCGTATTTTGGCAAGGGTTCGCCCGAAATCAGGTCGGGATTTTCACCACTTTGTCATCCTCCACAGCGTTGCGCTGGCGAATTCGGCAGACCATCATCTTTGCGTTGGCCAGCTCTTTGGTCTTTTTCACCATCACCTTGCCCAGTGGTTGCAGGTTCAATTCCTCGCCCGCCGCCAGGGCTTCGCCCAGAACCGCCAGCATGGCCTCGATTGCAGGCTTGGCGTCTTTCTTTTTCACACCCGAGCGCGCGACGACCCGCTCGATCAGTTCCTTCTTGCGCAGCACCGGAACCTCGGCAGCTTTGGCGGCTGCGGCCGGTTTTGCAGCCGGTTTAGCAGGGGCTGTCTTACGCGGGGCGGGTTTGCGGGGCGGTGTTTTACTGCCTTGGGTTGCCATTGTATTCACGACTCTCTTTCACGAATTAATCCGGGGTTATCTAAATCAAAAGGGGGCTAAAAAGCCCCCTTTCTTTGGTTAATGTGCGGTTGCACCGGCATCGCCTGCCTTGGTGGCCAGCGCCGCCTTGGCCGCGGCGGCTTCTTCTGCCGCTTCGTCCCATTCGATCGGCTCGGGCTGTTTGACCAGCGCGTGTTTCAACACCTCGGACACATGTTCCACAGGGATTATCGTCAGCCCCTCTTTTACATTGTCCGGGATCTCGACCAGATCCTTTTCGTTTTCTTTCGGGATCAGAACGGTTTTGATACCGCCCCGCAGCGCCGCCAACAGCTTTTCTTTCAAGCCGCCAATCGGCAGCACATTGCCGCGCAAGGTAACCTCGCCGGTCATGGCGATGTCTTTCTTCACCGCAATGCCCGTCAGAACCGATACGATGGATGTCACCATGCCCACACCGGCGCTTGGCCCGTCCTTTGGGGTCGCGCCTTCGGGAACGTGGACGTGGATATCGATCTTTTCAAACATCGTCGGTTTCACCCCGATTTGCGGGCTGATCGAACGCACAAACGAAGATGCCGCATCGATGCTTTCTTTCATCACATCGCCCAGCTTGCCGGTGGTTTTCATCCGCCCCTTGCCGGGCAGTTTCAGCGCCTCGATCGACAGCAGTTCACCGCCAACAGATGTCCACGCCAGACCGGTGACCACGCCAACGTGGTCCTTTTCCTCGGCCAGACCATAGCGGAACCGTTTGACGCCCAGATATTCCTCGAGGTTCTCGGGGGTGATCACCACCTTTTCCTCGTCCCCGCGCACGATCTTGGTCACGGCTTTACGCGCCAGTTTGGCGATCTCGCGCTCAAGGTTCCGCACACCGGCCTCGCGGGTGTAGGTGCGGATGATTTCGGTCAGCGCCGCGTCCGTCAGCTCGAATTCGCCCTTTTTCAAGCCGTGGCCCTTGATCTGCTTTTCGATCAGATGCCGCTTGGCGATCTCGCGCTTTTCGTCCTCGGTGTAACCCGACAGCGGGATGATCTCCATCCGGTCCAGCAGCGGGCTTGGCATGTTATAGCTGTTCGCCGTGGTCAGGAACATCACATCCGACAGGTCATATTCGACCTCGAGATAATGATCGACAAAGGTGCTGTTTTGTTCGGGGTCCAGAACCTCGAGCATCGCAGATGCCGGGTCGCCACGGAAATCCTGCCCCATCTTGTCGATTTCATCGAGCAGGATCAGCGGATTGGTGGTTTTGGCCTTTTTCAGCGCCTGAATAATCTTGCCGGGCATTGATCCGATATAGGTGCGGCGATGGCCGCGAATTTCGGATTCGTCCCGCACGCCGCCAAGGCTGATGCGAATGAATTCGCGTCCCGTGGCACGGGCCACGGATTTGCCAAGGCTGGTTTTACCCACGCCCGGAGGTCCGACCAGACACAGGATCGGTCCCTTCAGCTTGCGTGAACGCTGACCAACGGCCAGATATTCCACAATCCGTTCCTTGACCTTTTCAAGGCTGTAGTGATCGTCATCCAGCACCTTTTGCGCCGCGTTCAGATCTTTTTTCACACGGCTACGCTTGCCCCACGGGATCGACAACATCCAGTCCAGATAATTGCGCACCACGGTGGCCTCGGCCGACATCGGCGACATGTTTTTCAGCTTTTTCAGCTCGGCATTGGCTTTTTCCAGCGCCTCTTTGCTCAGCTTGGTCTGTGCGATGCGCTCTTCCAGCTCGGTGATTTCGTTGTTGCCGTCCTCGCCGTCGCCCAGTTCCTTCTGAATGGCCTTCATCTGCTCGTTCAGATAATATTCGCGCTGGGTGCGCTCCATCTGGCTTTTGACGCGGGTCTTGATCTTTTTCTCGACCTTCAGCACCGACATTTCGCCTTGCATCAGGCCGTAAATCTTCTCCAGCCGTTCGGCCACGTTCAGAGTCTCCAAAAGCTCCTGCTTTTGGTCAACCTCGATGCCCAGATGACCGGCCACCAGATCGGACAGCTTGTCACTTTCGACCGCATCGGCCACAGCCGACAGGGCCTCTTCGGGCACGTTCTTCTTGATCTTGGCATAGCGCTCGAATTCAGAGCCGACAGAACGCACCAGCGCCTCGACCGTGGCCTCGTCGCCCAGTGTTTCTTCCAGTTCCTCGGCGTGGGCCTCGAAATAATCGGGGTTGTCCAGATAATCGGTGATCCGCACGCGTTTACGCCCTTCGACCAGCACCTTGACGGTGCCGTCGGGCAGTTTCAGCAGTTGCAGCACATTGGCCAGAACGCCAATGTTGTATATGCCGTCCGATTCCGGATCGTCCTGCGAGGGGTCAATCTGGCTGGACAGCAGGATTTGTTTGTCATCCACCATCACCTCTTCCAGGGCTTTGACGGATTTTTCACGACCCACGAACAGCGGCACGATCATATGCGGGAACACCACAATATCGCGCAAGGGCAGTACGGGGTAGGATGTGCTTAAATGCTCGGTCATTTCTTGTCCTTGTTCAGTGGCAGACAACGGCAGGCCCCTGCATCATATAGGCAACCTGTCTGTCTCCGGTCTTTGGTTTAATAAAATGGGGATGATCCCCGATTATTCAACCATTAACCTGCCATGCAGCTTTGGGGCGCAATGTGCCTGCGCATTGCGGCAAGGGCAAGGCGGCATTTCCCCGATAGGCCCGAAAATACCGCCAAATTCAGTAAATAACGGTGGATAAACCGCCATTATGCACAAAATCGCGCTAAAGTGGTTCAATGTCCCCTTGCGCCCGCTGCGCATGGAATTGTGATTTAAAGTGATCGAATGTGCCTGCGGCAATCGCATCCCGCATCCCCGCCATCAGTTCCTGATAATAGTGCAGATTGTGCCATGTCATCAGCATCGAGGCGATGATTTCCTGTGCCTTGAACACATGGTGCAAATAGGCGCGCGAATAGCTGCGGCAGGCAGGGCATGTGCAGGATTCGTCCAAGGGGCGGGGATCGTCCTTGTGGCGGGCGTTTTTGATGTTCAGCACCCCGTGGCGGGTGAATATCTGCCCGGTGCGCCCCGACCGTGATGGCAACACGCAGTCAAACATATCAATGCCGCGCTTCACACCGCCCACCAGATCGTCGGGTTTGCCCACGCCCATCAGATAGCGCGGCTTGTCAGCAGGCAGCATATCGGGGGCGTAATCCAGCACCTGGAACATGGTTTCCTGCCCCTCGCCCACGGCCAGACCGCCAACCGCATAGCCCTCGAACCCGATGGCTTTCAGTGCCTCGGCGCTTTCCTCGCGCTGGTCCTTGAACACGCTGCCCTGCTGGATACCGAATATCGCATGACCGGGCCGGTCGCCAAAGGCATCGCGCGAACGTTGCGCCCACCGCATCGACATGCGCATGGATTTTTGCGCCACATCTTCGGGCGCGGGATGCGGGGTGCATTCATCGAAACACATCACAATATCGCTGCCCAGCAGACGCTGGATTTCCATGCTGCGTTCGGGCGTGATTTCATGCAGGCTGCCGTCGATATGCGACTTGAAGGTCACACCCTGTTCCGACATCTTGCGCAGGTCCGACAGGCTCATCACCTGAAAGCCGCCGGAATCCGTCAGAATGGGACGTTCCCAGTTCATGAATTTATGCAAGCCCCCCAGATTGGCAATCCGTTCGGCACTGGGGCGCAGCATCAGATGATAGGTGTTGCCCAGCAGAATATCCGCCCCCGTGGCACGCACGTTTTCAGGCAGCATCGCCTTGACCGTGGCCGCCGTGCCAACCGGCATAAAGGCCGGCGTGCGAATGTCGCCGCGCGGGGTGTGGATGATACCGGTGCGGGCCTTGCCGTCGGTGTTGTGCAGATCAAAGGAAAACTGTGTCATGGCCGCCTGATACGCCAAAGACGCGGGGCTTGCAAATGCCTAGACCACCCCTAGCCAAGCGCCAGAATCCGGTCGAATTTGGCGGCACAGATGAAATCGTTTTCGGTCAGCCCCTTCACCACATGGGTGGTGAACTCCACCTCGCAATAGCCCCAGCCAAAGCGGATATCGGGGTGATGCCCCTCTTGTTCGCCCAGCCACGCGGCCACATCGGCAAGGTGGTGCGCCGCGTTGAACCCCTTGACCGTGACACGCCGCACCAGCCAGCGTCCCTCTTTGGCCAGCTTCCAGCCCTCGTGCAACTGCCCCATTCTGTCGGCCACTTCGGATTCGGACAGCACCGGCATGCCGCCGTGGCAGGCAATACAGGTCTTGGTGCTTAGATCATCGCTCATGGAATTCTCCCTAATTCGGCGCGCCGCCAAACCATTTCAGATAAATCCGGTCATACTCGCCATGCTCGGACAATAGCAACAGCGCCTGGTTGACCGGCTCGCGCCATTTCGATCCTTCGGCAAACACAATGCCATAGGGTTCACGCTGAAACACCGGTCCTGTCAGGCGCACCTTGTCCTGTCCCTCGCCGTTTGCATAATGGCTTAGCACCGGAAAATCATAGACCACGGCCGCGACTTGCCCCGTTTCCAGTGCGTTGTAAGCCTGATCAATGGTTTCAACCGCCCTGATTTGCACCGCTGGCAGATGCTGTAAATAGGCCTCGCTTGTGGACCCTTTCAATGTGGCAACCCGTTTGCCGCCCAGATCCTCGGGTCCGCGAATTTCCCCTTCCAGACGCGAAACCGTCATCGCCGAGGAAATCGTCGCGGTGAACCATGCAAAGGCGACATAGCCGAACACGATCAGCACCAGCGCGATAACCTTGCCAGGATGCGATTTCGGGGTTTTATCACCATAGCCGACGGTCGAGATCGTAACCATCGTCCAGTATACCCCGTCCCACAGCCCCATCGGATAGCCGCGCGTAAATTCGGGGTTCTTGCGCCGCTCCACCAGCCACATGATATGCGCCGTGCCCAGCACCAGAATGGCCAGCGCCAGCAGGGCAAAGCGGAAACTTTTCGAGGCAAACATGCCCTTGATCACCGACAGCGCCTTGGCGACCATGCCCATTTCGTCGCTGGGCACCATGATTTGCAGACCGGATCGAAAGAAGGGGTGGGAAAAATCCATCCGCTGTTCGCGCTCCGCCGTGATTGTCACCGCCGCAATGGCAACATCCCCCTTGCCCGCCTCGATCGCCAGCAACAACTCGGTGACATTGGGCAGCACAGTTATATCGCTTTGCACCCCCAGTTGTTTTTCAACCATCTGCCACAGATCAATACTGAACCCGCTAAGGCTGCCATCCGCGTTTTCAATCACAAAGGGCGGGATCGGTTTGACCAGCACCCGCAACCGCGCGTCACCCGTTGTTTGCGCAAAACCTTGCACGCCCAACAGACAAAGCCACAATACGGCCAGAAGTCGTTTCAATATTTGATACATCGCGTTCCCCCCTGCAACCCTAGCCCAGAGCATGCGATTTTGTCCAAAGCTTCTTGAAAAAGCGCGAATATCCGCCGTTAACCGTCAATCAGCGCGGCGACAATGGCGGTGAAATCATCACCGCGATGCTCGAAGCTTTTGTATTGGTCAAAGCTGGCGGCGGCCGGGGCCAGCAGCACGGTATCGCCCTCTTCGGCATCCTTGCTGGCAGCCGCAACCGCGCGCTCCATCGTTTCGCAAATCTGGTATGGGGTATCCCCCAACTGGCTTGCGAATTCCTCCGCCGAGGCGCCAATCAGATAGGCTTTGCGCACATTTCCCAGATGCGGCGCAAGGCTGGAAATGCCACCGGTTTTGCCCTGCCCGCCTGCAATCCAACGGATATTCCTGAACGCCAGCAATGCCTTTTGGGCAGCGTCCACATTGGTGGCCTTGCTGTCGTTCACATAGGTCACGCCGTTTGCAGTGCCCACGATCTGGCTGCGATGGGCCAGCCCGCCAAAACTGTGAAACGCCGCCTTGATCACCTTGGGCGCGATGCCCAATGTGCGCACAGCGGCGTAAGCTGCACAGGCGTTTTGATGGTTATGCGCACCGGGCAAGCCCTTGATTTTGCGCAAATCTATTGACCCCATCTGCCGCCCTTTTCGGTATTCCGACAGGAACCCCTTGCGGGCGAACACGGCCCAGCCGGGGCCGGTCAGTTTGGCATCTACCGAAATGCGGATCACGCGGTCATCCGCAGGGCCTTCGGCCATTTGATTGGCCAAAAAGCGGCCTTCCTTTTCATCCACCCCGATCACCGCACGGTCCGGTCCGCCTTCGGCAAACAGCCGGCGTTTGGCAGCGAAATACCCACCAATACCGCCGTGCCGGTCCAGATGATCGGGCGACAGGTTGGTGAACACCGCTACATCAGGGGTGAGCGAACGGGCCAGTTCGGTCTGATAGCTCGACAGTTCCAGCACCACCACCTCGCCATCATGGGCCGGATCAATATCCAACACCCCGCGGCCGATGTTACCGGCCAGCTGGCTCGGGCGTCTTGCGTGGGTCAGAACGTGATGGATCAGCGCGGCGGTGGTGGATTTGCCGTTGCTGCCGGTGATGGCGATCACGCGGGGGGCAACATCGAAACCGTCCCATTCGTAGGTCGCGAAGGATCGGAAAAACAGCCCGATATCATTGTCGATCGGCACACCGGCGGCGGTGGCGTTGCGCACCACGGGGTTTGGTTCGGGGTAAAGATGCGGGATTCCGGGGGATACGATCAGGGTTGCGATATCCTCCCACACGCCGGCCTTGCGCAGGTCGGTCGCCGGATAGCCCTGTTTTTCAGCCGCATCGCGGGCGGCTTCGTTGTCGTCCCAAACGACGGGGGTCGCTCCGCCCGCCTCAAGCGCTACAGCGGTTGCAAGACCACTCCGGCCAAGGCCCAGAACGGCCACTTTCTTACCTGCAAATCCTTGAACGGGGATCATGTGCTGCCCTTTTATCCTTGCCTGCCCCTGTTTAGGACGCGGCGGGCATATTGGCAAACGCTCTGTGCTGCCCTATGGATTCCCTAACGCACTTTCAGAGTCGCCAGCCCGATCAGCGCCAGCACCAGCGAGATGATCCAGAACCGGATCACGATCTGCGGCTCGGCCCAGCCCTTTTTCTCGTAGTGGTGATGGATCGGCGCCATCAGGAACACCCGCTTGCCGGTGCGCTTGAAGTAAAGCACCTGAATGATCACCGACAGGGCCTCGGCCACGAACAAACCACCAACGATGGCCAGCACGATTTCGTGTTTGGTGGCAACCGCAATCGCCCCCAAAGCGCCACCAAGCGCCAGCGAGCCGGTGTCGCCCATGAACACGGCTGCGGGGGGGGCGTTATACCACAGGAACCCCAGACCACCGCCAATCAGGGCCGAGGTAAAGATAAACAACTCGCCGGTATGGGGCACATAATGCACATCCAGATATTCGGTGAAATCGACCCGCCCGACCGCATAGGCAATGATGCCCAAAGTGCCCGCTGCAATCATCACCGGCATGATAGCCAGACCGTCCAGTCCATCGGTCAGGTTGACCGCATTGGCGGACCCGACAATCACGATCATCGCAAAGGGGATGAACACATAACCCAGGTTGATCAGCGTATCCTTGAAGATTGGCATGGCCAGCCGGTAAGCCAGATCATCGGGGTGGTAATAGGCCGCCCAATAGCCCGCAATCGCGGCAATCAACAGACCCAGCGCCATACGGATTTTTCCCGATACGCCTTTGGTGTTGTTCTTGCTGACCTTGGCGTAATCATCGGCAAAGCCGATGGCCCCGAAAGACAACGTCACGAACATCACCATCCAGATATAAGGATTATCCAGCCGCGCCCACAGCAATGTTGAAAACGTCAGTGCGCCCAAAATCAGCACCCCGCCCATTGTCGGCGTGCCTGCTTTCTCCAGAATATGGCTTTGCGGTCCGTCCTCGCGGATCGGCTGGCCATTTGATTGTTTGCGGCGCAACAGGTTGATCAAGGGCTGGCCAAAGATGAAACCAAACACCAGCGCCGTGAAAAATGCCCCGCCCGAACGAACGGTTATATAGCGGAAAAGATTGAAGAAATCGCCGCCGTCAGACAGGCTGGATAACCAGTAAAGCATCTACACTGATCCTTTGTTACTATTCATTTCGCCCGATTGGCCCAAATTGCGGATCGCGGTCGCAACCGTGCTGACCAATGATCCTTTGGACCCCTTTACCAAGATCACATCGCCCGCGTCCACCAACCGGTGGGCAATTGCCGCAAGGTCAGTTGCCTTTTCGACCCACTCGCCGCGTTTGTGATCCGGCAGGGCCTGCCACAGTGCCCGCATCCGGGGCCCCGCGCAATGCACCAGCGTGACATTTTCCAGCGCCGGATGGGTGGCGAAGGCAGCGTGTTGCGCCATCTCGTCCTCACCCAGCTCCAGCATATCGCCCAACACCGCAATCCGGCGCCCCGTGTGGATACGCCCCACCCCGTCCACCGGCTGTGTGGCCACCAGCACCTTTAGCGCGGCATCCAGCGACGTGGGGTTGGCGTTGTAGGCGTCATCAATCAGGGTCACGGCCTGATCCGGCGCGTAAGCATCCAGCACCACGGTTTCAAAGGTGCCGCGACCGGCGGGGGGCTGCCACAGGGCCATGTCATTGGCCGCCAGCGCCACATCGGCCCCCAGCGCCTGCACCACGGCCAGAACGCCCAAAGCGTTCATGGCAAAATGTTCGCCCAGGCTGTTGATTTTGAAGAGAGTTTCAGAGACACCAACCTGCGCCCGCACCACGGTCATTCCGCCCGCCTGTTGCACATTCAGCAGGCGATGGGTGTTGCTTTCCCCCATGCCAAAGGTCACATATTGCGCGCCCTTGTCACGGGCATATTCGGTTAGGATGCTACTGGTGTCCAGATCACCGTTCACCACCGCCACACCGCCACTTTGCAGCCCGTCGATGATGCTGGCCTTTTCCCGCGCGATGCCCTCGATCCCGTCAAAGGCGGCCATATGCGCGGCCACCACATTGGTGATCATCGCCACATCGGGCCGCGCCAGACGCGCCAGCGGGGCGATTTCGCCGGGGTGGTTCATGCCGATCTCAATCACTGCGAAATCGGTGTCCGCGGGCATCCGCGCCAATGTCAGCGGCACGCCCCAATGGTTGTTGAACGACATTTCCGCCGCATGCACCTGCCCTTGCCGCTCCAGCACGGCGCGCAACATTTCCTTGGTCGAGGTCTTGCCGGCCGATCCGGTCACGCCGATCACCTTGGCACCCGTCCGCGCCCTCGCGGCCACCGCCAAGGACTCGAGCGCCTGCAACACATCCGGCACGATCAACAGCGGCGCATCCGCTGGCACCCCTTCGGGCACATGCGAAACCAGTGCCGCCGCCGCCCCCGTCTCCAGCGCCTGCGCGACGAAATCGTGACCGTCCCGCACATCTTTCAGCGCCACGAACAATTCGCCCGCTTTTATGCTGCGCGTATCAATCGAAACGCCCGTAGCCTGCCAATCGCAAGATGTCTTGCCGCCGGTGGCCGCAACCGCATCTTTCGAAGTCCAGAGAACTGTCATCGCCTATTCCCCCCGCGCTGCCCCGGACCCGATCCGGGGCCTCCCGCCTGAGCGGTGTTCACAAACCCCCTCATGCCAAACGCCCTTCCAATGCCGCCACCGCAATGCTGGCCTGTTCCACATCGTCAAACGGCAACACCACATCGCCGACGATCTGCCCGCTTTCATGTCCCTTGCCCGCGATCAGCAGGGCATCGCCGGCCTGCAAGGCATCCACCCCGCGCAGGATCGCTTCGGCACGGTCCGCCACTTCGGTCGCTTCAGGGCACCCCTGCAACACCATCGCCCGAATACCGGCGGGGTCTTCGCTGCGCGGGTTGTCATCGGTCACAAACACCACATCCGCGTGCTGTGCCGCTGCTTGCCCCATCAGGATACGTTTGCCCGGGTCGCGATCGCCGCCTGCGCCAAATACCACCACCAGCCGCCCCATCACATGCGGGCGCATGGCCTGCAATGCCGTTGCCAGAGCATCCGGCGTATGGGCAAAATCGACAAACACCGAGGCACCGTTGTCCCGTGTCGCGGCCAGTTGCATCCGCCCGCGCACGGTGGTCAGCTCGCGCAGGGTATCGAACACCTCGGCCGGGTCGGCGCCACAGGCTATCACCAGCCCTGCCGCCACCATCACGTTTTCCGCCTGAAAGCCGCCGATCAGCTCCAACCGCGCCTGATGCGCCTTGCCGCGCCATTCGAACCGCAGATCCTGCCCCGTGGCATCGAAGCGCTGCGCCAGCAGGCGCAAATCCACCCCGTCCAATTTGCCAACCTTGATCACCCCCTGCCCGCGTGAACGCGCAATGCCGGCCATCACCGCGCCCTTCGGGTCATCCATATTGATCACCGCCACCGCGTCATCCCCCATCACGCGGGAAAACAGACCGGCCTTGGCGTTGAAATAGTCCTCGAATGTCTTGTGGTAATCCAGATGGTCCTGGGTGAAATTGGTAAACCCGCCCGCCCGCAGCCGCACGCCGTCAAGGCGGCGTTGTTCCAGCCCGTGGGACGAGGCCTCCATCGCGCAATGGGTCACGCCCTCGCCCGCCATATCGGCCAGCAGGCGGTGCAGGGTGATCGGTTCGGGCGTGGTGTGGTGCAACGGGGCGGTATAGGCGCCTTCAACCCCCGTGGTGCCCAGATTGGCAGCCTTGATACCCATCGCAATCCAGATCTGGCGCACAAATGTGGACACCGACGTCTTGCCGTTGGTCCCCGTCACCGCCACCATATATTCGGGCTGTGCACCGAACCACAGCGCGGCGGCATAGGCCAGTGTCTGGCGGGCGTCCTCGGCCACCACCAGCGGCACGCCGGCCGCGGCAATTTCATCCGCTGCAATCATGGCACCGGCCTGATCGGTCAGAATCGCCCCCGCCCCCATACGCAACGCATACTGGATAAATTCGCCCCCGTGCACCCGCACACCGGGCATGGCGGCAAACAGATAGCCGGGCTTTACCTCGCGGCTGTCAACGCAAACTCCTGTAATTTCAGCCTCTTGCCCGCCTTTGGCCCTCAGGCCAAGATCTGCAAGTGTTTTTCTGCCTGCCTGATGTGCCATGCCGCCCCCGTTTGCCCGCACCTAGTTACTGGTGAGTGTTACCCCAGTTGGCTGCAAAGGCTCAACCTCTGGCCGCATCCCTAACAACGGTGCGACGCGGCGAATGATCTCGGCGGCCACCGGAACCGATGTCCAACCAGCGGTGCGGCGTGGTTTGGGGCCGGAAGTTTCGACCGGCTCGTCCAGCGTCACAATCAGCACATATTTCGGGTCATGCGCAGGGAACACCGACGCGAATGTCGCGACAACCTTGTCTTTGTAATAGCCGCCGGTCGGTTTTGGCTTGTCCGCCGTGCCGGTTTTGCCGCCCACAGCATACCCCTCGACCTCGCCAAAAGACGCGGTGCCGCGCACCACAACCTGTCGCAACATCGAGCGCGCCTGCTCTGACGTGCGTTCCGATACCACCCGTTCGCCCATTTGTGGGCCGGTCTGGCGCAACAGGGTCGGCCGGACCCGCAGCCCGCCATTCAAAATCGAGGAATAGGCGATCGCCAAATGCAGCGGACTGGTAGACAGGCCATGCCCGTAGGAAATCGTCATAGTCGACAATTCGGACCACCTTGAGGGCAACAATGGTTTAGCGCCCGAAGCCTCGACCAGTTCAACTGGCGTGGCTTCGAGCAAGCCAAGCGCGCCAAGGAATTCGCGCTGGCGATCTGCACCGATCATCTGGGCCACACGGGCCGAGCCGATGTTCGAGGATTTCACAATGACGTCGGTCATAGACAATTGTGCGCCGTAGTTGTGGAAATCACGGATCTTGAATTTGCCCCACCGCAGCGGGCCTTTGGTATCAATCATGGTAGACGGGTTGACCAGCCCCAGTTCCAGCGCCTGCGCCGTGTTCAGGATTTTGAAAACCGAACCCAGTTCATAAACCCCCTGCACCGCGCGGTTGAACAGCGGGCTGTCGCTGGCATCGCCCTGCGTCAAAACCCGTGGCCGTGTGTTGGGATCGAAATCCGGCAGGCTGACCATCGAAATCACTTCGCCGGTGTGCACATCCATCAGCACTGCCGCCGCGCCTTTGGCATTCATCAGCTTCATACCGCCAAACAAAACCTCGCGGATCGCAGCCTGAACGGTCAGGTCAATCGACAATTGCAAGGGTTTGCCATCCTGCGCGGGGTCGCGCAAATACTCGTCAAATTCTTTTTCGACACCGGCCACACCGATCACCTCGGCCGAATTCACCCCTTCGCGGCCAAATGAGGCCCCGCCAAGGATATGCGCGGCCAGTTTGCCGTTGGGATAGAGGCGCATTTCACGCGGGCCGAACAACAGGCCGGGATCGCCGATATCATGCACGGCCTGCATTTGCTCGGGGCTGATTTTCTTGCGAATCCAGATAAATTTGCGATTGCCGGTGAATTGCGCCAGCAGTTTTTCCGCGTCCAGATCGGGAAAAATGGCGGCCAGTTCCGATGCGGCGCGTTCTTTGTCGATCATCACCGGTGGCTGGGCATAAAGCGCCCGTGTGGTCAGGTTGGTGGCCAGTATCCGGCCATTGCGATCCACAATATCCGCACGGCTTGCAACGATATGTGCGCCAGCCGCTGCGACTTGTGGCTCGCGGGGTTCACTTGCGGCCAACATGCCCATACGCACAGCGATCACCACAAAGGCGCAAAAGAAAAACGCACCCAGCACCAACAGGCGCCCCTCGGACCGCAAACGGGTTTTGTCGCGCATCGCCTCGTGGCGGGCACGGATATTGGCGCGCTCGATTGCATCGGGGTTTTCACCCTTGGCGCGGGCGTCCAGAATACGGGCCAGCGGGCGCAGGGGGGTGCGGGTCATTGGCTATCCTCCATATCTGCGGACAGTTCGATCGGGTTGACGATCGCGGTCAGTTCGGGGGATGGAAAAGCCACCTGATCAATCCGGCCAAACTGTTCCGGCGACAAGGGAAGCAGGCCCAGCCTGTCATAGTTGAGATCGGCCAGTTCCTTCAGTCGCTCGGGGCGGTTCAGGTAGGCCCATTCGGCCCGCAAAACCGCCAGTCGTTCGCGCGATTGCCCGATTTGCCGCTGCAACTGCGATACTTCGCTCAACGAAGCCCGCGTTTTATAGTTTTCCTGATAGGACCAAAAAGCCAGCGCAATCACCGCCAGCGCCGAGACCACATAAAAGAAGCTGCGCATTAATCCTGTCCCCCCAATGAAATTTTCGGCATCCCCAATCCGGTGCGCGGCATGTCGCCCGAAGGCGCATCGGTGCGCCTGGCCACCCGCAATTTGGCCGACCGCGCCCGCGGGTTCACCGCCAGTTCATCATCATCCGGCCCGATGGCACGGCGGCCAAGCAACTGAAACTGCGGCTTTTCCTCGTCTATGGCGGGGGCATAACGGTTTGCCCGCCCCGCCCCGCCGGATCGCGCGGCCAGATAGCGTTTGACCACGCGATCCTCGAGCGAATGGAAGGTCACCACAGCCAGTTTCCCGCCGGGCTTCAATGCCCGTTCCGCCGCCTGAAGCCCTGCCAGCAATTCGCCGAATTCATCATTCACCGCAATGCGGATCGCCTGAAACGTGCGTGTCGCAGGGTGGCTTTGGCCGGGTTTGCCGCGTGGCAGAACCGATTCAACCACCGCCGCCAGTTGTAAGGTGGTTTCAAACGGCGATTTGGCGCGCGCCTCAACAATCGCCCTGGCAATCCGGCGCGAGGCCCGCTCCTCGCCATACTGGAAAATAATATCCGCCAGCTCGGCCTCCGAGGCCCAGTTGACGATATCGGCAGCCGAAGGACCGGACTGGCTCATCCGCATGTCCAGCGGGCCGTCCTTCATAAAGGAAAAGCCGCGATCGGCGCGGTCCAGTTGCATCGAGCTGACGCCAAGGTCCAGCACCACACCGTCCAACGGTACATTGCTATAGCTGTCCAGCTGACCGAAGGTGCCTTCAACCAATTCCAGACGATCGCCATATTCCCCGACCCAGCCGGACGCCATTTCAAACGCCAGCGGATCACGGTCCACGCCAATCACCCGATCGGCACCGGCCTGAAGCAATCCACGGGCATAGCCACCGGCGCCAAAGGTCCCATCCAGCCACAGGCCGGACACAGGGGCGACGGCCTCCAGCAAAGGACGCAACAAAACGGGGATATGCGGTTGGGCAGGAGCAGACATCATAAGCTACTCCTCTTCATCACCGTCAAGATAGATGGAAGGGTCGGCATTCGGGTCGAAATCGTCATCGGCCTCGAGATCACCGTATTCCTCTTGCTCGTAGGTTTCCGGATTCCAGATCTCGAACGTATCGCCATTGGCGATGAAATAGGCGATGCCATCCAGCCCGATCTTTTCAATCAGCTTTTTGGGCAAAACCAGACGACCGGTTTCATCCACCGACGTCGGATAGGCATTGCCGTTATAAAGACGTTGCAACGCACGGCGCTGTTTGGAGCCACGGGGCTTCTTGCGGATCTTCGCCTGAACCTCGGCAATCGCCTCCATTGTAAAACATTCCAGAAAGTTGCGGCTTTTGTCGCCGTAAACGATCACAAGGTTGGGGTTCAGCCCCTCTTTCCACTCGGGGTCACCCGCCTGCAGGACACGGCGATACGAGGCAGGAATAGACACCCTGCCCTTTGCATCCACTTTATTGTGGGCATCGCCGAAAAATTCCCGTGTCACTGCCTCGCGGCCTCCTAAAACCTTTACCACCCTTGAAACGGGAAACGGCGGATCGAGCTAGCTGCCACTGCTCTATCCGCCGCCCTCGTCCCGTTTCCGGGGAATGTCCAGCTGCGCGCGCCACCTGGGGGGATGTCTGCTCGCCCGCGCGCCGGATCTCTAATTAGACAAAAGCGGGTGCCTGTATGAAACCTGATTAGGTACCTTTGTTCGGGGTTCTTTAATTTGCCCCAATTTTGTTTGTGCCCGTTCTTATCTTGGATCAATGTTTGCCATGGGAAATCATGGGTGTCAAAGGATTTTTATGGGATAAATAGGGAAAATCATGGGGGCAAGCCTATCACCGCCAAGACCCAGCCGTGAACACAAAAGGAACAAAATGCCCTATATATAGCGAATTGCGATCGACAGCACTACATATAGTATGCACAGCCAAGACACATATTTTCCCGTAAAATCCCAAATTATTTCCTACAGGGCGCCAATTCTCGCAAATCAGCCCGCTTCCAAACCCCGCAATGGCCAATCCCGGCCCCGATTCACAGCGAAATCCGGCAGAGATTCTGCCGGATTCCTGATTGTTCCCGTGAATTCCCGTAAAAGGCGGGTGTTACACCGCGCCGCTGTCAATCAGCCGCTTGGCCAACTGCGCATAGGCATCGGCCAAAGGCCCCTGCCCTGCGGCAACCGGCGTGCCGGCGTCCCCCGCCAACCGTACATCCAGATCCAGCGGCAATTCCCCAAGGAACGGCACGCCCAGCTTCTCGGCCTCGGCCCGCACACCGCCATGGCCAAAGATATGCGCCTCGTGGCCGCATTCAGGACAGATATAGGCCGACATGTTTTCCACCAGCCCCAGAATGGGCGTTTCCAGCTTTTTGAACATGGTGATTGCACGGCGCGCATCCAGCAGCGCCACATCCTGCGGAGTGGACACCACGATGGTGCCGGTCACTTCGGTTTTCTGGCCCAGCGTCAGTTGCACGTCGCCGGTGCCCGGCGGCAGGTCGATGATCAGCACGTCCAGCTCGCCCCAGACCACATCGCCCAGCAATTGCTGCAAAGCGCCCATCAGCATCGGACCACGCCACGCCAGCGCCTGATCGGGATCGACCAGCAGACCGATCGACATCATCGCCACGCCATGCACCACCGGCGGAATGATCTTGTCATCCTTGTTCAGCTTGGGCCGTTCATCCACCCCCATCATGCGCGGCTGCGAAGGGCCGTAGATGTCAGCGTCCAGCAAGCCAACCTTTACCCCCTGACGCGCCAGTGCCACCGCCAGATTTGAAGACACGGTGGATTTCCCCACCCCGCCCTTGCCCGAGCCAATGGCGATAATCTTTTTCACACCGGCCACCGGCTGGCGCCCCTGTTGCGGTGTCGGGTGGCGGCCGATTTTCAGATCTGGCGGCGGGGACTGGGGGGCCGCAGGGCCATGCGCCGTCAACACCACGGAAACCTTCTCGACCCCCGCAATGCTTTTCACTGCCCGTTCGGCCACATCGCGTACCGGCGACAGCGCGGCAGCCGCCTCGGGGGTCGGGGCCTCGATCACAAAGCGCACCTCGCCCCCCTCGACCGACAGGGCACGGATCATATCGCTGTCGGCCAGATTGGGGCCGTCGGGCAATTCAATGCGGCGCAATTCGTTCAGGATGTCATCACGGGTCAAGGCCATCTGCGGCACTCCTTATGTATAGGTTACCCTGTAGGTGAGCCTTTGCGCGCCCCTGCGCAAGAGGCAAAAACCGCGCATGTAACGGCAATGTAAAAATAGGACAGCACCCCTGCCCTACCTATGCGCCAGACGCATAGCGGCATTTCAAACGCGTCTGTTGTGGCGGCCCGCAAAATACATATGTTCCGCCGTGTCAGGACGATCCGGTTCTGGCAGCAACTTTATTAAGCGAGTTAGCCCCATGGCTTTTACAACAGAATTCCACGGCACCGATGCCGGTATCACAGGCCGCGTTTCGGCCATCCTGAAATCCGCGACCGACCGCGTTGCCAACTACCGCCTGTACCGCAAAACAGTGAATGAACTGAGCGCGCTGAGCATGCGGGAACTGGACGATCTGGGCCTGAACCGCTCGATGATCAAACGCATCGCACTCGAGGCCGCCTACGGCCTGTAAGAAATTCGGCCCGCCTGTTCTTTCTCCTCCCTGAACATGCAGGCGCGCCGGACCGCGGTGGCACCTACCTCCTCCCGGGTGTCACCGCGCAAAGATACGGGGTTATTATTACCCCGGATATGCGAAGGGTCTTTTCCTCCTCCCTGAGGCCCGACGCAAAAACAGAACGGCAGTGCCCCTCCTCCCTGGGCGCTGCCGTTTCTTTTAGTGCGGTTCGCATTTCATAAAAATAGTGCAACAGATTTACCTCCGAGGCAGCGGGTGCAAAGCACCTGCGTTCGGTGGGAAATCTGTTTCAATATTATGCGAATTGCACATGCGCCAAACAACACGGACGATCATCGGCGTCTATCGGTGCACTCTTTGCTAAAGCAAGAAAGCCGAAAAACTTGGGGAGCGTCAGGGCACGCGTATCTCGGACGCCTGCACGGAATGTCGGAATAGAGTCCATATTACCATTTGCAGCGACTTGCATGAATGTCTACTGTCTTTCTGGTAGCCGAAAAATGTGCCAAGATCAAAACGGGCTCGCTACCGGATAGCCTGAGGGTGGTATTTGGAAAGATGGGCATCATGGGAAAATTTGTGCTTTTGTTTGTTATGGCTTGGTTTTTTTTGGCGTTCTTCGATCTGAATTTTGATCGCGGAGTTCTTAGAGTTTACACAGCTTCTGAAGCGATCGAATACGACCCCGATGAAGGGAAGCCTAGACTAATTCCACGGGCGGTGATTGAATATCGAGTTCAAGATGAAAGGGTGGTCAGTCAGGTAGGAGACTTTGTTAACAAATATGAAAACTGCACGGTCTTTGATCGTGACAATTGGACGTGCACATACTCTGATGACTCAGCCACATTTGGAGCAAGGCAGGGCGAATACTTCAGCCGATCCAATCTCGAAAAATTCCCTCACCTAGCGAACCTCAGAGATGAGGAAACGCTGTCTCGATTTGGCTACATCATCCTCCAGTGCAGATGGGATGCTACGGGTGGCATCAATGCCATTATGTGCCTGATAAGACCTTTCACCACATAAACCTTATGAGCAACGCGGAACTAAAGCCGACGTTCGCAAGGTCGCAATAAAAGTCAGCTTCGTCCGCATATCTGCCATTTACCCTCTCCGCAGCAACCAACTGCACCCAACACCCCCGCACACTCCCCCCCCCTCAAGCCCGCTCGTCCTTTGGCGACCCCATCACCACATAAGACGTAATCGAATTCACCTGCGGCACAGTGCCCAGAATATCGGTGTGAAAGGTCTTGTAGCTGGCCAGATCCGGCACCTCGACCCGCAGCAGGTATTCGTAAACCCCCGCCACATTGTGACACTCGCGCACCTGCGGGGCCAAGGCCATCGAGCGCTCGAACGCCTCTTGCGATTTCTTGGTGTGGTCCGACAGGCCCACCGCCACATAAGCACAAAACCCGTTGCCCAGCTTTTCGCGGTCCACCACGGCGCGGTAGCCCTTGATCACCCCGCGTCGCTCCAACTCCTGCACACGGCGCAAACAGGCCGAGGGCGACAGCGCCACCCGTTCGGCCAGATCAATATTGCTGATCCGCCCGTCGCGCTGAAGGGCGCGCAATATTTCGTCGCTTTTTGCATCTATTTCAGGCATCTGTTGCTATTCTTTCCGGTAATCATGGATATTAGACGCAATATTGCGCCGGTTTTCAAACATAGTTGCCGAACGACTGGAACAAAGGCAACCTGAAATGACACCCGACCTGATCTTCGCCCTGATCGCCTTTGCGCTGGTCAGCTCCATCACCCCGGGGCCGAACAACCTGATGCTGATGGCCTCGGGCGCCAATTTCGGCCTGAAACGCACCATCCCGCATATGCTGGGCGTGTCGATCGGATTTGTCTTCATGGTGGTGCTGGTGGGGGCCGGACTGGTGCAGGTGTTTGACGCCTATCCGGTCAGCTATACGGTGCTGAAAGTGGTCAGCGTGTCCTATCTGCTGTATCTGGCGTGGAAAATCGGCTCCAACCGCAAACCACCGAAAGGGGCCAAAACCGGCAGCAAGCCAATGAGTTTCATACAGGCAGCGGCGTTTCAATGGGTCAACCCCAAGGCCTGGAGCATGGCCCTGACCGCCCTGGGCGTCTACGCCCCGCCCGCGTCAACGCTTGGCGATATCGTGGTGGTGGCCGTGGTTTTCGGCCTTACCAACCTGCCCGCCATATCCCTATGGGTGATGATGGGCCAGCAAATGAGCCGTTTCCTGAACACCCCGCGCCGGTTGCGGATATTCAACATCACCGCCGGATTGCTGCTGGTGGCCACCTTGTATCCAATCCTGACGTCCTGACCCAAAGGCGTGCCTGCGGCACACACTATATTTGGCCCCTTCGGGGCGATGCCGCTGGCAGAGGTATTTCGGGCAAGAAGAAGGACCATATCTTCTTCTTGCTCCAAATACCTTCGCTGAAGGCATCCTGCGCGAGCCCCGACAGGGGCGAAGCGCGGGTCGACGGGCGTCAGCCCGGCGAAACCGGATCAAAACGGCACGTCATCGGCCCGATCCGCCGGCACCACAAAGCGCGCAACGATCTTTTTGGCACCGGCGCGCTCGAATTCGATATCCAGCTTGTCACCCTCGATCCCCATCACATAGCCATAGCCGAATTTCTGATGGAACACCCGTTCCCCCTTGGAAAACGCCGCATTTGCCGTGATGTCGATCACCGCTTTACTGGCCTCGCGCGGTTGCCCCATGCCATGCCCTGCCTTGCGCGCCTGCATCCGTCGCCAGCCCGGTGAATTATAGGCATCCGCCCGCTGCGCCTTGCCCTCCATCGCCACGCTGGGCGACGCCGCCCCGTATCCGCCGCCATAAAGGCCCGGCGGGGTCAGCACCTCGACATGTTCTTCGGGCAATTCGTCAATGAACCGCGAGGGCAGTTGGCTTTGCCACTGCCCGTAAACCCGCCGGTTGGCGGCAAAGGAAATCGTACACAGCTCCTCGGCCCGCGTAATACCAACGTAAGCCAGCCGCCTTTCTTCCTCCAACCCCTTTAGTCCGCTTTCATCCATGCTGCGCTGGCTGGGAAACAGCCCGTCCTCCCAGCCCGGCAGGAACACGGCGGGAAATTCCAGCCCCTTGGCCGCGTGCAGGGTCATGATGGTCAGCTTTTCTTCGGAATCCTCGGAGGCATTGTCCATGATCAGCGCGATATGTTCCAGAAACCCTTGCAGGTTCTCGAACTGCTCCAGCGCCTTGACCAGTTCCTTCAGGTTTTCCAGCCGCCCCGGGGCTTCGGGCGATTTGTCCTTCAGCCACATGTCGGTATAGCCGCTTTCCTCGAGGATCACCTCGGCCAGTACCACATGGCTGGCGTTTTCATCCGCAGCCACCCGCGCCCAGCGCGCAAAAGCGCCGACCAGCGCCTGCAACGCCCCCTTGGCCTTGCCCTTGATCTCGCCGGCTTCCAGCAGCATCCGCGTGGCCATCAGCAACGGCACACCGTTGTCCCGCGCCGCCCGCTGGATGGTTTGCAATGCCTTGTCCCCCACCCCGCGCCGTGGCGTGTTGACAATGCGCTCGAACGCCAGATCATCCTCGGGGCTAACCGTAACGCGGAAATAGGCCATCGCGTCGCGGATCTCCATCCGCTCGTAAAACCGAGGCCCGCCGATCACGCGGTACGGCAGGCCGATGGTCAAAAACCGGTCCTCGAAGGCGCGCATCTGGTGGCTGGCCCGCACCAGAATGGCCATATCGTCCAGCGACACAGGCGCCTGCCCACGGGTGCCGCGCTGCATCGCCTCGACCTCGTCCCCGATCCAGCGCGCCTCTTCCTCGCCGTCCCAATGGCCGATCAGCCGCACCTTCTCGCCCTCGTTCTTCTCGGTCCACAGCGTCTTGCCCAGCCGCCCCTCGTTGGCGGCAATCACGCCAGATGCCGCGCCAAGGATGTGACGGGTCGAACGATAGTTCTGCTCCAGCTTCACCACCACCGCACCGGGGAAATCGGCCTCGAACCGCAGGATATTGCCCACCTCGGCCCCGCGCCAGCCATAGATAGACTGGTCGTCATCGCCGACGCAGCAGATATTCCGGTGCCCGCCCGCCAGCAGCCGCAGCCACAGGTATTGGGCGACGTTGGTATCCTGATATTCGTCCACAAGGATATATTTGAACCAGCGCCGGTATTGTTCCAGCACATCCGTGTGTTGCTGGAAAATCGTCACCACATGCAACAGCAGATCGCCGAAATCCACCGCGTTCAGGGTTTTCAGGCGGGTCTGATAGGCGGCATACAGCTCGCCCCCCATGTTGTTGAACGCGCCCGCCTCGCTTGCCGGCACCTTGTCCGGCGTCCATGCGCGGTTCTTCCAGCCGTCGATCACCGAAGCCAGCGCGCGGGCGGGCCAGCGTTTGTCGTCGATATTCGCCGCCGCTAACAGCTGTTTCAGCAGGCGGATCTGATCGTCCCTATCCAGAATGGTGAAATTGCTTTTCAGCCCGACCAGTTCGGCATGGCGGCGTAATATTTTGACACAAATCGCATGGAAGGTGCCGAGCCACGGCATGCCTTCCACGGTTTCGCCCAGCATCTGCCCCACGCGGTCTTTCATCTCGCGCGCGGCCTTGTTGGTAAAGGTCACGGCCAGCACCTCGTTCGGGCGGGCGCGGCCGGTGTTCAGCAAATGCACGATCCGCGCGGTCAGCGCCTTTGTCTTGCCGGTGCCGGCCCCTGCCAGCATCAGGACCGGCCCGTCCATCGCCTCGACCGCGCGGCGTTGTTCGGGGTTCAGCCCGTCCAGATAGGGCGCAGGGCGCGCCGCCATCGCGCGGGCGGCAAGGCCGGTCGGGGCGGGGATATCGTCAGAATGGCTCATGGCGACGTGGGTAAACCATATGGCAGGCGAGATAAAGGGGTGTTCATATTATGTTCTGAAGGCATTCCAGGATGCCATGCGAGAAACAAGCCCGTTTTGTGAAAATGGCAGCGCCCGACCTGGTGGGCGCAGGACGACATGGTTTTCGAGGATAGAACAGTTGTTTGTTTTCAAGCATATTAACCAGTTGCACCGTTGCATAGCGCCCTCCATGGGGAGTGAAGAAGGACCGTGGCCCCTGCGGGGCCGCGTAAGCCTGATGAACGGCACTGTCATTTTTGCAAAATGACGGGGACAAGTGGATAGGTTGGTCTTCCCCCCTCCCCCGCAACCCGCTAACACTCTGCTCATGACCCTGCACAGCACCCACCCTTCGATTGCCGATCTGCGCCACCGCGCCCGCAAGCGCATTCCGCATTTCGTGTGGGAGTATCTGGACAGCGCCACAGGCGACGAGGCGACCAAGCATCGCAATCGCAGCGCCCTTGACGACATTCTGCTGAAACCCAGCGTCCTGCATGGCGAATTCACCGCCGATCTGACCACATCCCTGATGGGCCGCAGCTACCCCCTGCCCTTTGGCATTGCGCCGGTGGGTATGTCGGGGCTGATCTGGCCCGATGCGGAACGGGTGCAGGCCGCACTGGCCGCGCAAACCGGCATTCCCTACACCCTGTCCACCGTCGCCAGCCAGCCGCCCGAGGCGGTGGCAGACCACATCGGCGATCAGGGCTGGTTCCAGCTCTATCCCCCGCGTGATCCGGTGATCCGCGCCGACATCCTGAACCGCGCCAAAGCGGCCGGTTTCCACACGCTGGTGCTGACGGTTGACGTGCCCGTCGCCAGCCGCCGCGAACGGCAGGTGCGCAGCGGGCTGACCAATCCGCCGCGTCTGACGCCGCGCCTGCTGGCGCAGGTGGCGCGTTGCCCTGCGTGGGCGCTTGGCACATTGAAACACGGGATGCCGCGTTTGCGACTGATGGAAAGCTATCAGAAATCCGCCGCCGCGCTGTCGTCCACCGAACATATCGGCTATCTACTGCGCACCTCGCCCGACTGGGATTACCTGCGCGAATTGCGCGCCGAATGGGACGGGCCGCTGGTGGTCAAGGGCGTGCTGAACGCCGAGGACGCCCAGCGCCTGCAAAACGAAGGTGCCGATGCCGTCTGGGTGTCGAACCACGCGGGGCGCCAGTTTGCCGGTGCCCCCGCCAGCATCACCGCCCTGCCCCTGATCCGTGCTGCCGTGGGGCCGGAGTATCCGCTGATCTTTGACAGCGGCATCAAGGGCGGGCTGGATATTCTGCGGGCCATCGCACTGGGGGCCGATTTCGTAATGCTGGGGCGGGCGTTTCATTACGGCCTTGGAGCGTTTGGCGCCAAAGGAGCCGCGCATGTGGTGGATATTCTGCGGGCCGATCTGGACTCGAACATGGGACAGATCGGGGCGCGCCGCCTGTCGGATGTGAAACAGCGCCTTTGGTCCTGACTTCATAACCTATGGGTTTCGCAGAAATGGCAGCGCCCGACCTGGTGGGCGCGTGGCGCAACGGGTTTGCAATGGATGCGGGTGCAGGCACTCACACATAACGACTAAATGCGATGTATCCAAAGCGCCCTCCTGGGGGAGGTCGGGCGCTGTCATTTCTGCGAAATGACGGGGAGAGCTGGAAAATCGACGGTTTTGGTAAAACGGGTTTCCCAAACCAAGACACACTCTAGTCAAATCCTTTCCCAAACCTTACAACCCCCTTAAACCCTGTCCTTCGTCAGGGGCGCATCGACCAGACCCACAGGGAGGCCACATGCCGGAATTCAACAAAATCCTGATTGCCAATCGCGGTGAAATCGCCATCCGCATCATGCGGGCCGCCAACGAGATGGGCAAGAAAACCGTCGCCGTCTTTGCCGAAGAGGACAAGCTGGGCCTGCACCGTTTCAAGGCCGACGAGGCCTACCGCATTGGCGAAGGCATGGGGCCGGTCGCCGCCTATCTAAGCATCGAGGAAATCATCCGCGTTGCCAAAATGTCGGGCGCGGACGCGATCCATCCGGGCTATGGCCTGCTGTCGGAAAATCCCGATTTTGTCGATGCCTGCACAGCGGCGGGCATCACATTCATCGGCCCCAAAGCCGAAACCATGCGCCAGTTGGGCGACAAGGCATCCGCCCGCGATGTGGCGATCGAGGCCGGCGTGCCGGTGATCCCCGCGACAGAGGTTCTGGGCGATGATATGGACAAAATTCGCAAGCAGGCGGCCGAGGTTGGCTACCCGCTGATGCTCAAGGCGTCATGGGGCGGCGGTGGCCGTGGCATGCGCGCGATCAATACCGAGGACGAGCTGGAAGAAAAACTGCTGGAAGGCCGTCGCGAGGCGGCTGCCGCCTTTGGAAATGACGAGGGCTATCTGGAAAAGATGATCACCCGCGCCCGCCACGTCGAGGTGCAAATCCTTGGCGATCAGGCTGGCAACATCTATCACCTGTTCGAGCGCGACTGTTCCGTGCAACGCCGCAACCAAAAGGTGGTCGAACGCGCCCCCGCCCCTTACCTGACCGAAGACCAACGCGCCGAAATCTGTGACCTTGGCGTGCGCATCTGCAAACACGTTGGCTATGAATGTGCCGGCACGGTCGAATTCCTGATGGACATGGACACCGGCACCTTCCATTTCATCGAGGTAAACCCCCGCGTGCAGGTGGAACACACCGTCACCGAAGAAGTCACCGGCATCGACATCGTGCAGGCCCAGATCAAAATAGCCGAAGGGAAATCCTTGCCCGAGGCCACCGGCAAAGCCAGTCAGGACGAGGTGCGCCTGAACGGCCACGCCCTGCAATGCCGCATCACCACCGAGGATCCGCAAAACAATTTCATCCCCGATTACGGGCGTATCACCGCCTACCGCTCGGCCACCGGCATGGGCATCCGTCTGGACGGCGGCACGGCCTATGCGGGCGGGGTGATCACGCGCTATTACGACAGCCTGCTGGTGAAAATCACTGCTCACGCCCAGACCCCCGATGCCGCGATCCGGCGGATGGACCGCGCCCTGCGCGAATTCCGTGTGCGCGGCGTATCGACCAACATCGCCTTTGTCGAAAACCTGCTGCGCCATCCGACCTTTCTGGACAACAGCTATACCACCAAATTCATCGACAACACGCCCGAGTTGTTCAAATTCAAGAAACGCCGCGATCGCGCCACCAAAATCCTGACCTATATCGCCGATATCACGGTGAACGGTCACCCCGAGACTGAAGGGCGCGCCGAACCCTCGGCACAGGTGAAAACCCCGCATCCCCCTGCCCCGCAGGCCGATCCCGCCCCGGGCACCCGCACCCTGCTGGAACAAAAAGGCCCGCAAGCGGTGGCCGGCTGGATGGCCGCGCAAAAGCAACTGCTGCTGACCGACACCACCATGCGAGACGGGCACCAGTCCCTATTGGCCACACGGATGCGCAGCATCGACATGATCCGCGTTGCCCCCACCTATGCCGCCAACCTGCCACAACTGTTTTCGGTCGAATGCTGGGGCGGGGCGACATTTGATGTGGCCTACCGCTTCTTGCAGGAATGCCCGTGGCAACGCCTGCGCGATCTGCGCAAGGCCATGCCCAACCTGCTAACACAAATGCTGCTGCGCGCCAGCAACGGCGTTGGCTATACCAACTACCCCGACAATGTGGTGCAGGCCTTTGTCAAACAGGCCGCGGCCAGCGGTGTGGACGTGTTCCGCGTGTTCGATTCGCTCAACTGGGTTGAAAACATGCGCGTGGCAATGGATGCGGTGATTGCCGCCGACAAGGTTTGCGAAGGCACCATCTGCTATACCGGCGACATCCTGAACCCGGACCGCGCAAAATACGACCTGAAATACTATGTGGCGATGGGCAAAGACCTGAAAGCGGCAGGCGCGCATATTCTGGGGCTAAAGGATATGGCCGGCCTGCTGAAACCGGCCTCGGCCACGGTGCTGGTCAAGGCGCTGAAAGAAGAAGTCGGCCTGCCGATCCATTTCCACACCCACGACACATCCGGCATCGCAGGGGCCACCATCCTTGCCGCATCAGACGCGGGCGTGGATGCGGTGGACGTGGCCATGGATGCATTCTCGGGCGGCACCTCGCAGGCCTGCCTTGGCTCGATCGTCGAGGCCCTGCGCCATACCGACCGCGACACCGGACTGGACATTGCCCTTGTGCGCGAGGTTTCCGATTACTGGGAGGCCGTGCGCGCCCAGTATGTGGCGTTTGAATCAGGCCTTGCCGCGCCAGCTTCCGAGGTCTACCTGCACGAAATGCCCGGCGGCCAGTTCACCAACCTGAAGGCACAGGCCCGCTCACTCGGACTTGAGGACCGCTGGCACGAGGTGGCGCAAACCTATGCCGACGTGAACCGGATGTTCGGTGATATCGTCAAGGTCACGCCCTCCTCCAAGGTGGTCGGTGATATGGCGCTGATGATGGTGTCCCAGAACCTGACCCGCGAACAGGTCGAAGACCCCGATACCGACGTATCCTTCCCGGATTCCGTGATCGACATGATGCGCGGCAATCTGGGCCAGCCCCCCGGCGGCTTTCCCAAGGCGCTGATCAAAAAGGTGCTGAAAGGCGAAAAACCCGACACATCCCGCCCCGGCGCGCACCTGCCGCCCGTCGATCTGGAACAGACCCGCACTGATCTGTCCAAGGAACTGGAAGGCTTCGAAGTGGATGACGAGGACCTGAACGGCTACCTGATGTATCCCAAGGTGTTTCTGGATTACATGGGTCGCCACCGCCAATACGGTCCCATGCGTACCCTCCCCACCCGTGCCTTTTTCTACGGCATGGAACCGGGCGAGGAAATCACCGCCGAAATCGACCCGGGCAAAACGCTGGAAATCCGCCTGCAGGCGGTGGGCGAAACCAACGAGGACGGCGACGTCAAAGTGTTTTTCGAACTGAACGGCCAGCCCCGCACCATCCGCGTGCCCAACCGGTTGATCAAATCACAAACCGCCCAGCGCCCCAAGGCCGAGGAAGGCAACCCGAACCACATCGGCGCCCCGATGCCCGGCGTGGTGGCCACCGTGGCGGTGACAGTGGGCCAGCAGGTGCACGAGGGCGACCTGCTGCTGACCATCGAGGCCATGAAAATGGAAACCGGCATCCACGCCGAACGCGACGCGGTGGTCAAGGCGCTGCATGTGCAGGCGGGCGGGCAGATCGATGCCAAAGACCTGCTGGTGGAGCTGGAGTAGCCCTTCTCTTTTGGCCAAATATCCGCGCCGCAGGCATCCTGCTGTCGCCATGCACACATACAGCCGCCTTTTGACCACTCCCGCAGCAACAAGCGCCAATTAAAGAATAGAGCAAAGGCAGGGCAACGCCCTGTCTTTTCTTTTTGGCCCCCTCACAGCGTTTGCCGGTACTGGACGAACCTTGCTCCGGCCCGCCGCAGGATCATTTCCGCAATCAACAGATTCGGAACCCAGCACATCCATGCAAGATAGGGGGAGGCTTCAGTATAGCTCATTCCACCGGCCATGAAACCCAGCAGATACAACCGCAATGTAACCGCAGCAAAGGTCAGGGCAAACGAGCGGATCATCCAGCGCCGGTGTTCGGCGATCCGTCCGGCCATTGCCAGCCGGACAGCATTTGCCGTGATCCCGATCCACAATAGCGACAGCAGCGCGAAACCGGAACTGGCGGCAATGCCCCCCTTCGCCCCAAGCGCAACGAGCAGACCCGACGCACCACCAACCAGAATTGCCAGCCCGTAAATCCGCCCGATCCAGCGATGCAATCCTGGTCGACGTGACCGCAGCCGGGGAAAAAACTGCATCGCGCCCAACGCCAGAGCAATGGGGGATGCCGAAATATGCAGGATGAACGCCAGCGGCCGCTGTTCCAGATGGCCCAGCATGTCCGGAAACGAAAGCGTAAGTGTCAAAAACGCAAACCGGTAAGACATTACCGCAATAAGCACACTTAGCACGGCCATAACTACAATCGGTATTCGGCTCTTGGCCATCGCCTTGCTCCTAACTTTACACTGTCAATTTATCCACGCTAACCCTTGAACCTTGACACTGTCAAGATGACTGATACCTTACCCCCATGACAGACCAACCCCGCCCGCATCATCATGGAAACCTGCGCGAAGCCCTGATCAGGGCCGGACTGGAACTGATGGAAGAAGGCGGGCCGGATGCCCTGACCCTTCGCAAATGCGCAAGGCATGCTGGCGTATCACACGCCGCACCCGCCCATCATTTCAATGGCTTACCCAGCCTGAAGGCGGCAATTATTGCGCGCGGATACCGTATGTTTGCCCAAACCATGTGCGACTATCGCAAGGCAGCTAAATCCGATCCACAAGCGCAACTGGCGGCAATCTGTGATGGCTATATCGCTTTCTCTCGCCAGCACACGGCAGTTTTCAAATTCATGTTCCAACCGCATAATCTGGACATTAAGACGCTCGATAAAACCACCGCAACCGAACTGGAACACGACTCAATCGCCTCTTACCGAATCCTGCAACAGGCCTGCGAACCCTTCGCGGATGAAAATGGCGATAACGCCAGCACGGAGATCATGGTCTGGGCGCTGGTCCATGGCTATGCCATGCTGTTTTGCAATCCCTGTGAAAACAGCCTTTCCCCACCGCAAACCATCCCCGATTTTTCGCATATCCTGCCAATGCTGAAATTGAAAACAAACCCTGCGCGCAAATAAAAATTTCATCATCCCTTCATTTCCCTCTTGCAGCCCGCAAAACCGGCGCTATATATCGCCTCACGATTGGTTAGCGGGCGTAGCTCAGGGGTAGAGCATAACCTTGCCAAGGTTAGGGTCGTGAGTTCGAATCTCATCGCCCGCTCCAATTGGAAACAAAACGGCGTCATCTTCGGTTGGCGCCGTTTGTTGTTCCACCCCTCGCTGATCACACCATCGTTAAAAGTGTTTGATTGTCGCCACCCCGCCCCCATGCCACCAAACAGCATGGAAAAAATGCCCAACTCTGTCTATCGCTACATCTTCCAGAAATCCCTTTGGCAACAAGTCATTGTGATATCCCTGACCTTGGTCCTGTTGCCACTGGCCCCGATCCCGCTGGAATTGCAGCGCCGGATTCTGGACGATGCGATTTTGCAAAAGGATACGGACCTGCTGTTCAAACTGGCGGGATTCTATCTGCTGGCGATGTTTGTCGCCGCCGGCTTCAAATTTGCCATGCGCACCCAGCGCGAATTGATCTCGGCCCGCGTGGTGCGCTCTTTGCGCCAATCCGTGTTTTTCTGCATGTATACCTTTGTGCCCAAACTGCACCCCGTAACCAAACCCGCGGATGTCGAACATGTTGACGAAGGGGCCGTGGTCTCGATGCTGTCATCCGAAGTGGAAAAACTGGGCGGTTTTGCCGGTTCCGCCATTTCCGGCCCGCTGCTGGCAATTGGCACGCTGGTCTCTGTGTTGGGTTACATGTTCTGGGTCGAACCTGTGGTCGCCTCGATCGCGCTGGCACTCTATTCCCCGCAATTTTTCATCGTGCCGTTTTTTCAGGCCCGCATGAACCGCCTGTCACAAAAGAAATCCCTGAAAATGCGCGAGCTGGGGTCATTTATCATGGAAAACCCTGAAGAAGACCTGCGCAACGCCGATCCGCCACCGCTGTTCAACACATTGGTCGAGGACATTCTGGGCCTGCGCACCCGTTTCATCGTCAATAAAAACATAATGAAAACCATCAACAACCTGCTGATTTCGCTTGGCCCTTTCGGTGTCATCACCTTTGGTGGCTATATGGCCATTCAGGGCACGGTCGATGTCGGCGTGATCCTTGCCTTCATTTCCGGTCTGGAACGTCTGGGCGGTCCGATCCGCGATATTGTCGGATCCTACAGCCAGATCACCGACGCACGGATGCGTTATACCACCCTGCTGGATGCGTTCTCGGACGAACACATTGATAATGCCGGTATGATGGGCCTCAAAATGCCTTGAAGGTCAGCGTTGTCAGCGACCGTTTGATCCCTTTGATATCCAGCAGATTGTCGGAAATGAATTTGCCGATGTCCTGATCTTTGGGGGTATACAGCTTTAACATCAAATCGAAATCGCCGCTGGTCGAATACAGTTCGGAATGGATTTCGCGGGCAATGATTTCCTGTGCCACCTTATAGGTCTTGCCCGGGCGGCAGCGTAGCTGAACAAATACACAGGTTGTCATGGCGATCTCCTTTATTGCGGTTGTGGCGCAAGTTGGCATGAAAACCGCACCCGCCACAAGAACCATCGCATATGGCTTGGATTCAGCCCCCACCCCGCCTATAGAACCCCTGTAACCATTTTTTGGAGGCGACAATGCGCACAGCCAAAATCACCCGCAAAACGGCGGAAACGGATATTTCGGTTGAAATCAATCTGGATGGCACTGGCCAATACAGCAATGAAACCGGTGTCGGGTTTTTTGACCACATGCTGGACCAGTTATCGCGCCACTCACTGGTGGATATGACCGTGCGTGCCAAAGGTGATCTGCACATTGATGACCACCACACGGTCGAGGATGTGGGCATCGCGCTGGGTCAGGCCCTGGTTGCTGCTGTGGGCGATAAAAAGGGGATCCGGCGCTATGGTGAATGCCACCTGCCGATGGATGATGCACAGGTGCGCTGTGCGCTGGACCTGTCCGCACGCCCGTTTCTGGTGTGGAATGTGGACATGCCCACCGCCAAAATCGGCACATTTGACACAGAACTGGTGCGCGAGTTTTTTCAGGCGTTGGCGACCCACGGCGGCATCACCCTGCATATTGATATGATCCACGGTTTCAACAGCCACCACATCGCCGAAGCGGCGTTCAAGGCGGTGGCCCGCGCCCTGCGCATCGCGCTGGAAACCGACCCGCGCAAGGCCGATGCTGTGCCCTCGACCAAAGGGATGCTCTAGGTGCTGACGGTTCTGATTGACTATGAAAGTGGCAATCTGCATTCCGCCGAAAAGGCGTTTCAACGGATGGCAGGTGAGGTGAATGCGGGCGAGGTGATTGTCACCTCGAACCCTGACGACGTGCTGCGCGCCGACCGTATCGTTCTGCCCGGTGACGGCGCCTTTCCGGCCTGCAAAAAGGCCCTGTTCGACCATTCCGGCCTGTTCGAGGCCACCCGCGAAATGGTGATCGACAAGGGCCGCCCGTTTCTGGGCATTTGCGTCGGTATGCAGATGATGGCCACATGGGGGCGCGAATACGAGAACACCGAAGGGTTTGACTGGATTGGCGGCGAGATTGTGAAGATTACGCCATCAGACCCCGCCCTGAAGGTGCCGCATATGGGCTGGAACGATCTGGTGATCGACAATCCGCACCCCGTGCTGGACGGTGTCTCTACCGGTGACCACGCCTATTTCGTGCACAGCTACAAATACGTGGTGGATGATCCGACACAACGGCTGGCACATGTGGATTACGGCGGCGATATCACCGCCATCATCGGGCGCGACAATATGCTGGGGATGCAGTTCCACCCCGAGAAAAGCCAGAGCGCGGGGCTGCGGTTGATCTCGAATTTTCTGACGTGGAAGCCTACCTGACGCGTTTCCACGTTCCTCCGCTCTGGCAAACACCCAGAAAGCACCCCTGTATCTCCAGACTGTTCCCCGACAGCGTCATTTTCAAATTATAGGTCTTGCCGTTCAAGCGCCGCCAGATGCGTCCGCCGTTATACATGCCAGTATCTGCCGGCTTTAATTCCCAGACAACCGTCTTGCCCAACAGATCGGACTTGACTTCTTTACCGTTCGAAAAGGTTCTTGTGATGGTTCCGCAAATATCTGCCCCGCATGGGGCCATTTCGACATAGGCGTATTCATTGTTCTCGGTCACTGTTTTCCAAAGACCATAGATAGGATCAGCCATGGCAAATGTTGGAACAACAGTCGCCAGAGCCACGACAACACTGGATATTTTCATCACAGGGCCTCATTTTACCAATAAAAACAAGGCCCACAATATCCGGTTAACGCCGAAAACAACAGTATCCGAAAATACGGGTATCACAGCAAGCAACATTGCCTTAAAATGCTACGGCTTATTTAATCCGCACCCAGGTGCCGCCGTTGCGGCAAATCCCGAAAACACAGCCCTTGATGGTCAGTTTGTTGCCGTTCATTGTCATCTTGGAACTATAGGTCTTGTCCCGGTCCGGCGCCCAGACCTTGCCGCTGTCGTAATAGCCGTCGCCTTCGGGCACCATGTTCCAGATGATCCGCTTGCCGATATTTTCCGATTCCAGCGGGTCGCCATTGCTGTCAAAGGATTTGACCAGAACCCCGCATATCCTGTCTCCACACATGGAAACCTTGATGTGGCCGAAATTGCCGTTGTCGTCTTTTGCCGTTTTCCAGATGCCTTCGACCGGATCGGCAAATGCGGGGGCCGCCAGTGCGATTGCAAACGCAGATATTAGTCCCAGATTTCTCATTTTGTTTCCTCCCATGGATTATTCTGTTCATCCTGCGCAGGACTTGCATCTATGGCAAGTCTTACCTTGGGTCGCCCCAATGCTTTGCATTTCCCGCCGCTTCATGCAAAACAGCGCCTGAAACATCTGCAAAGCAAGGCTTGACACCATGATCCTTTACCCCGCGATTGACCTGAAAGACGGAAACTGTGTGCGCCTGATCCGGGGTGACATGGAACAATCCACCGTGTTCAGCAACAGCCCCGATGCGCAGGCGCGCGCCTTTCAGGATGCCGGCTGCGAATGGCTGCATCTGGTGGATCTGAACGGCGCTTTTGCCGGTGAACCCGTGAACGGCGCAGCGGTTCAGGCCATCCTTGCCGCCACCGATGTGCCCGCCCAGCTGGGCGGCGGCATCCGCGATATGGCGACGATTGAAATGTGGCTGGAAAAGGGGATCGCGCGGGTGATTCTGGGCACTGTGGCGGTGGAAAACCCCGATCTGGTGCGCCAGGCCGCCAAGGCGTTTCCCGGCAAGGTGGCCGTGGGCATCGACGCCCGCGACGGGCGCGTGGCGACCAAGGGCTGGGCCGAGGAAACCGACGTGATGGTCACCGATCTGGCGCGCTCGTTCGAGGACGCAGGCGTGGCCGCGATCATCTACACCGACATCAACCGCGACGGCGCGATGCAGGGGCCGAACGTGACCGCCACCGCGGCGCTGGCAAATGCAGTGGATATTCCGGTGATTGCCTCGGGCGGGGTCAGCTCGATGGCCGATCTTGTAGCCCTGCGCGATTGTGGCGCGCCGCTGAACGGGGCTATTTCAGGCCGCGCGCTCTATGACGGAGCGATTGATCTGGATGCGGCGCTGGCGCTACTGCGAGACTGACCCCTGCCCCGCACCCGATGCGGGACCTCCCTACCGACACCTGAATTCCCACCAGACAGGAGCAAACCTTAGTCATCATGACCTCTCTCACCGCCCTGTTCCTGCTGGCCTTTTCGGCCGCCACCCTGCTGCCCGGCGGCTCCGAAGCCGCGCTGGTGGCTATGGCCTCGCTGTCCGAACACACCACCCTGACGTTGCTACTGGTGGCCAGTGCGGGCAACATCCTTGGGTCGGTGCTGAACTATGGCTTGGGGCGCCTTGCCCTGCACTACCAAGACCGCAAATGGTTCCCCGCCACCCCAGCCGCGTTGAACAAGGCACGGGGCTGGTTCACCCGCTGGGGGCAATGGGCGGTGCTGCTGGCGTGGGTGCCGATCATAGGTGACCCTATCACCGTGGCAGCCGGTGTGATGCGGATGAACTTTGCGCTGTTTTTGTTGCTGGTCACAATCTCGAAAACCCTGCGCTATATGGCGGTGATGGGGCTGGTCGGGGCGTTTTTCTAGCTTCGCCTTGACCCGTCATGCAATCTGCGAAAGGCTGCCGCCACAGGAGCGCCCGTATGGACACGCAAGCAATAGTAATGGTTTCTCTGCTGACCGCGCCGATGCTGGGGCTGGTAATCTGGGCCTTCGTTACCACCCATCCCCGCCACTCTGCCAGAAAAACCCTGTTCCTGCGAAACAAGGCCGTGGCTTTCGGGATTATAGTGATTTGCATTGTGGCCGTTACGGTTCTGGTCGCCTGGCAGGCCTATGAAATGGCGTGGTGTCACAGCGGGTTGCTGTCACCGGTAAAATGCAATCACCTGCCTGATAAAATCGGCGGCTATCTGTTTGTGATCTTTTTTCCGGGCACCGCCTATCTTGTCGTTATCTGCCTGCCTGCATTGTTGTTGATGGGAATTGCCGAATGGATCACCCGCCGCAAATACCGGAACTTCCTGACCGAAAATGCGACGGGATAAAGAACGGCTATTCAGCCACAGCCTTGCCTGTCAACGCCCCCAGCACCTTGGTCAGTTTCATCACGATCGGCGCATCTGCCGGAATGTCATATGGGGCCAGCATGTCGGCGGGGTTTTCATAGGCCAGCCACACCTTGCCATCAGCGTCCTGATAGGCCAGCACACGGGCGGGCAAAACCAGACCGGCCAGCGGGTTCATCTGCATGGCGGGCGTGCCCACCTCGGGTTTGCCGAAGATCAGCAGGGCCATCGGATCCAGTTCCTCGTTGATCATTTTGGCGCCTTTGGCATGCTCCACACGGGCAAACACCTTGGCCCCCGCCCCCTCAACTACCCCCGTCAAACGGTCCAGCGATTCAGCCACCGAATAGGGGCTGGCAACTTTGATGATTTCGGCATTGGCAAGGGTGGCCGCCAGCGAAATGGCGGCAGCAAGGGCAAATTTAAACATTGATAAACTCCGTATCAGGTTGGGGTGCGCGTATCTGTGCGACCCTCGTCAATGCACCGGCTTCTGTCAAAACAGTTTACATAACTTCCCCGTGATCACGCAATAAATCGCCGACGATCAATGCGTTATAGGCAGCACCTGTCGCTATTGACTCCCTTTCATAAACCGTCATCATCCTCGGAATTGTTTTATCGGAGTATATATTGTGAAATATCTGTTAACCCTGCTTTTTGCCCTATCCCCCGCCATCGCATCAGCCGAAGCCACAGGCGGTTATAGCTATGGCTTTGGCAATGATATTGCAGGCATAGTCTTTGTTGGCGCATTGGTTCTGGTGGCCATAATTTTCATCATCTGGAAGAGACGCAAAGGCCGCAAATAACCCCCTACCTGCAACAAAACCGAATCCGGTGCAAACCCGCCATTGTCACCGGCGCGCTGGCCTTTTATGACAGGGGCATGTTGAAAACCCGTATCATACCCTGCCTTGACGTCGCCGATGGCCGCGTTGTCAAAGGCGTGAATTTCGTTGACCTGATCGACGCCGGTGATCCGGTGAACGCCGCGCGGGCCTATGACGCCGCAGGTGCTGACGAGCTGTGCTTTCTGGACATCAAGGCCACCCATGAAAACCGCGGCACTATGTTTGATCTGGCCACCCGCACGGCCGAGCAATGCTTCATGCCGCTGACCATCGGTGGCGGCGTGCGCAACTCGGATGATGTGCGCAACCTGTTGTTGGCGGGCGCCGACAAAGTGTCGTTCAATTCCGCCGCCGTGGCCAACCCCGATGTGATTGCCGATGCGGCCAACCATTTCGGCAGCCAGTGCATCGTGGTGGCGATCGACGCCAAAACGGTACGCCCCGGCAAATGGGAAATCTTTACCCACGGCGGGCGCAAAGCCACGGGGATTGACGCGGTGGAATTCGCCAAATTGGTGGTCTCCAATGGCGCCGGAGAAATCCTGCTGACCTCGATGGATCGCGACGGCACCAAACAGGGCTTTAACCTGCCCCTGACCCGTGCCATTTCGGACGCGGTGCCGGTGCCGGTGATTGCCTCGGGCGGGGTCGGCACGCTGGACCATCTGGTCGAGGGGGTGACCGAAGGTGGGGCATCCGCCGTGCTGGCCGCCAGCATCTTCCACTTTGGCACCTACACCATTGCCGAGGCCAAACAACACATGGCCAACGCAGGCATCCCGATGAGGCTGACATGAACGCACTTGAACAACTGGCCGCGACGATTGAAGCCCGCAAAGGGGCTGATCCCGACACATCATGGACGGCAAAATTGCTGGCCAAAGGGCCGGAGAAATGCGCCGAGAAGTTCGGCGAAGAGGCGGTGGAAGCGATCATTGAGGCCGTCAAAGGCGACCGTGCGGCGCTGACCTCTGAGGCCGCCGATGTGCTCTATCACCTGCTGGTGATGCTTGCGTCCCGCGACGTGGCGCTGGCAGATGTTCTGGCCGAGCTGGAGCGGCGCGAAGGCATGTCGGGGATCGAGGAGAAGGCGGGGCGGTAAGGGCTGTGATAAACAAGTATTATAGCGATTTGATTGAGCAAGGAATTGATATCCCTGAAAGTGCGTTTGATAGAGCAACAGCTCTTCAAAATGGCTTAATTGCCGCGGCCACAGATGGGTCTTTTGCACTTGAGAATGGGGGTAATTTATACAAAGCATTTAGAAAAGAACTGATTGAAAACGTAGGCACACGGAATATTGCGCCTGACTTTTTGCGAACCAAAAGAGACCTTTCACAGTTTTGGGAGCACATCAAAGACAAGTTTCCAACCTATGCAGAACGTCGAAAATATTTGTATGAAGAGTTTTCGCCCCTCCTTGATTACCTGGAAAATTCAAACAGTTCCGCACATGAAACAACTGTTGGCGAAGTTTTTTCAAAATTCACACCGGGGCATATTCCCGAAATATGGGATAAAGCGCTTGAGCGAACAAAAAACGACCCCGAAGGTGCGATAACTCTTGCGAGAACTCTGTTGGAATCTGTTTGTAAATATATTCTCGATGATACCGAGACCCCATATAAAGCAGATGCAAATTTGCCAAAGCTTTGGGCTGATTGTTCGACCTTACTTAATTTATCTCCAAGCCAGCATACCGAAGATGTCTTTAAAACAATTTTGGGGAGCTGCCAAAATATAGTTGGATCACTTGGCTCACTAAGAAATAAAATATCAGACTCTCACGGACAAGGAAAGCGCCCTGTTAAACCACAAACCAGGCATGCTGAACTTGCGGTAAACCTTGCTGGTTCTATGGCGCAATTTTTGGTTTCAACATGGGAAAACAGAAAATAATGGATTTCAAATTTTGCAATATATATTGCAGACGAAATGTACTTGATAAGTAACTAAGGGCAGCGCCCGATCCGAGGGCTGGTGCGAAGCGCCCGCCCGTGGGGGCGGATCGGGCGCTGCCCGGCGGTGCCGCCGGGCGGGGCATTGATTTGATAGGCTGCTCTATAGTTTTGATCTTATACCCCCCGTATTGCCCCCCATCCGCAATTCCCCAAACAAACGCCGGTATTCGATTTTCGGGCACCGGTTCACCACCAACTGCCTACCCCGCGCCCCGACCCGTCAATACATATTGAAGTCAGACGATGAACGGTTGAAATCCAACCTGCAGCTGCGCGTTGCCCGCTCAATACCCGAATGCCTCGTAATCCACCGCAAACACCTCTTTCACGCGACGCTCCAGCGCGGCCAGATCCGGCCCCTCCAGCCCCAGAACATCCTCCGGCCCCTCACCCGCCTGCCGGCTGGCATTGCGCCGCTCGACCGTCTGCGGCAAATCCGTGATCCCCGCCGCCAGCAACTGGTCCCGCCAGTGATCGCTTTCCTCGACCCGCAGAATCAAATCGGCTGTTGGTTTTCGGCGCGACGGGTAGTGCGTCCATTGCGTTTGAAAGCCCAGCTTCTCGGGGAATTGCTGGATGAATTCCAGATACTCGAACGGGTCCAGCGTATCGAGCATTACGCCATACATCCTATGCAACACCCGACCGTTCTTTTGCTTCACAACGAATGAGTAGCTGGACACAAACCGCTCGAACGGCTGGCGCACGGCCGTAATGACAAAGCTGTTGTGCCACTGGCGTTTTCGCATCACCAGACGGGGCATCGCATGGGTGGTTTTGCCTAGCTTGCAGCCCAATAGTGTTTTCAGACTGCTGCCTGCCGATTTCGGGATATGAATAAAATAGACCGGCTTGCCGTCGACACTATGCGGCGTGGTCCAGGGCGCGGGTAATATCCCTGTCAGATTATACAGGGACTTTGAAGCAAAATAAATCTTCCGCTGAAGAATAGATCGCCTTAATGCTTTGTCCATTTCTTAATCGCCTGTCGCCTCATATTATTATAATACTATTACTATCACTTAATGACTACAGCTATTCTTTTTGGAAAGCCCATTTCGGGAAAAAATGTATGGCCAGCCATTTGGCACTTTCGCAAATTTGGATGGAAATAAAGGCACTCGATAAGCGAACACGTCTGCTACAGGCCGCTCTTTATAATTTCGAGCTGATCACACCCGTATTGAAGCCGCCCATCCGCAATTCACCAAACAACCGCTGATATTCAATCTTGGGACAGCGGTTCATCACCACCTGCACACCACGATCTTCGGCCAGTTTGGCGGCCTCTTCGTTCTCGACCCCGATCTGCATCCAGACGGCTTTCAGGTCGGGGAAAGCCTCTAAAGCGGCCTCGACAATTGGCGTCACGAATTCCGAGCGGCGGAAAATATCAACCATATCCACATGCCGGTCAATCGAGGCCAGATCGGGCACAATTTCCTGCCCGAACAGCATTTTACCCGCATGGCCGGGGTTCACGGGGATCACCGTAAAGCCCTTCATCGACAAATAACGCGCCACAAAATAGCTGGGGCGCACGGGGTTCATGGACACGCCGACACAGGCAATCACCTTGGTGTCTTGCAGGATCTTTTTCAGGTATTCATCGGTATAGGTCATGCCCCTCTTTACCAAGCAATCGCCGGCAAAGAAAGGCGACAAAAAAGCGCCCGATCCTTGGGCAAGGACGGGCGCCAGTTACGGAACGAGGGACAGTGAAAGTGAGGCGTGCGCGTTCCGGGCGCTGTGCCTCTGCTTATAGAGATAGGGTGCAGTTGCGCAGTTTCCAGAGGTGGTAAAAAATTTGTGATCACATCGCTATTCACGCGAGGCATAAAGCGCCACAGCCGCCGCGTTCGATACATTCAGCGAGCCAAACTCACCCGCCGCGTCAATTTTCACCAGTTGGTCACAGGTTTCGCGGGTTTTCTGGCGCAATCCCGGCCACTCGGCCCCCAGCACCAGCGCGATTGCGCGGTCCCGACGCCCCTCGACGGCCTGGGCCACGGATTGTTCCGCCTCGCCGTCCAGCCCCAGCATCAGATAGCCCATGGATTTCAACGTCTCCATCGCGTCGGCCAGATTCTTGATCCGTAAATAGGGCTGCCGTTCCAGCGCGCCGGATGCGGTTTTCGCCAAGGCACCGGTTTCAGGCGCGGAATGGCGGTGCGGGGCAATCACGGCCCGCGCGCCGAACACCTCGGCCGAGCGCAGGATCGCCCCCACATTATGCGGATCCGTCACACGGTCCAGCAACACCACGCGGGGCACCTGCCCGTCCGCGGCCATACAGACCTGTTCCAGATCGCCCCAATCCAGCGGCTTGACCTCAAGCGCGGCGCCCTGATGCACCGATTGCGGGTCCAGCGGGGCGGAAAATTTGCGCGGATCGGCCATTTCAGGCTCAATCCCGCTGGCGGCAATATCCTCGGCCAGTTTGTCATAAGCATTTTTGGTCACCAGCAGGCGCAATTTCGTTCGCGCCGGATTGCGCAACGCATCGCGCACCGCATGCAGCCCGAACAACCACACAGTTGCCGCCGCCGATGCGCGCCGCCCCTGTTCCTTTTCAATCACCCATTTGGGTTTTTTCATCGCTAAAACACCTTGTAATTTGCGCCCGCCCGACAATGCGCCGCCCCGCGCCGCGATACAAGCCGAATTCATGCCGATTTGCGCTTGACGGGTCCGCATTGCCCGAGTATCCACCCCGAGTGTTGGGCGACAGGCCGCAAGGTGTGGCAGGGGACTGTAACTCCCTCGAGGCGACTCACGCCTGGTTCGATTCCAGGGTCGCCCACCATTTCTCGAAACAGTTACGGCATCAGGATATCCGACCGCTGATAGGTCGCGGTGTCGGTGGTTCCATCGTCATAGATGACCGTCACCGACAGGCTGTTTATCGATCCGGCCTCAAAGCTCAAAAACGGCATAAGCGTTTCCATGGTCAGCGCATTTGGCTGGCCTGTGTCCAGATGGCATTCCTCGAATTCCAGCGGCTGTTCCGCTGACCCGTTCACCCCGTAGCTAACCTGATGCAAGCCACAACGCCACGCCAGCAGGTTGGTGAAATACAACAAATCCTTGCCATCATAATCACGCACCGCCACCCATTGCGATTTGGTCATCGACAGGATCGGTTTGACCTCGGTTGCGGTGGTGAATTTGCCCGTCGGGGTCTGGTCCTCGGGCTGCCAGTCTTCTTTGGCGGCATCCACCATATCTTCGGCTGTGCCATCCAGCAACGACCCTGCACCGTCGCTTGTCCCCTCCAGTAACGATGGCGGCGCCTCGGATTTGGCCGTGTGGTTCCCACCGGCGCCAAGCCCGGCCCCAATCGCGATGGTGAATATCAACACTAGGTGGAACATATGCTTCTCCCTTGGAAATCAATGATTGTTCTTTTGGCAATATCTTAAAGAAACCTGACCAGAACCCTAACCAAACTGACGCATTGGAACAATAACGTCTTTTGGCAAACAGGATTTCGGCTTATAGTTCGTCAAAATATAAACAGGCAAAGAAACACATGGCCAAAGCGCACAAAACCCAGCCCGATTTCAATATCGTCATCATCGGCCAGAACGGGCGGCTGCAATACGAGGCCGTGATGTTCGCCGCCTCGCTGCGCCACTCGGACCCCGATTTCAAAGGCCGCCTGTTTGTCGCCGAACCGCAGCCCGGCGACAAATGGTCCAAAGACCCGCGTATGTCCGATGACGTGCGCGCGTTGCTTGAACATCTGGGGGCCGAAATTCTGCCATTTGAAAGCCGGCATTTCGGGCAGGACTACCCCTATGGCAACAAGATCGAGGCGCTGGCCGCCCTGCCCAAGGGCGCGCCGTTCGTGTTTTTCGACAGTGACACCCTGATCACCGGCCCGCTGTCCAAGGTTGCGTTCAATTTTGACCGCCCCGCCGCCTCGATGCGGCGCGAAGGGACGTGGCCGGTGCTGGAACTCTACGGGCCGGGTTATAGCGAAACGTGGAAATCGCTTTATGACCGCTTTGGGCTGGATTTTGACAGCTCGCTGGACACCGCCCAGCCGAATGAATACTGGGAACGCTACCTCTATTTCAACGCCGGCTGGTTCTATTACCGCTGCCCGCATGAATTCGGCGCCCGTTTCACCGAATACGCGCTGGAAATCCGTGATAATACGCCGGACCCGCTGGTCTGTCAGGAACTGGACCCGTGGCTGGACCAGGTGGCCCTGCCGCTGGTGATCCATTCCCTTGGCGGCGGGCGGCCCGGGCCGGAACTGGACGGACTGGATGGGGATATATCCTGCCACTACCGCCTGTTGCCGTTGCTATACGCGCGCGAAAGCGACCGTGTGGTGGATGTGCTGGAAACCGTCACCTCGCCCAACAAGATCAAAAAGGTGATCAAACAATATGATCCGGTCAAGCGGATGATATTCCAGCGGCGCGGGCACAAGGTGCGGGCGATGTTCGACCGCGAAAACCCGCCCAACATGGAAAAGAAAATCCGCAACCAGATCAAGCGTGCAGGGTTTTGGATGCGTTAGAAGTCAAATCATATTAATTTCGTATTTTATGATCAAAATCAAATTCTTACACCCACTTCTGGCCTATACTACAGGCAGGGAACGCCGACTCGTATTTGATTGATCGGAGTATCCTTATCTTTATTTTCCGATTTGACCTGCGGGCGGCGCCTCTAACCCACTAACGGGGGTCAAAAAGGAGAACGTATAATGACCATATCAACAAAGGTAATTGGTTTTGTGGTAGCGGCCCTTTCCGTATTGTTTGTTTCGGCTTGTGACGACGACCATCCGTTCGGCTATCCAGTTGATAATAAGCAGACAACTCCGGATGACAATGCTCACGGGGATGGCGGCGGCGGTCATCACGGTTAGATCCAGGCGCCCATGCCTTTCTGAATTTCGGGGAACCGGATTCAGAAAGGCAAGGTTGCTGATGTCTTAAATCCTCCTGATACGGGAAAGGTTTCGAAACGGGAATCGGTTAATCGGGATGTTCGATCGGGTTTGGAAACCTGAACAAACGGATGCCCTGCCCATTCCCGCGATCAAAGGATTCCGTCCCTTTTCCCGCAGGCCGGTTGTCGCATGAATTTCCTTGCCTTAGGATACCCGAAAATCCAGCGAGGACAGCGACATGACAGACACCCCCACATACGGCTTTGACACCCTGCAAATCCACGCCGGCGCGCGGCCGGATCCGGCCACCGGCGCGCGGCAAACACCGATCTACCAGACCACCGCCTATGTGTTTCGCGATACCGATCACGCCGCCGCCTTGTTCAACCTGCAAGAGGTCGGCTATATCTATTCCCGCCTGACCAACCCCACGGTTGCGGTATTGCAGGAACGCATTGCCACGCTGGAAGGCGGCGCGGGGGCGGTGTGCTGCTCCTCCGGTCATGCAGCGCAAATCATGGCGCTGTTTCCCCTGATGGGGCCGGGTCTGAATGTGGTGGCCTCGACCCGGGCCTATGGTGGCACGATCACCCAGTTCAGCCAGACCATCAAACGCTTTGGCTGGTCCGCGAAATTCGTCGATTTCGATGATGAATCCGCCGTGGCCGCCGCGATCGACGAAAACACCCGCGCGATTTTCTGCGAAAGCATCGCCAATCCGGGTGGCTATGTCACCGATCTGGATGCCATCGCCAAAATCGCCGATGCCGCACAACTGCCGCTGATTGTCGATAACACCACTGCCACGCCCTATCTGTGCCAGCCGTTCCGGCATGGCGCGGCACTGGTAGTGCATTCCACCACCAAATACCTGACCGGCAACGGCACGGTGACGGGCGGTGCCGTGGTGGACAGCGGCACGTTCGACTGGTCGGCCACAGACAAATTTCCGTCCCTGTCACAACCCGAACCGGCCTATCACGGGCTGAAATTCCACGAAACCTTCGGCCCGCTGGCCTATACATTCCACGGCATTGCCATCGGCCTGCGCGATCTGGGGATGACGATGAACCCGCAGGCGGCGCATTACACATTGATGGGGATCGAAACCCTGTCGCTGCGCATGGAGCGCCACGTTGCCAACGCCAAAAAGATCGCAAACTGGCTGGAAACAGACCCGCGGATCGACAAGGTCACCTATGCCGGCCTGCCCTCCAGCCCCTATGCCAAACGCGCGATGCGTATCTGCCCCAAAGGCGCGGGCGCGCTGTTTACTGTGGCGGTCAAGGGCGGCTATGACGCCTGCGTAAAACTGGTGGAAAACCTGAATATTTTCAGCCATGTGGCCAACCTTGGTGATGCACGGTCCCTGATCCTGCATCCGGCCTCAACCACGCACCGGCAGTTGAACGAAGAACAGCAAGAGGCCGCAGGTGCCGGACCCAGCGTGGTGCGCATATCCATCGGCATCGAGGATGCAGATGACCTGATCGCCGATCTGGATCAGGCGCTGACGGTGGCAACAGCCTGATAATCTGGGCCAATCCCCCGCGTTAGGGGATTGGCCATTACGCCTAATCGGCAATCCCGAACACAACGCTCACATCCGCCGTCACTGACAATTTCCCCTGCGCCACCGGCACCGCCATCGAGCGCATCATATCGGCTTCCATCATCACCGGCCGCGCGCTGCGCACAGTGCCGTCGCTGATCGACACCACATCGCCCAGTTCCACACCGGCTGCCGTGGCGTATAGCTGTGCCTTGGCCATCGCATCCTTGATGGCCGCCACCCTTGCTGCGTTTTGCGCCGGTTCCATATCCTGCAAGCCAAAGCTTAGCCCGTGAAAACTGTTGGCGCCGTTTTGCACCACCGCATCCAGAACCACACCCAGTTGCGCCAAATCACGCACCCGCACGCTGACTGTATTGGTGGCTACAAAGCCGACAATCTGGGGCGGCGCCTTGGACATGGACCCGCCATTGTTCCAGCGCGGCGACAGCGACAGGTTGTTGGTCTGGATATCACGCGATTCGATCCCCGCCGCCGCTAGCTGTTTCAATACCGCCGCCAGCGCATCCGAGTTCTTCGCCATCGCCGCCCCGGCCGTTTTTGCCTCGCTGACCACCCCCATCGAAATGGTCGCCATGTCCGGCACCGTATCAACCACCCCGTGGCCATTCACCACAATCCGGCGGGCATCCTGGGCCATCACGGGCGTTGCCATCAATAAAACCAGTGCAATTATTACATTCCGCATAACAAATTCCTTTCACATTGTTTTTGATGTTCCACTGATAAGACGCACCCCGCAAGGCAATCCTTGGGGCTTTTCCTTTCCATAGGCGAAAACCTGCTATAGTGTGGCGAAAGTAAATATAACGCCTGCAGTCCGATATTCTTTCTGTGCTAGATCAATAACATGAAGCCAAATTTTGCCCTGAACCTGTGCCATAACGGTATCGCCCTTCTCCACCGCGAGAAAGACGGCTGGCGCATTGTGGGCGAAGTCTCACCGGAAGATAAAAACCTGCCCCGCGAACTGGATTACCTGCGCCAGACCGCTGCCTCGCTGGACAACGGCGGGGTGACCACCAAACTGGTGATCCCCAATTCGCAAATCCTCTATAAGGCCGTGCCGAACGCCGCCCCGACACAGGCCCAACGCGATCTACAGGCCCGCGCGGCCCTGGACGGGGCGACACCCTATCATATTTTCGAGCTGGCCTTTGATTTTTGTGTCATCGGGGATGATCTTCATATCGCCGCCGTGGCCCGCGAAACACTGACCGAAGCCGAAGATTTCGCCTTTGAGCACGGGTTCAACCCGCTGTGTTTTGTCGCCATTCCCGAGGCCGGACATTTTGATGGCGAGCCTTATTTCGGACAGACCACAACCGCCGAAGCCTTGCTGGAACAAGACGAAAGCATAGAGCGCGATACGGTTGCCATCAGCATCATCGCCCCGCTTGTGGCAAAAACCGTGGCAAAAGAGGTCGCGGAAAAATCACCCGAGACCGAGACCGAGACCGAGACCGAGACCGAGACCGAGACCGAGACCGAGACCGAGACCGAGACCGAGACCGAGACCGAGACCGAGACCGAGACCGAGACCGAGACCGAGACCGAGACCGAGACCGAGACCGAGACCGAGACCGAGACCGAGACCGAGACCGAGACCGAGACCGAGACCGAGACGGGCACGGGCGCTGATATTGAGCAAGAGGAAATACCGGAAAATCCGGTAAAACCCAAAGCCGGTCAGGATGCTGATGAAGCGGACATAAAGCCTGAGCCTGAGCCTGAGCCTGAGCCTGAGCCTGAGCCTGAGCCTGAGCCTGAGCCTGAGCCTGAGCCTGAGCCTGAGCCTGAGCCTGAGCCTGAGCCTGAGCCTGAGCCTGAGCCTGAGCCTGAGCCTGAGCCTGAGCCTGAGCCTGAGCCTGAGCCTGAGCCTGAGCCTGAGCCTGAGCCTGAGCCTGAGCCTGAGCCTGAGCCTGAGCCTGAGCCTGAGCCTGAGCCTGAGCCTGAGCCTGAGCCTGAGCCTGAGCCTGAGCCTGAGCCTGAGCCTGAGCCTGAGCCTGAGCCTGAGCCTGAGCCTGAGCCTGAGCCTGAGCCTGAGCCTGAGCCTGAGCCTGAGCCTGAGCCTGAGCCTGAGCCTGAGCCTGAGCCTGAGCCTGAGCCTGAGCCTGAGCCTGAGCCTGAGCCTGAGCCTGAGCCTGAGCCTGAGCCTGAGCCTGAGCCTGAGCCTGAGCCTGAGCCTGAGCCTGAGAAAAAATCCGCCAAAGCGAAAAAGAAGCAAGCAAAAACCGACAAACCAGCCGGTGTTATTTCGGCCGATGTGCCGGATACGGATACCCCTGTTCCCGACGCGCCCCTGCCCACGTTCGCAACCCGTCGTGACGCGGATGATGCCGATCTGCCCGACGCCGCGATTGAACGTATCGAAAAAACCGAAACCCGGCTGGCGATCCTGCCGGAAGGCAAAACGTCGAAATCTCCGCTGCTGGGCGGCGTGAAACGCAAGGAAACCAAAGTGGCAACAACCAGCGCGCCCGCAGCCCCTTTAAGGTTGGAAAACGCCATCAAACCGCTGCTGGACAGCCGCACCACCGACGAAGAGCAGGCGATGACGGTGTTTGGCGCCCGCAAGGTGACAACAGACAAAGGCAAGCCGCGCTATCTGGGGCCGGGATTGATGTTGCTGCTGGTTGTCGCGCTGGCCGCAGTCGCGATTTGGGCCAGTTTCCTTCCCGGCAAAGAAACCGCAGCAGACGGTGACGTTCCCGTTGTCGCCGATGCGCCCGCCGAAGAAATCCCTGTTGTTACCGAGGTCGCACCGCAACCCTCCATCCCCGAACAGGATCCGGTGGGCGATGCGCTGGCCATGTTGACCGAACCGACCATCCGGCGCGATCCGGTTGTAGAAGCAGAACCGGAACTGACCGCTGAATTGCCCCCCCTGACAGGTGCTGACACAGCCCCCCTACCCACAGCCGACACCCCCGCCGAGCCGGAAAAAACGGCGGCGACGGAACCGGAACAACCTGTCGCGGCCCTACCCGCACCGGTCCCCGAACCCGAACCGACACCCGAACAAGTTGCCGAACCGGAACCGGTTCCAACAGTCACTACCGAAAACGCGCAAGAGGCTTATGACGAAAGCGGCTTTTGGCAACTGCCCCCACCTGCAAGTGCCGCACCGGCCGAGCAAACCGGTCACACGCAATATATCGCGTCGGTGGACCCGCAGATAGCCTCACATGACGCGGTCGCCCTGCCGACGGTTTCACTGTCGCCCGACACACGGGTCACCCCGCCGCAAAACCCGCCGATCGCCAACAGCGAAAGCTTTCATCTGGATGATCGCGGTTTGGTCATTCCCACGGTCGAGGGCACCCTAAACCCGGACGGCATCCTTGTGTTCAAAGGCCCGCCCCCCGTCAAACCCGCTGTGCGTGGCAACCGGGCGCCGGATGTCACCCCTGTGCCCGATGATCGGCTGGCAAGGTTCAAACCGGCCCCGCGCCCGGCAAATCTGGTGCAGGCAAACGAAACCGCACAGCTTGGCGGAAGAACCCGTTCCGAACTGGCCGGATTTCGCCCCAAACCGCGCCCCTTCACCGCCAAGGTGGAAGAAGAGCTTGACGAAACTCCGACAGAAAACGCCGTGGTCCTGTCGCGCCTGCCCAATCACCGCCCGCGCAATTTTGCCCGACTGGTCGCCCGCGCCCGTGCATCGGCCCCCTCGGAACAGGCCACTGCCGCCGTAGCCGTGCCCCGCAACCAAACCGTAACCCCGCAAGCGCCAACCCGTGGATCGGTCGCACGTCTGGCCACCACAAAGAATGCAATCAACCTGCACCGCACCTCGCTGATCGGGGTATACGGCAGCCCCGGCAACCGCCGTGCCCTTGTGCGGTTGTCAAACGGGCGTTACGTCAAGGTCAAGGTTGGCCAGCGGGTTGATGGTGGCAAGGTGGCCGCGATTGGCGAAGACGAATTGCGTTACGTCAAAGGCGGGCGCACCGTGATATTGCGGATGCCAAAGCTATAAACGCTATTGCGCGGCAAATTCCCCGTTCTCGATCTGCTCGCGCTCGATCGATTCAAACAGCGCCTTGAAATTGCCTTCACCAAATCCGTCATCCCCCTTGCGCTGGATGAATTCAAAAAAGATCGGCCCGACCACGGTTTTGCTGAAAATCTGCAACAGAATGCGGGTTTCGCCGCCGCCGACCACCCCTTCACCGTCAATCAGGATACCGTGCTTCATCATCTGTTCCAGCGGCTCTTCGTGGTCTTTCACCCGCGCGCGGCTCATCTCGTAATAGGTTTTCGGCGGGCCGGGCATGAACTCCAGCCCCTTGGCGGCAATCGCATCGACCGAGCCGTAAATATCATCCGTCCCCACCGCGATATGCTGGATCCCCTCGCCGTTATAACGCTTCAGATAGGCCACGATCTGCCCCTTCTCACCACGATCCTCGTTGATCGGGATACGGATACGGCCACAGGGCGAGGTCAGCGCGCGGCTGAACAGCCCCGTGAACTTGCCCTGAATATCAAAAAACCTGATTTCGCGGAAATTGAACAGGTCGGCGTAGAATTTGAACCACTTGTCCATATTCCCCTTGTGCACATTGTGGGTCAGATGATCGAGGTAATAAAACCCGTCGCCAGCGGGATGGGCATTGTCGAGCCAATCGAATTTGGCGTTATAAGGGCTGGTGTCAAAATACCGGTCGATGAAATACAACAATGACCCGCCAATCCCCAAGATCGCCGGCACATCCATGGTTTTATCATCGCCGGTATAGGGTTCGGCCCCTTTAGAAACCGCATGGTCAAACGCCTTTTGCGCATCCACCACCCGCCAGGCCATCGACGGGGCGCAGGGGCCGTGCTGATCAACAAAGCGCATCCCGAAGCTGTCCGGCTGGTAATTCAACAGATAGCTGATGTCGCCCTGCTTCCACAGCTCGACCGCCTTGGTTTTGTGATTGGCCACATGTTTGAACCCCATTTTGGCGAACAGATCACGCAGGGCCTGCGGGTCTTCATGGGCGAATTCGACAAATTCGAAACCGTCGGTTCCGGCAGGGTTGTCGGCAGTGATGGTGGCACGGGGGGCGTCATGGGGGAATGGTCCCATCGGTTTTCTCCTGTTTGCGTTCAGAAGAAGAATAACAAAACCCGGATGTGTTTGGCGCGCGTTTTTACTAGACATTTCCGGTTTATACGCGCCATTATAACACATATTGGAGTTATTACGCGAGAATACCGCATGGCACTGGACAAAACCGATTCCCGCCTTCTGGTTGAACTGCAAAAGAACGCCCAGACCACTGCCGCCGAATTGGGCGAAATGCTGAACCTGTCGCCCTCGCAGGCCGCGCGCCGCCGTCAGCGGCTGGAAACTGCGGGCTACATCCGCAACTACAGCGCCAAACTGGATGCAAAACGACTGGGCCTGACTGTGCAGGCCTTCGTTCAGGTGCAAATGGCGGCCCATGACGCGCAGGCTGCGGCCTCGTTCGTGCGCCACGTTAAATCGCGCCCCGAAGTGATCAGCGCCTGGACCCTGACCGGCGAGGCCGACTACATGCTGCACGTCTATTGCGCCGATCTGGCCGCGCTGAACACGCTGATACAGGACGCCTTGCTGCCCCACAGTGCCGTAGCCCGTGTGCAAAGCCAGATCGTGATGAACGAGCTAAAGGCCGACGCGCCCTTGCCGGTCTAGCTTCTTCTTTTTCTAAATATCCGCGCCGCAGGCTAGGAAGTTTCTTGCCTGCGGCGCGGATATTTATTGAACAAAGATGAAAGGGAGCGTTACCCGTCCGAAACCCCCGCCTCGGCAAAGGTGGACATGCCCGAATGACAGGCAACCGCCCCCTTCAAAACACCAATCGCCAGCGCCGCACCAGATCCTTCGCCCAACCGCATACCCAGCGCCAGCAACGGCTCTTTACCAACATTTTTCAACACCTTGCCATGCGCAGATTCAGCCGAGACATGCCCCGCAACACAATGATCCAGCGCGCCCGCCGCCGCCATTTCCAGCGTCGCCGCCGCTGCCGAGCAGATAAACCCGTCCAGAATTACCGGTATCCGCAAGATTCGCGCCCGCGATATCGCCCCGGCCATCGCCGCCAATTCCCGCCCGCCAAGGCAGCGCAGAACCTGCAACGGATCCTTCAGCACATCCCCGTGCCGCGCCAGCCCTTCGGCCACCACGCGGGTTTTCACTGCCAACCCGTCATCATCCACACCTGTGCCGCGCCCCGTCCACTCGGCCGCATCGCCACCAAACAACGCCGCCGCAATCGCCGCCGCCGATGTGGTGTTGCCGATGCCCATCTCGCCGGTCACCAGCAGGTCCGCCTTGGGATCAACCGCGTTCCAGCCCGCCAGCAGCGCCGCAACCACCTCGTCCTCGCTCATCGCGGCATCCACGGTGAAATCCGCCGTGGGCCTGTCCAGCGACAGGGCATGCACGTCCATTTTCGCCCCGAACGCCTTGGCCAACTGGTTGATCGCCGCCCCGCCATGCTCGAAATTCAGCACCATCTGCTCCGTCACCTCGGGCGGAAAGGCCGAAACCCCCTGCGCACAAACCCCGTGGTTGCCGGCAAAGATGATGATCTGCGGCGCCTTTAGCGACGGTTTTGGATCGCCACGCCAACCCGCATACCAGATCGCCAGATCCTCGAGCCGCCCCAGCGCCGCCGGTGGTTTGGTCAACTGGCTGTTGCGCGCTTCGGCCCCCTGCCGCGCAACCGCATCCGCAGCGGGCAAATCTTCCAGAATGGTGCGAAATTCGGCGAGCGTGGTAAATGTCATGTCGGTCCCTCGTTGATATTCTATGCCTTTTAGGTTTAACGCTGGTAGAAGCGCAAGATGCAATGAAAAGGCCCTGTTGATGAGCAAACCCGACACCTCGCTGATCCGGCTGGCGGATATCCCCGCCGCCATCGGCCTGCTGACCCGCCTGCCGGTGAAAACCGCTGGCGCGCGCGGGGCGGCGGCCTGGGCCTTTCCGCTGGTCGGGCTGATTGTCGGGGCGCTGGCAGCGGCTTTGGGCTGGATCGCACTGGCGCTGGGGCTGTCTGCCCCGATCACCGCCGCGCTGGTGATCACGGCGCAGGTGGTCTTGACCGGCGCCATGCACGAAGACGGTCTGGCCGATACATTCGACGGGCTGTGGGGCGGCTGGGACAGGGACCGGAGGCTGGAAATCATGAAAGACAGCCAGATCGGCACCTACGGGGTGATCGCGCTGCTGGTGTCGCTGATGCTGCGCTGGAGCGCGATTACGGCCCTGATCCACAGCGGGGCGCTGTTCACCGCCCTGATCGCCGCCACCACCCTGTCGCGCATGCCGATGGTGTTCATCATGGCCACCCTGCCCCACGCCCGCGATGGCGGCTTGTCGGCGAGCGTCGGACCTGTGGCCAAAGACACCGCCGGCGTGGCCCTTGCACTTGCCCTGCTGACCATCTTCATTGCCCCGCTTCCCACAGGTATCTTTGCCCTGATTGCCGCCAGCCTTGCCGCTACCGCAATCGCCCTGATTGCCCTGCGCAAAATCGGCGGCCAGACCGGTGACATCCTCGGCGCCAGCCAGCAACTGGCCGAAATCGCCGCGCTAATCACTTTCGCAACACTTCTGGCCTAGGCACCTTCCACTTCTTCTTGCCCGAAATACCTCCGCCGGAGGCGAAAAAGGCGCTGCCCCCGTCAGGGGGCAGCGCCTTGGGGCGACGCGCATCGCGCGGCGCAATTCCTGAAACAAACGCTTGGAGCAAATCCAATCCAATTGAATTCACCACACAACCCGAACGCATTTGCAGGTGCAAACGCTGCCTCGAGTTGCGCGGTGAATACACTATTTCGATTAGATTGGATGCGCTCTAAGCCGCTGCAACAACCCGCGACATCAGAATATCGATGATCCCCTGACGGGCCGCATCCTCGCCATCACCGGCCACAGCGGCAAATTCACGGGTCAGCCGCTCCAATGCGGCCTCATACAACTGACGCTCGGAATAGCTCTGCTCGCGCTGCTCATCCGTGCGGTGCAAATCACGCACCACTTCGGCAATCGCAATCAGATCACCCGAGTTGATCTTCTGCTCGTATTCCTGCGCCCGACGCGACCACATCGCGCGTTTGACCTTGGCCTTGCCCTTCAGCGTCTTTTGCGCATGCGCCACCACGTCCGGCGACGACAGCGCCCGCATCCCGACCTCGATTGCCTTGTTGGTTGGCACCCGCAGAGTCATCTTGTCTTTTTCAAAGGCAATCACAAACAGTTCCAGTTCAAACCCGGCAACCTCTTGTTTCTCAACCGAGACAACCTTGCCCACACCATGGGACGGATACACGACAAACTCGTTAGGGCGAAAATCCAGTTTCTTCGACTTGCTCATTCAGTTCACTTCCTCGGTTCAACGTCGCCAGACCAGACAGTATTCAGGCGACAATAAACCACCCGTCAGGCTTTCAGCACCGAGGGTGGCTACAGGTTTCGATATGTGTTTCACCCGTGAATATAGCAGAAATTATGCCCTATTTAAAGCGCAGCCATACCGAATCCACGATTCCACGTTGTTTTACAGGCCATAACATCCAATTTTTCAGGTAAAAACCACACCCGAAACCGGCTCTGGAGCAAGCGTGAACGAATCGTTATTCGCTGCCTTCGCCTGGCTTCTCGGAAAAGTATTTCTCCAGCTTGCCCTCTTCGCCATCGCGCTCTTCGGCTTCGGGCAGCGGATCTTTTTTCTCGATGATCACCGGCCAGATTTCGGAATATTTGCGGTTGAATTCAACCCATTTATCCGTGTCCGGTTCGGTGTCGGGGCGGATCGCGTCAGCCGGGCATTCCGGTTCGCAGACACCGCAATCGATACATTCATCCGGATGGATGACCAGCATGTTTTCACCCTCGTAAAAACAGTCTACGGGGCAAACCTCGACACAGTCGGTGTATTTGCAGGCGATACATTTGTCATTGACGATATAGGTCATGGGTAGCCTCTGAAATCTCAACCATCTGCGCCTGACTATTCGCTTGCGTGCAATCAATCAAGGTAGGAACCGCGTAAAATGCGCGCTGTGCGACGATCTTTCTTGGTCGGGCGGCCCTTTCGCTCGATTTGGGCTGTCGGTTCGGGCTTTTCCTCGGGCGGAGTCAGGTCAAGATACAGCGCCTGTGCCTCGGGGGCGGGACCGCGGCGGGTGGCGATTGCCGTGATCTGGATCACCCGAATGCGGCGGGCCTGCGGAAAAGTCAGCGTATCGCCCGCCGTCACCAAAACTGAGGCCTTGGAAATCCGCGATCCGTTCAGGCGCACATGGCCCCCCGTCACCTGTTTGGTGGCAAGCGAGCGGGTTTTGAAAAACCGCGCGTGCCACAACCATTTATCGACGCGGCCCTTATCCGGCGCGTCTGCCACGGATCAGCCCTTGTCCTTTAGCCCCATAAGCGCGGCGGCAAAGGGGTTGTCGGGGTCGATTTTCTTTTCTTTCTTGGGCGGGCGCGCCTGATAGGTTTTCGCCCCGTCGCGTGGCGGGCGTTTGCCCTGCGGTTTGCCGCGCGGTTTGCCCTTGCCCTGCGGCTTGCGACGTTCGCCGCCGCCCTGGCGTTTGGGCGCCCATGTGAAGGTATAGAAGACCTCCATTTCGGGGGCTTCTTCACTGGACTCGGCAGCCTCGGCTGGGGCTTCGGCTTCGGGAGCAGCTTCCTTCGGCGCTTCCGACTCGGGTGTCACCTCGGCAGGCGTTTGGCTGGCCTCGGCCTCGCCTTCCGGTTTGGCCTCTTCGGCGGGCTTTTCGCCCTCAACGGCCTTGGCGTCCTCGACCGGTGCCGGCTTGACCTTCACCCGTTCGCCTTTTTCCGCCTTATAGCCCAACCCCTGCATCAGGTCGGCGAACTGTTCCAGCGTCATGCCGGTGATTGACAGCATATCGGGGTTGGCCTCGAAGCCGCTGCGGCTGTTTTCGGCGCGCAGCATGTCGGCCAGACGTTCCAGCATATCGATGCGGATCGCGCGGCTGCCTGCGGCGCGGTAACCCGACATGGTATCCCAACCCTTTGGCGCGTCTTTCTCGGTCGGGATGGTGACCAGACCGGGCGGCGGGCTTTCGGGGAATTCGTCCAGTTTGTTTGCCAGCGACCACAGCACCAGACGCAGGCGCGTCGGGGCGGGTTTCAGCAACAGCGGCATGAATATGGTGAACTGGCCAAAGCGGATACCGTGTTTGCGCAGGGTGGCGCGGGCATCCTGATCCAGATCCTTGACCTCGGCCGCGACTTCGGAACGGGGCACGATGCCGAAATTCTCGATCATGCGAAAGGCAAAGCCACGGGCAATCGGTGGCAATGTGTCGTCTTTGGACAGGTTCAGCAGCGGTTCGAACAAGGTCGCGACCTTGCGGTCGATGAAATGCTGCAAACGGCGCTGCACCTTGGTGGCGACATCGACGCCCGCCTCGTCATCGACAAAGGCCACGGCCTGCGGTTTCAGCGCGTCATCGCCCGCCACCAGCTTGCCCACGGCATGTTCGCCCCACATCAACCCGCCCTGTTCGGTAAAGTCGATTTCCGTATCGGGCGCGTTATAGAACCGGTCGGCCAGCAGATGGAACTGCGGCGCAAGCGCGGCCACACTGGCAGCGCGCAGGGTCTTGGCCTCGTCGGCATTGGCGGTTTTGTCCTGCGTAAAGCGGAACCCCTCAAGACGGCCAATCAGTTGCCCTTCGACCGTCACTTCACCTTTGTCGTTCACTTCGGCCACGAGGCCCTCCTTCTGCTTCAACCGGCGCAGCAAAACGGACGTGCGCCGGTCAACAAATCGTTGTGTCAGCCGCGCATGCAGCGCGTCCGATAGGCGGTCTTCTACAGCGCGAGTCGCCCCGCGCCAATGGGTTTCGTCATCTACCCAGCCTTTTCGTTGCGCGACATAGGTCCATGTGCGGATAAACGCCAAGCGTTTTGACAGCGCGTCAATGTCACCTTCGGATCGGTCCAGCCGTTTGACCTGCCGCGCCAGCCAATCGTCGGGAATGCGGTTATACTGTTGTAAATACGCGAAAATCTGTTCCAGGATCGCCGCGTGTTCAGCATGGCTGATGCCGCGAAAATCGGGGATGCGGCAGACATCCCACAGGCGTTTGACATCCTGCGGGCCGCCAATCCGCGTTGCAACATCATCGCGCGCGGACAGGGTTTTCAGCGCCATAAGGTCATCTGACTCGCGTGCGCGGGTCAGCCAAGGGTCATCCGTGGGGGATTCGAGCGCGGCAATCAGACGTGCCGTATTGCCGAATTCCAGCCCCGAATTGCGCCATTGCAGCTTTTTCACCGGTGCAAACCTGTGGTTGGTGATGGCATCGACCACCCCGTCCGCAAGCAGCGGTGCCTCGCCGGTCACGCCGAAACTGCCGTGGCGCATATAGCGCCCCGCGCGGCCCGCGATCTGGGCCAGCTCGTTCGGTTGCAGCGGGCGCATCCGGCGGCCGTCGAATTTGGTCAGCGAGGAAAAAGCGATGTGGTTGATATCAAGATTCAGCCCCATGCCGATGGCATCCGTCGCCACCAGATAATCGACATCGCCGTTCTGATACATTTCCACCTGCGCATTGCGGGTGCGTGGGCTTAGCGCCCCCATCACCACCGCCGCCCCGCCCTTTTGGCGGCGCAGAAGTTCGGCGATGGCATAGACGTTGTCCACCGAAAAGCCGACGATGGCGCTGCGTCCGGGCATCCGGCTGATTTTCTTGGAGCCTGCGTAAACCAGTTCGCTAAGACGATCACGGCGGAGGAATTGCGCCTTTGGCACCAGTTCGGCAATTGCGCTGCGCATCGAATCCGCGCCCAGAAACAGGGTTTCCCGTGTGCCGCGAGCGTGCAGCAGGCGGTCGGTAAAGACGTGGCCACGCTCGGGGTCGGCACATAGCTGGATTTCGTCAATCGCCAGAAAATCGGTGCCCATGCCAGCCGGCATCGCCTCGACCGTGCAGACCCAGTATTGGGTGCGCGGCGGCACGATGCGTTCCTCGCCGGTGACCAACGCCACAACGGAGGGGCCGCGCAAACCAACAATGCGGTCGTAAACCTCGCGCGCCAACAGGCGCAGCGGTAGGCCGATGATGCCCGTGCGGTGCCCCAGCATCCGTTCGATCGCGTAATGGGTTTTGCCGGTGTTGGTCGGCCCCAGAACGGCCGTGATCCGGTTGTCGTCAAGCATATCTATCCAACCCGTTCAGCGCCTAAAGCGCCACACCTTCAAGCCGTGATACGGCCTCTTGCACGGTTTCGTCATGCGGCACCAGTTCCAGCACCTTGCGATAGGCCACCAGCGCCTTTTCGGGGTTTTCCATTTCCTCGAGGATATAGGCCAGCCCCGTCAGCGCCCCGAAATGGCGCGGGTTCAGGGCAAGGGTGGTGCGCAGATCGGCCAGCGCGGGACCGAACAGGCCTGACTCAAAATAGGCGGTGGCGCGGGTATAATAGCCTTCGGCGAAATCCGGTGCGTGATCAACCAGCGCAGTCAGGTGTTCGATGGCCGCCTCTGTGTCCCCGTCCCGCAGCGCATCGCGCCCGCGTTTCAACAGCAGATCCATCGAGGCCGATCCGCTTTGCGACCAGAGGGTTTCGATCTGTTTGGTGATTCTGTCGGTTTGCTCCACCGTGGCCAGCTGCAATTCGTCGAACAATTCGTCCACAGTCACCTCTTGGGCGCCCAAAGGTAGGGAAAACATGACTGTCAAAGCGAATGCCGTAACGATACGTTTGTGAATAGGGTTGATTATGCTCATAACAATACCGAGTTTAAACCATGCATCGGCAAGATACGAGACCCCGATGTTCACGAATTGAAAAGGATGACCCATGAGCGAAGTAATCGACACGGCCGTTGCCGCCCTGAACGAAAAGATTTCCGGCGGATTTGACGGGATTGCCAAATTTGTGATCGGTGACGAAGGGGCTGTGATCATCGATGCCGATGGCGCCCGCGCCGGTGATGACGACGCAGATGTGACCATGACGGCGGATGCCGATGTGTTCCAGTCGATCCTGGAAGGCGAAACCAACCCGACTGCCGCCTTTATGACCGGCAAGCTGACGATTGACGGCGATATGGGCATGGCGATGAAGCTGGCTTCGTTTCTGGCCTAAATGATGGAAACCGCACCCCTTTATACCGATGTCGCACGCGCCCCTGACGGGGGCGTGGCCTATTGGCTGGATACGGATGACGGGGTGCGCATCCGTGTTGGGGTGTGGAACAAAGGCACCAGGGGCACGGTTCTGCTGATGCCCGGGCGCACCGAGTATATTGAAAAATACGGTCTGGTGACCGGCGATCTGCGGCAGCGTGGCTATGCCACGATTGTGGTGGACTGGCGTGGTCAGGGGCTGGCCGACCGGATGCTGGATGATCCCGACACAGGCCATGTGCTGAAGTTTGCCGATTACCAGCGGGATGTGGCCGCGATGGTGCAGGCGGCGCGGGAACTAGAAATGCCGCAGCCGTTTTACATGCTGTCCCATTCGATGGGTGGCTGTATTGCGCTGCGATCATTGGTGGACGGGCTGGAGGTGAAAGCCTCGGTTTTCAGTGCGCCGATGTGGGGTATTCTGATCGGCCCCGTGATGCGCCCGCTGGCACGCGGGATTGCCTGGGCTGCAAGCACGGTTGGTATGGGGCAAAAATACGCGCCCGGAACCAGTGCGCAAAGCTATGTATCGGTCGCCCCGTTCGAGGACAACCTGCTGACCACCGATCCGGATATGTATGCGCTGTTGCAGGAACAGGTCGCGGCACATCCCCGTTTTGCGCTGGGTGGGCCAAGCATGAACTGGCTGTTCGAGGCGCTGACCGAAACCCGCAACCTGATGGCAATGGAGGCCCCGAAGGTGCCGGCGCTGACGTTTCTGGGTACAAACGAGCGGATCGTGGATACCGCAGCGGTGATCAAACGGATGCAGGACTGGCCGGACGGGCGGCTGGAAATGGTTGAGGGGGCCGAGCACGAGGTTCTGATGGAAGGGCCGGAAATTCGCACACGTTTGATGGATCAGACAGTGGATTTGTTCGGGCAGCATTCCTGATCAGGGTTTGCGCTGCGCTTTGCGCATCGCCCCAACCGCGCGCCCCTTGCGGGGCGCGCGGTTTTGCCTCCGGCGGGGATATTTCGGAAAAGAAGAAGGGAACGCTTGTGCTAGGTCTTGCGCCAGTTGTGCATGATGTCGGCGCCCAGTTGACGTTGCTCGACCAGTTCAAAGCGCGGGGCCAGGGCAAGGCGTTGCAAGCCAAGCGGACCAAGCGAGGGCAACCCTTCGGCTCCCAGAGCGATACCAGCGGTAAAGCCGATCAATTCATCCACCAGACCTGCGCGCAGAAGCGACGCGGCAAAGGCCCCGCCGCCTTCGACAAATACCCGTGTCAAACCGGCCTGCCCCAGTGCATTCAGGATTGAAGCCGGATCAAGCAGACCTTGACGGATGGCGCAGGGGATCAGGGTGGCACCCATGCCGGACCATGCGTCGATCAACGCCGGATCGGCACCCTCGCCATGGCAAAGCCACAGCGGCACAACGCCAGCGGTGCGGGCCAGATTGCCCGAGAGCGGCAGGTCAAGATTTCGGCTGGCGATGATGCGCACCGGCTGGCGGGAAATGCCCAGATCGCGCACCGTCAGGGTCGGGTCATCCGCCCGTGCGGTGCCGCCGCCAACCATCACCGCGTCATGGCGGGCGCGTTGCAGATGCACCATGCGCCGCGCCTCGGGGCCGGTGATCCACTGGCTTTCGCCGGTTGCCGTGGCGATGCGCCCGTCAAAACTGCTGGCCAGCTTCAGGGTGATCATCGGACGGTCCTCCTGCACCCGTTTCAAAAAACCGGCGTGGGCGCGCAGGGCTTCGGACTGCATCACCCCCGTTGTCACCGTGATACCGGCGTCGCGCAAAATGGCGTGCCCCCTGCCCGCGACACGCGGATCGGGATCCTCGAGCGCCGTCACCACCCGTGCCACGCCAGCATTAACCAGCGTTTCGGCACAAGGCGGGGTTTTGCCGTGATGCGCGCAAGGCTCTAACGTGACATAGGCCGTGGCCCCGCGCGCTGCCTCGCCTGCCTGTTTCAGCGCCATGGTTTCGGCGTGGGACCGTCCGCCATCCGCCGTCCAGCCGCGCCCGATGATCCGTCCAGCCGCGACAACCACACAGCCCACCGCCGGATTGGGCCATACACGCCCCAACCCGCGCGCGCCCAGAGCAAGGGCGAGCACCATAAAGCGGGCGTCTTGGTCTGGCTGGGTCACTCTTCCGGAGAATCGTCAGGCCGCAATTCGCTTACGAATTTGTCGAAATCATCCGCCGCCTGGAAATTCTTGTAAACACTGGCAAAACGAACGTAGGCCACGGTGTCGATCCGGGCCAGGGATTCCATCACGATTTCGCCAATCGTTTGCGATTTGATATCGGTTTCGCCCATGCTTTCCAGCCGCCGTACGATGCCAGAAATCATCTGGTCGATGCGTTCCGGATCAATCGGGCGTTTTTGCAACGCCATGCGGATCGACCGCTCCAGCTTGTCACGGCCGAATTCCTCGCGGCGGCCATTGGATTTGATCACCACAAGATCGCGCAACTGCACCCGTTCATAGGTGGTAAAGCGACCGGCGCAGGCCGGACAGAACCGGCGACGACGGATTGCGGCGTGATCTTCGGCAGGGCGTGAATCTTTGACTTGGGTATCGACGTTTCCACAAAAAGGGCAGCGCATAGCCTCTCCATTGGGTTTGTTCAGGACTTATCCACAGGCACTATAGGGCAGCCGCAACCCTTTGGGTAGGGGGGAAATGCAACCGCAACATACAGCCCCTCTTGACCCTTTGATCAGAAACGCGTAGCTGCTAGTTAAGAATAGTTCTTAATTGCAATATCAGGATAAAAATTGACAGAGTCAAACGGCTGGCGCCGCCCACAATCGGAAAAATCGCTGGCGGAATCCCATGCCAGCGTGCGCGTGTCCAAAGGGCATTTTCTGCGCCGGTTTCTGTCGTTTTTCGGCCCCGGTTATCTGGTGGCGGTCGGCTATATGGATCCGGGAAACTGGGCCACATCGCTGGCCGGAGGCTCGGCTTTCGGCTATACACTGCTGTCGGTGATCCTGATATCCAATGTCATGGCGATTTTGCTACAGGCGCTGGCGCTGCGGCTGGGGATTGCTTCGGGACGGGATCTGGCGCAGGCCAGCGGGGATGCGTTTTCCCGCCCGGTGGGATTTGTGCTGTGGCTGCTGGCCGAAGCGGCAATCATCGCCACCGATCTGGCCGAGGTGATCGGCACCGCCATCGGGCTAAACCTGCTGTTCGGCATCCCGCTGGAAATCGGCGTGGTGCTGACCGCGCTGGATGTGTTCCTGATCCTGTGGCTGCAGGGCAAGGGGTTTCGCAAACTGGAAGCGGTGGTGATTGCCCTGATGGCTGTCATTTTCGCCTGTTTTGCCGTGCAAATGGTTTATGCTGCGCCGGTCTGGGGCGATGTGTTGCGCGGATTCATCCCGCAGCGCGACATCCTGCAAACGCCGGAAATGCTGTATCTGGCGCTGGGGATCATCGGCGCGACGGTTATGCCGCATAACCTGTATCTGCATTCCTCGATCATCCAGACCCGCGACATCGGCCCGACCCGCGCTGACAAGCTGGACGCGATCCGCATGGGCACGATCGATTCCACCGTGGCGCTGATGTTTGCACTGTTTATCAATGCCTCGATTCTGATTTTGGCCGCCGCCACCTTTCATGTCGCGGGACAATACGAGGTGGCCGAAATACAGGATGCGCACCGGCTGATCGGCCCCCTGCTGGGCGCGCCGCTGGCGGCCAGCCTGTTCGCGGTGGCGCTGCTGGCGTCGGGGCTGAATTCGACCGTGACGGCCACGCTGGCGGGGCAGATCATCATGGAGGGGTTCATCCACATCAAAATCGCCCCGTGGAAGCGCCGGCTGGTCACCCGCGGCATTGCCATTGTGCCTGCCCTTGTGGCCACAGTGATCTATGGCGAAAGCGGCACGGCGCGGTTGCTGGTGCTGTCACAGGTGGTGCTAAGCCTGCAACTGCCCTTTGCCATGGTGCCGCTGGTGCTGTTCACAGCAAACAGCCAGAAGATGAAGGGCCTGCCCGCCCCGCGCTGGCTGACCCATGCGGCCTGGGTGATCACGGTGATCATCGTTGCGCTTAATCTTAAGCTGATCTGGGATGTGGTCACCGGCGCGGTTTCAATCTGAGGGCGCGCAACTTGCACAGCATTATTGGGCTACTTTGGTAAATTGCTGTTTTTGTGCCATACTTTGGGTTTAACCAAAGGGAGAATATTATGAGTGTAGCACGCGTAACCGAGATTTCCTCGACCTCGAAGAAAAGCTTTGATGACGCTGTAGAGGAAGGCGTCAAACGCGCCTCCAAAACCCTGCGCGGGATCACCAGCGCCTGGGTAAAAGAGCAAAAAGTGACCGTAAAAGACGGAAAAGTCAGCGAATTCCGCGTCAATATGATGGTGACATTCGTTCTGGACGACTAACACACCCCAACGGGCGCGCGCCTGAATAAATGGCGCGCGCGCCGGTCTACTGGCAGCTTTCCCAGCGCTGTTCCTCAAGGTTATAGCATTGGCCCGCCGCAGTTTTCGCCTCATAGATGCTGCCCCCGTAACCGAAACTGACCGATCCGGGGTCACATTCCAGCGTGGCCAGCGTTTCCCCGCCCTCGTTCACGTCGATCAAGCCGCTGATCTCGGCCTGTATTTCATCCTTTTCGTCGTCGGAAAATTTACGGTCAATGACGCCGGCGACCACATAGCTTGTCTTGTCGTTATGAAAGGTCACAGTTTCCCATATTGCGCGGCCAATGCCCGGCCAGGGGGTATATTCGGCATCAATGACAGGAACGGACAGGGCCAGATCGGGGGCCTTGCCAACACGGCCAAAGCGATAGGTGAACATGTCCCCTTCCACGCAGACGTCCACGGCTTTTCGCCCGTTCGAGAACGTGCAGCTCAGGAATGTGTCTTGCGGTGTGGCGCATTCGGCAATCGCGGTTTGAGGGAAGGTTAGCAGGCTCAAAGCTGCAACGATTATACGCATGGTGTTTCCTTTACTCGTGACTTAGATGCGCGGCCACCTGACGGGTGTGCGGCGCGTTACGGTGTTCAAACAGATATATCCCCTGCCATGTCCCCAGCCGCATTTTACCGTTTTGCACCGGAATGGAAAGGCTGACAGGCAGCAGCGCGGCTTTGATATGCGCGGGCATGTCGTCGGGGCCTTCATAGGTGTGGGTAAGATAGGCCATTTTCGGGTCGGTGGTGGGCGGCACCAGCCGGTGAAAGAAGTTTTGCAGATCGGTCTGCACTTCGGGATCGGCGTTTTCCTGTATCAACAGCGAGGCGCTGGTGTGTTGCACCAACAGGGTCAGCAGGCCATCACCCGAGACCCAGTCGGCCACTTGGCGGGTGAATTCATAAAGGCCGGGGCCGGAAGTAGGGATGGTGAATGTGGTTTGCATAGCGGCATATGATAGCGGCATTGCGCGGCGAGTAAAGGACAGGTGGCACAATAGGGCGGGGCTCACCCCGCCCTACGACTTGCTTCGATTTTTACTATATTTAATAGTTAGTGATACTCTTTTCAAACTCGTATCAGGCGATCTTTAAACCATTGATCTAATTCGTCTAATTCAATATTTCCTTCCGCGACACCCACAATAATGTCATCAAAATACTCTTCATTCTGCAAGCGCAAGGCATACCCACTACGGCGGATAAGCAGCTCAGTTACCAACAAAGCAGTCCGCTTGTTGCCATCAGTGAAACCATGATTTTGAACAAGGGCATGCATCAATGCAGCCGATTTACGCGAAATTTGCCGGCAGTACCCCGAGTAGGGCCGCCCAATCGCAGATTCTATTGAATCTAGGCTTACGATGCCAGCCAATCCACCATATTTTAGGGCTTCGTCATGCGCAGCCAACACGTCCGCAAGCGTAACTTGATAATGCCTCACCGATTCACCAAACGCTCCATAGCTTCGCGGTGCTCGAATGAAGATTCTTTTAGCGTTTTATCACTTTTCGGGCGCCGAGAAATTGAGTTCCAATTCGCAGCAACCAATCTTGCCACCAAATAAGAATAGTGTCCAATATTGTCGAGAGTTTTATCCTTTGAATAGTTGCCACCATGCCTTTCTGGTTCAACCGCCATTTCCGCGAATGAAATCATCCCCCCAAGTTTTTCACTGAAATAGGTATCTGAATCCGCCATGCTCATGGCAGGTCCATGTTGCTTTCGAAAACTAAATGCTTGTTCCAACGTTTCGCGGTGGAAACCCAACTCTTGAATAAGTCTGTCTCTTGCAGCGACACTCAAATTTTCTCTCGTAGCATCGTCTGCTATTTGACGCACCCGTTCAATTGCTCGCTCTGCAACCAACGAATACCCGTTCTGTTGTCTCATTACATCTCCTTCGCTACTGATCCAGAAAACTCCGCAACTTGCGCGACCGGCTAGGATGTTTCAGCTTGCGCAACGCCTTGGCCTCGATCTGCCGGATACGTTCCCGCGTCACGCTGAACTGCTGCCCCACCTCTTCCAGCGTGTGGTCCGTGTTCATACCGATGCCAAACCGCATCCGCAGCACCCGTTCCTCGCGCGGTGTCAATGACGACAACACCCGTGTGGTGGTTTCCTTCAGGTTTTCCTGAATGGCCGAATCCAGCGGTAGAACCGCGTTCTTGTCCTCGATGAAATCGCCCAGTTGCGAGTCTTCTTCATCCCCAATCGGGGTTTCCAGCGAAATCGGCTCTTTGGCGATCTTCATCACCTTGCGCACCTTCTCAAGCGGCATTTGCAGCTTCTCGGCCAATTCCTCGGGCGTGGGTTCGCGGCCGATCTCATGCAGCATCTGGCGACCGGTGCGCACCAGTTTGTTGATCGTTTCGATCATATGCACCGGAATACGGATGGTGCGGGCCTGATCGGCGATCGAACGGGTGATCGCCTGACGGATCCACCACGTTGCATAGGTGGAAAATTTATAGCCACGGCGATATTCGAATTTATCCACCGCCTTCATCAGGCCGATGTTACCTTCCTGAATAAGATCAAGGAATTGCAGACCACGGTTGGTGTATTTTTTGGCAATCGAGATCACCAGACGCAGGTTGGCCTCGACCATTTCTTTCTTGGCTTGCCGTGCCTCTTTTTCACCCTTTTGAACCTGCTGCACGATGCGGCGGAATTCGGGGATGTCCAAGCCAACATACTGCCCCACCTGCGCCATTTCGGCCCGCAGTTCTTCGATTTTCGGGGTCGAGCGTTCCAGCAGCGCCTGCCAGCCACGGCCGGTCTTTTCGCCCATCTGCTCCAGCCACATCGGATCCAGCTCGTGATCGCGGTAGGCCTCGATGAATTCGCGCCGGTTGATGCGGGCCTGATCGGCCAGTTTCACCATATTGCTGTCAATCGACATGATCTTGCGATTGACACCATAAAGCTGGTCAATCAGCGCTTCAATCCGGTTGTTGTGCAGGTGCAACTCGTTCACCAGCGTCACGATTTCCGAACGCAGCTTCTGGTAACTTGTCTCGGCCTTCTTCGAGAAACTCTCGTCCTCGTTCAAAGTGGCCGAAATCCGTGTGTCCTGCATTTCCGACAATTTGGCGTAATCACGCGCGATCAGGTCCAGCGTTTCCAGAACCCGTGGTTTAAGCGCGGCTTCCATCGCGGCCAGCGACATGTTGGCCTGTTCGTCCTCGTCATCATCGTCGTCGTCATCTGTGGCGATCGGATTACCATCGGCATCCAGTTCCTGGGCTGCCTCTTTCTTATCGGCGGGCGCGGCGCCGGCCACGGGGGCGACGACAGGTTCTTCTTCCTCTTCCTCGCCCATATGGTTGCCAAAGGTTGTTTCCAGATCAATCACATCGCGCAGCAGAATTTCCTCGGCCAGCAATTCGTCGCGCCAGATGGTAATCGCGTTAAAGGTCAGCGGGCTTTCGCACAGGCCCAGAATCATCGTGTTGCGCCCAGCCTCGATCCGCTTGGCAATCGCGATTTCGCCTTCGCGGCTCAGCAATTCAACGCTGCCCATTTCGCGCAGGTACATGCGCACAGGATCATCGGTGCGGTCCAGTTTTTCGCCGCCGGTAACGGTCAGGGCAATGTCTTTGGTGCCCGACGTGGTGGCCAGATCTGTCGACCCCTTATCCTCTTCCTCGTCGTCCTCGATGATGTTGATGCCCATTTCCGACAGCATCGACATCACATCCTCGATCTGCTCGCTTGATACCTGTTCAGGCGGCATAACCTTGTTCAACTGATCATAAGTAACGTAACCCCGTTCACGCCCGTCGGCGATCATCTTCTTGACGGCGGCCATGCCGGTATCGGCAATCTCGTCGTTGTCCTGATCGTTGGCTTTACGGGCGGTTGCTTCTTTCGCGGCCATCTACAAGGTCCTTTCAGGGACTGGGTGATTCGGTTTTTGTATGCTGAAACGAATCAACACGCCGAATCACTGATTCGCAACACGTTTACCCTGTTTTCTTTACCTGTTCCTTAGCAAAGCGTTCACTTTTTGGCTTTTGCACCACTGTTTTGTTCGATTTCCCCCAGAAGACGGGCAAAAGCGTTGCGTTCATCGCGGTCCATCTGGGCACCGCTGGGGGCGGTGTCGAACATCGCCTTGTCCTCGTTTTCGCTACGCACCGCCTTGTCGCGCGCCTCGGCGGCCTGTTTCAAACGCCATGTCAGACCTTCGTCCACCACCCCGCCGATGTCTTCGACAGCCTCTTCGATCTCGCGCAACACACCGCGTTTGGCGGCCAGTTTGGCCAGTTCCTCGGCCACACACATCGCGGCAACCTCGGCATCGCCGGGGTTGCGCACCGCCGGTGAAATCTGCACATGGCGCGGGGCCAGAACCGAGGCCAGCGCGGCACCCGCCTCGGTCTCGATCCGTGCGCGCAAATCCTCGTCTGCACCAAAGCGCAACAGACAATCCCGCAAATGGCGATGTTCGGGCGATGTGAAATCCAGCCGCTCCAGCTCGCCCTCGAAATCCGGCAGCACCCCGGGGTTCAGCACCAGCGTGGCCAGAATGACCGCCTCGCGCAAATGTTCCTCGGCCCCCTGCCCCGCACTGACCAGAAGCGAGGATTTCGTGCTGGGTTGCACCGGCGCGGGTTTATCCTTCCACGGCCCCTTTTTGCCACTGCGTTTTGGCGCGAACAGCTCCCAACGCATCTGCTTGATCGCTTCGCCGTAATGGCCGCGAATGGACGGATCCTTGATCTTGGCAATCGCCGCGCGCAGCTTTTTATCCAGCGCGGCCTTGCGCTCGGGGCTGTCGAACACGCCGCCCTCGACCTCGCGCCGCCACAGCAGTTGCACCATTGGCAAAGCGCCGTCCAGCAGGCGCTGCATCGCGCCCTTGCCTTGCTGTTTCAGCACATCGTCAGGGTCCAGCCCCTCGGGCATCAAGGCAAAGCGCAACGACTGCCCCGCCTCCAGCAACGGCAGCGCCAGATCAATCAGCCGCAACGCCGCCTGCAACCCCGCGCGGTCCCCGTCCAGCGCGATCACCGGTTCGGGCGACACCCGCCACATCATTTGCAACTGGCTTTCGGTAATCGCGGTGCCCAGCGGGGCGACGCAGGCGGCAAACCCCGCTTCGACCAGCGCGATCACGTCCATATACCCCTCGGCCACAATCAGCGGCGCGCCCTTGCCTGCGGCCTCGCGGGCGGGGCCGTGGTTATACAGGCTACGGCCCTTGTCGAACAATTCCGTTTCGGGCGAATTCAGATACTTGGCGTTGTCGGACGGGTCCATCGACCGTCCGCCAAAGGCAATCGAGCGCTTGCGGGCATCGCGGATCGGAAACATGATACGGTTGCGGAAAGTATCATAGGGCTTGCCGCCTTTTTGGCTGTCTTTGGCCAGCCCCGCCGCCATGATCAGATCGCCGGCAACACCTTTGCCTGTCAGATGGTCCCACAACCCCTGCCATCCATCTGGCGCAAAACCGATCTCCCAGCGATCCAGCGCCGCCTCGCTCAGACCCCGCCCCGCCAGATAATCCCGCGCCGCACCCGCCGCTGCGGTCTTCAGTTGCAAGCGGTAATACTGCACCGCCTGCTCCATCACCTCGGCCAGTTGCGTGCGCTTGTCCGCCTTGGCCTGCGCCGCCGGATCGCGCTTGGGCACGGGCATTCCGGCCTCGCGGGCGATGATCTCGACCGCTTCCATAAAGCCGACATTCTCGGTTTCCCGCACAAAGGAAATCGCGTCCCCCTTGGCATGGCAGCCAAAGCAGTAATAAAACCCTTTGCGGTCATCTACATGAAAACTGGCGGTTTTTTCCTGATGGAAGGGGCACGGCGCCCACATGTCGCCCTTGGCCTGATTGGATTTGCGACTGTCCCACATCACCTTGCGCCCGACAACATCAGACAGGCTGATGCGGGTGCGTAATTCATCAAGGAAACCGGGCGGCAGACTCATAGGCGTATTTACCCATTATCCGAACCCCGCCGCAAGGCGCTTGGTCCGTTTCATTACCGTTCTTCAAATATCCGCGCCGCAGGCAAGAATCTCTTACCGCACCGCCACCAACCGCATCGCGCTTTGCAATTCATCCACCAGCGTTTTCGCCATCGAACGCATCACCATGATCTGGAACACCTCGCCCCCGATGCGCGTGATCGACACATGCAAATGCTGCAACTGCGTACGTATGGTCTGCCCGCGTTTGAAATGGTCGGCGCGCATATCCACCGGCACCAGCCGTGCCAGCACGTCTTCGGCCTGCGTGCCCTCCAACCGCAACACCGCCCAGCCGTCCGACTGATCCACCACAGCGGCAAATTCCGACAATCGCGCATCCGGCGCAGGGCCAATCAGCATCGCCTGATCCAGCCCGAACCAGACAAGCCGCGCGCCTTCCTTGCCCGTGGACCGTCCGGCCGCCGGAAACGCCATCCCGTGCGCCGATTTCATCGCCGCCGACAAAGCCTTTTCCTGCGCCTTATAGGGCGAGATCAGGTGCATCGCCCCGGACGGCGCGGCAAAAATCCGGCAAGTGCCAGCCTCGACCGGCAACAGCCCCTCAAACACCGGTTTTTCCACCAGATCAACCACGGCACCGCCCCCCGTCAGGATCGTAAAACACCGGCGCGCAGACCACACAGGCCGTGCGCACACCGCGTAAATAATCAACCAGATCAATCACTTCCCCATGCCGCGCCGGTCCGTTCTGCAACATCGCCAGCGCAACCGGATGCCCAAGAGTCGGGGAAAAGGCAACGCTGGTGACAAAGCCCTGATCATTGTCCGAAACGGCATCCGCCCCCTGCATAAACAGATGCGCCCCCGCCGTCATCAGCTTGGCCGCCCCCGCCGGTTTCAGCCCGACCAGTTGTTCACGCAACGGCCCGCGCAAACCGGGCCGGTCTGCCATCACCTTGCCGATGCAATCCTTGTCGGGCGAAATCATCCGCTCCATCCCCAGATCAAACGCCGTGGCCCGCCCGTGGATTTCCGCATGGGTCAGAAACCCCTTCTCGATCCGCAGCACATTCAGCGCCTCGATGCCATAGGCCCCGCCGCCCAGCGCCTGCGCCCGCTCCAGCAGCAGATCGAACAGCGCCGCCCCAAACCGCGCGGGCACCGCGATCTCATAGGCATGTTCGCCGGAATAGGAGATACGGAACAACCGCGCATCCACCCCGCAGATCCGCACCCCGCCACAGGCCATGAAGGGGAAGCTGTCGTTATCAATCGGCGCCTCAAGCAGCCCGTTCAGCAGGTCGCGCGATTTTGGCCCCGCCACGGCAAATTGCGCCCATTGATCGGTGACCGAGCCGATCCGCACATCCCAATCCGGCCGCAACCCCTGCAACACAAACTCCATATGCCGCATCACCTGTGCTGCCGCCGCCGTGGTCGTGGTTACCACGAAATGCCGCCCCCCCAGCCGCGCGCAGGTGCCATCATCCATCACCATCCCGTCCTCGCGCAGCATCAGCCCGTAGCGCACGCGCCCGACTTTCAGCGACGACATCCGGTTGGTATAGATGAAATCCAGAAACCCCGCCGTATCCGGTCCCTGCACGTCGATCTTGCCAAGGGTGGACACATCGCACACCCCGACCGCGTTTCGCACCATCGCGACCTCGCGGTCACAGGCCTGCCGCCATGTCCTTTCCCCCTTGCGCGGGAACCAGGACGGGCGATACCACAGCCCCGCCTCGATCATCGGCGCGCCCAGTTCCAGTGATCTGTCATGGCTGGTCAGGAACCGCTCGGGCGCAAAGCCCTTGCCCGCGCCCGCACTGCCCGTGGCGGCAATCGGCACCGGCACATAGGGCGGGCGGAAGGTGGTGGTGCCGGTTGCGGCAATGCTGCGCCCCGTGGCAGCGGCCAGCACCGCCAGCGCACCGACATTGGAATTCTTGCCCTGATCCGGCGCCATACCTTGGGTGGTAAACCGCTTCATATGCTCGACCGAGGCCAGATTTTCCCGTGCCGAAAGCTCCACATCCTTGACGGTCACATCATTGGCAAAGTCCAGCCACGCCCGTTTGCGCCCCTTCACCTGCCACAACGGCGTGATGGCATATTCCACATCCTCCGCCACCGGCAGCGGCATAGATGGCGCCTTGATCCCCAGCGCCTTCAGCGCCTGTTTGGCGCGGAACACACCGGATTTCAGCGCGCCCTTGGTGCTGAATACGCCGCCAGCCGCGCCTGCCACATGCAGGCCGGCACAATTCTTTGGATCGGGCACAAAGGCATGGAGGTTGTCGTTCCACAGGGGCCGTCCGCCAAGATGGCAGGACAGGTGCAACGTCGGATTCCAACCACCTGACATCGCCAGACAATCCGCCTCGATCACTTCAACCCCGCTGGCGGTCTGCACATGCACTTCGCCCAGCGATTTGCGGCCACGGGTGTTGATCACCTGCGCGCCGGTGAACAGCGGGAACCCCCCCGTCACGGTCGCGTCCGCACGGCTGTCGATCAGGGCCACCACCTCGACACCTGCGTCATACAGATCATGCGCGGTGCGGTGGGCATCGTCATTGTTGCCAAACACTGCCACCTTTTGCCCTGCCGCCACGCCCCAGCGGTTCAGATAGGCGCGCACAGCCCCCGCCATCATCACCCCGGGCCTGTCGTTCATCGGAAAGGCCACGGGGCGTTCCAGCGCCCCCGTGGCCAGCACCGCCTGTTTTGCGGTGATCCGCCAGAAGGCCTCTAGCGGAGCCTCCGGCGCAGGGTTGGCCAGATGGGTTGTGACCCGTTCCAGCGCCCCGTAGGTGCCGCCGTCATAACCCCCCGTCACCGTGGTGCGCGGCATCAGGCGCACGTTGTCCATGGCGGCCAGTTCGTCCAGCACACGGGCAACCCAGATGTGCGCCGCCTCGCCGTCCAGTGGCTCGGTCTCGGCCAACAGGCGGCCACCCATGCGGCTGTCCTCATCCGCAAGGATCACATCCGCACCGGCCCGCGCCGCGGTCAACGCCGCCATCAAACCGGTCGGCCCCGCGCCGATCACCAGCAGATCGCAGAACGCATAGGCCTGTTCATACCGCGCCGTATCGGGTTCGCCCGACAACGCCCCCAGCCCCGCCGAGCGCCGGATGATCGGCTCGTAAACCCGCTGCCAAAAGGATCTCGGCCACATGAAGGTTTTGTAGTAGAACCCCGCCGACAGGAACCGCGAAAACAGATCGTTCCCCGCCATCACGTCGAAATCCAGCGAAGGCCAGCGGTTCTGGCTGAGCGCCTCCAGCCCCTCGTAAATTTCCTGCGTTGTGGCGCGCAGATTGGGCGTGGCACCGGCCCCCTGCCCGATTGTCACCAGCGCATTGGGTTCTTCGGACCCCGCCGTCAACACCCCGCGCGGGCGGTGGTATTTGAAGGAGCGGCCCATCAGGCGCACCCCGTTGGCCAACAGGGCCGAGGCCAGCGTGTCACCTGCAAACCCGTGGTAACGCTGCCCGTCAAAGGCAAAGGGCACCGTCACGCCACGGTCGATCAGACCCTTGCAGTCAATCCGCATAACTGCCCCCGTTTTTGGCCAGTGTGACGTTCAGGATTTCATGGGTCACCGTGTTGCGATGAACCAGTAGCCACGCGCCACAACCTGCCTCGTGCTGCCATAAATCGCGGGTTGGGCCGGCAGGGTTATCGCGGGTGTAAAGGTAGTCATCCCACGCATCAGGCCCCGCATCGGGCGCGGGGCGCATCAGGGCCACATCGGCGCCCTGATAATAGAATTCGCGCCGGTCGCGTTCACCGCACAAGGGGCATTTGATCCGCATCCCTACGCCCCCTTCCTAATGCAAATTATGCTGGGCACCGCTCCCCTCCTCGTCGATCAGATGGCCGGTTTTGAACCGCTCCAGCATGTATTTTTCCGCCGTCCGGTGCGGGTGACCGGTGGCGATCAGATGGGCAAAATCCCAGCCCGAACCCGGCACCGCCTTGAACCCGCCGTAACACCAGCCCGCGTTCAGGAACAGCCCGCCGATGTGGGTTTTGTCGATGATCGGCGAGCCATCGGGCGACATATCCATGATCCCGCCCCAAGACCGCAACACCCGCGCCTTGCCGATCATCGGCATCAGCGTCATTGCCGCCTGTGTGACCTGTTCGGCGCGGGGCAGATTGCCGCGTTGGGCGTAGGAGGCGTAGAAATCCATATCGCCGCCAAACACCAGACCGCCCTTGTCGGACTGGCTGATATAATAGTGGCCCATGCCGAAACTGATCACGGTGTCGATCACCGGCTTTAACCCTTCGGTGACAAAGGCCTGCAACAGGTGGCTTTCGATCGGCAGGCGCAGTCCGGCCATGGCCGCCACCTGTGAGGAGCGCCCCGCCACCACAATGCCGACCTTCTTCGCCCGAATGGCGCCGCGTGTGGTCTGAACCCCGCGCACGCGGCCATTTTCAACATCAATCCCCGTGACCTCGCAATTCTGGATCAGATCGACGCCCCGCTGGTCCGCCGCCCGCGCATAACCCCACGCCACAGCGTCATGCCGCGCGGTACCGCCGCGGGCGTGGTATAGGGCGCCATGTATGGGAAAACGGGCGTTGTCATAATCCAGATAAGGCAAACGTTTGCGCAAGGCGGTCTGATCCAGCAACAGGGCATCATCGCCCTGATTGACAATCGCATTGCCCGCACGGGCGAAATGGTCGCGCTGACCATCCGAATGGAACAGCCGGTAAACCCCGCGTTGCGACAACATCACGTTATAGTTCAGCTCCGCCGACAGCCCTTCCCACAGTTTTAGCGAATGGGAATAAAACTCGGAATTTCCGGGCAGCGAATAATCAGCCCGCACAATGGTGGTGTTGCGGCCGACATTGCCGCCACCAAGGTAGCCCTTTTCCAGCACAGCAATATTGGTCAGCCCGTGATTTTTCGCCAGATAATAAGCCGTGGACAACCCATGCCCGCCGCCGCCGATCAGGATGATGTCATATTCGGGTTTGGGTTCGGGGTTGCGCCACTGGGGTTTCCAGCCCTTGTTGCCGGTCAAACCCTGCCGCAACACCTGCCAACCCGAAAACCGCATGACCACTCCCGAAACAAATTCATAGGTACTCAAGCAATTTCGCGGCGGGTTTTCAATGGCAAGCGGCAGAAAAACCGCCGCTTGCCGGTATTATTCGGACCAGACGCCCTACAGCCCCTTGGCCTCGTAGGATTTTGCCACACGATCAATCGCTACAATATAGGCCGCCGTGCGCAGATCCTCGACATCATCGCGCGCATGCCAGATTTCGCGCATCGACTGGTAGGCCGCCCGCATCGTATCATCCAGACCCGAGCGCACCAGCTCCAGCTCGTCCGCGCCTTTCAGGTATTTCTTTTTGAAGTCCGGACGCATCGACCACGCATCACCCAGATACCGGTCCAGCCGCTCCAGCTCTCCGACGATCAACTGGTGGCGTGCCTCTTCCTGTCGGCGGCCAAGGCGGCCAAAACGGATGTGGCTCAGGTTCTTTACCCATTCGAAATAGGAAACCGTCACACCGCCCGCATTGGCATACATGTCGGGAATGATCACTGTGCCCTTTTCGCGCAGAACCTCGTCGGCACCGGCGGTGATCGGGCCGTTTGCGGCCTCGATGATCAGTGGCGCTTTGATATTTGCGGCGTTGCCAAGGTTGATCACCGCCTCAAGCGCGGCAGGGATAAGGATATCGCAGTCCTGCTCCAGCAATTTGGCTCCGTCTTCATCGAAATGCGTGTCCATGAACCCTTTCAGACCGCCATGTTTGGCCAACCAGTGGTGGATTGCCTCGACATCCAGCCCATCCGGATCATAAAGCGAGCCATCACGTTCGATAATGCCAACAATGACCGCGCCGTCCTCTTCCGAAAGGAATTTTGCCGCGTGATAGCCCACATTGCCCAAGCCCTGAACGATAATCCGCTTGCCTTCCAGCGTGCCTTCAAACCCGGCCATGGCAATATCTTCTGGATGGCGGAAAAACTCGCGCAGGGCGTATTGCACGCCGCGCCCCGTGGCCTCGACACGGCCTGCAATCCCGCCAGCGTGCAAAGGCTTGCCGGTCACACAGGCGCGCGCATTGATGTCGGTTGTGTTCATCCGCGCATACTGGTCCGCAATCCACGCCATTTCACGTTCGCCCGTGCCCATATCCGGGGCCGGTACGTTCTGGCTGGGATTGATCAGATCGCGCTTGGCCAGTTCATAGGCAAAGCGGCGTGTAATCGTTTCCAGTTCCTTTTCGTTGTATTCGCGCGGGTCGATCCGCAAACCGCCCTTTGATCCGCCGAAAGGTGCTTCGACCAATGCGCATTTATACGTCATCAACGCCCCCAGTGCCTCGACCTCGTCCTGATTGACACTCAGGGCGTAACGGATACCCCCTTTGACCGGCTCCATATGTTCGGAATGGACCGAGCGATAACCGGTGAATGTCTTGATTTCGCCGCGCAATCTGACGCCAAAGCGCACCGTGTAGGTGGCGTTCACCACACGGATTTTCTCTTCCAACCCCGGGGCCAAATCCATAAGCGCGACGGCACGATTAAACATCATATCGACGGATTCACGGAAACTGGGTTCGTTTATTGCGGACATTTTGCTCTCCATAAATGTGGAATGCGGCGGAATCGCGCACCCTTTGCAATATTTTGACCCTAATCCTGTTTCCAAAAACATTACACCGGATTTTTCGAATCGTTTTCGCCGAAAGAATCGGTCATCCGAAATAGGGATTTGCCGATGATTGCTGAAAAATAGCCCATATCCACAACCATTAGGGCAGATATCGAAACAGTTCTCGCGTATAACCCGCTGCTATGAATAAATAATTGCATCTTTCTTAATTAACCGACACAATATGCCCTAATTTTGCCACATCGCGCTTATTATATGTCCCCGCGCGTGGTGTGTTGCGTGTGTATGAGTGTCGTCTGGAGCGATGCTCGGGAAAGGGTTAAGTTATGAAAACTAGATTGCAGTCCTCGACCGAGGATAAAAAAGCGCCTTTTGGAAGCGCCCCCCATGGGCGGGTAGCATCATTCCTGAAACCGTTTCAAAAGTTTCGAAAAGATGAAGAAGGTGCGATTGTCATCTTCTCTCTATTCATGTTTGCGATGATGCTGATGATTGGCGGCCTGGCTGTTGACGTCATGCGCGCCGAATACCAACGCACCAAAATCCAGTACACCGCCGACCGCTGCGCCCTGAGCGCCTCCGGCCTGAGCCAGCAGCTCCCGGCCGCAGAGGTGGTTACCGATTGTTTCCAGAAGGCAGGTCTAGGCTGGCTGAACCCGACGGTTATTGTTGATCAAGCCCAGAACAGCAAGAGAGTCTCTATCCAGTTACCCGACCCAAAGATCAAGACCATTTTCCTGGCGGTTGATTGGTCAAAGATTTTCAAAGTTGGTAGCGGCAGCTCCGTTGAATATCTGACTACACCGGCAGCTGCGGCAGCAGTCGATGGCGTGCAGAAGGTTGAAGTTTCACTGGTGCTCGACGTGTCGGGGTCCATGGGTAATCCATCTGCATCAGGTCGCGACAAGATCGAGGACTTGCAGATTGCTGCGAAACAGTTTGTCGATGCGCTTCTGTTAGACGCCCCACACGAGGACACCTACTCGATTTCGATTGTGCCTTATTCCTATCAGGTAAGGGCAGGTGAGCCGCTATTAAGCAATATGAACGTCTCAAGCGAGCATACCTATTCAAGTTGCGTGGATTGGACGACATCCGAATATAACACAACCGAGGTTAATCAATCTGTTGAACTGCGGCGTGCCGGTTTTATCGCCGTGCGTGACTATTCCCGTCATCGCTACCAAAATTTAGCTCTTGATCATTGGTTGTTTAGCTGCCCATCTGGCGCAGGCAACGCCAATCGCCAAATCCTTCCGTTATCCGGCGACAGAACTGCCCTGCGGGATTATATTGACGCCCTAAAGCCAAAGGGCAACACCTCGACCGAAATGGGGATCAAATGGGGGGCTGCCTTGCTTGACCCAAGCATGCGGACCGTTGTCGATGATATGATCACCGATGGAACAGTTGACCCGATGTTCTCGGGGCGCCCGAACACCTATGGTGAAGATGGTATTCTGAAAGTCATCGTTGCCATGACGGATGGTGCCAATACCTATAGCTATGAATTGCTGGATCCCTACCGTACGGGCATGTCCAATGTCTGGCGTGAAGACACGTCAGGTACCGACAGCCGGATCAGGTACTGGGTTTACAATCCCAGTCACAGCGGAAGCAATAAATATCGGTATTTGAAATACTCTACAGGTGGTAGCCTAAAAGTGGCTCAATGGGTATCAGCCCCCAGCACGGATGCTGAACATCTGTCGATGGCAAAACTGTGGCGCGTTGCATCAACATATTTTGTCGCGGACCGGTTGCAGTATAAAGCGGATCTAAGCAGATACGATTGGGGTGATGGATCATATCGCAAATACGGTCCAACCGCAAAAGACCAAAGGATGGCCGCGATTTGTTCCGCTGCAAAGTCGAACAATATCCTGCTCTATACCATTGGATTTGAAGTATCGGATTCGAATGCCCTGAAACTGCAAAACTGTGCAACAACAGCCGCGCATTTCTTCCGGGTGGACGGTGTTGATATCGCTGATGCATTTGCTGAAATCGCGGCTCAGTTGAAAAGCTTGAGACTGGTAAAATGACACATATGTTACGCAACTTGCGGCGTCATGCACGACGCCTGCGGGATAGCGAGAGCGGGAATGCAACGATCCAGTTTGCAATCATGTTCCCGATTTTCCTGACGCTGTTTCTGTCATCTTTCGAGTTTGGCATTCTGATGCTGCGGCAAACATTTCTGGAACGGTCTGTTGATTCAGTGGTCCGGGAATTGCGGTTGGGACAGCTTACCAATCCCACGCATGAAACGATCCGCACTGAAATCTGTGATCGCGCCCCGATTCTGCCGGATTGCATGGAAACCCTGATGGTCGAACTGCGTGTCGTCAGCACTGTGACCTGGACCCCGTTGGCAACCGATGTCGTCTGTAAAGACAAGAGCATTGATATCAATGTTACTCCGCCTAGCCCGGGTTTTGTAAATACTGGCAATGCTAATGAAATGGTTCTGGTCCGTGCATGTTCTGTATTCCAGCCGATCTTTCCGACAACACAATTAGGAATGAGCCTGAAACGAACCGATCTTGGCGGTTATGCTTTGGTGGCCAATTCTGCATTTGTGAACGAACCGAGGTGAGGATGCAAATGTCATACCTAACAGACAAAGCCCGCAATTTCTGGGATGACGAAGCCGGAACAGCCGTCATTGAAACGGCCATCATCTTTCCAATGCTGATGACAACACTTGTTGCGATGAGCGTCTATTTTAACGCGTTCCGTGTCAAAAGCGTTAACCTGAAAGCTGCATACACAATCAGCGATATGGCTTCTCGCGTCGTTCCCATTCTGACGCCGGAATTTGTTGATGGATTGGGAACCATGTACCAGTTCCTGAGTGGCAGCAGTAACCCCACATGGATCCGTCTTACATTGGTCCGGTTTAAAGACAACGACCCAGCGATTACATCGGATGACCAATATATCATCGAATATTCCTACGGCACCAATGGCCAGCCAGGCCATACAAACGCAACTCTGGTTGATATTAAAGACAAAATTCCAAAGATGGTGGACGGTGATACCACGTATGTCATGGAAACCCATATGCGGTTTATACCGATGTTCAATATTGGCTTGAATGAATATGATCTGGACCATGTAATCATGACACGTCCACGGTCGGTTCCGGCATGTTGGCAAACCTGCATTAACTAACCTTAAAGGCGCCGGATATTTCCAGCGCCTTTTTTATTGGTGATTATTTTCTTTTTCAGCGAGCATAGCCGCCAGAATTTCCGACATGTATTTGGCCTGCGACGCCGCCGTGACCCCGCCAACGCCAACCCGTTTGCCAAAGCGCCACCAGATGCCCGGTGCCCATGCCTTTTCCTGTGATATTTTGGTGAGAACAGAAAACCCGTTGGATGGCTTTAGCGAGAATGATCCCCGCACAACCCCTGTCATATCCTCGACCCGAACCAGAACCCGCCCGTTGGTGGTGCGCAATTCGTCCCGTGTCAGCACCACGCCGTGCAGCGTTGCCCGCCGCATCAGTTCGGCCATCCACAAGACCAGTCCCCCCAAGGCTAGCAATATAAACCGCCATGCCAATGACGCAGGCGGCGTGGCCAGTGCGATATAGACCAACAGCCCCCCCAACAACGCCAACATCGCCAATCCGGCATAGCGGCGGGGGGTTGACGGCATAACCGTGGCCAGAATTTCGCTGTCAGTCATTCAAAGGCTCCTTGGCAAAGACTGCGCCCGATCTATCCGGTTCCACCACAAAGATCGAGAGGGTTCGGTAGGAAAGCTTGTTTCGGGGAGACACATGGGTAAAAAGCGGCTGGTTTTTCACATGTAAAATGCCGGTATCTTCTTGATAAACATAATAAACTTTCTTCACTAAACCGGTTTAGTGGAAATATTATCCGCAGATAACCGACACCGGAAAAACCGTGCGGCTGCCCTATGCCGCCACGGCCTTGCGCGCCATATCCCAATATATCGCTTCCACCTTGTCCCGCGACAGCCGTCCGCCCTCGCGATACCAGGTGTTTACCCCGGTCAGCATGGCAATCAGTGCCATCATCGCCAGCTTGGTATCGGGCACGGCAAACACCCCCGCTTGCTGACCCTCCCGCAGGATAGATTCCAGCACGTCCTCGTATCGCTTGCGCAAGCCCTCGATCACCGCGAAATTCTCGTCCGACAGGTTACGCAATTCCATATAGGCGATGAACACCGCATCCGGCCGGTCCAGATGAAACCCGATGTGGAACCGCACAAAGGCCTCAAGCTGCTCCAGCGGCCCCCTGCCCTTTTCCTGTGCCTCCCACGCGGTCAGCAAATCCTGCATATGCCCCTGCATCAGATCAAACAGCAGGCTTTGCTTGTCCGGCGTGTAAAGATATAGCGCACCGGCCTGCACCCCGACTTCGGACGCGATCTGGCGCATGGAAACGGCGGCAAACCCGTGACGCGCAAACAGCTTTGACGCCGCTTGCCGCACCTTCGGGCCGGTGATCTGGGAATGTGAACCTGTTTTTCGTGCCATAGGCGATGTTTATCTGAACATGCGTTCATTTCAAAGCCCTGCTTGTGTCCCCCCTGCACAACACCCTATTATCAGGCAAACATTTCGGGAATCCCCTATGCTGCGTCTTTCACTTGCATTTACCTTTGTCGCCCTGCTGGGCGCATGCAGTGATTTCCCGCAACTGGATGATGCGGTTTCCCCTGCCGCCAAAATCGCACCCTACCCGTCGCTTATCCCTATAGATCAGGCGTTGACCAATGCGCAGGACGTGCAGATCACCGACGAATCCGTAAGCACCCTGAAAGGCCGGATGAACGGGTTGAAAAACCGCACCACCCGGGCCAAACGTCCGGTGATCGACACCGAAACCCGCAAGCGTTTGCAAGACGCCATAGATCGCCACAGTTAGGGCGTAGACCTATAAACCCTGCGCCACTGGCGGGATTGTCGCGAAATATCAACGGCTTGGGGCGCGCCGGAAATAGTGGCTCTATTTGCAAGCGGCCCGGGCCGTTGGGATGAAGCGACAATCCCGTCCTTTCGGATTTGGCGGATTTTCCCTGTGAGAATGGCTTAACTCGCTGATAATCAACCAGATTACGGCACTCGTTAAGCCATTCTCACAGACAAATTCTGCCAAACCAGTGGCGCAGGGTTTACAGGTCTACGCCCTAAGGCCACCTGCCGCGTTGCACCGCACCGCATTTGTCGCTACAGAATTCAGCAACACAAATTCAGCCGGAGATCCGCAACATGACAGACCCTTTACGCCTTGGAATTGCAGGTCTGGGCACCGTTGGCGCTGGCGTTGTTAAAATCGTGCGCCAAAAGGCCAATCTGCTGGCCGCCCGCACCGGCCGCCCCGTGGTGATCACCGCCGTTTCCGCCCGTTCGCGCGACAAGGACCGTGGCGTGAACCTGTCGCAATACGCATGGGAGGATGACCCCGTCGCATTGGCCAAACGCGATGATGTCGATGTTTTCGTGGAATTGATGGGCGGCGCGGACGGGCCAGCCAAGGCCGCCACCCAAGCCGCCATTGCCGCAGGCAAGGATGTGGTCACCGCCAACAAGGCGATGCTGGCGATCCACGGTCAGGAACTGGCCGAAGCCGCCGAGGCCGCAGGCCGCGTGATCCGTTTTGAAGCCGCCGTCGCTGGCGGTATTCCGGTGATCAAGGCCCTGACCGAAAGTCTGGCCGGCAATCAGGTGGAACGGGTGATGGGCGTGATGAACGGCACCTGCAACTATATCCTGACCCGTATGGAAAACGCCGGTCTGCCCTATGACGAGGTGTTCGAAGAGGCCAATCAGCTGGGCTACCTCGAGGCCGACCCGACGCTGGACGTCGGCGGTATTGATGCAGCCCACAAACTGGCGTTGCTGGCCTCGGTGGCTTACGGCACCAAAGTGGCCTTTGATGCTGTCGAAATCGAAGGGATCGAGCGCATCACCATCGAGGATATCGAACAGGCCGCCGATATGGGGTACCGCATCAAACTGCTGGGCGTGGCGCAGATGACCGGCCGCGGGCTGGAGCAGCGCATGTCGCCCTGCCTTGTTCCGGCCAGCAGCCCGCTGGGCCAGTTGGAAGGCGGCACCAATATGGTGGTGCTGGAAGGCGACCACGTTGGCCAGATCGTGCTGCGTGGCGCTGGCGCTGGCGAAGGCCCGACCGCCTCGGCCGTGATGTCCGATGTGCTGGATATTGCCCGTAACATTCGCGTGCCGACATTCGGTCAGCCGGCCACCACCCTTTCGGCAGCCAAACCCGCCAAATCCGCCGCCCCCGCGCCCTATTATCTGCGCATGACCCTGCACGACAAACCCGGCGCGCTGGCCAAAATAGCCACTGCCCTTGGCGAAGCAGGCGTATCGGTTGACCGCATGCGCCAATACGGCCACGAAGAATCTACAGCCCCCGTGCTGATTGTCACCCACAAAACAACCCGCGATGCGCTGGACAGCGCGATCCGCAGCTTTGCCGCCACCGGCGTGCTGGCCTCGGACCCCGTCGCGATCCGCATCGAAACAGTTTAGCCAACAGGACCCGAACCAATGACCAAACAATCCGAATTCCACGACCGTATGCTCTCGCTGGGTCTGGCCCGCGTTTCCGAAGCCGCCGCGCTTGCCTCGGCCAAACTGGTTGGCCACGGCGATGAAAAAGCCGCCGATCAGGCCGCTGTGGACGCCATGCGCACCCAGTTGAACATGCTGGACATCAACGGCGTGATCGTGATCGGCGAAGGCGAACGCGACGAAGCCCCGATGCTGTTCATCGGCGAGGAAGTGGGCACCGGCAACGGCCCCGGTGTCGACATCGCGCTGGACCCGCTCGAGGGCACAACCCTGACCGCCAAAGACATGCCCAACGCCCTGACCGTGATTGCGATGGGCCCGCGCGGCTCGATGCTGCACGCACCCGATGTTTACATGGACAAGCTGGCGATCGGCCCGGGTTACCCAACCGATGTGGTCACCCTTGATATGTCGCCCGCCGAACGTATTGCGGCCTTGGCCAAGGCCAGAGGCTGCGAGATGACAGACATCACCGTCTGCGTGCTGGAACGTCCCCGCCACGAGGATATGATTGACGAGCTGCGCACAACCGGCGCCGCCATCCGCCTGATCACCGATGGCGATGTGGCCGGTGTGATGCATTGCGCCGAACCGGAAATCACCGGCATCGACATTTACATGGGGTCCGGTGGCGCCCCCGAAGGCGTGCTGGCCGCCGCCGCGTTGAAATGTATGGGCGGGCAGATGTATGGCCGCCTGCTGTTTCGCAACGATGACGAACGGGGCCGTGCCGCCAAGGCCGGTATCACCGATCTGGACCGGATCTATTCCCGCGACGAACTGGTGACAAAGGACGTGATCTTTGCCGCCACCGGCGTCACCGACGGGTCCATCGTGCATGGCATCAAACGCGAACCCGGCTATCTGACCACCGAAACCATCCTGATGCGCAGCAAAACCGGATCCGTCCGGCGCATGTCGTACCGGATCAAAACGAAGTAGGGTAAAATGGCACAGGCACTGATCCTGATTGACATCCAGACGGGCTTTGACAGCCCGTTCTGGGGTGCGCGCAACAATCCGGAGGCCGAGGCCAATGCCGCCCTTTTGCTGCACCACTGGCGCGCCAAAGGGTGGCCCCTGTTCCACGTCCGTCATCTAAGCACCACCGCCGGAAGCCCGCTGGCCGATGGCGCACCGGGGGCCGCATTCAAACCCGAGGTGATGCCGCTGGAGGGCGAGCCGGTGATCAGCAAAAACGTCAACGCCGCCTTTATCGGCACCGACCTTGAGGAACGCCTGCACGGCGTATTTGCCACCGATCTTGTCATCTGCGGGCTGACCACCCCGCATTGCGTGTCCACCACCACCCGCATGGCCGCCAATCTGGGGTTCGGGGTGACACTGGCCCATGATGCCTGCGCGGCCTTTACCAATAATGCCGATATGTCATGGAAACCGGACGCCCCCGCGCTGACCGCCGCGCAAATCCATGACACGGCCATCGCCAACATCCACAGCGAATTCTGCACCGCACTGGACACAAAAACCATCCTTGGCACCCTCGCATGAGCGATTACCTTGGCGTCTCCTCCTCGCTGAACGGGCGCCGCTGGGTCGGCCCCACTGCTGATGACGACCGGCAGGCCGAAGCGATGAGCCAGCAAACCGCCCTGCCCTTGCCGCTGTGCCGCATCCTTGTACGGCGCGGGGTGGCACCGGAACAGGCTGAAACCTTCCTTGAGCCAACGCTCAAAGACCTGCTGCCCGACCCGCTGACGCTAAAGGATATGGGCCCCGCCGCCGCGCGTTTTCTAAAGGCGCTGCAATCGGATGAACGCATCGCCATCTTTGCCGATTACGACGTGGACGGCGGCACATCCGCCGCCCTGCTGCTGGATTACCTGCGCCGGACGGGGCGCGATGCCACCCTGTATATCCCCGACCGGATCAAGGAAGGCTACGGGCCGAATGTGCCCGCGATGGAAAAACTGGCACGGGATCATTCACTGATTGTCTGTGTCGATTGCGGCACCCTTTCGCATGAACCGATCGCAGCGGCCAAAGGGGCGGATGTGGTGGTGCTGGACCACCACCTGGGCGGCGAGATCTTGCCCCCTGCCGTGGCTGTGGTCAACCCGAACCGGCAGGACGAAAGTGGTGATTACGGCCAGTTGTGCGCCGCCGGTGTGGTGTTCCTGATGCTGGTCGAGGTAAACCGCCAGATGCGCAGCACCGGTAAATCCGGCCCCGACCTGATGGCAATGCTGGACCTTGTGGCGCTGGGAACGGTGGCCGATGTGGCCCCGCTGACCGGCGTGAACCGTGCGCTGGTGCGTCAGGGGCTAAAGGTGATGGCGCAACGCCAACGCATCGGCCTTGTGGCACTGGGCGATGTGGCGCGGATGAACAGCGCGCCAACCCCCTATCACCTTGGATTTTTGCTGGGGCCGCGCATCAATGCGGGCGGGCGGATCGGGCAGGCCGATCTGGGCGCGCGCCTGCTGGCCTGCACCGATATGGTTGAGGCCCGCGCGATGGCGGACCGGCTGGACCAGCTGAATTCCGAGCGCCGCGAGGTCGAGGCACAGGTGCGCGATGTCGCCATGGATCAGGCCGAGGCCCGCGGGCTGGACGCACCACTGGTCTGGGCGGCGGGCGAAGGCTGGCATCCAGGCGTAGTGGGCATCGTTGCCTCGCGCCTGAAAGAGGCGACCAACCGCCCCGCCATCGTGATCGGGCTGGACGGGGACGAGGGCAAAGGCTCGGGCCGCTCGATTTCCGGCGTCGATCTGGGCGCGTCGATCCAGCGACTGGTGGCCGAAGGGCTGTTGCTGAAAGGCGGCGGGCACAAAATGGCGGCGGGGCTGAGTGTGGCGCGCGACCAATTGGAACCGGCCATGGCGCGGCTGTCCGAATTGCTGGACAAACAGGGGGCAGGCGCGGCAGGCCCTGCGGACCTGAAACTGGATGGCATCCTGATGCCGGGGGCTGCCACGGTCGAGTTGATCGAACAACTGGACGGGGCTGGCCCGTTTGGCGCCGGCGCCCCTGCCCCGCGGTTTGCCTTTCCCGATGTGGAAATCAATTTTGCCAAACGGGTGGGTGACAGTCATCTGAAGGTGACATTCGGCGATGGTCTGGGGGCACGGATCGAGGCGATTGCCTTTGGTGCCTTTGACGGGCCGATGGGGGAGGCTCTGCTAAATCACGGCGGCGCGCGGTTCCATCTGGCCGGACGGCTGGAAATCAACACATGGGGCGGGCGGCAACGGGTGCAATTGCGGCTGGAGGATGCTGCGCGCGCCTGACCGGACACCCAGCGAATAAAATGCGCATTTAACGTAAAAACCCTCTTGCGCCTTGGCGCGACTTTGCCTAGATACGCCTCACGTCACGAAGTGGCCCGTTCGTCTATCGGTTAGGACGCCAGGTTTTCAACCTGGAAAGAGGGGTTCGATTCCCCTACGGGCTACCAGTGATGTATATCCCCAAAATTTCAATGCTGTTTTCAGGCCAATGGCCTTACCGTTTCTTTCGATTGCACAAAAATATAGGGCCGCCCTGCAGGCAGCCCTCTTCTCACTGGAATATGGTAAGGGTTAGAATACCAAAAAAACCCTTAATATTCGCAGTCAGGACATTCCGTATCAATCAACCAGCCGCCGGGTCCGGCAATTGTGTCTGGCAGGGCGAAAATCATTGCTTCGCGGATAACGAATACCGCCAAAAAGCTAAGCCCGATCTGATCAAATGTAATTTGTTGCAGCAAGTCCATAATACCCTCCGAATCTCTGTTGAAACAGTTTTGCCAAAGATTCAGGGCCTAAAAATGACTGAAACGGGCCGAAATATGTTCATTATTTCCCGAATAAGGCAAACCCGTGGCGAGCGAGGCAAAAACGCCACCACAACCTGGATACGTCATGTTATCCGGTCAAAGAAGGTGTCGTAACGTCAACCAGAGGGCCCTCCTGAGTCAGTTCCTCGGAAAAAACCGTATTGCACGCACGGCCTTTGTTTTTAGAGGCATATAACGCCAAATCGGCATTCATCAGGATCTTGTCAGCCGTCAACCCCTGATAGCCATCAGATATCGCCGTGCCGATACTTGCTGAAATCAGGCAAGATTGCCCGTTATATGAAATAGGTTCTTCCAACCGCTGGATAATTCTTGCCGCAATTTCATTCAATTTATCAATATCGGTCATCCGGTGAAAGACGAGCACAAATTCATCCCCGCCGATCCGCGCCACCAGATCTTCTGATCTGGTTTCTTCCAGTAATACTTTGGCAACCTCGTGCAGCACATGATCCCCCGCGGCATGGCCCAATGTGTCATTCACCCGTTTGAAATAATCCAGATCGACCTGCATCAGACCGAATTCTTCGTTTGCCTCGACAAAGTGGGTTAGAACATGATCCATCGCCCGCCGGTTTTTCAATCCGGTCAGCGTATCGGTAAAGGCCTGCTCCTCGGCGGCAACCTTGGCCCCTTGCAAGCGCGTGTTCAACTTGCGGGATTCAGCCATCGCCGCTGATTTTGCCTCGATCAGATACAGCATTTCCACCGCCAGATCGGTCCCGGAAAAATCACTGATGGTCAGATCATAGTCACGGATGGCATCCACAACAGAAATGCCGAACGACATGTTCAATAACACCCCGTCGCCCCCGTCAACAGATACCGCAACCGCCTTTAGCGATGTTTTGCGGTCGTTCCTGACCACCAGGTGCAGCTTTGCCCCCTGATGGGCTAGAATATCACCCACCGCCCCGACATCGCAGGGGCGGCGCACTGTAAAGCAGTCAAAAAACATCTGGCCCGTCAAATCCCGTCCGGGGAACATTTTGGTAACGGTCGCGCCGCATTGCCGGATTGTCCCGTCCGACGCCAGCAACAAATGCATCGGCAGCACCTGTGCCAGATCCGTTCTGGCAATACATATCTGTCCCATCATACCCCCACCGGTCCTGCCAGCCGGAAATCCCGCCCGTCTGAAAAGCGGCTTTGAACCAGTGTAATCGCAATTTCCTCGCATCCGGTTTCACCATCGATATCCTTTAGCAAAACCAGCGCGCCATAATCATCGGCCATGGCCCGCAACACCCCGCGCATGACCCGTCCGAAGCCTCTGGGGGGGCCTTTACAGACCAGCCGGAAATCATTCCCGTCCCGACCGCCATGCAGGGTCATCCTTGGCAGTTCCAGTTCCGACAGGGCCAGTTTTGCCCGCCCGTTCAGATCATCCAGCGAGTGCAGGAATTCGATATAGGTATCCCCGCCAAACCGCAGCAACCGGCGCAAGGATTCATTATTGGGGTTGGACACCAGATAGGTGCCCAGATCCTCGAGCAGGGTTTCGCGGGGTTTTGACAAACGGTCGGACGCCGCCATCAGCACTGCATAAGTCAGCCTGTCGTCATAATCGAGCATCGCCTCGAACCGGTCAAACGGCAGATTTGCACGGCTTACCACGTCCAGCCAGACGGTACTGCCATAGGTGTCGCGCAAAAAACACTCAAGCGAACGGTTGATCAACCCGTGCATTCATCTCATCCTTGTATTCCGGCCCCCTTCCTAGATCATGTTTATTAACAAACCTCAAAAGCCGGATATACTGCTGCAAATCAGACCGTTTGCCGGCAAATATCCACCCATGTTGACCCAGATCAATGTTACCGTTTAATTCCCGACATAAAAACTCAACTATAAAAAGTCAGGACCCACGCGCAATGCCCTTCGAAATTCCCTATGACTATGTCGTCATGCTGCACCTTATCTGCGCCATCTTCTTTCTGGGTGCAATCACAACCGAGGTGCTGGTTTTGGCCCCTTTACGCGGCGTTTTGACGGAAGATGAGTTCTGCCGGATCGAGTTCTTCATGTTCCGCCGTATCCGGCGCACCTATCCTCTGTTCCTGCTGCCTCTATACGGGTCCGGGTTCTGGATGTATGCGCATTACTACTCCGGCTCAGAGGGGTTGGGCGATTTTGTCTCGACCAGCTTTGGTTTGCTTTTGACAATCAAAATGACGTTGGCGCTGGGAATGTTCAGTATCTTCGCTTTGGCCCCGCATGTATTCATGCCCAAAGTCGGCGCAGGCAAGAACGCGTGGACCAAAGCCAAACACATGCTGATCGTGCTGGGGGGACCCGAGGATTTCCGCACCGACCGTTTTGACGGAATACATTATCTGGCCTTCGCGCTGGGTCTCGGGATTATCATTCTGGCTAAACTGATGTTTATTCTGTAGGCGGCCCCTACCCCAGCCACGCCGGCAAATGCCCGATGTCCGGCAGCACCACATCCGCATGCGGGGCCAGTTCGTCCTGTCCGGCAACACCGGTCAGCACCGCGACCGGCACCATGCCGGCCGCCCGTCCGGCCACCAGATCGTGCACCGAGTCCCCGACCATCGCAATGCGCTCACCGGCCATACCGATATGATCGGCAAAGGCCTGCATCATACCCGCCTCCGGTTTGCCGCCAAAGCCGCTGTCGGACCCGACGATGAAATCGAACATGCCGGAAATGCCCGAGGCCTCGAGATGCGCGCGCGCCGGAGCCTCGCCGTCATTGGTGGCCACGCCCAGCTTCAGCCCCCGCGCCTGCAATTCCAGCAACAGCGGGATCAGCGGAGTAGCCTCGACCATCGGCACCTGCGCGGCAGCGGCATTCAGGCGGTCGGTCAGGCTCTGCACCTTTTCACCGCCAAAGAACGGCAGCAAAGTGGCGGCAATATCGGGCGGGGTGTCGAAAATCACCATCGAGTCGGGCGCGAATGTGCCCGTGCGGATGTCATAGCCGATGGCATCGCCCATGCGAGCGGCCAGTTCCGCGTCGCCTCCGGCCTCGTCCAGCAGCAGGGTTTTGGCCCAGATGCCCCATGTGGCATAGAAATCGAACAGGGTTCCGTCCTTGTCGAACAATATTGCCTGAATATCCATAAATCCTGCGTCCCGTTTTGTCCCGCCTGCACCCTGCCCGCAGAGGCGCGGCTTGGCAACAGGAATTGACAGGGGCACACCGCTGGTTGACAGTGTCAACTATGGACATAGACACATCATACCGCCTGCACCGTTCACTGGGGTATCAACTGACCCTGACCGCGCGGATGCAGGAACGCCGGCTGGACGAGCAGTTGAAAACCATCGGCCTGACCCGGATCACATGGTGCATCCTGCTGGCGGTGCTGAACGAAGGCCTGCCCAACCCGTCCGACATTGCCCGCTTCGTCGGCATTGACCGCACCGCCACCTCGCGCGCCCTGCGCCTGATGGAGGCTGACGGCATGATCCGGCGCACCACCGGCAAAGGCGACGGACGCACCACATTGGTTGTGGTGACGGACAAAGGATATGACCTGCACCGGCAGGCCACACCGATGGCACGGGACAATGCGGAGCATTGGCAAGGCAAGCTGACCGATGCAGAAACACAGGAATTCTGCCGCCTGATGGGTAAGCTGCGTGAAGGCGAGGATGCGGCGCTGAAACGGCTGTAGAGGACCAGAAAGCCTGATGAGAAATACATTCAGCATTCAGATCCGGCAGCCCGTCGAAACTGTTTTTGATCTGGTGACCAATCCGAACCGTGTGCACGAATGGAGTGAATACGCCCGCCGTATCGAAATCCTTTCAAGAGGCCCATGGGGGGGATATAATCAGGCACGTTGGCTACTTGTCAGAGGAAATCTGGAAGTTGAAACTATCGAAACAGTGCTGGAATATGAAGCACCGTTCCTGTTTGCCAGCAAAACGCACATACTTCGTGCCACCCGCCATATCAACACGCAAGCACAGGACAGCCTCCCGCCTATTGATGAAATTTTATTTCCCGCAGAACACACCGTCGAAAAACGGTTTAACAATCAGCAGATGACCCTGCTTCTACAGTTGAACTTCATTCCCGAGGGCAAAAGCACGACAACCCTCAGGATGACAAGATCCAGCCATTTTGGATTTTTCGTCTCAACCGTAATGTGGTTTAGAGGGATGTTTATTAAACACCCGGATATCAAAACACTTGAAGCTATAAAAAAGGCAGCGGAAAGCAACTCTGGGTAAACAATGCATCTGCAATGATTTGGCCCGTGCATCTACGCCCTTATCCGCTGAATAAATCCCAACTGGCAAAACAGATCAAATATCCGGAAAGCGTGCCCCCATAACAAGAACCGCAAAGGATCAGCTGTCAAGTTCCGGCCACAGCCCATTATCAAGCCTGCCCATAAAGGGCTGCAATGGGTCCTTCAGCCGTTTCCATCCGCCGATAGAACGCCGGTGCACCCCTTCGCGCACCTGCCCGACACTGGCGGTGCGCACGGCCGAGGTATTGCGCTCGGGGTGGGCCATATCCTTGACCCAGTCAACACCGCAAAAATTGGCCAACTGGCGGCTGGCGGCATCAATATCGGCCACGATGTCCTCGTAGCGGATCGTCAGGATGCGGTCGGGGAACAGCGCCTGCCAGTGCTGCAAATACTGCTGGTGCATATTGGCGACCTGCGCCATGGCCTCCAGATCAAAGGTGTATCCCATCGCGGGCCGCGGGAAATAGGCCCGCCACATCGACAAGGCCACATCGCGCGGGTCACGTTGCAGCCAGACAAACCGGGCCTGTGGCAGGGCGCTGGCCAGAAACCCGACATAGCGGTAATTGGCCGGCATCTTGTCAACAAAGGCGCTGGCAGTTTCGGGAAGGTCCGGCAGGGATTGCCTATAGTCCGCCGCAAACCCGTCCGGATCAAACCCCTGTCCGCCTTGCAATACAGCTTCGACCAAACGCCCCGCCGTGGCCAGTTCACCAAAACCGGCAACCTTCGGGTGCGAGGTTAATATCTGTTCCGTCAGGGTGGTGCCGGAACGGGGCTGGCCGATCACAAAGACAGGTGTGGGTCCGTCCGCAGGTTTGGCGATTACAGGGGCTGTATCCTGCGGGAACAGCGCCAGTATATCCGCCATCTCTTGAGTCTCGCGGGCCATATCGAAGGGATGCTGGCGCACGTACTGCCCGTTCGCCGCCTTCAGCGCCCATGCGGCAGCCGGAATATCACCGGCCTGCCAGTGGATCACCGACAGGGCAAAGTTCAGCGGGATCCGCTCCGGCGCGTTGTTGGGCATCTTCGCCAGGGCCTTTTCGGCCAATGGCAACAGGGCGGCGTTTTCTTCAGCCGTCTGTATCTGCGCCAACTGGTGTATGGCATCCCCCTGCGCAGGATAGTCCGCCAGCAACGTATGCAACACCGCCTTGGCCTGTTCCCGACGCCCCAATTCGTTCAACTGGGACGCATACCGCTGTAATGATACCAGATGCGACGGGTTGATCTGCAAGGCCCGCTCGAGCGCCGCCAAACCTTCTTCCTCGCGGTTCAGCCGCGACAATGGCAGGCTGAGATTGGCAAGGGTTTCCGGATTGTCGGGGGCAATCGCCAATGAGGCCTCATAGGCCGCCACCGCGTCCGCATCACGGCCCGTTTCGCTGTAAATCACCCCCCGCAGGTTATGCGCCTTGGCGTGGGACGGGTTTGCCTCCAATGCCCTGGACAAAGCCTCGAGTGCGGCATCACCGTTACCGGATCGCATCTGCGACATGGCCAGCTGGTAATACAATTCGGACGGATCCGCCCGTTTGGCCAACAGCTTGCCAATCAGCGCTTGCGCCTTTTCGTGCTGGTCAGACATCACCAGCGCCTGCACCAGATTGTTCTGGTAATTCTGATCCTTAGGCGCCATGCGCAGCGCCTTGTTGAAAAACAGGGCAGCCTCGCGTTCGTTTCCGGATTGTGCCAGCGCCATGCCGGTCAGATTGGCAAAATACGGCTCTTTGGGGAATTTCTTGTGCGCGGTTTTCGCGCCTTTGACCGCGCGGGCCAAATCACCGGCCTGCAATTGCGCCATTATCTTATCTGCCAAAGCTTTAGCATTGGTCGCCATGTTCTGCCCTGCCTGTGTTTTTGGTTGGGGCAATATAGGCGCAGGACCGGCTTAGGTCCAGTTCACATCGGCCCCGCCGGGCAAGGCCTGCCGCGCCCGCATCAGGGTGTCATAAGGCAGGCCTTCGCCATCGCAATAGGCCATCACCCAGGCATCATCCATCATCACGAAATCCAGAACCGAGCCAAGAAACTCTGATTCTCCGGCCCGCGCGCGAAGGTCGGATTCACTGGCACCGGTGGCCCCCAGAAACACCGGTAGCAACTCTTCGTTGCCAACCAGCCAGATCAACACACTCAATGCGCGAACTTCCGCTTGTTTTTTGTCCATTTCATACTCTGTCACTGCTTTGGAAACTATTTGTTAACCTATCTGACCAAAAACTAAATCAGAACAGGAAAATCAGTTAACAAGTGAGAGCGAAATGGCGGGACGTATCCTGATTGCAGACGACGTTGCAACAAATCGCATCGTCATGAAAGTGAACCTTATGGAGGCCTGTTACGAGGTTTCCCAGGCCGCAGGCGGGGCCGAAACCATTGCGCGTGCCCGCAAGGAATCTCCTGATCTGATCCTGCTTGACCTGATGATGCCCGATATGGACGGGATCGAAGTTTGCAAAACCCTGAAAAGCGATCCACTCACCGCCGGTATCCCGATCATCGTGGTCACCGCAAAACACGACAGCCCCTCGCGGCTGGAAGCCCTGCGCGCCGGGGCAGATGATTTCATGACAAAACCGCTGGATGAACAGATCCTGCTTGCCCGTGTGCGCAGTCTGCTGCGTGCCCGCGATACGGCCGAGGAATTGCGCCTGCGGGACAACACCAGCCGCGCGTTGGGCTTTGCCGAGGACGCCGATGCCTTTGACCAACCGGCGACGGTTGCCCTTATCGCCGGCCAGTATGACAAAGCCCTGAAATGGAAAAATGCCCTTTCCGGTAAACTCGCCGATAATATTGTGGTGTTCACCAAGGAAACCGCCCTGCTCAGCAGCCATGGCACCCGTGCACCGGATGTCTATATTATCGCATGTGATCTGACCAAACCCGACGAGGGCCTGCGCCTGATGTCGGAATTGCGAAGCCGCCCGAACACACGCCACAGCGCCATCCTGATGGTGATCCCGCAGGAGGCCCCCGAAAAGGCATCAACCGCGCTGGACCTTGGCGCAAACGATTTGATGCCGGACGGATTCGACCCCGAGGAAATGGCCCTGCGCCTGAAAACCCAGATCCGGCGCAAACGGCAGGCGGATCGTTTGCGCGAAACCGTGCACGATGGATTGCGCATGGCTGTGATTGATCCGCTGACGGGGCTGTACAACCGCCGCTATGCCGAACCGCATCTGTTGCGGATTGCCCAGCGGGCCAAGGAAACGGGGCGCCCTTTTGCAGTGATGGTGCTGGATCTGGACCGGTTCAAGAATATCAACGACACCTACGGCCACAGCGCCGGCGATGTGGTTTTGAAAGAGATCGCCAACCGGATCAAGGACAACCTGCGCGGCGTCGATATGGTGGCTCGTATCGGCGGCGAGGAATTTCTGGTGGCGATGCCCGACACCCAGCTGGATCAGGCCCGCCATGCCGCTGAACGCCTGTGCCGCATTGTTGATGAAACACCGGTGCAGACGGATAACGGCAACACCGTGATACCGGTTTCCATGTCGATCGGGGTTGCCATGGGTGGTCTGCACGATGACGCCCGCAGCGTCGAGCATTTGCTCGAACTGGCCGACCGTGCGCTTTATGCCGCCAAATCGGACGGGCGCAATCAGGTCACGATCAGCCTGTCTGCAGCCTAGGGCATAGACCTATAAACCCTACGCCACTGGCGGGATTGTCGCAAAATATCAACGACTTGGGGTGCGCCGGAAATAGTGGTTCTATTTCCAAGCGGCCCAAGTCGTTGAGATGAAGCGACAATCCCGTCCTTCGGATTTGGCAGATTTTCCCCGTGAGAACAGCTTAACTCTCTGATAATCAACCAGATTACGGCACTCGTTAAGCTATCCTCACAGACAAAATCTGCCAAACCTGTGGTGCAGGGTTTATAGGTCTATGCCCTAGAGCCGCGCGCCGCCCAACCGCAAAAACAGGCTTTCCTCGTCATCATTGCGAAAAAACGGCACCGTGTCGGGGGTTTCCCCGTTGCGGATCAGGTTTGTGACCTCGGCCATCACCACCTGCGTGATAAAGGGCAGATCAAAATGGCGCACATCGTCCAGCCTAATCCATTGCAGATGTGATAGCTCGTCACAGGCGTGGGTGAAATCATCCACATCACCGCAAACCTGCCGGGCCGCATCCACCATGAAGAAGCGCGCATCAAACCGGCGCGGGCGCCCCGGCGGGGTGATGGCGCGAAACACAAAGGTCAGACCGGCCGCCGAAGGCAGATAGCCGGCGGCGGCAAAGCTGGCCCAATCCGCTGGCGGCGGTGTTGGCCATGTGCCGGCCTCGCCCAGTATCAGGCCGGTTTCCTCCCAGACCTCGCGAATGGCGGCGGTGGCCAGTGCGGGGATCAGGGCGGGGTCGGTCTCGTGCGACAACTGCGCGATACAGCGATCCTGCAGAGAGGTGGCCAGCGGGATGTCGGCATCACCCGTATCCACGGCCCCGCCGGGAAAGACGAATTTATTGGGCATAAAGGCGGCTTTGGCCCCGCGTTGCCCCATCAGGATACGCGGGTCATGCTGCGTATCCCGCACCATGATCACGGTTGCCGCGTTGCGAATTGCTGTCTTGTCCATTGGCCGCCCTTTATAATGTCTTTGCTCGGGCGTAAGAAGGGTCAGGCGGTGTCTTCGCCAAACCCGTGCATGCGTTTGGCCCATTGGATGGCCACGATCACGCCCTTCAGTCTGGGCAGAAGGTAAAGCGAAAGCGCGACACAGCCAACCGTGAATATTGTCGCCAGCACGATTGGTTCCGGACGGTATTTAACGAACGCAATCAGGATCAGCGGTGCCATCAGATGGCCAACAAACAGAATGGTCAGGTAGGCCGGCCCGTCATCGGCGCGGTGATGATGCAGGGGTTCATCGCAAACCGCACAGGTATCACGCACTTTCAAATAGCCCGAAAGCAACGGGCCTGACCCGCAATTGGGACATTTGCGACGCCAGCCGCGAAACATCGCGGGGCGCACGGGGCGGTCTTGTCCGCCATCGGTGGGGGTGGTCATCACGTCTGCCTTTCCTGTTCGCCCGATCTGTTTAGCGCAAATTCAAAACGGGTGCAGTATTTCTTTGCCGCTCCGCGACGGAAAACCGCAATGCCTGCGTTTAACCTTGTGATGATGGTTGAACGAATGGAGAATGACATGAACAAAGCATATTGGATCGCAGGCCTTGTAGCGGCCGGTTTGGGGATCGCAGGCATTGCCCAGGCCAACCCCGGCGGCATCGGGCGGCTCAGTTTCGAGCAACTGGACACCAATGGCGATGGCCGCCTGACCAGGGATGAAATGGCCGCCCGCGGACAGGCCCGTTTTGCCAAGGCGGATGCGAATGGCGACGGCATGCTGACAGCAGACGAGATGATGGCACAGGGCCGCGCAAGAATGGAACAGCGCATCAATCTGATGATCAAGAACCGCGATGCCAACGGTGACGGCATGCTCAGTCTGGAAGAAATGCGCGCCAACAATGTGGGTGATCGCCTGTTTGCGCGGGTCGATACCGATGGCGACGGCGCCGTAACGGCCGAAGAATTCGCCTCCGCCAAGGCCAAGTGGCGCATGCACCGCGCTGGCAAACCGGCGACCGAGTAACCGCGATATTGCCGCAAGCAGGGTTTAGCGTTAGGCAACAGGACAATGACCATGCCCTTTGACGCCATGAACGATGTGCCGGACGATGCCCTGCTTGTGCTCTATGCCAACGGGGACGCGGGCGCGGCGCGGGCGCTGACCATGCGGCTGACGCCGATGGTTCTGGGCTATGCCGCACGCCTGCTGAACGATGCAGCCGAGGCCGAGGATGTGGCGCAAGAGGCCATGTTGCGCCTGTGGAAGATCGCGCCGGAATGGCGACAGGGCGAGGCCAAAGTCACAACCTGGCTCTACCGTGTGGTCAGCAACCTGTGCACCGATCGCTTGCGCAGGAAACGCGGTGTGGCACTCGAGGCCGTGCCTGAACCTGTGGATGATCGGCCCTCGGCACCCGACGCGATGATCGAGGCCGAGCGGGCAGCGGCCCTGCAACAGGCATTGGCCACCCTGCCCGAACGCCAGCGGCAAGCGGTGGTGCTGCGCCATATCGAGGGGGCGACAAACCCCGAGATCGCGCAGATATTGGAAATCAGCGTCGAGGCGGTCGAAAGTCTGACCGCCCGGGGCAAACGCGCATTGGCCGCCGCATTGGCCGGACGACGCGCAGAATTGGGGTATCAGGATGACAGATAAACATGACGAATTCGGGCTGAACGCCTATTTCGATGCGGGGCGCAAGGCAGCACAGATGCCTTCGGGCGATCTGATGGCCCGCGTGCTGGCCGATGCCGAGGCGCAGCAAATGGCGAATGTCCCTGCCCCCGCCGCACAACCCGGCCTGTTTGCCAGCCTGTGGACCGCGATTGGCGGCTGGCCGACGGTGGCGGGCATGGCCACGGCAACGCTGGTGGGGATCTGGATCGGTATCAGCCCGCCGGCCCCGCTGGAAGAAATCATGGCGGGCAACACGCTTGACACCTATCTGGTTGACCTTCTGCCCGCCTTTGGCGATGATTTCGTGGAAGGATAAGACATGGCCGACGTGGAAAACAAAGTTTCGACCGGCCGCTGGATCAAGGTTTTGCTGGCAGTCTCGCTGGGGCTGAACATGCTGGTTCTGGGTGCGATCGGCGCACGGCTATACACCCACCGCGGGGATGCTTTGCAGCCGCATAACATGCGCGAAGCCAGCTATGGCCCCTATTCCCGCGCCCTCGCCCCGCAAGATCGTAAAATGATCGGCCAGGCCCTGCGGCGCGAGGTCGGATCGCTGCGGGAAAACCTGCCACAGATCAGGGAAACCTTTCAGGCCCTGATCCTTGCGCTACAAGCCGATGAATACGACCGCGATGCCGTGCACGGGCTGATTGCCGAGCAACAAAACCTGATGCTGAAGCGCCAGCAGGTCGGGCAAAGACTTCTGCTGGAGCGTCTGGACACCATGACTCCGGAAGAACGCCGCGCCTTTGCCAAACGCCTGCAACGCACCCTCCGCCACCCGCCCCGCACCCCGTAGGGCGGGGTTCACCCCGCCACGCCTTTCGGATCAGGGCGGCGATTGCTGCCTGTGTGGGATTTCCTGCGGGTGACGGGGGCAGGACAAGAGCGGCTGGCAGAGTTGCAGGCCATTGCCACCGTCCATTCCGGCCGCCACGGCATCGCGCCGGATGTGGCACCGGCTAGGGTGTTGGCGCTGCTGGAGCGGGCCGAGCTGCCGCCGACATGGCTGTCCCCGCCCTCGGGCGTCAACTATGCGGTGGGGTTACGAGAGGGGACAGACGCGCGCCGGATCGGGGTGGTGCATGTGGGGCAAGGTGTGGGGGACGGGAGGGTTTTGGGGGAGTAAACATGATTGTTCAAATTGCTAAACAATAGAATTTACTATACCGGATTAATCATCGGGTTTTCTTGTTAGCAAGTATCTTAGGATGCTCATCGCTGGACAAAGAGCCGTAAATCTGAGGTACGTCAAATAGTCAATTAACGCTGGTTTCAGAAACGGGTTAGATGATTCAATACTATAGGCATAAAACCAGTACGAACCAACGAGCGACAATAAAATAAAAACACTATGGGCCACAAAGAATTGCCAGAAGGTTTTCCAATGTAATAGTAATGCCATTACCCACAGCAATGCTCCTGATACATCTGCCATCGCCCCAACTGATCCAGCGACTCGGAATGCTGTCTGAAGATTGTGCCGATATGAAAATGCTACTATGAAAAAAGCAAAGCATAGTAAGTAGAACAAAAGTATCAGATACTTTTGATTTTCACGATCGATAATCTTCTTGATTGCCCTCATCGTGCCCACCATCCTTTTCTTTACTCATAGAATCGAGTGCCTTACCAATAGCGCCGCCTTTTAGCCGCATCAATTAAATCCCCGATTATACCTCCTAATACCTTTCCTTTTCGGGCCAGCCCTCCCGCTGCACCAGCAATAGATTCCCCGCTGGGTAATTTCCCGGCAATCCCGCCAGCAATTGCACCTGAGAGAGAAAACCTCCAATTGCTGCACCAAGAAACCCAAAGTTGCCATTCGGGTCCAGATTATTCACCGGATCACTAAAACTATACGCATACCTGTTCGTCCCGACCCCCGCCTTGGTCACTTCAAACCAGTCCGGCTGGATGAACATCCCCAGCCTCGGGTCATAATACCGCGCGTTCAGGTATTGCAGGCCGGCGTCCGCGTCGAACCGTTCGCCCGTCGCCGTGGCAGGGGTTTGATGAAATCAAGCCCCGAGAGCGGGATGAACCCCTTGGTCTCGGGCGGGGTCAGGCTGACTGCGAACTCCACCGCTTCGCCGAAGGGGCGCGTTGCCGCCGACATGGCTGTCCCCGCCCTCGGGCGTCAACTATGCGGTGGGGTTACGCGAGGGCACAGACGCGCGCCGGATCGGGGTGGTGCATCTGGGGCAAGGCGTGGGGGACGGGAGGGTTTTGGGAGTGGATTGACCAAATTACTCAAACACTGAAGATTGGACACTATCAGAATTTTCAAGTTAATATGTCTTTATAATCAACCACCCACACTTTAAAAACATACTCCATAGGGCTTTCAATGGCTTGTTCCAATCTATGTATAACCAGTTTTGTGATTCTCCCAACATCGTGGTGACTATCCCAATCATCATCACCGTTTTTGCTCAATCCCAGTACCGCATACTCAAAATCAGGCGTTTGCATTCCTTCATCATCTAATCTGGCAGCTTCCATATGAGTTATAACAAATCCTCTTTTTTGAAGATCAGGTAAAGACAACAAAACCGTTTCAGGAGAAACATTGCTTGATCCCCTAGGCGACATTAAATCCTGAATGAAAGAAGAAATATCCTTACTGGTCTGAACTGTCATCATTTTCACTTTCTAATTGATCATCAAACTCTGGTGTCTTCTGCTTGGAATTATTGCGATCATTGACCTGTATCACTTTTCCTGTTTTCGTATTTGTGACAGCCCAATCGCCATTTGGCCCAACTGTGACGGTTGTTCCTTCCCGTGCCTCGCCAGTGGAGTTATCGTGTCTAGCGCCTGGTCCCTGTGCTGCTGGCTCATTTAAAATACCATCTACTGACTCTGGCGTGTGCCCTTTGCCGTCAATATAACCCTCCCCAGTTTGATTACCATGGTTTCCAATTACGTTTCCATCCGGTGTGATGAAGGAACCGTCGTCCTGTAGCCCCCCACTATTGTGCCCAATTCCAGGTTGGGAACTTTCAGAGGACAGAACATTACCGATACCAGCAATTAATTCACTGAATGGCCCAGTACCATTAACTTCACCATCATCTAGGAGGTATTCAGCATAATTAATTGCTACAACCGCAGCTATAGCAATAAGTGCGGCGGCATCATCCGCAATTGCAATATTCCCCCCCCGGATCACTCGCATTCACCGGATCATTAAAACTATACTTATTGTTGACGATGACCAAAACAAGGTCCGAGAGATTTTGAAAGTCTTTTCTAAAGCAGGCATTTCAGAAGACGCTATTGATACCTCAGGGTGTGTCGTCGGTGCTGTGGAGCTACTTAAAACACACAAATATGGACTATTAGTCTTAGATCTAGTTCTGCCCACTAGGCTGTCAGATGAACCAAGTGAAACTGGAGGTAGCAGGCTTCTCACTGAACTCGACAGAAATGAGGGGCTGAACCGCCCTGAGCACATTGTTGGTCTGACGGTTAGCTCAGAAGCGCTTTCGAAGGCGGAACCTGAGTTCAGCCGAGGGCTTTGGAGTATTGCAAGATACGGTCCAGATGCGATTGAGTGGAAAGAAACGCTTACGGAGAAGGCCCGATATCTATTGGCACGTAACGCCACAGATGAAGCAGAGGTAATAACCGAATGTGACGTTCTCTTCATATGCGCACTAGCCCGACCAGAACTAAGCCAACTCAAAATCGCGATATCGTCAAAATTTGAAGAACTTCAAGTCGTTGGGGATCATGCGCGGTACTTTAAGGCAGAGGTAGAGATCAGTACGGGGAAATCTGGTCGGATTGTCGCCTGTTCAGCTCCCTCGATGGGTTTGACTGCCGCGGCCGCGTTAGCCACAAAGGCATGTGCTCATTTCAAGCCAAAAATCGTTGTTATGAGCGGGATTTGTGCCGGAAGAAAAGGAGAAGTTCAGTTCGGTGAGTGCATTGTCGCATCAACGACGTGGGACTATGGAAGTGGTAAATTCATCGGATCTGAAATGGGAGTTCAATTTTTTGCAAATCCATATCAGCTGCCCATAGATCCTCGTGCTCAATCAGCCGCAGAAGCGGTACTCGGCGACCAAGCGGGTCTTGATAGAATTCATGATAGTTTTCAGGGTGCAAAGCCAGACAACAGGCTTAGAGGAACTCTGGCACCGTTGGCGAGCGGTGCGGCCGTCCAAGCGAACGGAGAGTTTTTCGAAGCGCTTGCGCAAAAGCAAGTGAGAAAAGTTGCTGGTATTGACATGGAGGCATTTGCTGTCTGTTGGGCGGCCCGAGAAGCTACAGAGCCCAAGCCAATCTGCATAATCGTGAAGAGTGTAGCTGATTTCGCTGACGAAGAGAAAGCGGATGGAATTCAAGAGTATTGTTCGTTCACCAGCGCAGCAATTGCTCTCGATATAGCTCGGCGTCTACTCTAGGTGTTCAGTTTTCTGGGACAGGGTTTGGCGGGCAAAAATTTTTAGCGCTGTGGTCGATGTGGTGTACGGCTCCCGAGCGGTGAGTCTCAAAATAGGAGTTGCATTTTTAACGAACCTCGCATAGTGCGCCAGCATTATTGATTGTGTCAACAAAGTAGAAATGTCACGGATCGTGCAAAGTAGGCCTAATCGGCCCGAAGCTGCATATTTGGCCAGTTGAAAGTACAAAAGTAGAACAAATGTAATCTGGTTCTTATTTCTGCTATGTTCATTGCAGTGCCTGGCCAACTGGCCAGATATTTTGCGCAGTGTTGCCACAATGGTGGCGGGGATCATGCCACCCAGCCAACTCCTGAAGAAGTTTGCCGCCCATCCACGACAACATGATCTGGCTATCGCCCTTCGTGAAATCGGACGGGTCGAACGGACGCTTTTTATCATCGATTGGTTGCTGGACGCAGACATGCAACGCCGCGCCCAGATTGGCCTCAACAAAGGTGAATCCCATCATGCCTTAAAGAATGCGCTCAGGATCGGACGTCAGGGCGAAATACGAGATCGCACCGCCGAGGGCCAACATTATCGCATGGCTGGGCTAAATCTCCTGGCCGCCATCATTATTTACTGGAACACAGATCAGCTTGGCAAAGCCGTTGCGCAGCGAAAACGTGCAGGGTTGGATTGTTCTCCAGACCTCTTGGCGCACATCTCGCCCCTCGGGTGGGCCCATATTCTCATCACGGGCGAATATAGGTGGCAAAAACAGTGAAATAGCGGCTTAACGAAGGATTTAGCACTCAGCCGGAGCAGACCCCGATAAGTTAAGTGCATTTTGATAGATTTATCCGCAGTAAATTGAGCAACCTGTTAAGCCACTCAACACCAGAATGCCCATCTTCTTGATACCTGTACGCACATCCTACTTGTTGCAAAAAGATATCTGCGGCCTTCGCGTCGAAACTCAACTCATTCAGCTTTTCCTCAAAGCAGGTAACAACTTTTTGCACATGCGCTATACTTTCGCCTTCGACAAACGATGCAATGACCTCTCCATCGTCGTCTCCATCAAGATCCCAATCTTGATGGAAATAACCTGCAATAAACTGTTCAACGGTGCCAAATTTCTCAATCATGGTGTCGGATATCCTGTAAGGGGTCGAGTCCGGTAGAGGGCTGAATAGTATCACAAGAAACTAACCAATTGTTTTCATAGAAACTTCCTGAGTTAAAAAGGGCCAAAGTAATATAAAACGGTAAATATTTAATTGTTTAATCTCTAATAGTTAGCGTGTTATCGTACAATTTCGCCCTCTACCGGACTCGACCCCAAGAACGTGACCAGCGCTCAAAATGGGATTGGGTCACGTTGGGATGTGCCATGCTGGTGGCGGCTATGTTGGCCGGTGGCGCGGCGTATTATTATGCGCAAACCACAATCAGAGCCAATGATTTCCAACGCTCAATTAACCTTATCAAAAATGATGACACCGCAGAATGGTGCGACATCGCCAAAGGACAAAATATCCAAGGAAGCGATGAGAGCTGGTTTTGTGCCGTGCAAATGCGACAGTTTCAAGAGGAAGAACCGGCGGCGGAGTGAGCCACAATCTTTCTGACAAAAGATTTGGGTCAGGTGATTTGTTCACCAATGTAACGCCCCAAAAAATCAACAAAATTATCAGCTACTTGCTTTCTCGCATCGCCCATTTTCCGGACTACAGGGTATTCACCATCATCTGATTTTGTCGATGTATCCATAACAAACTGCTCGCCAAAGTCGGTGGTGCAAATTGCTATTTCATTGTCATTTAAGAAACCCTGATTACGGTCGGCGATGGTTTTGCTCGCCACATCAAACATATCCTGCTCGGAATACGATTTTGATATCGCGTAGATATCGTCACCAAAGACCGTTCCACCACCATAATTTTTCAAAAGCCAGATGTAGCTGGGAGGGAGCTTCACCCCTAAGCGCTTTTCTGTTTCTTCAATCCGTTTCTGTGAGGGGACTATTTCGCTATCATGCGTCCCAAAATCGACAGTCACATCACGCTTCTCTTCGATTAGCGAGGCTACTTCATCATAGTCCATTATCTACTCCCCATATGTGGTTGCACGATTGCGCCAATACTGACCCCGCCAAGTGTCAAGAGCTATGCCCAAAAGTTGGTGACGGCCTTGTCAGGCGGCATTTTGATGTTTCTTGATCCCGTCCTTGAACTCAACCCCTTGAATGATCTCGGGTAGGCGGTTTTTACCGTCGAGTTTGCGCCATTTTTTCTTGGCAGACATCATCAGCTTGTAGACCATGGACAGCGCTGTTTTGCGGCTCAGGCAGCCCTTGGTTTTTCGGGTCCGGTTGCGCACGGTAGCGAATACGCTCTCGATTGGATTGGTGGTTCTGATGTGTTTCCAGTGCTCGGCCGGGAAGTCGTAGAAGGTGAACAGCACATCTTTATCTTTGGTCAGCTTCTTGACTGCGCGCTCGTATTTCACACCGTATGTTTCAACGAACAGGTCAAAAGCCGCAAGAGCATCCGCTTTTGTCCCGGCTTGCCAAATATCCTGCAAACCAGCCTTGGCTTTTTCCTGAAGCGGCTTTGGCATCGCCCCCAGGACGTTGGCCATCTTGTGGACCCAACATCGTTGTTCCCGAGTTGTCGGATAAATATCGCGCAGCGCCGTCCAGAACCCCAGAGCACCGTCACCTATTGCCAGATCGGGCGCAATTGTTAGCCCTCGTTTCTTCAGGCTGCGCAGAAGCTCCCGCCAGCTGTCCGCATTCTCGCGAAACCCGTCCATGATGCCCAGAATATCCTTGTCGCCATATTCATCGGCCCCGATAATCACCAGCATACATTGACGATCGTCATCCAGGCGCGGGTTGAAGTAGACCCCGTCAGCCCAGATGTAGACATAGCGCTTTCCCGCCAGATCACGTTTACGCCACACCTCGTATTCGTCCCACCAGGTCGACTTTAGCCGCGAGATGGTCGATGCTGTCAACGGCGGAGTAAAAACCTGCCAAAGGGCGGCGTAAAAACCGGCCACTTGGGACGCATGGTTATTGCGCTATTTTTCAGTTGATTTGCAAACGGGTGTAATTGGGTGTATTAATGGTCCATGATCAATACTGATACACTTGAAATCACACCCGAGATTCTCTCGCTCATTGCCGGGATCGACGAATTCAAGGGTGCATGGCGCGCCTTGGGGACGCTGGCACCGGAACGTTTATCGGCCTTGCGGCGGGTGGCAACGATTGAAAGCATCGGGTCATCCACCAGAATTGAGGGCAGTCGTCTGTCGGACCGGGATGTGCAACGCCTTTTGGCCAATCTGGAAATACGCCTCTTTGAAACCCGCGACGAACAAGAGGTGGCCGGTTATGCCGAAGTGATGGAGACGGTGTTCGAATCCTGGCGAGATATTGCGGTGACAGAAAACCATATCAAACAGCTTCACCGGGATTTATTGCGCCACAGTTCGAAAGACGAACGGCATCGGGGCGCCTATAAAACCTCGATGAACAGCGTCGCGGCTTTTGACGAGACCGGCGCGCAGATCGGGATTGTATTTGAAACCGCCTCACCATTCGACACACCGCGCCTGATGGAAGAACTGCTGGACTGGTTTAACCGCACGACTGAGGAAAAATCACTGCATCCGCTGCTGGCTATAGGGATTTTCATTGTCGTATTTTCGGAAATACACCCTTTTCAGGATGGTAATGGCCGGTTGAGCCGGGTGCTGACGACACTGCTGCTGCTTCGCTCCGGCTATGCCTATGTTTTGTTCAGTTCACTGGAAAGCGTAATTGAGCAAAGCAAAGAGGGTTATTATCTGGCCTTGCGCCAGACGCAGGGCACGATCCGGACGGACCAGCCGGAGTGGGAGCCATGGCTGTTGTTCTTTCTGAAGGCGCTGCGACAACAAATGGTCCGGCTGCGGACGCGGGTGGAGCGTGAAAAGCTGATGATGGGAGAAATGTCAGAGTTGGCGGCACGGATTATTGAGCTGGTGCAAGAGCACGGGCGTTTAAGTATAGGCGATGCGGTCAAACTGACAGGGGCTAATCGCAATACCTTGAAACAACATTTCCGTGCGCTTGTAAGTGAGGGTCATTTGAAGCTGCATGGCCAGGGGCGCGGGGCATGGTATTCTCGCGCATAAGTGATGTTATGTTAATAAAGTGGGATTTACCTCTTCATACATCTCGTAGAAGGATAAGTCCCCTTCATTTAACTGTTTGTACATGGCTTTCTTTTTTTCATTTAGTTCTAAGTTTCCTTTCGTTGTAAAATCAGAGTTATGGTTACGGTTTTTCCTGTAATGCTCCATAAATGTTTCTGGCATCATCATACGATATGTCTTAACGAAGTACGCATGGCGATAATACCAAAAATACATCCCGTCAGAATATGCATATGCCGGTATCTTTTCGGGTTTCCCAGGTTCTAACAAAGCAAAATCATCCCACATTGGTATTAAAGACAAAAATTTATCCTGTACCATGTAAGAGAATAGTTCCTCAGCTTCCTTCTCTGATAAAAGGCCGAAATAATCAGACGCTTTGGGCAACATCTCATATGTGACCCCGGTCGGCAATCTATCAAATATGTAGGGTGCAGATAATTTAGCTCTATTATCCCACTCTTCCTTATACCTCAAAAAGGTCTTCATAATATATCCTCTTGTTCAATTGGGATGAAACGTATGCCAGTCTACTGTGTAACCAGATAAATCGAACATATGCGCTTCCCCAAATGCATCATGCGTTGCTAAAACCCAACCATTTATGCCTTGATCCCATGCAACAGGAACACTAGGGGCATATACGGGTCTGCCTAATTGATTTGCAAGTTCCTGAGCTGTGCCATTGCTGCCACTCCAACAAGACGCCAAGCATACCATTGTGTTTTCGAGTTCATCATAGCTTGGGTTAGCACGAATCGCATCTGCAATTTGGGCCACGTTTGTGGGTAATTCATCGACGTAAAATACGCCACCAATTTCATCATAAGTCTTTGATCCGTGAACAATTACTGTATGACCAAACTCGCCGCCATCGCTTTGCAAAAAAGTGTTTATAGTACGAGAATCCGAACCAATAGCCGTTTTGCCGTCACCAAAATGGACCAAAGCCCCAGTCTCAATATTTGAGTTCCCAGAAAGCCAATCACTTGGGGTTGTTGACTTAATATTCCCAGATTTTATTAAAGCTGCGACAGATGCCATTTCTAAGCCACCTGAAAGCAAGTCATATGTAAGTTCCGCGTAGGCTTCAGGCATGCCAAGATCAATCAAAGCTTGGGTGCCAAGACGGGTTACAGGCACACCGTCCCACAACATCCTACCTCCGGCGACGGTCGCATCAATGCCATTTACCAGCGGCAGTACCATTAGCTGGGGTAATCGGCCCGAACGTGTGATTCCGGTCAACTTGAAGAACACAAGCGGAACATTGGCAAATACGTTATTTTATTGCCCTATATAATGTAGAGCGATTTACATTTAGGGATGCGGCAACGGCAGTTGGCCTTTCGCCGCCATCGATCAGCTTTTTTGCGTGTTTGATCTGGGCAGAAGTGAGTGCAGGAGGGCGGCCGATGCGAACGCCGCGTTTTCGCGCGGCTTTTAAACCGGCTTGGGTGCGTTCAACAATGAGCGATCTTTCAAATTCGGCAAGTGCGCCCATCAGATGGAATGTCAGACGCCCTTGGGCAATTGTTGTATCGATGCCTTCGGTCAGGCTTTGAAAATGCGCACCTTTCTCTTCGAGGTCGCGGACGACTTCAATCAAATGCGGTAACGACCTTCCTAAGCGATCCAATCGCCAAACCGTAAGGATGTCACCGTCGGTAAGGGAAGCCAGCAACTTATCCAGCTTCGGCCGCTTGGCAGAAGCGCCCGATATTTGCTCGATGACAACTTTTTTGCATCCCGCAGATTTCAAGGCATCCTTTTGCAGGTTGGCATTTTGATCGACGGTTGAGACGCGGGCATATCCATATTTCATGCAAGTCTTTTGCAACAAAGTTTTGCGACACCCTTAGTTGGTATTTCAAAACCAAAACAGAGTGAAATTTCATGCGAGTTAAGATTTACCTGCGATCTCAATTGCTCGTTTGGCGGCCAGCAGGGGCGAGGAGACCACCGGAGGACCCGCATTTTCCAACAAACCTTCAGCGACACGCATCGAGGCTTGGGCCAGAACAACGCAGTCGGTGTGTTTTCTCTGTAGTAATGCAGCCTTTATTGTTTCGGCGATTTCAGTCGCAAACATAGCCATTTCCCCGCGCTCAAAATATGGCCATGCCGACTTACACAGAATAATTTCAGGTCGTATCACTTTGCCCATTTGCAAGGCGCACTCGTTGAGCAGCGCTAAAGTTGCGTCTCTTGTACTTTCAAGGCAGATCGCGACGAGGATATTTTCACCACTCCGGCATGCCTCCTCCATAACTGGGCGGTCAATTCGGAAAATATGCCTGTATGTTTTTGACAACTCGTCGGCTATCGGACCAAGGGTAGAACATGTGCAAACGACTGCTTCTGCTGCTGAAAGCTCGGTTAAAGCTGCAATTGTCTCAGAGCGCACATCTTCCAAACCATTTCGTTGCGCGCGCTCAAGTAAGCTAGAATCCACTTTATGAATAAGCTCAACCTTGCTGTTCAGGTTTTGAAAAATCCCGTCAAAGGTCTTAACGTGAACTTCAGCGGTGTGTAAAAATGCAATGCGCATATTAATCCTATAGAACAGCAATTTGGCAGATTTTTAATCTGCAAAACAATTAAGCAACAAAAGGTAGAAACGGAACCCGCTCGCGAAAATCGGCTTTGGAAACCAATTCATCCACAACATTCAATAAATGCTCTGACGCATTGTGTGTGTCCCAAGCCGCCTCATTTTCATAAAGTTCATACACTAGGAATTCAGCTGGATTGTTTGGCGAGCGATATGGCATGAAAAATTTCATTCCCGTCTCAGCCATGGACGGCTTGACCAGGCTTTCCAAGATGCTGGCAACCGCATCTGCTTCACCGTCTTTGGCAATAATCCTGACCATTACCACAAATCCGGTATTCAGGTTTATCGCAGCAGGGTTGGTATAATTCTTCATAACTTCAGCTCCGACTTGTTAGAAGACGCAGGCCAGCCAAAGCGAAAAACGTGCCAAGAACACCTTGAATTATGCGGCGAGAATTACCGTAAACCTTGACCATTACTGGCGTTGAGAATGCCACTGCGTAAAGTAGATGAATAACAATGGATAAGATAAAAGTGCCTATTACGATGGCCGCGCCTACCCATAGTGGTACATCATGGCGAAGCCCGAGTGAAATAATTGCGATCCACGCGAGGGCGGCCTTGGGGTTGGTCATCTGAATAAGATAGCCGCGTTTAAGATACCCCAATGGTGTTCGGCGTTCGCCTGCCAATTCTTTTGCTTCGATATCGTGCTTCGACGCCGCTGATTTAAAAGACTTGTATGCGAGCCAAAGAAGATAGAGTCCCCCGAATATTTTTATTGCGATAAGCGCGGATGCATAGCTTGCCATTATTGCGGACAAGCCAAAAACGGTAAGAACAGCCCACGTAAAGGATCCTGTGGCGACCCCCATGGCCAGTGCTATGCCTGAAGAGCGGCCCACACTCATTGAAGTTCCAATAACTGCCAAAACATTAGGCCCCGGGCTGGCGATTGCGAGAAGAAAAGCTGAATATGCGAGCAAAATGCCCGGCAGATAAATTGTGATATCTTGCATGAAATGTCCTTACGCCTAAAATTATATGTTCACATAATGTTCTGAAGCCATTAATTATGCAACCCTATTCTGAAAATCCATCCTGCTATCCAAATCCAGCTCAAACCGCCCGTATGGATTTACATGGCTGTAGATCAACGGATTAAGGCCGCGATAGTCTTCAGGTGCCAAACGGCTGGCCCATTTCGGCTCCGCCAACACCGATTGCATCATCTGCGTGTTTACATAAACCAATGATGCCTGAAGCAAATGCAGTGCATGCACGGATATTTCCTGATCTTCCCGACGGTTTGTCGCAATTTCACCGACCTTGCCAAAAAACACAAACCCGTTGGCACGGTTCCAGTTTTCAACCACATTCAGCCCTTCATGAATTTCCCTGCGAAACTTTTCCTGCCGTAAATACTTGCACAGAAAAATGGTTTTGATTGCGCGGCCTAGTTCACTGAGAGCTTTGTAGGTGGGGTGCATCACATCTGACCGCGTAAACCGCCGTAGAATTGCTTCGGGATCAGCGGTGCCACTTTGCATAGCGGCTGCATATTTCACCATCTCATCATATTGTTGTTCGATCTCGCCCCAATTGATGACACTGGACAGGATGGGCAGCAAGTTTGATAACTTCGAGCGCATATTGGCACTTGGTATGGCCAGTTTTTGGCGGGCAATAGCTTTCAGCCTTGGGGCAAGCTCAAATCCCAACAAGTGGCAGAACGCAAACCCGACAACACTTTGCCCGTGGCTATCAACATATTGGCGTTGAATTTCCATATCCGTGCAATGGCGCAAAACGCCCTCGATCATCGAGGCAACCTCCGACGAGGAACAGCGTTTAAGTTGAGCATAGATGCATGTAGAACGCTTTTCCACATGCCAATAAATCATCACGCCTCGCCCGCCATATCTGGCATGCCATTCGGTCATAAGATTTCGATCCCATGCGCCAAACTTTGTAGAGTCCGAAGCACAGCCTGTGCCAACATCTCCCCAAATGGCTTTGTTGCGAATTGCCAGTGTTGCATTCGCAACCTGTGCGCAGGCATCTTTTAGGGCGGCAGGGTGAATAAAACGCCTGCGGATGTGTAGTAATTCTTCATAACTGGCATCACCCGCAGCCGCGATACGTTTTATGCCTGCATTTGTCCCGAGACCATACAGGCAAAGCAAAAGACGTTTATCTATATCGGCCTTTGGTAAAGAAACCCGCGAGGCAGAGCTTTCAAAAGCATTCAAAAATCCGGTATCAAGCGCTGCTTCCTTTAAAACATCGAGTAACCCGGTCATCGGCCAACGCTGCCCAATTTCTGATTTTATAGCGATAAGGCCTGTTGGTTCTGGCAAGGGCTTATATGGGGTGATGGAGATGCGATTGTCGCCCCGCCAAAGAATGCGGACCTTATCATTTGCTGGCATTTCGACATTCAGCGACCGTAGTTCCTGTTCAAGTTTTTTCCGAATGGATCGCGTGAACTCTTTGGCATCCTGCGTCAGTTTCAGCTCGGCGTAATAATCTTGGCGCTTAATCTCAAAATCCTTGGGAAGGTCATCATCAGGGTTTCGATAGCGATCCGCTCCCACAACCCATATTTCCTTAGCGCGGATGCAGGTTCGCAATTGGCTGAGAACACAAAGCTCATAACTGATCCGGTTAATGCGCCCGTCCGCATCAATAACAGCACTGCGCCATTTTTTAGGGATGACATCCATCGTCGGCACATCATTCTCCGGGACATAACGGGTCCCACTCCCCTGCATACGTTTAATCCAGTCCAAAGCTTCTAGTATGGGCCGCCAGACTGCATTGTTTGAGCGGAACTCCAATACCGAAAGCAGGTTAGGCAGCATTCTGCGATAATGGCTGGCGTAGGAACCCCGCATGACAGCATAAATACGCTTTTCAAGTGTGCCTTTGGCGCGGTGCTCATTAATAATCGCGGCCAGTTTCACTTGTCCAGCTACAGGAAAAATTACATCCGACACGCGACCGTTGGGCTTAAACATTGCCGCAGTCGCAATATCGACCAACAGGCGCTCTTTTCCGTAAACCTTTTCAATATCACGCGCGATACCAGAAATGACTTTGCGCTTTGAGCGCACATTGATTTTGTGAATGGTTTCAACCAGCAGATCGATTAAATCATCAATGATATGTGCTTCACGGTGCATTAAATAGACCGCATAAAACCCGAGCCTGCGTCTTTGATCGTGCCTGCGCATTTCAGAGGCTTTCTCACCACCCACACGCCGCACAATCTGCTCAACCCATGTTTTGCCAAGCTCTGACAACATTTCGCTGGGAAGCTGTAGGCGTTGAATGAACGCCAGCCGCTCCGTAACATTCAAAAAGTTTTCCAATGATGCGCGACCGGCATCTGCCTTAATTGTGTGAAACCCAGATGAGCCATCCGGGTCAGATAAAGAGGCTTCCATTAACCTTAATGTTTCGTCTGAAAGACGACTTGCAATCCTATCAAGCCAACCCTCTAAAAGCGATGCCGTTCAGAACGGACAATGCGCTCAATTTCGCTTGGTGCAGGCCGGATGATTTTACGATCACGGCACCATAGGAATATCTGCTCAACCATTGCCGCCACTGATCTACCTGTGGGGCAAAGGTCAGTCTTTACCCAGGAAACCAAAGCGGCGCGATCAGAAGCATTCAAACGCTGAAAACCAAGATATTCTAGAATATCTGCACGATGGCGGCGTTTTGATCGTCCACCAAAACTCAATTCGGTTAAGTCAGGCTGTTTATTGCCTAATTGTTCCGCCAAATATGAAACGGCTTCCGAAGGAATATCACTCGCATCATGGGCAAAACACCCGTTTACGGCAAAGTATTTGAGTTGCACGGCCAGCACATATCGAGTGGCCTTGGGTTTTGTGCTTAGAAAGTCCAGATCAGCAAAATTCAAACTCCAGGCGCGGGCCAATTCCTCTGTAGATAATTCTGAATGCATTGAACGACTCCTTCTAAAAGAAGGAATAGGCAACAACCCTATGCCATAAGTGTCAATCTCAACTTTGTTCCCTACATGTTCCTCAAGTTGGCCGAAATCACACGTTCGGGCCGATTACCCCTGTTTGAGCGCGTCGACGATTCCTCGGGCCGCGTTCAGGACGTCTATTATCAGGCGATCGAGGCGACCGGTACTCTGGTGCAAACCTTGCCCAAGGCAGAGGCCAATCTGCTGCCCGACAAAATTATGGCCGCACTGGGCGAAAGCACGCATGGCTATCTGTCTGATCTGACCACGACCGTGGCCCCACATCTACCGCAAGACACCCTGATCCGCTGGGATGCCGATCTGAAAGAGGCCATCACCGAACGCCAAGCCAAGGAAGCGGCGCGCCATTCGGATGGCTGGTTCTACTCCATAACCTCGCAATGGGCCGAAATGCGCCAGACCATCGCGTCAGCGTCTGGAGATATCGACCTGCTTATTAAGCTGGAGGCGAAAAAGCCCCCGCATATGCAAGCGACGCTCGGGATCGCCGCGCAGCTTCTGGAGGTCGGACGCAGCACCGAGGCGCTACTGGGTGCGCAAACTGGGCCGCAACACGTTTGGTAAGGCCGATGCTGGCCGCGCGTACCATTTGCTTTTGTCGCTGCCGTGGCATGCTGCCGCGAATACGGCTCCAGTCACGATCAAAGAAGTCGCCACTCATGGCGGTGATTGCATTATTCTGGGCCATCGGCAAAACCCTCCAGAATGCGCGAGACTTCACCAGACAGGTATATCCAACCAATTGTGCGCTTTGAGTTCTGTGCGCGTGGCGTCCAACTACCTGCCGAGCAGATCGATATCGCACCATACATGCATCAGGCGTTCCCCAATCTTCTGGCCAACGGTCACCATCAGCAGATCCTCAGGCGGAATGCCTTCTCGGAGTGCCGTAGAAATCTGACGTAAGCAGGTCCGCTTGTCTCGGATCCTGTCGTCTGGATATTTCGCCAATATCTTTTAAGCTTCTAAATCTTCGACCTCTTCCTCCGCCGCCTCGCGCTTGCGCGTAGGTGGTTTATGGATGGTTTTAGGATGGTTTGGGGTCCACCGTGAACCCCGTACCCCGTTCACCGTGGACCCCGTACCGGGTTCAGGCTGGCTAACGGTCCCCGGGTAATTTCTGCGGGCTATAACCCGAATGGATAGGTCTCATCCTCGCCACGGCCTACCTGTCCGGGCAGCGGCACCACGGCGCTGGTGCGCTCGAACCAGACATAACCGTCATACTCAGCACCCAGAAGCGAGTGGCTGTAATGGCTCCAGCGCTCGGTTTCCGGCCGGTAGATCACGCCGATATATCGCTCCAGACGGGCCTCGGCCATGGCCCTGCGCAGGTCCGGTTTGGCACCGGGGCGCAGGTCCAGCAGGAAGCGCTCTCCGCCAGCTTCGTGGCACAGGTTTTCGTGACTATCCGGGCGCGAGGGGCGCACTGCCTTGACCTCCATCGGCCCGTCCCAATCAGTGGCCGCCGCCACTGTTCCGGTATGGGTGCCAAAGCCGATCAGGGCAACGTCACTGCCCCATTCCTCGCGGCTGAGCTGGCCAATATTCAGCTGACCACGATTGACGCCCATATCGGTCACCCGCGCATCGCCAATATGCGAGTTATGCGCCCACACCACCGCCTTGGCGCTTGGTCCCACATGCTCCATGATTTGCTTTAGCGTCTGGAACATATGCGTATCGCGCAAGTTCCAGCTTTCATCGGAGCCATAATACATCACCCGGTAATAGCGTTCCGCATCCTTCACCAGGCGGGCGTTTTGCGTGCTGTCGAAAAAGGTGTCGCCATCGGCGCTGGCATATTCAAGCTGTTTGCGCAGCAGGTCCACCAGCACCTTGGCAACCGGGTCTTCGCACATGGCATAGCCACGGGTCAGCGCCGCGCGGCCATAAGCAGCGGGCTCTTGCGACCACGGCTCAAGACAGCCATAGCGCTTGCGCGCCACCGCCGCCGCCTCGGGGTCAACCCGGTCGAGATAAGTCAGCACTTCGGCGATCGAACTTGACATGCTGTAGAGGTCAAGCCCCTGAAACCGCACCCGCTCGACTTCGGGCAAACCGGCATTATAACTGCGCAGCCAGTCAACGAACTTGTCCACATCCTTGTTTCGCCACATCCATGTGGGAAAGCGGGTGAACGGCGCCACGTTGCGTTTGCGCGTACCAATACCGCGCACATGCCGGTCAATGGTCGCTGCATCAGGCCAGTCTGCCTCGACCGCGATGATGTTGAACCCATGCTTTTCAATCAGCCGTCGGGTGATGGCGGCACGGGCCCTGTAGAACTCGGACGTACCATGCGAGGCCTCGCCCAGCAGCACTACGCGCGCCGCGCCATAGCGGTCGAATGCGGCGCCAAAGGCAGGGTCATCGGGGTCCGGCAGCGGCTCGGCCCCGGCGCGCACAACCTCCACCGGAGTGGCGGGCGGCGGCGCTTCTTCACCTGGCGTAACCAACGGCGCCTCGGCAGGTTTGGCCAGATAATGCTGGAACCAGTCGCCTGCCATCTCGGTCACCGCTTCAAGCTCTCCGGGTGCCTCGAACAGATGTCCCGCACCCGGTACTTCGCGTAGCAATTTTTCACAATCAAGCTGCGCCAGCGCGGCATGGTTAAGCTCCATAACTTGCGGATCATTGCCACCAACGATCAGCAGTGTCGGCGACTGCACGTCAACCAGACGCGGCCCCGCAAGGTCCGGTCGGCCGCCGCGTGATACCACCGCCGAGACCCGCGGCCCCAGTTCGGCAGCCGCCAAAAGCGCGGCCCCGGCACCGGTGCTGGCGCCAAACAGGCCCAGCGGCAATTCAGCCAGCCCCGGCTCGCCGGAAATCCACAATTCGGCCTCCAGCAGACGCTCGGCCAAAAGCGGAATGTCAAACACGTTGCGCCGGTCGGCGGCCTCCTCCGGGGTCAAAAGGTCCAGCAAAAGCGTGGCAAAGCCCAGCTCGTTTAGCTGACTGGCCACGGCCCCGTTGCGCGGGCTGAGCCGGCTAGAACCGCTGCCATGGGCAAACAGCACTATGCCGCGCGGTTCGGGCGGCACCACAAGGTCACCGATCAGTCCGACCGGCGCAATTGTCACCTCGCGCCGGAGCGTCGGCCCGCGCGCGTCATCCCCCACCTCCGACCATGCCCTGCGCAGATAACCCACTGTTTCTTCGTCACTGAGCTGATGGAAGTCGCGGAAGGCGCCGCCAACCCCGCGAAAATGTTGCGCTGCTATCAGACACACCACTTCGTCGGCAATCTCGGACAAGGCCTGCACTTCGCTGGCAGGGGCAATCGGGATGGCGGCCACTATTCGATTGGCCCCAAGCCGGCGCAGGGCGACGATCGCGGCCTTCATGGTGGCGCCGGTGGCCAGCCCGTCATCGACCACAACCGCCGTATGCCCGGCTGGGCTGATGCGCGACCGATCGCCCAAATAGGCTGTGCGGCGGCGCTGCATTTCTGCAAGTTCCCGGTCGCGTGTTTGGTTCAAGTAAGCCTCGCTCGCACCCGAACGGCGCATGACCTCGTCATTGACCACCATTTGCGGCGGGTCGCCCTCGACGATGGCGGCAAGCGCCACTTCCGGATTGCTGGGCGCACCAATCTTGCGCACCAAAATCAGGTCAAGCGGCGCGCCCAGCGCCTCGGCCACCTCGGCGGCAACCGGCACGCCACCGCGTGGTAGTGCATAGATTACGGGCGAGATATAATTCTTATTCGCCAGTTCCGCGGCCAATTTTCGGCCTGCATCCCGGCGATCGGTAAAAACAAGTGCAGAATTAACCATGTGAACCCCCTTTGCCGGCCAAGCGCATCGGCCGAGCATGCTTGCATTAAGTTCGCATTATACCCGTTTTGCGGGATTTTCACCATGATCCAGAGCAAACCGGGGGTTTGTTGCCGGGATTAGAGATGAGCAACAAGTCGCCTTTACCCATGGTCTTAACAAAAGCGCCTGATAGCACTTGGTAGACGATCCGTGCAACACGCCTCCACCGGGCCGGGAGTGGAGCAACCGCAATCGCGCAAAAAGGTGGCAGAACGAGCGGAGTGTGTTTTGCGTCGATCAGTTCAATCAGCAATGATAATGTTGCAGTTGCACGAACGGTGTTGTCACGTTAACTGGCTTACTTTGAAAAAGCCACGGTTCTGATATTCAATCAGCGTTGACTACGGCATTCCAAGCATCAAATGCTTCTAGCCGGTGATATCGAATTGTTAATGCGGAGCGGCGACGGGCTGGAACGGAAAAGCAATTTCGGATGGCGGAGTGGATTGACACGAACCGCTGCAAGCTACCCGGCGAACGATAACCTTGCATCGCCCTTTCCCGCTTCCGGAACGGCAGGTGGCTGTTTTCGGCGCGATTGTTCAATCCTTTGTGAGACCGATGTTCCACGCCCGGCGCGATCTTTTGCCTAGCTGCGCCGTAGGATCGTAATTTGTCGGTAATGAAGCGTTTCGGGGTCCGCCCGTGCCTCTTCATTAATCGGGCAAGCAGACGTTTTGCTGCTGCCGTATTGCGTCGGCTCTGCAAGATTTCGTCCAGAACTACCCCATTCTGATCAACCGCACGCCACAGCCAGAATTTACGGCCCTTAATCGTGACAACGACTTCGTCCAAATGCCAGATATCCCCAGGTTGAGACTGTCGGCGGCGTAGTTCACGCGCAATAGCGGGCCCGAATTTCGCAACCCACCGACGGATTGTTTCGTATGAAATGTCGATACCGCGTTCCAGAAACATCTCCTCCACTTCGCGCAAGCTGAGGTTGAACCGGCAATAAAGCCAGACCGCATGGGCGATGATTTCAGGTGGAAAGCGGTGGCATTTGTAGCTGAGGCGTGATTTGGTCATCAGCAACAATTACCCACCAATGCCACTTTCTGCAAATATCGATAGTTAACGTGACAACACCAAACTATACGCATACCTGTTCGTCCCGACCCCCGCTTTGGTCACCTCAAACCAGTCCGGCTGGATGAACATCCCCAGCCTCGGGTCATAATACCGCGCGTTCAGGTATTGCAGGCCGGCGTCGACGTCGAAGCGTTCTCCCGTTGCCGCTCTCGGGGTTTGATGTAGTCAAACCCCGAGAGCGGGATGAACCCCTTGGTCTCGGGCAGGGCCGCCGGATCGGTGACAAACTCCACCGCCTCGCCGAAGGGCCGGTATGTGACCTCTTTGTCAGACGCCCCATCCACCCCCGTCATCACCCGCACCGAGCCAAGCTGATCGCTGTGCAGATAACTTGCCACCCCGTCCACCGGGTCGCCCGTCTTGTGGCGGATGCGCAGATTGGGGTGCGGATAGAACAGGATTTCCTCACCCGTGCCTTGCCCGAAATCGCGGGTTTCCACGGGGCCGGATTGAACGGATTATTTCTGCCCTAAATCACCAGCACCAGCAGCAGGATCGACACCAGCAGGATCACGATCCCCGCCACCTCGCGCCAGGTACTGCGTTCCTTGAAGTAGAAATAGGACGCCAGCGCCCCGAACAGCAGTTCCACCTGTCCCAGCCCTTTTACATAGGCCACGGTTTGCAGGGCAAAAGCGGTGAACCAGCACAGGCTGCCGACCATCGACATGATCCCCATCAGCCCCGCAACCCGCCACGCCGCCAGCACCCGCGTGATCTGCCCGCGTTCGCGCGCCAGCAACCAGACCGCCAGCACAACGCTTTGAAACGCCGTGACCACCGCCAATGTCAGATTGGCCCGCAGGAATGTGTCCCCATCCCCCAGTGCCAGCACCCCGCCGCGATAGGCCACGGCGGATACGGCAAAGGACAGGCCCGACAGCAGGCCCAGACCGGCCGCAGGGTTGAAGATGCGGCGCAGCAACGGGCCGCTGTTGCCCGGCGCATCCGACAACAGGATCAACCCGACAAAGCCGATCACAATCGCCAGCACGCCCCACAGCGACAGCCCTTCGCCCAGCACGATAAACCCGACCAGCGCCGACAGGATCACTTCGGTGTTCTTGAAGGTCAGCCCGACCGCAAAATTGCGTTGCGAAAACAGGGCCACAACACACATCGTGCCGATGATCTGTCCAAGGCCCCCGATCACCACATAGGCCCCGAACACCGGCTGGACCGGCGGCAGGTCGAACCCGCGCAGCCGCATGTAGATCACCACAATCAGCGCCACCAGCGGTGCGGAATAGAGGAAACGCGCGAATGTCGCCCCTGCCACCGACAAGCGTGTCGATTTCAGGTGCTTTTGCAGCATGAACCGCAGGTTCTGCGAAAAAGCAGCCGCGATGGTGACAGGGATCCAGAGTTCCATGCCCGCTTATTGGCAGGCCCGCGCGGCAGTGTCGAGGGTCAGGCGCCCTTGCGCCCCCAACCGATCCGCGCCCATAGACGCTCGTACCCGATATAGGTCATCAGCCCAACCGCCGCATTGGCCAGCGCCATCACCCCGCCAACCCGCATGGATCCGGTAAAGCCGTAGCCCACCGCCGACATGGTGACCAGTCCCAGCAACTGCCAGCAAACCGCCTTGACCCATGTGCGTTTCGGTGTGTCCATTGTGATTGAAATCCCTTCCCCGACAGGTCTATCCCGCACGCAGGTTTTTGTATATTCAGGGAATGGAAAACATTTATACCCCGTTGCAGGATAAATTCACCAATCCAGAATAAAACCGACAAACGCGCCCGCGCCGCCCTATTTCGCACCCGTCTGGCGCAGGCGCTGGACCATAGCGGGATGTCCCGCAGTGCCCTGTCACGGGCGGTGGGGGTGGATCGCTCGACCATCTCGCAGTTGCTGAAAGGGCAAGGCACCCGCCTGCCCAATGCGCAGGTGGTCGGGGAATGCGCCGCCGCACTCGGGGTGTCGGCGGACTGGTTGCTGGGGCTGGCGGAGCATCCGGAAATGGCGGTCGATCTGCTGGCCTCGGCAATGAGCATCACGCCCGCCTCGCGCGCGCTGGTGGATGCGGAAATCTTCAACTGGCACCAAGAGGCCGCGGGTTACAAAATCCGCCACGTTCCGGCCACCCTGCCCGACATGCTGAAAACGCCCGACTTGCTGGCCTGGGAATACGAGCCGCAACTGGGCCGCTCGCCCGAACAGGCCACGGGCGCGGCCACCGATCTGCTGGACTGGATGCGCAACTCATCCTCGGATTACGAAATCGCCCTGCCCCTGCACGAACTCACATCCTTTGCCCGTGGCGAGGGGTATTACACCGGCCTGCCCGCCGGTATCCGCCGCGCCCAGATCGACCGGATGCTGGAGTTGCACGACCAGCTATACCCGTCCTTGCGGCTGTTCCTGTTTGACGCGCGGCGCCTGTTCTCCGCCCCGATCAGCATCTTTGGCCCTTTACTGGCCGTAATCTATCTGGGCCGAAATTATCTGGCGTTTCGCGACAAGGAAAGGGTGCAGGGGCTGATCGGCCATTTCGACTGGCTGGTGCGCGAAAGTGTGGTGTCGCCCCGCGATGTGCCCGAGTATTTGCGGGGCTTGCGGGGGGAGATTGGGTGACGTAAAAACTCCCTTGATAGTTAGCCAGAAATAGAATTCTCTATGTTTATGAAACAGTTCCTATCTATTGGTCTCTTTTGCATCGCGCTATTCATCCCTTTCACGGCGAATGCTCTTTGTATCTGCCTTGAATGCGCGTGGAAACCCAAGCGCCATTTCATCATTGAATCTGAACACATGAAACCGAACCTCAAAACAGGGGATTGTGTTATTTTCGATCTTGTCCAAACATCGCCACCTGCGATTAAACGCGGAGATATAATTGTATTTGATCACCCTGTGAATCGCGGGGCTTCCTTTGTTAGCAGAATAATCGGCCTGTCTGGTGATGCAATCCAGATGAAAGATGGTGTTGTATGGCTGAACAACGCGCCTCTACCGCAAAAGAGCTTGGGAACTATCGAAGAAGTATTTGTGCGAAACGAGATATCAGGGATGTATCCCCGCTGCTCGAATAATCCTAAGGTTGGCGGCGTATGTAAACTAAACCAGTTTGAAGAAACACTTCCCGACGGCACACAATATACCATTTTAGATGTGGCAAAGCAGTTTTTGGACAATACGCGGGAATTCACCATCCCTGACGGCCACATTTTTTTACTTGGTGATCACCGTGATAACTCTGCCGATAGCCGGATAGCATCATCGGCAGGTGGTTTTGGCTTTGTCCCAGTCGGAAATATTATCGGGGTTCTAAATGACCTTCCCTGAACTTGCGGGGCCGGGTTTCGTGTGTGACCGCCCTCCGCGATTACCCCCCCACACCTACCTAGCTGTAGCAGGTTTCGCCGTCTCATCTATCCTCCCCAACCGCACGCCCTGCACCATCGGGTAGGTCCAGCGCCGCGTGCGCCGTTGCAATCTGGCCCAGACGGGCCGCGATATGGTCTGCCGGCACCGTCGCCCGCCGCGTGTCCAGACTAACATGGATCAGCATATGTTCGCCCGTGGCCAGCAACCGGTCCCCCTCATACATCCGGTGAAACAGATGCATCTTTTTGCCTTCGCCCAGCAGGCATTGGGTTTCCACCCTGATGCGCGCGCCGGCGTGGACTTCGTCCAGATGGCGGATATGGGTTTCCACGGTGAAATAGCTGCCGCCCGAGGCGATGTAATCCGCGTCACAGCCAATAATTTCCATAAACCGGTCGGTGGCATCGCCAAAGGCCTGTAAATAGCGTACCTCGTTCATGTGGCCGTTATAATCGGTCCAGTCCAGCGGCACGGTGCGGGTGACGGTCGGGAGGGGCTGTTTGATATCCAGCACCGGTTCCGCCTGTGTCGCGTCAAAGCGGTTCAGCACCGCCCCTGCCCCCGCATCCTGCGCCTTGAGCGCACGCAACATGGCCACCAGAACCGCGTCCTGTGACGCATCCAGCCCCGATGCGGCCCAGCGCAGGCCAAGGCCGTAGCGCAGCACATCCGAAATGTCATCCGCTGTGGCCATGCCCTCGGCGATCAGCCGGTCAGCCTCGGTTTGCAGCGCGTTTTGCAGCGCCACCGAAACCCGTTCCTCGCCCTGTTGATCCACAGGGGCCATGCCGATGCCCTGCAACACCTCTTTGGCCCGCGCTGTTACCTCGGGCGAATTGACGTCATTCACGGCCAGTTCCACCAGCGGCAACAGATAGATCGGGGCAATCGCATGGGCGGCGATGATCTGTTCTGGCCGCGTGGCACAGCCCTGCAATTCGGCCAGCGTAAAGGTGCCCGTTGACGAGGCAATCACCGCGCGCCTGTCGCAATGTTCCTGTATCTTCTGGAAAACCTTGCGCTTCAGTTCCAGCCGTTCGGGCAGGCATTCCTGTATCCAGACAGCGCCATCCACCGCCTCGGAAATGGTCTGGCAAAACACCATATCGCCCGTTTCGGGCAGGGCCACGTCCGACAATCCGGGCAACCCGCGCCGCGCCTGTTGCAACACCGCCCCGACCAGCCCCCGCGCCATATCGTCAGGATCGAATAGCCGCACATCCCAGCCCATCACCCGGAACCGCGCCGCCCAGCCCGCGCCGGTTTCCCCCGCACCAATGATCGCCACTGTCTGTTTCATATCAATCCCCGCAGCGAATGAACCTTACCGGTTCGCCCGCCCCGTACCAGATATACAGAATATCCGCCCCGTCCATCATCAGCACATTATAGGCGGTATAGGTTTCGCCCTCTGCCGAACATTTCGTGGCCAGTTCGTAATAGGCATATTCGTCATTTCCCCTGACCGAAGTAATCTTGCATGAATTTTCATACCCCTGCATTTGCGTCGCCGTCAGGCGGATTGGCGCGGGCGTGATGCTGCCGATCCGGTCGGCGTTCCTGCACCATTCATAATCGCCGGTCCAGACACCCGTCCAGTTCGGCTCGGCTGCAATAACGGGGCTGGTCATCAATACACCGGCGCAAATCGCAATCAGGTTCTTCATTTTCAAATATCCCTATTGTTTAATAATCAACCGGCCCAGATCATAGCCGTTCCAGTCCAGAATTTCACGCGCCGCCTGCATCCGGTCGGGCGGAATGTGTTGATCCCTGTTCAACACCATCGCAAAACTGCCATCCACCGAGCCAATCACCGCAGTGCGATAGGTCTGGTCCACCCACATCACCCAATGTTCACGGCCCTTGTGCGCCCCGCCCTTTGGCGTGAACCGTCCCGGTCCGGTGACAGGGGCAATGCTGTGGTTTTCTTCCCCGTTGCAATTGCGTTCAACCCAGTAAAACCCTTGCGGTGTTATGCCGGCCCGCACCCCGCACAAGGCCGGATCATAACTGGCCACCACCACCCAGTCCCCTTTGAACAGAGACGGATCAAACAGCGCAACCGAGGTGATCCGCGCGGAAAGATCCCGATACCCCGCGACGGGCGCACAGGCCGTGATTGCGAACAAGAGGGTGAAAATCAGTCGATGCAAATCTCGGACACCTCGCCGTTATCATCAATCATACTGAAACAACCGAACATAGGTGTGACAGCGGAACAGGTATGAGTATCACCAAAACAGACCCCCTCACAATCCTTGCCGGTCTTGCAGGATTTTCCGGCATCGTTTGTGTCGTGAAAGCAGGCATTGCCAAACAGTCCCGCGCGTTCATAACGGCCGCCGCTGTCCTCGCACTGTTTTTGCGCGGCACGGATGTCGGCACGGGTCATGCCCATCATGTCCGGGTCTTCCTGACAGCCGGACAGGGCCAGCAGGCCAACGAATAAAATCAGGCTTTTCAAAATAACCTCTTGCTTCAGAAATATCCGCGCCGACCCAGTGAACACCTATTCCCGCCGCCAATCAATAGGGTAACGGGTGCGCCTTGTGGGCTGTGTTGATTTCCGCCAGAATCTCGTCACTCAGGGTGATATCCGCAGCGCCCAGCGCCAGTTTCACCTGATCCAGCGACGTCGCCCCGAAAATCACCGAGGTCATAAAGGGCCGTGTTGCACACCACGCCAGCGCCATTTGCGCGATATTCAGCCCGTGGCGTTCGGCAATACCCTCATAGGCGTCAATCGCCCCCCAGACACGGTCGGTGATGCGCCCGCTCAGGGTTGTGTTGATGGTGCGGCGTGATCCTTCTGGCGTGACATCGGGCCTGTATTTACCCGTCAGAAGGCCCGTTGCCAGCGGTGAAAAGGCCAGAAGGCCAACGTCTTCGTTCACGCTTGCCTCGGCCAGATCGGTATCGAACAGGCGGCACAGCAGGGAATATTCGTTCTGGATCGACACCATGCGCGGCCCCGCGCCGGCATCGCTGGCACAAATCCACTGCGCCAGCCCCCAGGCACTTTCGTTCGACAGGCCCACATGGCGGATTTTGCCGGCCTCCACCTGACGCTGCAATTCGCCCAGAACATCGTGGATATGGGCAATGGTTTCTTCGCGGTTCTGGCCCGAGGGGTCGAATTCCCAATGTTTGCGGAAATGGTAAGAGCCGCGGTTGGGCCAGTGCAACTGGTAAAGGTCGATGTAATCGGTTTGCAGCCGCTTTAGCGACCCCTCCAGCGCCCGCACAATGGCGCCTGAGGAAATATCCTCGCCATCGCGCACAAAACCGCCGTTGTTGCCGGTGATCTTGCTGGCCAGAACCACATCACCGCGCCGCCCCGTTCGGGCAAACCATTCACCGATGATTTCCTCGGTTCTGCCCGCATGCTCGGCGGCTACCGGATTGACCGGATACATTTCCGCCGTATCGACAAAATTGATGCCGTGATCCAGCGCCATGTCGATCTGGGCGTGCCCCGCGTCCATGGTGTTCTGTGTGCCCCATGTCATCGAGCCAAGGCAAAGTTCGCTTACCTTCAGGCCGGCGCGGCCCAGTTCATTCATGCGCATGTTCTGCTCCCTGATGTGTCAGGGAACAGAACCTAGTCTGTGGGGTCAGAATGGCAACCCCTTATGGGCGCACATAGGCATAGCCCTGTTCCTGCAATTCGATCAGCCGCACGACGCCCGATGGCACGACTGTGGCCTCGGACATCAAAGGCACAGGGCCGCCGGTTTTCTCGATCATTTTGCGGTGGGTATTGCCACAAGCGGAAAACGACAGGTTTTCCAGTTGCAGGGACAAAACCGATATCCGGTCCGCCACCGGGCTTTTGCCCTCGACAAACATATTCAGGCCGGGGCCATAGGCCACCAGTTCGATTTCAACGGTATCGCCTTTGGATTCGTAATATTTAGCGACGTTCATGACGTTATTTAGCGCCATATTCATCACCTTGGGATCGTTCTGGTTCACATGAATGGCGACGAAATGCTTGACGCCTTCGGCAATAGCTGCGCCATTTATAGTCAAGAATAGTAATATTGCTGTGAGTATTGTCTTCATGGTCTTCCTCCTGTTTGCCCAGACAGCTTAACATGTGAAACGCATTTGGCGAGGGGACACGCCGAATATATCACCAAATCTTCATCCCCGTGCCTTGGCACGCCGGAAAGGAAACGCCATGTCCCGAATATTTCTTAGTCTGGTCTTTTTGGTTTCAACCCTGCTTGCCGCACACGCAAAACCGGTGCGATATCTGCTGGAAGCCAACAAATCCTCGGTCGGGTTTGTCTATCATTTCAACGGCGCCCCGACAAAAGGCACGATGCCGGTGACCAGTGCCGATCTGACGATTGATTTTGCTGCCTTGCACAAAACCACAGTGCGCATATCGCTTAATGTCAGAAAAGCGCGGGCCGGTTTTATCTTTGCCACCCAGGCCTTGCGCGAAAAATCTGTGCTGGATGTCGCCAATCATCCGCAAATCCGGTTTTCCAGCACCAAGGTATCGCGAACAGCCACAGGGGCACGGGTTGTGGGGATGGTCACCATCCGGGGGGTGACAAACCCCCTGACCCTGAACGCCGTGTTTTACCGCCAGAAAGGCAGTGCGCCAAAGGATCTGTCGAAACTGTCGATCCTGCTGACCGGTTCAATCTCGCGTTTGGCCTTCGGGGCAGCGGGATATCCGAAACTGGTTGGCGACCGGATTGATCTGCGGATACTGGCGCGGATCCGGCAAATGGAATAGCGCGAAAACGACCTGCTTAAGTCGAATACGGGCATGATCTGCCCCGACAGCTTTGCCATGATCGGCAGATTGAACAACGCGAACGACCATTCCCATGCGCTTGATGATCTCCTTTGCCGCCCTGTTTCTGTCTGTGATCCTGTTGCAGTTGTCCTCGGGCGGCGTGGGGCCGCTGGATGCCATTTCGGGGCTAAAGCTGGGCTTTACCACGGCACAGGTCGGCTTTCTTGGATCGGCGCATTTCTTTGGTTTTTTCATCGGTTGCTGGTGGGCACCGCGCTTGATGGGCAGCATCGGCCATTCCCGCGCCTTTGCCGCCTTTACGGCCACCGGAGCCATTGGTTTGCTTGCGCATATGCTGATCATAGATGCGATGGCATGGGCCATCATGCGGATCGCCACCGGCCTGTGCGTGGCCGGAAGCTATACCGTGATCGAAAGCTGGATGCAGGCCAAGGTGACCAATGAAATCCGCGGGCAGGCGATGGGCGGCTACCGGATGGTCGATATGGGAGGATCACTGGCCGCGCAGTTGATGATCGGGGTGCTGGAGCCTGCCAGTTATGTGTCCTACAACCTGCTGGCCCTACTGTGCTGTGCCGCCATCCTGCCGCTGACCCTGACCAAAGCCAGCCCGCCTAAAACCCCCGCAGCCCCGCGCCTGCGCCCTAAACTGGCCTTTGCCAAATCGCCACTGGCCGCCGCCGGTGTTGTGGTCGCCGGCCTGACCAGCGCCGCCTTTCGCATGGTTGGCCCGATTTACGGCCAAGAGGTTGGCTTGCAGTTAAACCAGATCGGTCTGTTTCTGGCGGCTTTCGTGTTGGGCGGGGCGCTGGCGCAATATCCGATCGGCTGGCTGGCCGATAAATTCGACCGCCGCTGGATCCTGATCTGGCTGTCTGTTGCGGCCATCGGCAGTTGCGCCATCACGGTCAGCATGTCGGGCTCCGGCACCGCGATGGTCATGGCCACCGCCGTGTTGTTCGGCTTTACCACCTTCCCGATCTTTTCGGTCGCCGCGGCCCACGCCCATGATTTTGCCAGCACCGAGGAACGGGTCGAACTGTCGGCCGCGCTGATGTTTTTCTATGCCATCGGCGCCATCGCCAGCCCGCTGATCGCCTCCAGCCTGATCAACGCCTACGGCCCCGCATCGCTGTTCATCTTTCTGGCGGCCGGGCACGGGGTGCTGATCATATTCGGCCTGAGCCGGATGAACGTACGCCCGACCCGCAAGCGGCGCACCCCCTATGTTTACGCCCCGCGCACATCGTTCCTGATTGGCCGCCTGCTGCGCAAACAGAGGGATAAACGCTAAGTGCTTACTTAACGAACTTGTACCGTAGCAACCGCAAGGCGTTGATCGTCACCAGCACCGTCGCGCCGGTGTCTGCCAGAATGGCCATCCACAGGGATGTCACCCCCAGCAATGTCGTCACCAGAAACACCGCCTTCAGGCCCAGCGCGATGCTGATATTCTGGTGAATATTGGCCATCGTTGCCCGCGACAGGGCAATCAGCGCGGGCACATCGCGCACCCGTTCGTGCAGCAGCGCCGCATCCGCCGTTTCCAGCGCCACATCGGTGCCCCCGCCCATCGCAATGCCAACGTCCGAGCGCGCCAAAGCGGGCGCATCGTTGATCCCGTCCCCGACCATGGCAATATTACCCTGCGCCTTCAGCGCCTCGATCTGGTCCAGCTTGTCTTGCGGCAACAATTCGGATTTCACCTCGATCCCCAGTTGTTTGGCCAGCGCCGCGCCGGTGCGGGCGTTGTCGCCGGTCAGCATCACCGTGCGCACATTCATATCCGCCAGTTCCCGCATCGCGTCGCGCGCGTCCTTGCGCAATTCGTCCCGCAGGGCAAACAGACCCGACAACTCGCTATCGACAATCACCACCGCAACGGTTTTGCCATCCCCTTCCAACGCGGCGATCTCGTCCTCTTGCTCTTTGGTAAACCCGGCAATCTCCTGCCCGTAACGCGGCGAGGCAATCGTCACCAGTTTGCCCCCCACTTTGGCCTGAACCCCACGCCCGCTTAACGCCTCGGATGCGGTGGCCTTTTTCAGCTTCACGCCGCGCGCTGCAACCTCGTCAACGATCGCCACAGCCAACGGATGGCTTGACCCGGCCTCGACCGATCCGGCAAGGGCCAGCATCTGGTCCTCGTCCCCCGAAAACACCCGCACATCCGTCACCGCCGGTTTGCCGCGTGTCAGCGTGCCGGTTTTGTCAAACGCCACCTGCGCCACCTTGCCGATCGCCTCGAGCACCGCGCCGCCCTTGACCAGCAGGCCCTGTCTGGCCCCCGATGAAATGCCCGACGTGATCGCCGCAGGTGTGGACAGCACCAGCGCACAGGGGCAGCCGATCAGCAGGATCGCCAACCCTTTGTAGATCCACGCATCCCACTCCGCGCCAAAGGCCAGCGGCGGGATGATGGCAATCAATGCCGCCACCACGATCACACCCGGCGTGTAATAGCGGCTGAAATCGTCGATAAAGCGCGCGGTCGGGGCCTTGCTGGCCTCGGCGTCCTCGACCATCTGCAAAATCCGCGCGATCATGTTGTTTTCCGCGCCTTTTTCCACCGTCACGCGGATCACCCCGTCGGCATTGATCGATCCGGCGTAAACCCCGTCACCAACCCCTTTGCGTTTTGGCATGGATTCGCCCGTCACGGCCGCCTCGTCGATCGAGGTCTGCCCCTCGCAGATCACCCCGTCCGCTGGCACCCGCCCGCCGGGGCGCACCTCGATCACATCGCCGATTTCCAGACTGTCCGCCGCCACCTCGCGGCTGCCATCACCCACCACCAGAAAGGCGGATTTTGGCACCAGATTTGCCAGCGCCTGAACCGAGCTGCGCGCCTTGGCCGCCGCCATCATCTCTAACAATTCGCCGATCAGAAACAGGAATACCACCACGGCCGCCTCGGGGGCCTCGTTAATCACAATCGCCCCGATCACTGCGATGGTCACCAGCGTTTCAATGGTAAAGGGTTGTCCCGCAACCGCCCCCATCACCGCCTTTTTCGCCAAAGGCGCCAGCGCCACCAGCGCGGCAAAGGCGTAAACGTAATCGGCATAGTCCGGCAGAACCAGCGACAACACCACCGCCAGCGCCAACATCGCCCCCGAGAAGATCACCAACCGCCCTTTGCCCGTCTGCCACCAGCGCGTTTCGGTCTGCGGCGCATCGGTTTGCGGTTTGGCCACCTTATAGCCCAGCTTCTCAATTGCCGTGATCACATGGCCGACCTCATCGAACCCGTCCTGTAAATTGAATTTCAGTTTCTGGTTTGTGTAGTTCAGGGATACATTTTCGATCCCCGGCAGCTTGCACACCACGCCTTCGATCTTGTTCACGCAGCTTGCGCAATCCATGCCGTCAATCACCAGTTCGGTCTTTTTCGCCTCGGTCGCCATATCCTGTCCTTGCAAAATGGAATCACGTTCCATTCTTACATACGACCTCTAGCGACTAGAGCTTCAAGCCCTAATTCCGATGATTACCCATCCAGCGATTCAATATAGGCAATCCGCAGCATCCGCAGGGTTTGCTGATCGCCAATACCGCCGAAAAATCCGAACAGGGCGGATTCAAATACCGGACTTGACCCTTTGACCCTTGAAAACAGCGTGATCGAGGAATGGAACTTCAACGCATCCATCCCGCCGAACACCGTCTCGGCCCCGTCGGCGCGGTGTTTGATCGCCAGTTTGGTGCACTGGATCAGCCGCTTGCCCAACACGGGATGCGCCAGATAGGCCGCTGCCTCGTCCCGATCCGCGATGCCGTAGAATTGCGAGGTCTGGCTGCGCCCCAACCCCTCTAGCTGCGGGAAAATATACCACATCCAGTGGCTTGCCTTGCGGCCCTTTTCCAACTCGGCCAGCACAGAGTCATAAACAGCGTCCTGCGCCGAAACGAAGCGGTCAAAATCGTAATGCGTTTCCATAAGAGCGGGCCTAGCACAAAACCGCCCCTATGGAAACGCGCCGATGCGCGCACCCCCTAGCCCTACCCGCCGCCTTGCGCTAAACAGCTTTCAACACAAACAAAGGCATCCCGAAATGGCACGAATCCTCATCACCTCCGCCCTGCCCTATATCAATGGCATCAAACATCTGGGCAATCTGGTCGGCAGCCAACTGCCCGCCGATCTGTTCGCCCGCTACAATCGCGGACGCGGCAACGAAGTGATGTTCATCTGCGCCACGGACGAACACGGCACCCCTGCCGAACTGGCCGCCGCCAAGGCCGGTCAGCCGGTGGCGGAATATTGCGCCGAACTGCATGACGTGCAGGCCGATATTGCCAAACGGTTCGGCTTGTCATTCGACTATTTCGGCCGCTCCTCCAGCCCGCAAAACCACCGGCTGACCCAGCATTTCGCGGGCAAACTGGCAGACAACGACCTGATCGAGGAAGTCAGCGAAAAGCAGGTCTATTCCATCGACGATGGCCGCTTTCTGCCGGACCGCTATATCGAGGGCACCTGCCCCAACTGCGGCCACGAAGGCGCGCGCGGGGATCAGTGCGACGAATGCACCAAACAACTGTCCCCGACCGATCTGATTGATCCATATTCGACCATCTCGGGATCGAAAAACCTGGAGGTGCGCGAAACAAAGCATCTGTTCCTGCGCCAATCCAGACTGCGCGACACGCTGGATGAATGGATTTCCAGCAAAACCGACTGGCCCGTCCTGACCACCTCGATTGCCAAGAAATGGTTGCATGATGGCGACGGTCTGCGCGACCGCGGCATCACCCGCGATCTGGACTGGGGCGTGCCGGTAAAACGCGGTGATCAGCCCTGGCCGGGGATGGAGGGCAAAGTGTTCTACGTCTGGTTCGACGCACCGATCGAATACATCGGCGCAACAGCGGAATGGGCCGAGGCAAACAGTCTGGACGATAGCGCATGGGAACGCTGGTGGCGCACCGACAAGGGCGCTGACGATGTGCGCTATGTGCAGTTCATGGGCAAGGACAACGTGCCGTTCCACACCCTGTCCTTCCCCGCCACGATCATGGGGTCGGGCGAGCCATGGAAACTGGTCGATTACATCAAATCCTTCAACTACCTGAATTACGATGGCGGCCAGTTTTCCACCTCCAAGGGGCGCGGCGTGTTCATGGATCAGGCGCTGTCGATCCTGCCGTCGGACTACTGGCGCTGGTGGCTTTTGTCGCACGCACCGGAAAATTCCGATGCGGAATTCACATGGGAAAACTTTCAGGCCTCGGTCAACAAGGATCTGGCCGATGTGCTGGGCAATTTCGCCTCGCGCGTCACCAAATTCTGCCGCTCCAAATTCGGCGAAGTGGTGCCCGAAGGCGGCACATACGGCCCCGAGGAACAGGCGCTGATCAACACGCTGGACAAACGCATCAAAGCCTACAACACCCATATGGACGACATGGAAGTGCGCAAAGCCGCCTCCGAATTGCGCGCCATCTGGGTGGCGGGCAACGAATACCTGCAAACCGCCGCCCCCTGGGCCAAGTTCAAGGAAAACCCCGAGGCGGCGGCGGCCGTGATCCGCCTGTCGCTGAACCTGATCCGGCTTTATGCGGTGCTGTCGGCCCCCTTCATCCCCGATGCTTCCGCCACGCTGCTTAAGGCGATGAATACCACGGACGACAGCTGGCCCGATGACGTGACGCAGGCGCTGAACACTCTGCCCGCCCGTCACGAATTCACTGTGCCCGACGTGCTGTTTGCCAAAATCACTGACGAGCAACGTAAGGAATGGCAGGAAAAATTCGCAGGCAAACGCGACTAGGAAAGGAAGCAGATGCGCCGCCTCATCTACCTGACCTTTGCGCTTCTGCTCCCGCTTGCGGCATTCGCCCAGGCCACCCCGCACAATGCCACCCCGCACAATGCCGCCCTGCGCGCCCTCACCCCGCCCGCCGGCAAACTTCTGGCCGGCACCTACACCGGCGGGCGCAGCGGCGAAGAAGACGATATCCTGCCCTCCGACCTGAACGCCTATATCCGCACCACCGGCCACCGGCCCGCGTGGGTCTATTTCTCGAACAACTGGTACCGCTCGCGCGCCTTTCCGATAGCCACGGCCAAATGGATCCGCGCCAGCGGGGCCACCCCCTATGTGCGCCTGATGCTGCGAAGTGATCCCGAACAGGACCACCGCGACCCGCTGTTCACCACCCGCGCCATCGCCAGCGGCAAATTCGACGCCGACCTTGCCAGATGGGCACGCACAGCGGCCGCCTTCAAAACCCCGATCCTTGCCGAATGGGGCACCGAAATGAATGGCGAATGGTTCCAGTGGAACGCCCGATGGAACGGCCGCAACAAAGGTGCCGAACGCTTTGCCGCCGCCTACCGCCATATCATCGACATCGCTCGCGCCAATGGTGCCACCAACATCGTCTGGGTGTTCCATGTCAACTGGGCCGACGGCCCGCCGCGCGGCTGGAACCGGATGGAGAAATACTATCCCGGCGACGACTATATCGACTGGCTCGGCATCTCGCTCTACTCGATGCAGGCCCCCTATGAAACCGAACCTACCGCCTTTGCCCATATCGACAGCACCCTGAAACGCCTGCGTGCCATGGCCCCGTCAAAACCGGTGATCATCGCCGAATTCGGCACCGATGTGAACAACCCGCGCGAACCGGCCGCCGCATGGGCCGCCAAAGCGCTCGACCTGATCCTGTCTGGCAAATACCCGCAACTGATCGGTTTTAGCTGGTGGAACGAAACATGGCCCAACGACGATAACCCCGAAAACGCCACCGATACCCGCATCCGGTCCGACCCCGCCCTGACACAGGTCTTCCGGCGCGCCCTGAAACACCCGCGCATCAATCGCTAATTTCTTTTTCGCACAAATATCCGCGCCGCAGGCATCCCGAGGGCCATATGGCCCGAGACATAAAGCGTTGCGCAGCAACTCAGCTTAACAACAGGATGAATGCGACAACCGACAGGCACAAGACGCCTTGATCGGCGCATCCGCCCGCGCATTGGCCAGATCCAGTCGCGGCTTGATCAGTGCCGCCTCTTCCGCCTTGCCCAACCGCTCCAGACATTCATAAAACCCGTGCAAGGACCACACATTCTCCGGATGTCGCGCCGCCCGGCTCAGGGTATCGTCAAACCCCAGATCGGCCCGATACACCGCCTCGGCCTCCTCGACCCGTCCCTGCTCCAGCAATAGCGCCCCCAGCGCATGGCGGGTTGGCTGCATCCAGCCCCAAGGCTCCTCGTAAGGCAGCGCATCATCGCGGGCCACGGATTCGCGCAGATGGGCAAAGGCCGCGTCATAATCGCCCTTGCGATAGGCCAACTCGCCTTCCAGCATCTCTTCGGCCACCGCCAGAATGCTCTCGCAGGTGTTGTTGAACAACAGCCGCGTTTCCGGCACCCGCGCTTTGGCGGCATAAAACAACTTGCGCTCGGCCTCGGCCTTCTTAACCTCGCCGGTTGCCGCAAAGGCCACGGTGCGCGAATAATGCACCAGTGCTGTGGTGAAACAGTAAAGTTCCTGATCCTCAGGCGGCTTGGTGGTCTTTAAAACCTCCCACTGGCCAAAGCGGATCAGCACATGCTGACGCATGCCGTAATAGCTCTCCAGCCAATCCGCAGACGGCTCGACCACCTCGGGGGTCAGGATCGCTTCCAGTTCCTCGACCGCCGCCAGCGCAGGTCCCATCTGGCCCAGAAACATCGCCCCGTACAGACGGAAATGCAGATCATGGCATATGTAGGTGGTATAGAAATTCATCACCCCTTCGCGTGCCATAAACACCTTGTCCGCGTCGTATGCCTTCACATTACGCCGCACCACATTTTCATACCCCCCACACAACACATCCACATGGGTCGGCATATGCTGCAAATGCCCCGCATCCGGCACCAGATCAACCAAAGCATCCCCCATCCGCAATGCCTTTTCCGGTGTCGGAGACATCTCCATGATGTGGATATACAGATGCAGAATGCCGGGGTGTTGCCACGCGCCTTCAACCTGATCGAACGCCCGTTCCAGCGACGCTTGCGCTTCCAAAACGTCGGACCCCTCTGCAGGCACGCCCGCCTTCAGATCCCACAACTGCCACGGCGTTCTGCACATCATTGCCTCGACCGCCAGCGTGATCACCTCCAGATCATCGGGATGGCGTGCCAGAACCTGCCGCATCGCGTCCGTATAGGCATCATGGGTCGGCGCGATATCCTCGACCTCGGCACTGGCCGGAAAGCGCAGCTTCAACGCCGCCACCAGTTCCGCCGCCAATCCGTCGGCACATTTTTCCGCCGCCGCCAGACTGGCCGCGACCACCTCCAGGCATTCTTCCTTCACCTCGGGCGTGAAATGGTCCCAGCGATAATTGTAATTCGGCCCCTTGGCATAGGCGATCCCCCAATGGGCCATCGCACAATCAGGGTCAGCCGCAATTGCCCTTTCAAAACAGACAATTGCCTCATTGTGATTATAGCCAAAAACCCAGTTCAGCCCGCGATCAAACCACATTTGCGCCTGTTCATTCACAGACACACCTGCACGGGAATATGTGCCAAGATCGTAATAATCATCCATCATCAAACGGGCCTTTTTGCTAAATCCATCAAATCCGCACCAGCCTAACAGCCCGCCCCTACAGGTCAAAGAAAACCCGCACTATATTGATCCAAGCGGCCAATCAGGCACAATCCCCATTGCCCCGACTTGCCCACCTGCATTAGAATGGCCCGCAACAAACCAATAAATGAGCAGCCAAATGCCCGCAGACGACCTCCTTTTCGGCGACGAGCCCGAGAGAAAAAACGAACCCGGCAAAAAGGGCGAGTCCAATAAAAAGGACCCGCCAAAGAAAAAATCTGTGTCCGAAACAGATTACGATGCCTCCTCGATCGAAGTGCTCGAGGGGCTGGAACCCGTGCGCAAACGCCCCGGCATGTATATCGGCGGCACAGATTCCCGCGCGTTGCATCACTTGGTGGCCGAGGTTCTGGACAATTCGATGGACGAAGCCGTCGCCGGACATGCCAACCGCATCGAGGTCGAACTGCACGAGGATTACTCGGTCACCATCCGCGACAATGGCCGTGGCATCCCTGTTGATCCGCACCCCAAATTCCCCGACAAATCCGCGCTAGAGGTGATCCTCTGCACCCTGCACGCGGGCGGCAAATTCTCGGGCGATAGCTATGCCACATCCGGCGGGTTGAACGGCGTTGGCTCGTCCGTGGTGAACGCCCTTTCAGACAGCATGGTGGTCGAAGTTGCCCGAAACCGCACCTTGTACCGTCAGGAATTTTCGCGCGGGCTGCCGCTGGCCCCCTTGGCCGAAATCGGCGCCGCCCCCAATCGGCGCGGCACAACCGTTACCTTCCACCCCGACCCCGAAATCTTTGGCAAACTCCACTTCAAACCGTCCCGCCTGCATGAATTGGTGCAATCCAAGGCCTTCCTGTTTTCCGGTGTCGAAATCCGCTGGAAATCGGCCATTGCCGATGGTGACATGCCGCAAGAGGCGACCTTCCACTACCCCGGCGGGCTGGCGGAATATCTGGGCGAAGTGCTGGGCAGTGCCGCCACCTATGCCGACGCTCCCTTTGCTGGCAAGGTCGATTTCCGCGAGAAATTCGGCGAGCCGGGATCGGTGGAATGGGCCATCAACTGGACCCCTGCGCGCGACGGCTTCATCAACAGCTATTGCAACACCGTCCCCACCCGCGAGGGCGGCACGCACGAGGGCGGCTTCTGGTCCGCCATCCTGAAAGGCATCCGCGCCTATGGCGAATTGGTGGGCAACAAAAAAGCCGCGCAGATCAACCGCGACGACCTGACCACCGGCGGCTGTGCGCTGGTGTCGATTTTCATCGCCGAGCCGTCCTTTGTCGGCCAGACCAAAGACCGGCTGTCCAACGAAACCGCGCAGAAAATGGTTGAAAATGCCGTGCGTGACCATTTCGACAACTGGCTGGCCTCGGACACCAAATCCGCCGGCGCGATCCTCGACTATCTGGTGCTGCGGGCCGAGGAACGGCTGAAACGGCGCGCCGAAAAGGAAACCCAGCGCAAATCGGCCACCAAAAAGCTGCGCCTGCCCGGCAAGCTGACCGATTGTTCCAACAGCGCGCGCGAAGGCACCGAACTGTTCATCGTGGAAGGGGATTCTGCGGGTGGCTCGGCCAAAATGGCCCGCAACCGCAAGACCCAGGCCCTGCTGCCCCTGCGCGGCAAAATCCTGAACGTGCTGGGCGCGGCCAGCTCGAAAATCGGCACCAACGCCGAAATCAGCGACCTGTCACAGGCGCTTGGCGTCGGGTTGGGCAGCCGGTTCAACCTTGATGATCTGCGCTATGAAAAAGTCATCATCATGACCGATGCGGATGTCGATGGCGCCCATATCGCCGCCCTGTTGATGACGTTTTTCTTCACCCAGATGCGGCCGATGATCGACGCGGGCCACCTCTATCTGGCCTGCCCGCCGCTGTTCCGGCTGACCCAGGGGGCCAGGCGGGTGTACTGCATTGACGAGGCCGAGAAAAACGAATGGCTGGAAAAAGGGCTGGGCGGCAAAGGCAAGATCGACGTCTCGCGCTTCAAAGGCTTGGGTGAAATGGACGCCAAAGACCTGAAAGACACCACCATGAACCCCGAAAGCCGCAAACTGATCCGCGTGACGGTAGAAGAAGACATGCCCGGCGAAACCGCCGATCTGGTGGAACGCCTGATGGGCAAAAAGCCGGAAATGCGGTTCCAGTATATTCAGGAGAACGCGCAGTTTGTGGAGGAGCTGGATGTCTAAGGCATTTTGCGAAAATGTCAGCGCCCGACCTGGTGGGCGCGTAGTGCTTAGGCTTTCGCATTCCGCTCCCTTGCATCTGCCAAAACCTACCCGCTAAACGCAGCATAGCAAAAGCGCCCTCCATGGGGAGGTCGGGCGCTGTCATTTTTGCAAAATGACGGGTTCTATGTGATAGAGCTTTGGATTCTTATTTCCACCAGAAAGCACCCCCAATGTTCCTGACCGGCATCCCCATAGCAGTCCTTATCGCCATTCTCACCGGCCTGATCTGCCGCGCCATCGGCATGGACGCCCGCGCGGCCAAACCGGTGATCTTGCTGTCAGCCCTTGGCGGGTTCCTGATGGGCGCGACCGTCCCCTATCTGCTGCCGCATCTGCTGACCCCGTAACGGATCATTCAACGTAAACGGCTGCCCTGATAATTCGCGCAACAGTTTTTTCAGGATTGCCCGCCGGTAGTCCTGAAAATCCGCCGCCTTTTCGACAAAACTGCCCGTGCCGGTGATCAGATTTGCCTCGTACCACAGATGCAGCCCCGCAATATCGGTTTCAATCGCCAACCCGTTGACCGTAATCCCTTTGGCCGCCGCCAAGGCCCGCGCCTGTGGCAATTCCACCGCCTCCTTGACCCAGGGCTTTGACTCCGGCCCGTCCCCCGAAACATCAATCACCAACCGGCTGGCGGGCATGGGGTTTTCCTCTAACATATTGATTGCATAGACCAATCCATCGCCAATATTGGTCCCGCCGCCACCAATCGCGGGCACGCCGGGGGCGGAAATCTTGAATTTCTCGATCTCGGTTGCAAAAGCCTCGAACGTCCCGTCCGGCCCCAGTTCAAACCACGCGGTCGGGTATTTCGGATAGGCCGCGTCCGACCAGATCAGCACCGCCGCCAGCACCCTGCCCCTTGGCCCCGCCCGCACCGCGCGTTGCACCGCAGGGGTGCGCAGGGCGTTTGTGATGCCGTCGATTTGCAGGCGGAATTCGCTGGGGTCAACCGACCCTGACGCATCCACCGAAATCACGATTTTCACATCGACTTCAACGGGTTGGGCAGCGGCAATATGGGCAAAGAGCAGGCAGATCAGGGCAAGGACAACCCTCACACCAGCACCCCGTTCTCCATCCGCACCACGCGATCCATCCGCGCCGCCAGCTCCATGTTGTGGGTGGCGATCAGGGCCGACAGGCCCGTGTCCCGCGCCAGCGCCATCAGGGTTTCAAACACCTGATCCGATGTTGCAGGGTCAAGGTTGCCCGTCGGCTCGTCCGCCAGCAGGATCAGCGGTTCATTGGCCAGCGCACGACAAAAGGCCACCCGCTGTTGCTCGCCGCCCGACATCGCGGCTGGCCGGTGATCGGCCCGATCGGCCACACCGACATTGCCCAGCAATTCCAGCGCGCGGCGCTCGGCCACGGACTGCGAAACGCCGTTGGCCAGTTGCGGCAGAACGATGTTTTCCAGCGCCGAAAATTCCGGCAGCAGGTGGTGGAACTGATAGATAAAGCCAACCTCGTCACGGCGCACGGCGGTGCGTTTGCGGTCCGATTTACCACTCATATCCTGCCCGTTAATCAGCACCTGCCCCTGATCCGCCGTATCCAGCAGACCGGCGATGTGCAGCAGGGTGGATTTACCAGCACCCGAAGGTGCCACCAGCGCCACCACTTCGCCCTGATCAACCGTCAGGTCGGCACCCCTCAGCACCTTGATTTCATTGGGTTTGCCGCGATTGTAGGTTTTCACGATCCCGTGCAGTTCCAGCATTGGCTTACTCATAACGCAGGGCCTCCACGGGGTTCATCCGCGCAGCGCGGCGGGCCGGAAAGATGGTCACGATAAATGACAGGCCCAATGATAACGCGATGGCCGACATCACGTCCTTGAACTGCAACAGTGCAGGCAATTTATAGATGCCCCGCACCGAGGCATCCCAGACCTGCCCGCCCGACGCGCCGCTGACAAAGGCCAGTATCGGGTCGAAATACAGCGCGAACAGGCAGCCGAGGATCACCCCGAACAATGTGCCCAGCAATCCGGTCAGCGCACCGCAGATGAAAAACACCCGCAGAACCGAGCCTTCGGTCAGCCCCATAGTGCGCAAAATCCCGATGTCGCGGCCCTTGTTTTTCACCAGCATCACAAGGCCGGAAATGATGTTCATCGCGGCGATCAGCACCAGCACCGACATCAGCACGAACATCACGTTGTCCTCGACCGTCAGGGCCCGCAGGAAGGCACCCGAGGCGTCGCGCCACGTCCACAGCACTGTGCGGTCCCCGCCGGCGCGCAGCAGGTCCAGCGCCATGTCGTCCACCTTTTCAGGCTCGGCAACCATCACTTCCAATTCGTCCGCCACGCCCTCGCGGTTAAAGAAACTCTGCGCTTCCTTGAAGGGCATATAGATGCGGATGCCGTCGATGTCGTAACGGCCGACCGAGAAGATATAGACGACCTCGTAAACCTTTACGCGGGGGCTGACGCCAAAGGCGGTTTTGGTGCCGTTGGGGGAAATCAGCTTGATCTTGTCCCCCACCCCGAGGCCCAGCGTGTTGGCGATGCCTTTGCCGATGGCAACCCCGCGGTCAAAGTCGTCAATATTTCCGATTTGGTCTTCACCCGAGGCGATCCGCGGTATTCCCTTCAGATCCTCAAGGCTGATGCCGAACACCTGTGCGCCGGTGTTATATTGCCGGTTGTTCGCCATCACCTGCCCCTTGATCAGCGGGGCAACGCGGGTGACGCCGGGGATTTGGCGGATACGCTCGGCCTTTTCCTTGTAATCCTCCATCACGCGGCTGGTGCGGCCACTGTCGTCCACCGTGATCGAGTTGAACACCGTCACATGGGCGTTGGCACCCAGAATGGTATCGACGAATTCGGCCCGAAAACCGGCCCGCACAGCCAGGGTGATGATCAGCGCGGCCACGGCCAGCGTGATGCCGATCAGGGAAATCCACGTCATAATGCTGACACCGCCTTCGGCACGTTTGGCGCGCAGGTAGCGCCAGGCGATCATCCATTCGAATTTTGAAAAGGGGGCGGTTTTTCCGGCCAAGGTCTCTGCTCGCTTCTTATGTTGCTTTGGCGCGGAGTCTGGGGGGATGCGCGCGGATGGTCAAGCGGGGAATGGGCAAATGGGCGTGATTATGTGATAATGTGTGAATGCCAATCACCCGTCATTTTGTGAAAATGGCAGCGCCCGACCTGGTGGGCGCCTGACGTCATGGTCTTCACGGATAGAACAGTTGTTTAATTTCTGGCATATCAACCGGTTGCACCGCTGCATAGCGCCCTCCATGGGGAGGTCGGGCGCTGTCATTTTTGCAAAATGACGGTTCCGCGAAAGCAACCGCTTTATACTGGAATAAAACGCCGCGTGAACCGCCGCAAGCCCCCGAACAACAAGCCAAGCCCCAGCCAACCGGCCAGAAAGCCAATCCCTGCCGCAATAAACCCGTCTGTCGTAACAGGCACGGCGGGTTTGAAATCATCCCATGTGCGCTGCGCCAGATCGGTATCGGAGAAGCGATAGAACTGCCCCAGCCGTTCCAATGGCGTTGCGCTGCGCAGGGCGGTCAGGTTGCCGGACAGGCGCTCGTAACGCTGGATCGAGGTTTCGATCGTATCGCGCAGCCCTTCCTGAAAATCGTCGCCCTGCATGCTGTTCAAGGCCTCTTGCAGGGTCAGCCCGCTGGCTGTGGCGGTCAGATCAAAGGCCACCACCACGCCGCGCAATTCATCCACCGCGCCGGACATGCGCTGCATATATTGCTGCGAGAATTCGGGAAATTGCGACAACGCCACCGCGCCTGCGATCCCGCCCGCCATGGTCAGCGTTCGTATCATTTTGCCTGCCTACTGCTTTTTGTTTTGCAAACAGTATAGCAGGAAATGGCGGAGGCGAAAAGCGCCTGCCATTTTCCGCAGCGGTGGCGGTGTGGCGGCGGGGTGAACCCCGCCCTACAGGCTGGCGTAGATCTCGACCACTTTGGCGGCGGCCTGTTCCGGCGGCATTTCCACGCTTTCGCCGGTTTTGCGGCTGGTCAGTTCGACCACGCCGTTTTTCAACCCGCGCGGGCCAACGGTGATGCGCCACGGCAGACCGATTAGGTCCATCGTTGCAAACTTGCCGCCTGCCCGTTCATTCCGGTCGTCATAAAGCGGCTCAAGCCCCGCAGCGATCAGCGCGGAATAGAGACTCTCGCAAGCCGCATCCGCCGCATCATCACCCTGTCGCAGATTGATGATACCGCAATGGAAGGGCGTGACACCTTCGGGCCAGATGATGCCCTTGTCGTCGTGCGACGCCTCGATGATCGCGCCCAGCAGGCGGGACACACCGATGCCGTGGCTGCCCATATGCACCGGCACATGATCGCCCTGATCATTGACCACGGTTGCGCCCATTTTGTCCGAATAGGTGGTGCCGAAATAGAAGATCTGCCCAACCTCGATGCCACGGGCCACGCGGCGGCGGTCCTCGGGCACCTCGTTGAATTCCGCTTCAACATGGGTTTCGTCGGTGCGGGCGTAAAGACTGGTGAATTCGTCCATCACCGCCTGACACTGCGCCACATCGTCAAAATCAATGTCGCGTTTGCCCAGCGAAATATCGGTGACTTTGCTGTCATAGAACACTTCGCTTTCGCCGGTGTCGGCCAGCACAAGGAATTCATGGGTGTAATCGCCGCCAATCGGGCCGGAATCCGCGCGCATCGGGATTGCTTGCAGGCCCATGCGTTCGTAGGTGCGCAGATAGCTGACCAGATGACGGTTATAGGCGTGCAGCGCGTCCTCTTTGGTCAGATCGAAGTTGTAGCCGTCCTTCATGAAAAACTCGCGGCCGCGCATCACGCCGAAGCGCGGGCGGATCTCGTCGCGGAATTTCCACTGGATCTGGTAAAGGGTCAGCGGCAGGTCCTTGTAGCTTTTGACATAGGAGCGGAACACATCGGTGAACATTTCCTCGGCCGTGGGGCTATAGAGCATGTCGCGCCCGTGCCGGTCCTTCATGCGCAACATTTCCTCGCCATAGCCGTCATAACGCCCGCTTTCGCGCCACAGGTCTGCCGATTGCAGCGTGGGCATCAGCATCGGGATATGGCCGGCGCGCTGCTGTTCCTCGTGCACGATGTTCTCGATCTTTTTCAGCACCTTGAACCCCAGCGGCAGCCAGGAATAAATTCCGGCGCTGGCCTGTTTGATCATACCGGCGCGCAACATATAGCGGTGCGAAACGATCTGCGCCTCGGCAGGGGTTTCTTTCAGAACGGGCAGAAAATAGCGCGACAGTCGCATTTGGTCACCTTTGGACATGGGAATTCGGGTTGCCAAGGGGTTTAGGATAGCTGCGCGCAACAGACAAGAGCCGTTTCAACGCCCGCCCATAGCCTCTTGAAACCTACGCCCGCATGGGCGATGTGTTGGGAAACCGGATCGTTAGGGACATTTCATGGCGCTGCCTGCACGCGAACAAACAAAATACTGGAGCATCGCCACGGCGGTGTTTCTGGTCGTTCTGTGGTATCTGGGCGATGTGATCCTGCCGTTCGTTCTGGGCGGGGCGATTGCCTATTTCCTTGATCCGATCGCGGACCGGCTGGAAAAGATAGGGCTTTCGCGGGTCTGGGCCACCGTGGTGATCACCTTTTTCGGGATCATCATATTCACCCTGATGGCGCTGCTGATCATCCCGACGCTGGTGGAGCAAACCATCGCGCTGATCAATTCCGCCCCCGAGATTTTCACCAAACTGAAAAATTTCCTGACCGAACGCTTCCCGTCCTTGATGGATGCCAATTCCACCCTGCGCCATTCGCTGGAAGGGCTGGGTGTGGCGATTCAGGACAAAGGGGTTCAACTGGTCAACGGGGTTCTGTCCTCGGCGATGAGCCTGATCAACATCGTTGTGTTGATGGTGATCGTGCCCGTGGTCGCGTTTTACATGCTGCTGGACTGGGACCGGATGGTGGCCAAGATCGACGCGCTGTTGCCACGCGACCATGCGCCGATAATCCGTCGGCTGGCCCGCGAGATTGACAAAACGCTGGCCTCTTTCATTCGCGGACAAGGCACGGTTTGCCTGACCATGGGGACGTTTTACGCCATCGGGCTGATGCTGGTGGGGCTGCAATTCGGCTTGCTGGTCGGGGCCTTTGCCGGTCTGATCACCTTTATCCCCTATATCGGGGCGCTGATCGGCGGGGCGCTGGCGATCGGGCTGGGCCTGTTCCAGTTCTGGGGCGATTGGGTGTCGCTGGGGCTGGTGGCCGGTGTCTTCATGCTGGGCCAAGCACTGGAGGGCAACGTGATCACCCCGAAACTGGTGGGCAACAGCGTGGGCCTGCACCCCGTCTGGCTGATGTTTTCGCTGTCAGTGTTCGGGTCCATGTTCGGCTTTGTCGGGATGTTGGTGGCGGTGCCGGTGGCGGCCAGCATCGGTGTGATCATCCGCTTTGCGATCGAGCAGTACAAACAGGGGCGACTGTATCAGGGGCTTGCCGGTCAGACCGGGGACGAACCGGAAACCGGCGAACTGCCCAAAACCGAAGAAACCTGATCCATGGCCGAACAGATGACATTCGAGCTGCCCGTCAAAACGGCGCTGGGGCGTGACGATTTTTTTGTCTCGCCGATCAATGCGCTGGCAGTGCAGATGCTGGAAAACTGGCCCGCCTGGCCCAACCACAAACTGGCGCTGACCGGCCCCAAAGGGGCGGGCAAAACCCATCTGGTGCAGGTCTGGGCGACGGATACCGGCGCAACCGTGCTGCCCGCGCGTGAACTGCCCAAGGCCGACATCCCCGCGCTGGTTGATGCCCCGATTGCCATCGAGGACATCCGCGAAATTGCCACCGATATGCCCGCCCAAGAGGCGCTGTTCCATCTGCACAATCTGGCGCAGGCCCACGGCACCCCGCTGTTGCTGACCGCCGACATCGCGCCGAACCATTGGGGCCTGACCCTGCCCGATCTGCAAAGCCGGATGAGCGCGACCACCATCACCACCCTGCCCGCGCCTGATGACGCTTTGTTGGCGGCGGTGCTGGTGAAACTGTTTGCGGATAGGCAGATCACGGTGCAACCCGACCTGATCGCATACCTACTGAAACGCATGGATCGCTCGTTTGATGCCGCCGGCCGGCTGGTTGCGGCGCTGGACAAATCCGCCCTTAGCAAGGGCAAACCGATCACCCGCAAACTGGCGGCAACGGTGCTGGACAATTCCCCCTGAAATGCGCCATACTGGGACCAGTATACTCCCTTACATTCCGGCCCAGATATGACCCACGCAGATTTCCTGAAATCGCCCTTTGACGCCGCCAAAACCCTGCCCGACGACGAATGGGCCGGACCCAAGCGGTTCTTTAACCGCGAATTGTCGTGGCTGGCGTTCAACTGGCGTGTGCTGGAAGAGGCCGAAAACCCCCGCGTGCCATTGCTGGAACGGCTGCGGTTCCTGTCAATTTCCGCCACCAATCTGGACGAATTCTTTACCGTGCGCGTCGCCGGCTTGCAGGAACTGGCCGACGCAGGTAACACCACGCCCGCCGCCGACGGGCTGACACCGGCACAGCAACTGGTGCTGATCAACGCCGATGCGCGCAAACTGTTGCAGGAGCAACAGCGCGTCTGGAACGACTTGCGCATCCTGATGGAAGGCGAAAACATCCTGCTGCTGAATGCCGAAACGTTAAGCGAAGCAGACAGGGAATTCGCCCGTGATTTCTTTCTGACGCAAGTGTTCCCTGTCCTGTCGCCACTGGCGATTGATCCCGCGCACCCCTTCCCCTTCATCCCGAACGAAGGCTTCGCGCTGGCCCTGAAACTGGAAAACCTGAGCACCAAACGCCCCTTGCAGGCCCTGTTGCCGATCCCGCACCAGATCGACCGTTTCATCGCCCTGCCCTCCGACGGTACCGCGCTACGCTATCTGCCGCTCGAGGAACTGCTGCTGCTGCACCTTGATGCGCTGTTTCCGGGCTATCAGGTCAAAGGCCACTGTGCCTTTCGCGTGTTGCGCAACAGCGACCTTGAAGTCGAGGACGAGGCCGAGGATCTGGTACGCGAATTCGAGGTGGCCCTGAAACGCCGCCGCCGTGGCGATGTGGTGCGCATGAAGCTCTCGGCCGGGGCGCCTTCGGGTCTGCGCCGTCTGATTACCCGCGAGCTGCACGTCGAGGATGACGAGGTGGTCGAGATCGACGGTATGCTGGGCCTGACCGATCTGTCGGAACTGGTCACCGATGCCCGCCCCGATCTGCTGTGGCCCAATTTCACCCCGCGGGTGCCCGAACGGGTGCTGGATTTTGACGGCGACATGTTCGCCGCAATCCGGCAAAAGGACATGCTGTTGCATCACCCCTATGAAACCTTCGACATGGTGGTGCGCTTCCTTGAGCAGGCCGCGCGTGACCCCGATGTGGTGGCGATCAAACAGACATTCTATCGCACCTCGCGCAATTCCCCCATCGTCGCCGCCCTGTGCGAAGCCGCCGAGGCGGGCAAATCCGTCACCGCACTGGTTGAACTGAAAGCCCGTTTTGACGAAGCCGCCAACATCCGCCAGTCCCGCCATCTGGAACGCAGTGGCGCGCATGTGGTTTACGGGTTCATCAACTATAAAACCCACGCCAAAATCAGTGTGGTTGTGCGCCGCGAAGGGGACAAGCTGGTCACCTATACCCACTTTGGCACCGGCAATTACCACCCGATCACCGCGCGGATTTATACCGATCTGTCGCTGTTCACCTGTAACGCTGCCCTTGGGCGGGACGCCACCAAAGTGTTCAACTATCTGTCCGGTTACGCCCAGCCTGACGGGCTGGAAAACCTTGCCATTTCCCCGCTGAACCTGAAATCCAGCCTGATCGACAGCATCAAGCGCGAAGCGGCATTTGCAGCCGAAGGCAAACCTGCCGAAATCTGGGCCAAGATGAATTCTCTGGTTGATCCCGACGTGATCGACGCGCTTTATGCGGCATCAAAGGCCGGTGTGAAAATCAGCCTTGTCATTCGCGGCATCTGTTGCCTGCGCCCCGGCATCAAAGGGCTGTCCGACAATATCCGCGTCAAATCCATCGTTGGCCGTTTTCTGGAACATTCGCGCATTGTCTGCTTTGGCAACGGCTATGGTCTGCCCGCCAAAAAGGCCCGCGTTTACATTTCCTCTGCCGATTGGATGGGCCGCAACCTGAAACGCCGGGTTGAAACCCTGGTCGAGGCAACGAACGCCACCGTCAAGGCCCAGATCATGAGCCAGATCATGGCCGCCAATCTGGCGGACGAGGCCCAGAGCTGGGTTCTCTTCCCCGATGGCCGCTACCTGCGCCCAAAAACCGCACCCGACGCGCATCCGTTCAATTGCCACCGTTTCTTTATGGAAAACCCCTCTTTGTCGGGCCGTGGCAAGGCCGGCGCGGCCGATGTGCCCGAACTGACCCATACCAAAGATTGACGCGGCGTCCCTGCCCGCTGCAAACTGCGTATGGATAACAGGGGGTGAATCAATGGACAACACAACCGAAGACTGGGGCCCCTTTGGCCGCCCGCTGTTTGACGACCCCTCCACCCGCGCCTTGTCGCGCGTCGGGGTGGTCGACGTGGGGTCCAACTCGGTCCGTCTGGTGGTGTTTGACGGCGCCGCCCGCAGCCCCGCCTATTTCTACAACGAAAAAATCATGTGTGCCCTTGGCGCGGGCCTGCCCGAAACCGGCCACCTGAACCCGACGGGACGCGAACGGGCCTTGGCGGCAATCAAGCGGTTTCAACTGCTGGCCGAAGGCATGGACATCCCGCCGCTGACCGCCGTGGCCACTGCCGCCGTGCGCGAGGCCAGCGATGGCGCGGATTTCTGCGAAGAGGTACTGCGCGAAACCGGCCTGAATATCTATGTGATCGACGGCCAGGAAGAGGCACGCCTGTCGGCACAGGGCGTATTGCTGGGCTGGCCCACGGCGAACGGGCTGGTTTGCGATATCGGCGGCTCGTCGATGGAACTGGCCGAGGTCGCCGAGGGGCGCGTGGGGCGGCGGCTGACCTCGCCGCTGGGTCCGCTGAAGCTGTCCAATGTGAAGGGCGGCAAGAAGGGGTTGAAGAAACATATCAGCGGGATTCTGGACGATCTGCACGACCGGATTCCGGTCGAGGGCAAGCGGCTGTTTCTGGTCGGCGGATCATGGCGGGCGATTGCGCGGATCGACATGCTGCGCCGTGGGTACCCGCTGACCGTGCTGCACGAATACCGGATGACGCCCAAATCGGTGATGGAAACAGTGAAATGGATCAATACCCACGATCTGGAAGAACTGCGCGCCCAGACCGGCACATCACAGGCGCGGATGGTGCTGGTGCCGGTTGCCTGCGAGGTGCTGAAACGGGTGGTGCGCAAATTCAAGCCCAAGGAAATCGCCATCTCCAGCTATGGCATCCGCGAAGGTATGTTGTATGAGCAAATGCCGCAAAAGCTGCGCGACCGCGACCCGCTGATCGAGGCCTGCCGTTTTGCCGAGTCCAAAGACGCCCGCTGGCCCGGCTTTGGCAAGCAGCTCTATAATTTCATCCTGCCGCTGTTCAAATCCGCCCCGGATGACCGCAAACGCCTGATCCTTGCCGCCTGCCTGTTGCATGACGTGACATGGCGCGCCCATCCCGATTACCGCGCCGAGGTCTGTTTTGACAACGCCACCCGCGCCAATCTGGGCGGATTGCGCCACCGCGAAAGGGTATTTCTGGGGCTGGCCTTGCTGCACCGTTACAAGAACAGCCGCGAAGGGACACGGTTTGAGCCGATGGTGGAATTGCTGGCGCAGAAGGATGCGGTGGATGCCGAGGTGGTGGGCAAAGCGATGCGTTTTGGGGCCATGCTGACGGTGGATGCTTTGGATAAAATGGCCAACCTGCGCTATTTCCCCAAGAAAAAGCAACTGGAACTGCGACTGGACGAAACCGGCCGCGGGCTGTTTGGCGAAGTGGCCGAGGCGCGGTTCATGTCACTGGCCGCCGCCCTTGGGGCCAAGGTCGAGATCAAGAAACTACGGTGACGACAGCAATTACAATCCTTGCCATTTTTGCACTCACTGTTCTGCTGTTCGGCCTTGCCGTGCGTTACGGATTTCGTGCGCCCCGCATCAAGGAAACCGGTGACCCGGCCGATTACGGGCTGGATTTTCGCACGGTCAGTATCCCCGGCAAGAACGGCGCGAACCTGTTTGGCTGGCATATTCTGGCCACGGATGCACCCGCCGCCCCCACCATCCTGATCATGCACGGCTGGGGCGTGAATGCCGAAGTGATCTTGCCTGTGGCCGTGCCCCTGTGCAGGGCCGGTTACAACGCCTTGCTGCTGGATGCGCGCAATCACGGCTCCAGCGACAGCGGCGGGCCATCGTCCATGCCCACCTTTGCCGAGGACATCGAAAGCGGGCTGGACTGGCTGAAGCAGCAACCCGAAACCGGCAAAATCGCCCTGCTGGGCCATTCCGTCGGGGCGGCGGCCACTTTGCTGGTGGCATCAAAGCGGCACGATATGGATGCGGTGATCTCGATTGCCAGCTTTGCGCATCCTGAATGGCTGATGCAGCGTTATTTGCAAAGCCTGCACCTGCCCAAATGGCTGATCAAACTGGTATTGCGTTATGTGGAGCGGATCATCGGTCATCGGTTTGACGATATCGCCCCGATCAACACCCGATGCAAAATAACCTGTCCGGTGCTGCTGGTGCATGGGGATGCGGATAAAACAATTCCGGTAAAGGATTTACAGGCGATTGCCGATAACTGCAAGGATCACAAGGCTGAAATCCTGCTGATCCCGGATGGCGATCACGATTCAGTTGATAAAATCGAACAACACAGCGCCGAATTGCTGTCCTTACTGGCTCGCGCAATGCCCCGAAATCTTTAAAAGATTTCGTCCTGTTTTCTTTTAAAGAAAACAGCCACCCCTACAGCTCGATCTCGCCCTCTTCCAATGGCTTCTCGATCTCTAGCGGTGTCTTGCGGCGGATGATGATGTCGCCATTGGGCAGAACCTCGGGCGGGTAATAATTGGTGAAATCCCCGATCATTTCCCGCAGTTGCGCCAACCCCGGCCCCATTTCCTCGGCCAAGCCTTTCAGGTCTTTCAATGCCGGCTCCATCTCGGTCATCAGACCGCGAAAAAGCAGCTTGGCACCCTGTTCCATCAGGCTCAGGCCTTCCTCCATCCCGCCCTCGTCCGTGTTTTCCGCATAAGCGGGCGACAAGGCCAGACAGGCGGCGATTGTTATGGCTGCTATCTGTTTCATGCCCCCAATATAGGGCATCCCGCCCCGTTTTGTAAGGTCACAGATCAATATCAATCGTCACCGGAAAATGATCCGAGGCCGTCAGCAGCGCCTCCCGCAATTCCGGCATGTGGTAACATTCGGGATCGTCGAACGGATGCCAGATACGCCAGCGGGGGTGTCTGGCGTTCAGATCGGCCGATACCATGATGTAATCCAGCAGCACCGACAGATAGCGGTTTTCGCGTTTGATATAAAACCGCGAGGTCGCCGGTTTTGCCCCCAGTTTGCGTGACAGGATCATTTCAGCATGCGGATCATACAGGGATTCACGCCCGTCCTCGCCCAGCACGATTTCCACGCTGGAGCGGCCGAACAGTTTTTCGTATTCGTCCAGCCCGGGACCATCGTTGAAATCGCCCAGCACCATCACGGGTTCACCGGCGTCCAGATGTTCCTGCACACGCTGGCGCAACCAGATACATTGCGCCATCTGTTTGCGGCGATTTTCAATCGCTTTGCGCATCACCTCGACAGCGCCACGGGCACCGTGGGGGGCCTTGGATTTGATATGCACACCGATCATGCGAAACCGGATGCCGGTTTTGGTTTTCGCGGCCACCTCGAGCGGCGGTTTGGAAAAGGTGATCAGTTCCGGCGTGGCATCCACATCCAGATCGCGGCGAAACACACTGTCAAACCGGGGCGAGTTGAACGAGCCTTTCTTGCCCGTCTGCTGCCCCTTCGGGTCATGGCGCGCGGTCATCACATCGGGGTCATAGAGCAGCCCGATTTCCTGCTGGGTGTCATTCTGGAACCCGATCAGCGCCTTGCGGGTGCGCAAACCGAACTGCTTGGCAAAATTCTCCAATGCCCGCACGCCATCGCGCCGATGGCTGCCATCGGGGGCCTCGATCACCATCACCGCGTCCGCATTCATCGCGGTAAACACCTTGGCCACCGCCTCGAATTGCTGCGCCCGCGTTACATCATGCCTGCGCGACCATTCCCCATCCAGCAACGGCTGGCCATCCTTGCCAAACAGCGCATCAAACCATTCCACATTATAGGTGGCGATGCGCATCAGACCGGCGCCTTCTGGATTTCTTCCCATGCCGCATTGATCTGGCGCAACCGCGCCTCGGCCAGTTTCACGGCCTCTTCGGGCACACCGCGGGCCTGCATCCGGTCAGGGTGGGTTTCGCGTACCAGCCGCTTATAGGCTGCGTGGATTTCCTCAAAAGACGCCTCGGGCCCTACCCCCAGTACCGCATAGGGATCGGGCAAGGCATCGGTCACGAACATCGACCGCATGGTGCGGAACTCGCGTTCCTCGATGCCGAAAATACGCCGCACGCGGTCCAGAAAATCATCCTCTTTCGGGTGATATTCCCCATCGGCCAGCGCGATGAAAAACAGCCCTTCCATCAGATCACACAGCGGTTCGCGCCTATCCCCGAACATACGCTTGATCCGGCGGGCGTATTCCTCGAAACCCGCCACATCCTGCCGCGCCAGATTAAAAATCCGTGCGGCGTTGGCCTCTTCCTGCGGCGGAATGGTGAAAACCTCGCGAAAGGCAGCAACCTCGTCGCGCGTCACCTGCCCGTCGGCCTTGGCCATCTTGGCCCCCAGCGCGATCACCGCAATGGTAAAACCCACCGTCTGTTCCGGCGGGGTGCGCAACCGGTCGAATACCTTGGACAGCCCTTCACCACTGGTAAGGGCGGACAGGGCATCGGCTATGCGGGTCCATAATGACATATTGGCAGGATAGCGGGTATTTTCGGGGCTGTCAGGTCATGTATTCAATAGTTTTTGCAGTAATATCAGATCCAGCCAACGCCCTGCCTTGCGCCCCACCTCGGGCAGCCGTGCCACTTCGGTAAATCCAAGCGCCTGATGGAAGCGGATGGCCGCCGGGTTTTGGGCGCTCACCCCTGCCACCATTGCATGGATTCCGTCTTGGCCCGCCTGATCCAGCAAGCTTTGCATCAGTTTACGCCCGATCCCCTGCCCGCGTGCGTTTGGGGCCAGATGGATCGTTACCTCGCCGGTGTGGCGATAGCCGGGGCCAGCCCGAAACGCACCGTAGGTGGCAAAGCCCGACACATGATTGCCAATATCCGCCACCAGCACGGGTTGGGTTTCCAGCAGCTGAAGAATGGAGTGAGTGGTCTTTTCCTTGGTGGTAAAGGTGATCACCGGATCATGGATAATTCCGTTCCAGATATCGGCAATCACCGCCGCATCCCTGGGGGTTGCCGCACGGATCGTCATTGCAATATCCGAATCCCGTGCGGCGTTTCGATTTCGGCGCGGTATGCCACGCGATCCCCCTGCACTACGGCGACCCTTGGATCGGCAAACCCGCCCAAGGCCTGCTGCAATTCATCCGCCTGAGGATGCGCCACTTCAAGCCGGCGCAATCGGCACCCCGTATCCGCCAGCAAATCCACCGGATGCAGCGCCCCTTGCCACTGGATCAACGCCGGATAGGCATTGTCAAACGGCAAACCCCCATCCGCCGGCACCGCCATCCGCCAGCGCAAATCCCCGCGCGACAGGGCCACCGGCACACCTACCCCGTCAGGGCTGGCAGCGATTGCATCCTCCAGATCATCACTGCGGTAAATCCAGTTGGTCAGACGTGGCGCGCCGTTGAAATGGTCCAGATCAAACCAGCGTGGATGATCCGGCGCCGGGGCCTCGGGGTTGATCGAGATCACCTCGAGATACACATCCCCCAGCCCCAACAGCCGGTTATGCGTGCCCATCAACGGGTGCTTCCCTCCGCCCGACAGGGACACGCCCAAGGCCTGTTCGACGGCCGCAGTACCTTCGTCCAGTGTGTCTGCCGCAACCGCGATATGGTCCAGTTTAAACATTCCCGACCTTTCCATTGGAATTACCCGTTACACCACCATAAATTCGCTGGTCCGTCTATTGAAAATCGGACGGCAAGCCCCATCTATCTTCAAACCTGACTGTTTCTATTATATAAGGACTAACATGCCCCTTCTTCGCGCTTTCGACCGCTTCTTCAAACATGACGCAGCGGGGGGCATATTGCTGATGCTGTCGGCCGTGATGGCGATGGTTGTCGCCAACTCCGCTTTCGGGCCGTATTACGAGGCCGCCCTTGGATCCTACCTGAAAATTACCCTGAACGACACGGGGCTGTCCAAACCGTTGATCCTGTGGATCAATGACGGGTTGATGGCGGTTTTCTTTTTCCTGATCGGGCTGGAACTGAAACGCGAATTGCTGGAAGGCAAGCTGAAGAACCCGCGCGATGTTATGCTGCCGGGGTTTGCCGCTCTCGGGGGCATCGCCATTCCGGCGCTGATCTATGTCACGCTGAACTGGGGGCAACCCGACACCATTGGCGGCTGGGCCATTCCGGCGGCCACCGATATTGCCTTTGCGCTGGGGATTCTGGCGATGGTGGGCAAACGCGCACCTGCATCGCTAAAGATATTCCTGCTGACACTGGCCATTCTGGATGATCTGGCCGCGATCCTGATCATCGCCCTGTTCTATACGGCAGAACTGAAAATCGACTATCTGCTGATGGCGCTGGTCCCGCTGGCCGCCATGTTCTGGCTGAACCGGCAGGGCACCCACCGTGTGGCACCGATGCTGTTGCTGGGCGTGATCCTGTGGGTTCTGGTGCTGAAATCCGGCGTTCATGCAACCGTTGCGGGGGTTCTGACCGCCTTCTTCATCCCGATGAAAGACAAGTTCGGCAAATCCCCCCTGCACGCGCTGGAACACGGGCTGGCCCCCTATGTGCTGTATCTGATCGTGCCGATCTTTGCCTTTGCCAATGCCGGTGTTGTGCTACAGGGCATGACCTCTGCCGACCTGCTGGCACCTTTGCCACTGGGCATTTCTCTGGGGCTGTTTCTGGGCAAACAGGCGGGCGTATTGGGGGCGGTTTACCTAATGGTGAAGTTCGGCTTTGCCCGACTGCCCAGCGGAGCAAACTGGGGCCATATCTATGGCGTGGCCTGTCTGGCGGGGATCGGATTTACCATGTCGCTGTTCATCGGCTCGCTCAGCTTTACCGATCCGGCCCTGATGAACCAGGTGCGCCTCGGGGTGCTGGCCGGTTCTCTGGTCTCGGCGGTTCTTGGCTATAGCGTTCTGCGGTTAATGCGGGCGCCGAAAGAGGCACCCGCGGAGGTCCGAGGCTAACCCTTTGACTCGCGCAAAATCCGCAGGATGTCCTGCGCGGCCTCGGGGATGTTTGTCCCGGGGCCAAAGATCGCCTTGACGCCCGCGTCATACAGGAACTGGTAATCCTGCTGCGGAATGACCCCGCCGCAGATGACGATAATATCGTCGGCACCGGCATCTTTAAGCGCCTGCACCAATTTGGGCGCCAGCGTTTTGTGCCCCGCCGCCTGTGACGAAATCCCGACCACATGCACGTCATTGTCAACCGCATCCTGCGCCGCCTCTTCCGGGGTCTGGAACAGCGGGCCAACGTCCACGTCGAAACCGATATCGGCGAATGCTGTGGCAATCACCTTGGCCCCGCGGTCGTGCCCGTCCTGCCCCATCTTGACCACCAGCATACGCGGGCGGCGACCCTCGGCCTCGGCAAATTCCTCGACCGATTTCTGGATGGCGGCAAAACCCTCGTCGCCCTCGTAAGCCGCGCCATAGACACCCGCGAGAGTTTTCACCTCGGCGCGGTGCCGTCCGAATGTTTTTTCCATCGCCATGCTGATTTCCCCCACTGTTGCCCGCGCCCGTGCCGCGTCGATCGCGACCTCCAGCAGGTTGCCTTTGCCCGACGCAGCCGCCTGTTCTAGCGCCAAAAGTGCTGCGTCACAGGCTGCCTGATCGCGTGTGCTGCGGATTTTTTTCAGGCGTTCCACCTGACTTTCGCGCACCGCTACGTTGTCGACATCCAGAATGTCGATCGGATCTTCCTTGTCCAGACGGAATTTGTTCACGCCGACGATCACCTCGTCACCACGATCCACCGCCGCTTGTCTGCGCGCCGCCGCTTCCTCAATCCGCAGCTTGGGCATGCCCGAGGCCACCGCCTTGGTCATGCCGCCCATCGCGTCGACCTCTTCGATGATTTTCCAGGCCTCGTCCGCCAGATCGGCGGTCAGTTTTTCAACGTAATAGGACCCCGCCAGCGGGTCGACCACCTTGGTCACGCCGGTTTCGTTTTGCAGGATCAACTGGGTATTTCGGGCGATACGGGATGAAAAATCCGTTGGCAAAGCAATGGCTTCGTCAAAAGAGTTCGTGTGAAGGGATTGCGTCCCACCCAGCACCGCGCTCATCGCTTCATAAGCCGTGCGCACGATATTGTTGTAAGGATCCTGTTCCTGCAGGGACACGCCGGATGTCTGGCAATGGGTGCGCAGCATCAGGGATTTTTCGCTCTTCGGATTGAATTCGGACATGATTTTATGCCACAGGAACCGCGCGGCGCGCAGTTTGGCGGCTTCCATGAAGAAATTCATACCGATCGCGAAAAAGAAGCTGAGCCGCCCCGCAAAGGCATCCACATCCATGCCCCGTGCCAGCGCCGCGCGGACATATTCGCGCCCGTCGGCCAGTGTGAAGGCCAGTTCCTGCACAAGGTTCGCGCCCGCCTCTTGCATGTGATAGCCGGAAATCGAGATCGAATTGAAACGCGGCATGTTTTTCGATGTGAATTCAATGATATCCGAAACGATCCTCATGCTGGGTTCGGGCGGATAGATATAGGTGTTGCGCACCATGAATTCTTTCAGGACATCGTTCTGGATGGTGCCCGACAGGGCCGCGCGCTCCACCCCCTGTTCTTCGCCCGCGACGATGAAAGACGCCAGCACGGGGATCACTGCACCGTTCATGGTCATTGAAACCGAAACCTTGTCCAGCGGGATGCCGTCAAACAGGATTTTCATATCCTCGACACTGTCGATCGCCACACCGGCCTTGCCCACATCGCCCACCACGCGCGGGTGATCGGAATCGTAACCACGGTGAGTGGCCAGATCAAAAGCAACCGAAACCCCCTGCTGCCCCGCGGCCAGCGCCTTGCGGTAAAACGCATTGCTTTCCTCGGCGGTAGAGAAACCGGCATACTGCCGGATCGTCCAGGGGCGCCCTGTATACATAGTGGAACGCGGCCCACGGGTGAACGGCACCTCGCCGGGCATACTGCCCATATGGTCCAGCCCCGCGGCATCGTCCTCGGTATAGACCGGCTCAACGTCAATGCCTTCGGGCGTATGCCACGTCAGATCGTCCAGCGGCCGCCCGCGCAGCTCTTTTTGGGCGCGCTTAGCCCATGCTTCTTTCTTGTTGGTCATTGGAATGTCCTCTTTCCATTTCCCACGGCCGCAGATGTATCCCTGCTGGTCCGCTGTCTGTGTTTTCCACATATGTCGCCAGCCCGTCCGCGCCCCCGCGCAGCCAGGCGATATCTTCGTCATACTGTCCCTGAAACGCCGCGATATGATCCGTGCCAAACGGTTGCCAGCGCGAATAGTCGTCCCGCAACCGATCTGCCGCCGCATGATTGCCCCGGTCCAGAAACACCTTGCGGATTTTGGCACAGCTTGGCGAGGCATTATGCCAGTCCCGCCGCCCGCGCATCATCACCGGCACACGTCCGTTGTTGATCATCGCCAGTTGCTGGTCGGACTGGCCCACAAACCCCTCGAACGGCCAGACCACCAGCTCCGCCGCCGGAAACACCGCCGCCACATCGCGGATCACATCCTGCCAGCGGCGCGACTGGGTGACCAGCCGGTCCAACAGCCCGTCATCCGGCGCCTTCCAGCCCCGTTGTACCATAAACGCCAACACCGAGGCCCAGTATTTGTCATAAGAGCGGATCGAGATCGCCACCCGTTTGCAGTGGAACCCGAAACCGGAGGCGAACCGGTCCAGCCGCGCCTGCGCATCCCCGTAGAGCCGCGCCGTTGACAGGTTGTCCCACATCGAGCCGATCATATTTTCCTCGCTCACCACAAGCGAAGCCAATCCGACCTGTTCCAGCCGGTCCAGTTCCATCCGGATCAACCCGTTTGCACGTTCGCCGCGCCGCTGCGCATCGCGGTTCACCTTGTCCGGCCGTTTCACCAGCCCCGAAAACAGGCCCGACCGCGTGCGGTTCGGTCCCCAGAATTCGGTGCCGATTTCGTTCAGGTGGTCCCGGTTATCCTCAAGATAGGTCTGGAACGTGGTGGTGCCGGTGCGATGGGCACCGATGTGCAGGATAACATCCATAAGCCGCGAAACTCCGCCAATAAAGTGCAGTCTGTTTCCCGACCATAGGCCCAAAGGCATGATTATTGCCTTAACAGCACCCATTTTGGCCTTTTGCGCGGATTGCCCCTTCGCATTCGGCCCCGCCCCCCCTATATCGGTTAGGACAGGAGGGTCCATGAAACAGTTTTTTGCCTTTGTTATTATGGCACTATTTCCATTTACCGGTTTCGCGCAAACAGCCACCGAAGACCCCGAACCGTTGATTATCGCGGCAACGGACGAGGTGACGCTGGTGGATTTCATGTGGGTTGCCCGCCCGCTGATCATCTTTGCCGATTCCCCGAAAGACCCGCGTTTCAAACAGCAAATGGCCTTTATCGAGGAACGGCTGGACGATCTGCGCCTCCGCGATGTGGTGGTGATCACCGATACCGATCCGGCGGGCAAAAGCCCGATCCGGCAGCGGTTGCGGCCACGCGGCTTCGGGCTGGTTCTGGTGGCCAAGGATGGCACGATCCTGTTGCGCAAACCCAAACCCTGGACGGTGCGCGAAATCAGCCGGTCGATCGACAAACTGCCCGCCCGACAGGAAGAGGTCCGCGAGCGGCGCGATACAGGGGCACAGTAAGCCGTTTGTTTTGCGGTGCCGTAATTCATTCGAACCCCGCGTCATATTCAAAATGTGTTCCGGCCGGCAGGGTTGGTACCCATTGGTGCAAGGCCTCGACAAGTTGCGGAACATAATCGGGGGATGTGGCGAAAAAGGCCACTTCTGTCCCCGACACAAAGCCCCAGTCTTCGTCCGTAATAAACGTCCCCACGCGGATCCAGTCCTTGCCGATCGCCTCTTTCATCCACTCCTGATAAATCATTGCAAACCGGACATCGTGCCGGACGGCCATCGGCCCGCCCCAACCGGGTTCTGATTTTGTTGTGCGGTATTTCAGGGCCTCGGTCGAACCCAGACCAAACAGGTCCAGAACATAATCCGGATTCCCCCAGGCCACCCATCCCAAATCATTCACAGCCACCGGGGTTTTCATATAGTTCTTGGCAAATTCGGACATCTGCCGCTGTTGCAGGTAAATGGATTTAGGCGACTCGACCAGTATTGTGACATTGGATTTTGCATAGACCGCGAGCGGGATTAAAACAGCAATCACCGCCCGCATGCCGATCCGCTGAAGGTCACTTCCCCGCATCACAACCGGAAGCAAGACCAGTATGCCGGCCGTTACAACGGCCAGAATGTAATGCTCGTACCGGTTCAGCCACCCGATATGGCCCAGCAGCAAATGCGCACCGGTCGCCCCCGCCAGTACGGCCCATAGCTTGGCCAGAGGACTGCGGCGCAAGGTATCTGAAAACAGCCACATGCCCAAAAGCACGACCAGATACAGCATCAACAGGATGCCACCGGGTTCCGCCAGATTTGCCATGAACGTCCGGATAATGCGCAGATATATGGGCATCTCATAACGGACTGCGCTGGCGATTTTTGCCTGCACGGAACTGGGCAAGGGATCCAGCCCCAGTGAAACCAGAAAACCGCAAAACAGCAATATCGGAACCAGAGCCAGAAACAGCGCCACGACCCCGCGGCGTTTTTCTTTGCAACTGAAAATGACCAGCACCGCCAACAGCGAAAGCGCCAACCCTTCGAACCGAAAGAGCGGGGCAAACAGGATACCCGCAAACAGCACCCCCCACGACGGCGTGCCCTTAAGCAGGCGCATCAAACCCAGTAAAATGGCCAGACTGGCGGCGGCATGCAGCGTATGCTCCATACCGATCATCGCGTTGCTTGGCATCAAGACGGCCGCTGGCCCCAATGCGGCAAGTATCACACCATAGCGGCGTAATTTACCCGCACCGTAACCTGCTTCCAACAACAGTTCGGCCCACAGCCATGCCGACAGACCCAACCCGACGACATTCCAGATCAGAGGCATATACCGCTGGAATTCCAGCGAAAAGACCGGCACCAGCAAAAAGGGGAACAGGGCCGAGGATGACGCCGCCGATGGCTCTGACAGGTTGACGCCATAGCCGCCGGACCAAATGGTTTCCGCCATCGCCAGATGGATATAGGTATCATCCAGCGGGTATTCGAAATACCCGCCGGTCTGATATATCGCGGCGGCCTGCAGTGCAACAAACACCAGAAACGCCGATACGATTGATACCCATCTGAGTGACAGAAACGGCATTATTGTTATTCGAACTCCATGATCACATCATCCACCGCCAGACTGTCGCCTGCGGCTGCATTGACTTTGGTCACCACGGTTTTCTTTTCAGCACGCAGGATGTTTTCCATCTTCATTGCCTCGACCGTGCACAGCGTCTGCCCTTCCTGCACCTCGTCGCCAACTTCCACCGCGACCGAGACGATCAGACCCGGCATCGGGCACAACAACAGCTTCGAGGTGTCAGCCGGCATTTTCTCCGGCATCAGACGGGCCAGTTCGGCCTGACGCGGGGTGCGCACGAAGACCTTCATATCGGCCCCGCGCAGGCGCATGCGAAACCCGCCGGGGATTTTGCCGACCTTGATCACCACAAGCGTGCCGTCCACATCCAGCTTGGCAAGGCTCTGGCCCGGCACCCAGTCGGACGATACGCGGTGGCTTTTGCCATCCTTGAAGGTGACAGTCGCGCCCATCGGGTCGGCGTCGATCACCACAGGGAATTCCTGCCCCTGCAATGACACCACCCAGTCGGTGCCGACCTTGCGTTCGTGGTTGTCCATCCGCCCCGACACCCGCGTGCGGCGGATTTCGGCAACGCGGTACATCGCTGCGGCCGATGCGGCGACGCGGCGTAACATGTCGTTGGGCAGATCCACGCCATCAAAACCATCGGGGAACTCTTCCTCGATAAAGGCGGTGGTCATGTTGCCGGAGGTGAATTTTTCATGGTCCATCACAGCGGACAGAAACGGCAGGTTGTGGCCAATCCCTTCCACTTCGAATGTGTCCAGCGCCACGCGCATTTCCTCGATGGCGGCGTCGCGGTCGGGGGCCCATGTGCACAGTTTGGCAATCATCGGGTCGTAATACATCGAAATCTCGCCGCCCTCGTATACGCCGGTATCGTTGCGCACCACATGGGTGGCATCGGCCACCTCTTCTGGTGGGCGATAGCGGCTAAGGCGCCCGATCGAGGGCAGGAAGTTACGATAGGGATCTTCGGCATACAGGCGGCTTTCCACGGCCCAGCCGTTCAGCTTCACGTCCTTTTGCCGGATCGCCAGCTCTTCGCCATTGGCCACGCGGATCATCTGTTCCACCAGATCAACGCCGGTGATCAGTTCGGTCACGGGATGTTCCACCTGAAGGCGGGTGTTCATTTCAAGGAAATAGAAATTCCGGTCGCCATCAACAATGAATTCCACCGTGCCCGCACTGGTATAGTCAACCGCCTGCGCCAGTGCGACGGCCTGATTGCCCATCTTTTTGCGGGTCTTTTCGTCCAGAAACGGGCTGGGCGCTTCTTCGATCACTTTTTGATTGCGCCGCTGGATCGAACATTCACGCTCGCCCAGATAGATCGCGTTTCCGTGAGCGTCGGCCAACACCTGAATCTCGATATGTCGCGGCTGCGTGATGAATTTCTCGATGAAAATGCGGTCATCGCCAAAGCTGCTGGCGGCCTCGTTCTTGGAACTCTGAAACCCCTCGCGGGCTTCGTCATCGTTCCACGCAATCCGCATCCCCTTGCCGCCGCCGCCGGCGCTGGCCTTGAGCATCACCGGATAGCCGATCTCGCGGCTGATCTTGACCGCCTCCTCGGCGTCAGCAATCAAACCCATGTGGCCAGGCACCGTGGCCACACCAGCCTCTTGGGCGATTTTCTTGCTGGTGATCTTGTCGCCCATGCTTTCGATTGCGCCAACGGGCGGGCCGATAAAGGCCACGCCTTCCCGCGCCAAAGCTTCGGCGAACAGCTTGTTTTCGCTAAGGAAACCGTAACCGGGGTGCACGGCCTCGGCGCCGGTCTGGCGGATGGCATCCATCACCTTGTCAATCACGATATAGGATTCATTGGCCGGTGGCGGGCCGATCAACACGGCCTCGTCTGCCATTGCAACATGCAGCGCGTGTTTGTCGGCTTCGGAATAGATCGCGACCGTTTTGATCCCCATCTTCTGTGCCGATTTAATCACCCGACAGGCGATTTCCCCACGGTTTGCTATCAGTATCTTTTTGAACATCTAACAGGCCTTCCCCAATTCAATTCGTGCCAGACCGGCACCTGTTGTTCCTGATCCGGCGCACGCCCCTCGCGCGCGCCAAATCGCATTTTTGCCAATCACGGTCCAAACACGTTCCAAGGATTTTCCGTGAAAATCCAGTCCGGAATTCGTGCGAATTTCGGCCGCCTTCGTGACAACCGGTGATCGAATATCTCTGCCAAACTCAATACATGGGTGCGCTAATTCCAGCCCCCCGGATACAGGAGAAAAACGATGAAGATTTTCCCGCTTCATAGAACCGCTATCGCAGCGCTGCTGGCGACGAGTGTCGCGATGCCTGCACTTGCCGAAACGGCGGCTGAACTGAAACAAAGGATCGAGGCGCTTGAAAAACGCATCGATGGTCTGGAGGGCGAAGGCCGGTTGAAATTCGCCAATGGCACAGTTGTCGAAATCGGCGGTTATATCAAAACCGACTTTATCTATGATTTTGACGAAGCCCTTGGTGATGCTTTCAACGTCGATGGCATTTCGATCACCAACGCTGACGATAATGCCCGCTTCCGTGCGCAAGCCCGCCAGTCGCGCCTGTTCTTCAAAACCACGACCCAAACCAACAACGGCCCGTTGAAAACCCACATTGAATTTGATTTCTTCGGCGGTGGTGGCAACGAGATTTTCTCGAATTCCTACAGCCCGCGCCTGCGTCATGCCTATGGCACATGGAACGGCTGGACGGTCGGGCAAACCTGGTCCAACTTCATGCCGATCGAAAGTTACCCCACCACGGTTGATTTCAACGGCCCTGCGGGCATCCCCTTTGTCCGTCAGGCACAGATCCGGTATACTTTTCCGGTCTCGGGTAACGTGACAATTTCCGCCTCTTTGGAAAATTCCGAATTCAGCGGACGTGATGCGGCCGGAACGATTTCGGAAAGCACCACGTCGGGTATCCGCGCCGGGATTGACCAAGCGCCGGATTTCACGCTGGCCGCTACATGGAAAGGTGAAAAGGCGCTGGTGAAACTGGCCGGCGTCCTGCGTAAATTCGACTCGCCCACCTCGAATGACACGGCGACAGGCTGGGGCGTGAACCTGTCCGGCAATGCGTCCTTGTGGGAAGGTGGCACGCTTTATGGCTCGTTGACCTACGGGGACGGGATCGGGCGCTACCTGATCAACGGCTTTGCGCAGGATGCCTTTATCGATGCGGCGGGAAATCTGCAAACCATCGAGGCAATCGGCGCGACCTTTGGCGTATCCCAGGCCTTCAGCCCGAAACTTACGGGCGGTCTGGCTTTGGGGTATTATGAAGTCAACGATACCTTCGCCCCGACCGATACCGACAATATATCCACGGCCCACCTTAGCCTGTTCTATAAACCGACCGAACGTATGACGGTTGGCGCGGAACTGATCTATGGGCGCCGTGAAATTGCCAGTGGCGCATCCGATGATGCCTCGCGGCTGCAAACTTCGGTGCAGTTCAACTTCTGAACCTGCCGGGCAAAAGGCGGGCCATGGTGCACGGTCCGTCTTTTGCACTTTTATACTACCCACAAAAAACCACTGCGAGGTTACCTTCGCAGTGGTCGTTTCATGAGTGGTAATAAACGGGTCCGTGACCCGAATACTGTTCGATGTCTTAGTTACACACCCCTGCATCATCGCAAAGCGCACCAGCGCCAGCGCCGATGACCGCGCCGGTAAGCACATCGCCATTTGTGACATCCGCAATAACCGCGCCGGCGGCCGCACCGGCGGCAGCACGCTGGACGTCATTCTCCAGACATCCGGCAAGTGGCGTGGCAAGAAGTGCCACCAAGATAAGGTGTTTGATCTGCATTGTTTTCTGCCTCCAACATTTATTGTTATTACGGCTGATTCTAACATGTCGGGATATGCTTGAGAATCCCCCAGATCAGGATTGCAATTTTCGGCTGTTTTTGGCCCACCCCGTTCCAAAACCTGCCGATCACCCAGCGCCAACAACGCAGGCAAAAAAAACGGTCCGGCCCAAAATGGACCGGACCGTTCAGAAGGGGAAGGGTAACGGTTTTGACTAGTACAGGCAGACATCTTGCTGGAGGCGCCTGCCATGTAGATAACACTGCCCGAAACAAACGGCACAACAAAGCCCTTACCCGCAAAAGGTGAAATTTGGGCTGTTTTCTGCCGGATTCGATAAGCCGCAAGCAACATCACGCCTATTTGCCCCCAATGTCGTCAGGGTCAAATGCATCCGGAAATGATGCGCGTGCGCGGCGCTCGTCTATCATTAACAGCGCCTCGTAACTTTCAGAATCAAACGGGTCTTCTGCGGGAATCACTTCGCGGCCAAACATCCACGACAAACGCCCCGCATCCAGATTGCCACGCTCGAACGGCTGATCGCCAAACTGGAACCACAGCGCCATCATAAAGGCGGTATCGGCCTTGCGATCGGCTGGACGTCGATCGGCAAAACGTTCGCGTGCTACCAAAGGCGTCGCGCCTTTTTTGTTTGGTCTTCGAATTGTAAATTGGAAATCTGTTCCCGGCAGTCGGCCAGGGAAGCCGCGATGCTTCAGCACAATTCCCCTCCTGTTATCAAAGGGTTGCGCAAATTCGCGAGATGGTATGGAGCGGGCCTGTCAGCCCGCTCCGGTACTATATTAGTACTTTGTTGTGGGCTGCTCAACAACCACTGGGTCCATAACAACTTCTTCTTCTTGCTGTGCGCAAGCAGCGATAGTCGAGAAAAGAACCAGTGCCAGTACTGCTTTGAAACCGTTCGACATATTTGTCTCCTATTGTGTGAATTGGCAGAAACGCAGCTAAGAAGCCACGCAATTACCACAGTCGAGTTATTGGCTACTTGGGCGTAACCTTCCGCGACGATAGCGGATAAATTAAAAGAAAAACACCTTTGCATTGCAGATCGGCGATTTTGTGACTCGATTGCATCATAATACCCCCTTTGGCGTGGCATTTCCGCTACATATAGTGGCATCCTCAAAATCCCTCCCATATGCAGCTATTCCCTTGCGGGGTGTAAGAATCGAAGAACTGTGTTGCCTGGGGATCAGTTTCCCCGAATGCCACGGGGCGATCCGACAGAGTGATAACAATGCGGGCAACCGGGCGTTCTTTGCGTTTCAACGCCGGCAGGGCCGATTGCTCGCACAAATAGCGCAAATCACCTTCGGCCTCATCAAAATCAATGCTGCCCCCGTCACGGGCGATTTCCGGCGCAATATATCGAAACCGGTATGTATTCTCGTCCCCCTCTGCCTCCCAGATCACGTCCTGAAAGGTTACGGGTTGCCCCGAAGGCACCTCGATCATGGATTGCGCCTGAACAGAGGTTGCAGCAAGCAAGGCGCACACAGAAGATATTTGTGCCTTCTGAATCATGCCGCATCTTTACCCAGCAGAACACGCCTAACCTTGGCGGCGGCATCCAGTGGTTTGGTCACGGTCAACCCGTAAGACTGGAGTTGTTTCAACTGTTTCTCTGCCGTTGCTTCGCGCAAATCAATGATAACGCTGCCTGATGGATGGATTGCAGATGTAAAAAAACGGTCATAAAGCGAAACCGGATAATGGAACCCGCAAGACAAAAAGCTGGTGACCAGATCGACCTTGCCGCATTCTGCCGGATCTTCCTGCTCGGGATTTACAGTGTGGATATCCTCGTATGCGACCTGATTGGCCATAAGCATCTCTTTTGCCCGCGCCAATGATGAATAGGCCGCGCCCTCTTTTTTAAATCCGAAATGGCGGCGATCGTTGCTTTCCAGATCGATCAACAACAGCTTGGTTCCCAGATCACGCGCTAAAAACAGATCGAAAAACGCATAGCCACAGCCGACATCGGCAACCCGTTTGGGCGCCAAGTGTTTCAGCATTGGCGCCATATTCTGATACTCCGCATGGATCACGGCGGCTGTGCGATAGGCGATCTCGTCCCCTAGCCGTTCAACCTGATCAATGATTGGATTCATATTGCCATTGTTCCACTCGCGGATCACACGTCCAGAGCGCGGGAGATCGTATAAAACTTCCGACCTTTGCAAGATCAGGTTGACCAGATCCTGTTGGTCGAACATTCCCAAATCAAGATCGCGGATGGTTTCGTTTTCCACCTCGGATGCGATATCAATTTCCAATCCCATTTACCTACACCTCACTGTTTACAAAGGAATATTACCGTGCTTTTTCCACGGATTTTGCAGCTTTTTACCACGCAACGACGCAAACGCACGGCAAATCCGCTTGCGCGAGGATGCGGGCATAATCACCTCGTCGATGAACCCGCGTTCCGCCGCCACAAACGGGTTGGCAAAACGGTCCTCGTAATCGGCCGTATGCTGGGCAATCTTTTCGGCATCGCCCAGATCGGCGCGGTGGATGATTTCGGTGGCCCCCTTGGCCCCCATCACCGCAATTTCCGCTGTCGGCCAGGCGTAATTGAAATCGCCGCGCAGGTGTTTGGACGCCATCACGTCATAGGCCCCGCCATAAGCCTTGCGGGTGATCAGCGTCACCTTGGGCACCGTGGCCTCGCCATAGGCGAACAACAGTTTTGCGCCGTGTTTGATCACCCCGCCGAATTCCTGCGAGGTTCCGGGCAGAAAACCGGGCACATCGACCAGCGTCAGGATCGGGATTTCAAACGCGTCACAGAAACGAACAAAGCGGGCCGCCTTACGAGAGCTATCAATGTCAAGGCAGCCCGCCAGAACCATCGGCTGGTTGGCCACCACACCGACGGTCGAGCCTTCCAGACGGATGAAACCCGTCAGGATGTTTTTGGCAAATTCTTCCTGAATTTCGTAAAAGTCGCCCTCGTCGGCCAGTTTCACGATCAGTTCTTTCATATCATAAGGCGCATTCGGATTTTCCGGCACCAATGTATCAAGGCTTGCATCAATCCGGTCCGGATCGTCAAAGAACGGACGCACCGGCACTTTGGACTGGTTGTTCAGCGGCAGGAAATCCACCAGACGGCGGACTTCGGACAGGGCCTCGACATCGTTTTCAAATGCGCCATCCGCCACGGATGATTTCTTCGTGTGGGTGATGGCGCCGCCCAGTTCCTCGGCTGTGACAATTTCGTTTGTTACAGTTTTCACCACATCCGGACCGGTAACGAACATGTAGGAACTGTCCTTGACCATGAAAATGAAATCGGTCATCGCCGGGCTGTAAACCGCCCCGCCCGCGCACGGCCCCATGATCACGCTGATCTGCGGCACTACGCCCGAGGCCATGATGTTGCGCTGGAACACCTCGGCATAACCCGCGAGCGAGGCCACCCCTTCCTGAATCCGCGCCCCGCCGGAATCATTCAGCCCGATCACCGGTGCGCCATTTTGCACCGCCATATCCATGATCTTGCAAATCTTTTGTGCATGGGTTTCCGACAGCGACCCGCCGAACACGGTGAAATCCTGACTATAGACATAAACCATCCGCCCGTTGATCGTGCCCCAGCCGGTGATCACCCCGTCGCCGGCATGTTTCTGTTTCTCCATACCGAAATCAGTGCAACGGTGGGTGACGAACATATCGAATTCCTCAAAGGAATCCTCGTCCAGAAGCAGTTCAATCCGTTCACGCGCCGTCAGCTTGCCTTTGGAGTGCTGCACATTGATCCGCCGTTCACCCCCGCCCAGACGGGCCTCTTCACGACGGGCTTCCAACTGTTGCTGAATATCTTTCACGGCACACCTCCGGTTTTGGCTTTGCCTGACAGGTTATACCCGTGATGCAGCGGGTCAAAGCGAATTCCGGAATATTTGCAAATCCTTGGCCGAAATACATCTGCTAACTGCAAATTTGCTAATTACAGCCGGTAATATTGACTCATCCCGAACCATCTGACCTAACTTTCCCCAATAGATGAAAACATTTAACAATTCCCCGAGGAGCAACGCATTTGCTGTTTCGAACCATAACAACCATTGCCTCTTTATTGATTGCAATCCTCCTTGCCGCTATTTCCTTTCGGCAGGCCGGGGTTGTTGCCGCCGAAATCCAGAACCAAAACCCAAATGCCGCGGTCTTGCCGCTGGCACTGGCAATCGTCACATTCCTGCTGGCGCTAGTGTTTGCGATGCCGACGATGCGCAAGAACCTGTTGGTGCGCAGTTATAATTCCAAAGGGCGCATCCTGTTTATCCTGCTGTGTCTGGCCATCATTGCCGGTATTGCATTTGTTGGCAACGCGATCATTAAATCCGGCGTTCCGACAAACATACCGAAAACCTATATCCTGCCGCTGGGGGGCGGTGTGATTGCCCTGTTCTTTTTGACATTCATTTTCCCCGGCATTGCATTCCTTGAATTGCGCAATACCAAGAGCAAAATCGAGGTCTTTTCGGACCCTTCTGTCAAACGCTATATTGTCCCGCAACAGATCGAAGTGATGATCCCGTATTATCAACAGGGCCTTGTTTCGCGTATAATTCGGCCGGTCCTGTGGACCCTTGCCATCCTGTTTATTGGCGCCGGGCTATATGGAACAACTGCAATCCGCTTTTTGCCATCCGCGGACCATATGGACTGGGTCGCCCGTAAACTGCCCATCCTGATCGCCATGGCCATTAGCACCCTTGGAGTCTTGATTTTCTTCAGCAAACCCGAGGCTGGCAAAGGTGTCTTCGGGTCGGCCATGATACAAAACATTGCCATTTTCCTGCTTCTGTCAGCAGGCGTTGTGGCATTGGCCAAACCCTTTTTCACCACCGGTTTGCCCGCGCTTCAGTCATATCTGATCGCCGGGAATACAGGCAACCAAACCGTTGTTGTCCAAAGCACGGATGCCGGCCAAGGCGATGGGTGTATCAAGGCGGCCTCTGCTGCCGCCGAAAACGGGCCATCGACGACAATCAATATCTGTGGTGTCCCAAGCAGCATACGCGACACGCTTGCAACGGGCGACAAGCTGAACCTGACAGGCAAACAAACGCCTTATGGTCTGCACTATACGAACATAGACAAATCAACCGCAGAAGAACCCGCGCCAGAGCAACCTTCCAACCCGTAACCCAAAAGTGTGCATTTGCGCAGACCCCGCCCTGCGGGGCCGATAGTGGACTTTGTCAACCAAAACCGCTACCCCGTTTCCATGACGCCAAACACAGCGGTGCGCTATCTTGACCGCACCACGCCCCCGCATATCTCGACCCTGATCTTGCTGGCCTCCCTGCCCGCATTGTCGATGAACATGTTCCTGCCCTCGCTGCCCGCGATGGCGGAATACTTCGCGGTGGATTACCGGCTGATGCAGCTATCGGTGGCGCTATACCTTGGTGTCAGCGCCATTTTGCAATTGATGATCGGCCCCTTGTCCGACCGTTTCGGCCGCCGCCCGCTGATCCTTGCCGGTGGGGCGTTGTTCCTGCTGGCCACGCTGGGCTGCATCTGGGCGCCCACCGCCGAAATCTTTCTGGCATTCCGCATGGCGCAGGCCGTGATTGCCACCGGCATGGCCATTTCCCGCGCCGTGGTGCGCGATATGGTGCCCGATGCACAGGCCGCCTCGATGATCGGCTATGTCACCATGGGCATGTCACTGGCCCCGATGCTGGGGCCGCTGCTGGGCGGGGTGCTGGACAGCTATTTTGGCTGGCATTCGGTGTTCTGGCTGTTGTTCGTGCTGGGCGTGGCGCTGTTCGTGCTGTCCTGGTACGACCTTGGCGAAACCTCGGCCACTACCAACCGCAGCTTTGCCGAACAGTTCCGCCAATATCCCGAATTGCTGATGTCGCGCCGGTTCTGGGGCTATTGCCTGTCCGCCACATTCGCCTCGGGCGCCTTTTTCGCCTATCTGGGCGGCGCACCCTTTGTGGGCAAGGAAATATTCCATATGAACGCAATCTGGCTGGGCCTGTCCTTTGGCGCGGTATCCTTCGGCTATATGATGGGCAACTTCCTGTCGGGCCGCTTTTCCACCCGCATCGGCATCAACCGGATGATCCTGTTTGGCTGTATCATTGCGGCAGTGGGGATTTCGATCTCGATGGCGTTGTTTTATCTGGGTCTTGGCAATGCCATCACCTTTTTCGCCTTCATGTCAACGGTGGGCCTTGGCAACGGCATGACCCTGCCCAACGCCAGTGCCGGCATGTTGTCGGTGCGCCCTGATCTAGCCGGTTCGGCCTCGGGCCTTGGCGGGGCAATTCTGATTGGTGGCGGCGCGGGTTTGTCGGCCTTTTCCGGTAGCCGGTTGTCGGTAGATAGCGGCGTTTATCCGCTGCTCTGGATCATGATTGCCTGTTCGGTTCTGGCCATCCTTGCAATCCTGTTTGTGATGCACCGCGAACGGCAGTTGTCGATGTAGCATGTAACCTGCACACAAGGAAACAAGGACAGCGCCCGACCCTGGGTGGGCGCGCACAACATCAGAGAGTCAGGCAAGCATTGAAGCAACTCCCGCGTTATTATCAATCGCACCGCGTGCAAAAGCGCCCTCCCGTGGGGAGGGTCGGGCGCTGTCCGGCTTCGCCGTCCAAAGTGACGGTTAATACCAGAGAGCAAAACCTATTGCATTGCTCCGTTTTGCAAAGTTTACTGCCCGCAATCGCAAAACTGCAAAGGACGCGCCGATGGCCACCCAGAAACTATACGCCGGTGTCAAACTGCGCGAGGTGCGCACCGGCCTTGGCCTGACCCAAAAGGCCTTTGCCGAAAAGCTGGGCGTGTCCCTGCCCTATCTGAACCAGATGGAGAACAACAACCGCCCCGTCAGCACCGGCGTGGTATTGGCACTGGCACAGGAATTCGGCTTTGATGTGACCGAACTGTCGGTCGGCGATAGCGAACGCATGGTCACGGACATGCGCGAGGCCCTAGCCGATCCGGTGTTTGCCGACAACATCCCGCCACTGGCCGACCTGCGCCTGACCGCGTCAAACGCCCCTGCCCTTGCCCGCGCCTTTCTGGAACTGCACCGCGCCTACCGCCAAACCCACGAACGCCTTGCCTCACTGGACGAGGCTTTGGGCCGCGAGGACGCCCGCGTTCAGGCCAGCCCATGGGAAGAGGTGCGCGATTTCTTTCACTACTGCGACAACTATATCGATGCGGTGGACCACGCCGCCGAAGGCTTTGCCGACAAGGCACTGGAGGCCGGCGAGGACCTGCGGGAAATGGCCGAACGTATCCTGTCAAAACATCTGGTGATGGTGAAATTCACTGATACCGGCCCGCTGCGCCACTATGACGAGGCCGCGAAAACCCTGAGTATTTCCACCCGCGCCCCGCGCGCCACGCAGGATTTCCAGCTGCTGATGCAGGTGGCGCTGATCACGCAGGACCAATTGATCGAGGCCACCCTTGATCTGGCGCGTTTCCAGACCGGCGCCGCCCGCGCCATCGCCAAGATCGGGCTGGCCAATTATTTCGCCGGTGCCGCAATGATGCCCTACCGCCGCTTCCTGTCCACCGCCCACGAGGTGCGCCACGATCTGGAACTGCTGGCCGAACGTTTCGGCACCTCGATCGAACAGGTGGCGCACCGCCTGTCCACCCTGCAACGGCCCGGCGCCAAGGGTATTCCGTTCTTTTTCGTGCGCGTGGATCAGGCAGGCACCATCACCAAACGCCATTCCGCCACCCGCCTGCAATTTGCCCGTTTCGGCGGGGCCTGCCCTTTGTGGAACGTGCACCGCGCCTTTGAAACACCGGGCCGGTTCCTGCGGCAACTGGCCGAAACACCGGACGGGGCGCGCTATTTCTGTCTGGCCCGCGATGTGTCGAAATCCGGCGGCTCGTTCAAGGCACCGGTGCGCCGCTATGCCATCGGCCTTGGCTGCGAGGTGAAACACGCCGATGCGGTGGTCTATGCCGATGACCTGATCGCCGGCAAACAGCAGGTGTTCGAGCCGATCGGCATTTCCTGCCGGATCTGCGAACGGGTGGATTGCCACCAGCGATCCGTTCCGCCGCTGGAACGCCGGCTAAAGGCTGATCCGAACATGCGCGGATTGCTGCCTTACGAGGTGGAACAATGATCCTGAAAACCCTTGGCATCACGGCGCTGCTGGGGCTGACCTCGTTTGGTCTGCTGGGGAAGTTCGAGCAATCCATGGTCTATCCGCTGGACCCGACCGAGGTTTCCCCCGCCAACGCAGGCGTGCCACAAATGCAGGCCGTTCGTTTTACCAGCGACAAGGAAACCCTTGTGCTGTGGGTGGCGAAACCCAAGGCAGGCAAGCCGGTGATCCTGTATTTCCAAGGCAACGCCGGAAACCTTGCCAACCGCGCGCCCCGCTTTGCCAGTTTTCAAAAACGCGGCTACGGGGTGGTCGCGATGGCCTATCGCGGCTCATCGGGCAGTAGTGGAAAACCCTCGCAAAAGAGCATCCTGCGCGACGCGATCAACCTCTATCAGTCCCTGCCCAATCTGGTTGGCGACGCGCCAGTGGTCCTATATGGCGAAAGCCTTGGGACCGGCGTTGCGGTGTTGATGGCCGACAACCCGAAACTGGCCAATACCCCGCCCGCAGCAATGGTGCTCGAGGCGCCCTATACCTCGCTGCCCGACATCACCCGCCGCATCTATCCCAAATTCAAACCGATCCTGTTCCTGATGAAAAACCGCTGGCCCAGCCTGCGCCATATCCGCAATCTGGATATTCCGCTGCTGGTTCTGCACGGCACTGACGATCCGCTGATCCCGATCGAAATGGGCCGCGAAATGTTCGACGCGTCGCCTGCAACTGACAATACTTTCTTTGCCGTTCAGGGCGCTGGCCACAACGATGTGTGGCAAACCGACGCCAAGGTGGCGCTTTACGCCTTCCTCAATCGCTTCTAGAATAATCCGCTACAGGGAGGAATAACAATGGAACTGAACGGCACACGAACAATCAAGGCCGACCGCGCCACCGTCTGGGAACACCTGAACAGCGCCGAAACGCTGATGGCCTGCATCCCCGGTTGTCAGGAACTGACCGGCAGCCCCGAAGACGGGTTTGATGCCGTGGTCAAACAAAAAGTCGGCCCCGTCAAAGCCACCTTCAAGGGCCGTGTTGAACTGTCCGATGTGGTGCCCGCCGAAAGCTACAAGATCAGCGGCCAAGGCAAAGGCGGCGTTGCCGGATTTGCCAAAGGCGGCGCAAATGTATGGCTGGTGGATGTCGAAGAGGGCACCGAGCTGACCTACGAAGTCGAGGCCAAGGTCGGCGGCAAAATCGCCCAGCTGGGCAACCGGTTGATCGCCGGATTTGCCCGTAAAATGGCCAACAAATTCTTTGACAACTTTCAGGAACAGGTCGAGGGGCCTGCCGAGGAAACAGACACCGGGGAAATGGACACCTAAATAAAAAAGACCGTAACGAGTATTGCCGCTTTCCTATTGCTTTCCACCGCTACCCCACTTGCCGCCGACACCCCGAAAACAACGATGACCATTCGGGTTTTCGACGCTGTTGCAGTTTATGCCCCACCCCCGTGGACGAATGGCATAGATGTGATGAACAAGACAGAAATCTTCCAAAATCAGGGGGATATGGCCACAGGGATCAAGGGGTTCATTCAGGAATTCATTCCAAAAGGTGAATCCTTTGATAACTGGAGCGAACTTTACGCCATCGTGGCCGAAACACCGCAAATCGCCTCGTTGTCCGAAAACAGGATCGGGGTCGAAATCGACTATAACAATGCCTGTATAAACAACCCCGAAATCGTCTCGCTTGTATCCTCGAAAACGCGCGAGACTGTGCTTGCCATCTGTCCGGCCTATAAGGACGACCCCGAAACGGGCGAAATGATGATGATCACCATGCGCGACTACAAAGACACAATGGTAAAAGTCTATTACCACAAGCGCGGGCCAGCCTTTGATATCGATGATCCGGCCGACTATCCCCTCGGCAAAGCCGATATCAAATCCCTGTTGGCGCAACAGGATACATTCAGGCTTGTTGCGCCCTAAGGCGCAACTGCTATTGGTTTCTATTTGTTCAGGATTGCCCAGATTTCATCCTTGATCGCCAGCCGCTGCTTGCGCATCTCGGCCATGTGCAGATCGTCGGTTGGCTCAACGTCTGTTTCGGCGCGGTGAACCGCGCGGTTGATCTCGTGGTAATCGTCAAACAGCTTGGCAAAATGTGCATCCGAAGTTTTCAACGCGCTCATCTGGTCAACGCGGTCAGGGAATTCTTCTGACAGTTCATTGGGGGTATGTGACATTTGGTTTCCTTTCTTGTCCCGATGTCTTGGATACAGACTAGACACAGCGCAATTCCAGCGCTTTGATCCTGATCAGTTTTGCCGCTTTTGGCGGCGGAATTCGGCAGGCGACATCACTTCGGCCTGCCACAGGCCCCGCCCTGCCACCGCCGCCTGTTTTCCGCTGCAATATAGTCGCGCGAAAAAGCGGCATAGGAAAACACAATGCCGTCCCGCGCCAGCAGTTCCGCCAGATCCCGATCCCCCAGATAGCACCGCGCCACCATGCGCCCGTATTTGTCTACGGCGTTTTAAGCCCTGCTTCGTTCAGTCCTTTAAGACTTTATCACTGTTATATCTGCTTGAACCACGAGATAAACTTGCCGAACAGGCGGATTTTTACCCCCGCCACGGTAAAGGTATCGCCATCATGCACATGCGCCACCCCCTGCACCTGCTGGCGCGGGGGCGCGCCCGCGTTATTCATCACCGTATAAATCGCCACAGACAGCAGCAGCACATAGACATATTTGTTCATACCAAAAGGCATAGCCCCGCAGACGGCACATCACCAGTGCACGCGCCCGATATCTTTAAAAGATTTCGCTGCGTTTTCTTTTCTAGAAAACGCCTCTACCGCTGTGCCGTTTCCCAATCCAGATGCACCCAGGGTTCGTTATTCACAGCCGGCAACATCCCCCGTCCCAGAATATGATCTGCCGCCTTTTCGCCGGTCATAATGCTGGGCGCATTCAGGTTGCCATTGGTGATGCGCGGGAAAATGCTGCTGTCGGCCAGCCGCAAACCATCCACCCCGATCACCCGACATTCGGGATCAACCACGGCCAGCGGATCATCCTTTGCCCCCATCCGCGCCGTGCCACACGGGTGGAAGGCGCTTTCGGCGTGTTCGCGAATAAAACTGTCCAATTCGTCATCGCTCTGGAAATTCACACCGGGCTGGATTTCGTGTTTCACATAGGGGGCAAAGGCCTCTTGTGCGAAAATCTCGCGGGTCAGGCGGATGCAGGCGCGGAAATCCTGCCAGTCCTGTTCCTGCGACATGTAATTAAACAGGATATTCGGCGCATCATTGGGATTGGAGGACGCCAAAGTCACCGCCCCGCGCGACGGGCTGCGCATCGGCCCGACATGGGCCTGAAACCCGTGCCCCTCGGCCGCCGCCTTGCCGTCATAACGCACCGCGATGGGCAGGAAATGATACTGGATATCAGGGTATTCCACACCGGCCCGACTGCGGATAAAGGCGGCCGATTCAAACTGGTTGGATGCCCCCATTCCGGTTTTGCTAAACAGCCATTGCGCCCCGATCCGCGCCTTGGAAAACAGGTTCCAGTAACGATACAGCGTGATCGGTTTCTTGCTGGCGTACTGGATATACAGCTCCAGATGATCCTGCAGGTTCTGCCCAACTCCGGCCAGATCCGCGACCACATCTATCCCGTGTTCCGCCAGATGCGCCGCCGGACCGATGCCCGACAACATCAGCAATTTCGGCGAATTGATCGAGGACGCCGCAAGGATCACCTCGCGCCGCGCATGGATCACTTCGATCCTGCCGCCGCGCTCGACCTCAACCCCCACGGCGCGCCCGTCCCTGATCACCACCCGCCGCGCCAAGGCACGGGTCAGATCACAATTCGGGCGCTTCAGCGCAGGCCGAAGGTAAGCATTTGCCGCCGACCAGCGCCGCCCGCGCCAGACGGTCTGCTCCATCGGGCCAAAGCCCTCTTGCTGCTTGCCGTTATAGTCGTCCGTGGTCTGGTACCCCGCCTGCGCGCCCGCCTCGACAAAGGCGCTAAACAGCGGATTACGCCGTGGTCCGCGCGTCACATGCAACGGTCCGTCCTTGCCCCGCCACGCCGGATCGCCACCGTGGCCGCCGGAATGCCAATGCTCCATCCGTTTGAAATAGGGCAGCACATCGGCATAGGACCAGCCCTGCGCACCCTGTTCGGCCCAGTGGTCGTAATCACAGGCGTGACCGCGCACATAGACCATGCCGTTGATGCTGGAAGATCCGCCAATCACCTTGCCGCGCGGACAAACCAACGTGCGGTCGCCCAGATGCGGTTCGGGCAGGGTTTTGAAGCCCCAGTCGTAAATCCCCATATTCATCGGGTAGGACAGGGCCGCGGGCATCTGGATGAACGGCCCCGCATCCGAACCGCCATGCTCGATCACCAGAACCGAGGCCCCCGCCCCGGACAACCGGTAGGCCATCGCACAGCCCGCCGACCCCGCGCCGACAATCACAAAATCCGCTTCCATGTCTTTACTCCCGACCACTCATCGGGCCTTGCGGTCCTCTTCGCCAGCGAAGAAAGCCGTCAGGCTTGATAAGCATCCCCTAAAACGGTGCATCCACCGGCCCCATCGCCACATAAACCGATTTCAACTGGCTGTAGTATTCAATTGCAGCCTTGGAATTCTCGCGCCCGACGCCCGACATTTTTGTGCCACCAAAAGGGGCCTCGACCGGTGCCAGATTATAGGTGTTGATCCAGCAGGTTCCGGCCTGAAGCGCCGCCACAACCCTGTGGGCACGGGTCAGATTGCCGGTGAATACCCCGCCCGACAGCCCGTATGCGGTATCATTGGCCCGCCGGATCACCTCTTCCTCGGTTTCGAATTCCAGCACCGACATCACAGGGCCGAAGATTTCCTCGCGCGCAACGGTCATATCGTCCGTCACATCCGCAAGAACCGTGGGCCACAGGTAAAACCCCTCGCGGTCCACACGCCCGCCGCCGGTGACCAGCCGCGCACCTTCGGCAACCCCCTTGTCGATATAGCGCTGCACGATGCCCAGTTGCCCTTCGGATACCAGTGGTCCGAAATTTGTCGCCTCGTCCAGCGGATCCCCGATCACCGCCGCCTCGACCCGCGCTTTCAGACGTGCCAGAAACGCCTCTTTGATGCCCTTTTGCACGAACACCCGCGTGCCGTTGGAACAGACCTGCCCCGAGGAATAGAAATTCCCCAGAATGGCCCCGCCCACCGCATCCTCGATATCGGCATCATCAAACACGATCATCGGGGATTTGCCGCCCAGTTCCATCGTTACATGTTTCATTTCGGCCGCCGCCGCCGCATATACCTTTTGCCCTGTCGGCACCGAGCCGGTCAGTGAAACCTTGGCCACGCGCGGATCGGTCACCAATGACGCGCCCACCTCACCCATGCCCTGCACCACGTTGAAAACGCCCGCAGGCAGGCCCGCCTCATGCAATATCTCTGCCACTTTCAGCGCCCCCAAGGGCGTGGTTTCGGACGGTTTGAACACCATCGCATTGCCACAAGCCAGCGCTGGAGAGGCCTTCCAACAAGCAATCTGTGTCGGGTAGTTCCACGCGCCGATGCCGACGCAAACCCCCAAAGCCTCGCGCACCGTATAGACAAAATCGCCGCCGCCCAGCTGGATGTGCTCGCCGGTCAGCGCGCCGGCCAGCCCGCCGAAATATTCCAGCGCATCGGCACCCGAGGTGGCATCGGCCACCAGCGTTTCCTGCAACGGCTTGCCGGTGTCCAGCGTTTCCAGCACGCTCAAATCACGGTTTCGCGCGCGGATAATGTCAGCAGCGCGGCGCAGCACCCGCCCCCTCTCGGTGCCGCTCATCGCCGCCCATTCGCCCTGCGCCGCCTTGGCCGAGGCCAGCGCCTGATCGACCATCGCCGGGGTGGCGGCATAAACCTTTGCGATCACTTCGCCGGTGGCGGGATAGATCACATCGATCGGGGTGCCAGAGGTGTCTTCGACATATGCGCCATTGACGAAATGGCTGGCTTGGGGCTGGGCTTTCATATCATCCTCACTCGCAGGTTTCTTTGCCGCGTTTGCGGCAGTTGAACAGACGGATTACTTTGCGGGCCTCGCGATCGACTTTGCTGGCTTGCGCGCGCTGGCAATCCCAGAATGCAGTGACCGTGTGCTGGTAATCCTTCACGGCCTGACGGCAGGTTTGTTCCGCGGCCTTGTCGGCAAATGCACCATCCTGCTGCACACATTCAGGCACCGGATCAACAACGCATTCCTTGGCGGTCTCTGGCCGGGCTGCACCGGCAATGCAAAGTGCGGCAATAGTCCAAACAACTGTTTTCATGTCTTTTTCCCTTCTGAAAGCATGGTCTCCAGATAATCCAATACCCGTTCAGAGGCCGCCTTGCCATCCGGCTCGGCTCCGCGCAGGGCGTGACGGATATACAGCCCGTCGATCAGCGCGGCGATGTTGTCGGCCAGCATCGGCGCGCTCGCCCCGACCAGCGGGCGCAAGTCGTGCATCAGGTTTGAACGCAACCGTGCCTGATAGACATGCAACAGCCGTTTCGCCCCGTCCGAAGTTTGCGCCTGCACATAGAAATTCATCCACGCGCTGATCACTTCGCTGCGGAAATTTCCAGCCTCGAAACTGGCGCGGATGATGGCCTCGAGCCGTGCGCGTGGCCCCTTTGCAACCGCCAGCGCGCCCCGCACCTGTGCGCCATAGATGCCCAGAATATGGCGCATGGCGGCGATGAATATCTGGTCCTTGCCACCGAAATAATGATGCGCCAGCCCGCTGGACATTCCGGCCCGTCTGGCGATCTGCGCCACGGTCACATCCAGCGATCCGGCGCGGCCGATTTCGCTGATTGTTGCCTTGACCAAAGCGTCGCGGCGGATCGGTTCCATTCCAAGTTTGGGCACAGCAGGGACTTTCGGTTATTGGTGCGCAGCCAGATTTGCAGGTTTTTTATTGACTCGTCAATCAATATAAATAGCGGGTGAATCTTCAACCTGTGCGCCAAAGAGATTCAATGCCTCCGGCCGGGATATTAACCGGAACAAAGATAGGGGAATTCAGACTTTGGTCGCCCCGTCCACAGGCGTAATGGCGCGGCGTTTCAGCATGGCTTCGCGCCATGTGATAAAGCTGACCGAGGCAAGGATTATCAGGCCGCCCAGCACCACCCAGCCGTCCACCGGTTCGCCAAACACCACCGCGCCCAATGTGGTGGCCCAGACCAGTTGCAGGAAGGTAACCGGCTGCGTCACCGTCATTGGCGCTGCGCGAAAGGCCAGCGTCATGGTGAAATGGCCGATGGTGGCAAACACCGCGACCAAAAACAGCCAGAGCAATTGTTCCAGCGTCGGCGTTACCCAGACGGCAAAGGCAAACGGAGCCAGCACAATCGGCACCGTGATCGACAACATCGCCACCACCACGGTTGGTGACACGCGGTCCGCCATGCGCTTGGCCAGCAGGTAGGATGTGGCAAACAGGATCGCCGTGCCCAGCATGGTATAGTGGCCAAGGTTCAACTCGCGAAATCCGGGGCGCAGGATGATCATCGCCCCCAGCAGCGCCGCGCCAATCGCCATGATCCGGCGCAGGGCCAGCCTTTCGCCCAAAAACAGCGCAGCCCCGATGGTGACATAGACCGGCGAGAGGTAATTCATCGCCGTGACCTCGGCGATGGTGATTTTTGTCATGGCAAAGAACCACAGGATCACCCCCAACCCGTGCGCCAGCCCGCGCGCGCCGAAAAACAGCAGATCGCTTTTGTCCAGATGCGCGTTCAGCAGCGGGCGGATCATCGGCAGCAGGAAAACCAGCCCCAGAAGATAGCGCAAAAACGCCGCTTCGGCCGCCGGCACGCCGCCGCCGATATGTTTCACAATCGCCGTCACCGCCACAAAGGTCAGCCCTGTGGCCAGCATCCAGATCACACCCCATACGGGGCGGGCTTCGGTCATGTCGGGTTGCGCGCTCATGTCCGGCACAGGACATCAAAGCCGTGGTTTTGGCAATAGGTTATTCCAGCAGAAGCGAGGCTGCGATAATCCACATAGTCAGCGCCACAACCCCGTCCAGAACACGCCACGCCACCGGTCTGGCAAACAGTGGTGCCAGCAGCCGCGCGCCATATCCCAGCGTAAAGAAAAAGCTGAAAGACGCCAGCGTCGCCCCTGTCGCGAACATCACCCCGTCATCGTATTTGGTGGACACCGAGCCGATCAGCACCACGGTATCCAGCCATGCGTGCGGGTTCAGCCATGTCATCGCCAAACAGGTCAGCAGGGTTTTCTTCAGGCTGCTGGCCTGAATTTCGAACGCTGCCAGCGCCTGCCCGCCCTTTATCGCCGCGCGAAAATTTTGCCAGCCGTACCAGATCAGGAACGCCGCCCCCGCATAGAGGAATGCAGGCGCCAGCCACGGGACCAGACGCGAGACCACCTCGAAACTGCTGACACCTATGGCAATCAGAATGGCATCCGACAGCCCGCTGACAAAGCAGACCACGAACACATGTTCACGCCGCAGCCCCTGGCGCAGCACAAAGGCATTCTGCGCCCCGATCGCAAGGATCAGGCTGAAGCTGAGGATGAAACCGGCGGTGAGGCTTTGCATGAAATCTCCTGTTGTTGACAGGGGATAGCGCGGGGCGCATCATTAGGCCAGTTAACTATTCTATTTGTGGATTGGTAATTCTAATGATGGACTATACCCAGCTGGCCGCCCTGCGTGCCATCCTGCAAACCGGCAGCTTCGATGCTGCTGCCGCCGCGCTGAACGTCACCCCTTCGGCCATTTCCCAGCGGATCAAATCGCTGGAGGACCAGTTGGGCACGGTGCTGATCATCCGCGGCACACCGGCCACAGCCACCGCCGCCGGCCAGCGCCTGTTTCGCCATGCCGAGGAAGTGGCGCTGCTGGAAAGCACCCTTGGCGATGATCTGGACGGACTGGCCCCCGGCCCAGCCGCCCCCGTGCGGGTGGTGGTGAATGCCGACAGTCTGGATACATGGTTCATCGAGGCGATGGCGCGTGTCGAGGGGGTGTTATTCGACATCAGCACCGACGATCAGGACTTCAGCGCCGACTGGTTGCGGCGGGGCGAGGTGATGGCGGCGGTAACAGCCCACGCCAAACCGGTGCAGGGCTGTGATAGTATTGCGCTTGGGGCCTTGCGCTATCTGGCCACCGCCAGCCCCGAATTTGCCGAACAGCATTTCGCGGACGGGTTTACCGCCGCCAGCGCCAGAACCGCACCGATGCTGATGTATAATCGCAAGGATCTGTCTCAGCATCACTGGCTAACCGCGCAGTTCGGAAAACGCATCACCCCGCCGCTGCACCTGCTGCCCAGCACGCGCGGCTTTGTCACCGCCGCGCTGGCCGGTATCGGCTGGGGGCTGAACCCCGAGCCGCTGGTGCGGAAGCATATAGACGCCGGACGGCTGGTCACTCTGGGCAATGCCCCTACATATGACGTGCCGCTGTTCTGGCAGTTCAATCGTGTGACGCGACAGGCACTGGCGCCGCTGACCCGCGCGGTGCGGCAGGTGGCGCGGGAATGGCTGGTGCAGCTATAAAAACCGTTCGGTCAGCATCTGCAAACGCGCGCGAAACTGGGCCGGATCGGCGGTATGATACTTGATCCCCGTCGCCGCCAGCGCCAGAACCTGCCCATCTTCGGCCTCCGCATCCAGCCCCATCAAACCGTTCAGCCGCGTCATAAACCGCGCCTGCGCCGCTTGCGATTTTTCCGCCCCCAGCCGGTTGTTCACATCCAGCAATTCCTGCCCGTGCGGCCCTGCCACCAGCAAATTGTGGAAATAGCCCATATAGGCCAGCAGATAGGCCGAGACCTGCGCCTTGCGGTCGCTGATCCCGTCAATCGCCGCATCGGCGGCCGCGAATGCCTCGTCCACCAGCATATCCAGACAGGAAAAGAACACGTCATCCTTGTTACGGAAAATCTGGTAAATCGCGGGACGGGAAATGCCCGCCTCTTGCGCGATATCGGCCATCGAGACACGTTTGAACCCATAGGCGATCACCACCCGCATTGCCGCCTTCAGAATATGTTTCTTCTTGTCGTCCATAGGCCCGTTCTAGTGTTTGGCGCGGGGTTGCGCAATTGCTGTTGCCTGTGCCGGATTATACTTCTTGACACTTTATGTGTGTTTTGTCAGTTTGTCAAAAACCAAACCGAAAGGCCCTCCAATGTCTGATCAAACCATCCTTGTCACCGGCGCATCCGGCTTTCTGGCCAGCCACATCCTGCTGCAACTTCTGGAACAGGGCTATGCCGTGCGCGGTTCCGTGCGCAACGCGGCCAAGGGCGATCACATCCGCGAGGTGCTGCAAAGCCACGGGGCCGACACCAGCCGGCTGGGTTTTGTCGAACTTGACCTGACCTCTGATGCGGGCTGGGACGCGGCAATGGACGGGGTGGATTACCTGCTGCATACGGCCTCGCCTTTTGTCACCACATCCCCCAAGGACCCCGACGAAATCATCAAACCTGCGGTCGAGGGCACCCGCCGCGCCCTGAACGCCGCCTTGCGATCCAATGTCAACCGCATCGTGCTGACCTCGTCCATGGTGGCGGCCTGTCACGGGCACGAAAAAAACCGCACTACCCCTTATACCGAAGCCGACTGGACCAATCCGTCGGGCAAGGATGTAACACCTTACATCCTGTCCAAAACCCTTGCCGAACAGGAAGCCTGGAGCATCATGGAAGCCGCAAACCGCCGCGAGGACCTGACCGTGATCAACCCCAGCTTTATCCTTGGCCCGCTGCTGGAGCAGGACATCGGCACCTCGGGGGCGATCATCAAACGGCTGATGAAAGGCGAATTACCCGGCTGCCCGCGGATATATTTTTCCATCGCCGATGTGCGCGATGCGGCCGAATTGCACCTGTTGGCAATACATGATCCGGCCACATTCGGCCACCGCGTGTTTGCCGCCGGACCTTCGATTGAATTCGTCGAAGTGGCGAAAACACTGGCCGAAGCATTCCCCGCCTACGCCAAAAAAATCCCGACCCGCCGCCTGCCCGATTTCGTTGTCCGTCTGGTGGCGATGTTTGACGGCGATGTCAAAACCGCCGCCATGAACCTTGGCCGCCAGCATGAAATGGACAAATCACTGCTCGAACCCCTGCTGGGCCGCCCGCTGATCGACACAAGCGAAGCCATTCGCAGCATGGGGCAATCATTGATCGATCTGGGGCAGGTTTAGGGTCTCTGTCGAAAATCCATTTGGCAGCTATGGGCTAATCAACTATAGATTGGCAGTAATGCAGCTTTCCTGCACCCACGCATTGGCAACCATAGCAATCGAATTTATATGAAACATTTCTTGAAAATCACCGCCGCCGTTTTCCTTTCCATCAGCCCGCTTCAGGCCCAGACCGACACAGCGGCAAGCGGGGAAAATATCATTTCTCTGCCAAATAGCATTCTGCAACAAATCCGCCGGAACCCTGAACAATTTGTTCGCAACACGATCAATACGCTCTTCAGGGTCTCGACCAATGGCATAGTGACGAAGGAAACACTTGAAACCTATCATATGTCACAGATCGCGAGAAGCCGCAGCAGTTCGCTTCAGAACGCATTCATTTATGACCTAGATGGCAATATGCAGATCGATGCCGTTGAAATCACGTCATTAGGAGCGGTGTTGAGCACCCGTGACAATGCGAAACTCCAGACGCTTCTGGCCACAGCGGATACCAATCAGGATGGCACCCTTTCATTGGAAGAAATCCGCGCCAATGCAAGCAGGCAAGCGAACCAAACCCGTCTCGATGTGTTGATCGGTGCGCTGATGGCCTTTGACGTTAACCAGGATGGCCGCGTCACCCCGGGCGAAATCGGCTTGGCTATTGCCAATCTGGACAAACCAGGCACCACCCCCGCGCCGCAAAAGCCGAGCATGCATAATGATACAATCGAAAAGCCGTTGCCGGAGTCATCCCTATGTAAATACCCTGCCCCTACCTCCGGGGCTGAAATCGTTTTCATCAGCGGTTACGAGGGGGCTGCCGTTTCCACGGTAGCGGTTTCAGGTGTTGACCGCGAGACCTCGGTTGCGGTTTTGAACATCGAAAAAGGGGACACGCCGCTGTATATTGTCACCACGGCCTATGATTCAATCATCTGGAAAATCGAAGGCGACGTTGGACGTGTCGAGCAGATTGTAGCGGGCTATGGCCACTATGGAGCCGGCGTGACCGGACTGCCCAAAGAAAAGGTTCATTTCCTGCCAAATGCCGCCTGTATCTCGAAATATTTCACAAAACCCGATAGCGGCAAGGCCCTGATTGCAAAGGCAAACCTGTCACAACGACTGGGCAGGGACATTGATGTGCTTGTAACCAACTACGAGTTGACCACAGTCTCGGTTCCGTCCGGGGGGATAAGAAAAACCCGCAACCCGACCAACAGGGGAACCGTCATAATACATGACGGCAAACGTTATGTGATAACGACCGACGGGCCGAAACTGCTGGATGACCCCGCAAGTCAAGCCGGTGGAGCACTGGAAAAGAACCTGTTGCATTCGCTCTATCGCTTCTACCCTGCCGGCATCATGGAACTGGACGCAAAAGATGTGATTGCATCGTCCAAAGCGGAAAACTACGAGGTTCTCCCCCAGCAGGCCGGACTCCTGCAACTAGCCAGACAGGGCGCCCTGAAACCTACATCGGACGGCTATTTGATGGTCGTCAAACCGATAAAACGTTTCCCGCCGGGATTGAACGGTGCCCATAGTGTGAAATTCATCCTTGGGAAAGGCATCAAGATGCCGGCAGGCGATCCCGGCCATTCAGAAGTTATCCTTGAGGAAAACGGCAAATGTGTTGCGGGTTATAGCTGCCGGTAGAACACATGGCTGTGACCTACCCCCGCCCGGGGGCTAGAGCCAGACAGAGGCCCCGGGACAAGCCCGAAGCCCCCTGTCTTTGCTATTTCACCTCGTAATCCGATGAATCCGCCAGCACTGCACGGATCACCTGTTTCGGGGCGGCAACGTCAAACCCGCCGTCCTGATAGATTTTGTACAATTTGAAATCCGACACCCGCGTCAGCACGAACCACGCCAGTTTGGCAGCCTCTGGTGATTCCGGATCAATGCCCAATTCTTCGGCCACCATACGGATCCATTTATGGGCCGATTTTCCCGCAACATAATGCGAGAACGACCAGTCCCCGTCAGAATAGGTGGACAGGAACCATTCAACCCGCCGCTGGTCCGGATTTATCTCGGGGGCGTCGGTTCCGGCATAGGCTGCGGCCTCTTTCAACGCGGGGTTCAATCCCTGCCCTTTGCCATCCGCATCCGTGATATCGACATCCCATTGCGGATCAAAATGCGCGCTGGCGGCCCCGAACAGCAATTTATCCGGCGCGCCACGTTTCAGCAGTTCGGAATAAACCACCGCACCGTGTTCGCCCATCCAGCCCCATTTGGCAATGCCGTCCTTGCCACCCCAGGACGCGGGGAACCATTCAGGCTTGGCCACTTTGCCGGAGGTTTCATCCCAGTTGTACCAAACCTTGCTCCAGTCATGCAGCGCCAGATCGGCGATGATCAGGTCGCGGTCTGTGGTCTGGATGCCGTGAACCTGCTCGAACGTATTGGCCCAGCCCATCGCGATCTCGATCACCTCGACCAGATGCACGGCCAGCCCGCCGGGGTAATGGTGATGCCCCGGCCCACCTGTCGCAGGGGCAGTGCGCAAGGCATCCGGTGCGGCCGTGGCGTTGAATACGGTCGAGGTGGGATTGTCATACATATCCAGCACAAAATCCCGCAATTCGGGGTCTTCGATTGAATTCATATAGCCGATCAGCCGGTGATAGGCGGCCGAGGTCCAGGCGCCGGATTTGGCCATATCGGTTGGGCTCATCGCCAGTATCTGGTCGATCCTTGTTTGTGGAATATCCTGCGCAATAGCAGGGGTGGAAAGGCTGCCAATCATCAAGGCAGATACAGTAAGGGCTTGTTTTAACATTGCATTCTCCTGAAATGGACGACGGTTCGACCCGCCAAATTCAAGGCCAATGCACAAGGAAAGCTGCGTTAAAACGCCGGACCTTAGCACAAAGGCCGCTTTATCCTTCCCATAGGAAGCATAGCAAATTTATGTCGTTCAGGTAATGGTTATGCAAAACAAAGGCGGCCGCATTGCTGCAACCGCCTGTGAATTCACATAGATGAAAAGGCCAAATACCCGCTTAAAGCTGCTCCAACACCTCGTCGCTGGCCTCGAAATTGGTTGTCACCCGCTGTACGTCGTCGTCGTCTTCCAGCGCATCTATCAGCTTCATCAGCTTTTGCATACCTTCCAGATCCAGTTCGGTGGTGATGTTCGGACGCCAAACCAGTTTGACGGTTTCCGCCTCGCCCAGCTTGTCCTCAAGCTCGCCAGCGACCGATGCCAGATCGGTGTCGGCGGTTACGATCACATACCCCTCGTCGGTATCCTCGACATCCTCGGCACCGGCTTCCAGCGCGGCTTCGAATACGGTGTCCAGATCGCCGGCAGATAACGAATACAATATCTCGCCTTTACGATCGAACATGAAACCAACCGATCCGGTTTCACCCAGGTTGCCACCGGTTTTAGTAAACAGCGAGCGCACAGAACTGGCGGTGCGGTTCTTGTTGTCTGTCATCGCCTCGACAATCACGGCCACGCCACCGGGGCCATAGCCTTCGTAACGGATTTCATCGTAATTATCGCCCTCGCCCGCCGCCGACTTTTTGATCGCTCGTTCGATCACGTCCTTGGGCACGGAATTCGACTTGGCCTCTTTCACCGCCATACGCAGGCGCGGGTTTTTATCGGGGTCCGGATCGCCCATTTTGGCCGCCACGGTGATTTCCTTGGACAGTTTCGAGAACAGTTTCGAGCGCAATTTGTCCTGACGCCCCTTGCGGTGCTGGATATTTGCCCATTTTGAGTGGCCTGCCATGGTGATCTCCTGTGGAATATCTAGGTTTCAGGCCTCTATAAAACACTGGGCGCGGTGGCACAACATTGCAATGCTTCTACCGCTCCACAGGTTCAAGCGCCGCATCAAAGGCATAAGGCAAGGTTTCGATATCCCCGCGTGAAAGCAAGGTAACACCGCCAATGTCGCCGTAATAATATTGAACGATCTGGCGCAGCCCGTCATTGCCTTCTGCTTTCAATATCTCCTGGTGCAGCATCAACAGGTGACGCCCGTCGCCATCGCGGGCAAAAAGCGCAAGATTTTCGTCGTCCAGACCCGACATTTCATCGCCACGGATCAGCAGCATATTGCCCTTGATTATCAAGGTTTCGGGCAAATCATCCACTGCATAATCCACCCGCGACATGCTGGTCAGCCGCTGCACCGGCACCACGCCTGTAACCCGCACTGGCGGGCTTGAAAACAGCGCCGGATCATATTCAATCCGGTTGACAGTAAATTCATAGGCTTCATCATCGGTCGCGGCGACCGGATCACCGTTTACATCCAGAAATGTCAGGGTCAGCAAAGGCATATCCAGATCATCAAAGCGGTCAAACCCGTCAATAAATATGTCACTTTGGACATCGGGGTAGTTAAAGGAAAGGCTGTTGGCATAACCGGAATGTTCTATCGAAATACCCGTTACAATTTCCTTGGCCGTCAGATCAATCGGCAAATCCCGCACAACTGACTCAATTCCATGGTTAAAGACGGGGCCGGAAACCGCAATCACATCCGGGGTTTCTGCATAACGAAACCCTTCCAGCGCCAGCACAGGCAGGATGATTTCCCGCGATATGTGTTCACCACCAGCAGGAGCAAGGAGGCTCACCCGAATTCGGTCTGGCGTACCGCGAAAATCGACTTCCCCATAGATTTCCTTTGCTTCCTCCAGCCCGCCGATCTTGCTGATTTTCTCGAACAATACATCGGGGTCTGCCTCAATCAACTTGCCCTTGATCGCAGCTTCCAAAGCCACATCCAGCGCCTTGGTCAGTTTGCTGAAATCTTCCGGATCCCCCCATCCACTGCCGCGATCATCCAGAAACCGTCCGGTTTCATCCTGCGCCTCGATATAGATCGATCCGGTTTCGATTTTTGGCATCGCTCCGTCAATTCGTGCGATTTCGACAGCCACCTGATGCCCGTCCATTTTTACCAACTTAACGGAATAATCCCCAATCTCGCGTGTCTTGCCGCTTTCGTTTGCCCCGAATTCGACCTGTAAAACCGCCCCCGGCAATTCCGTTGTGAATGTGCCGCTAACATAGGTTGGCAGGGCTTGGCCCTCGGGAACCGCGCCGCTTGGATCATAGACCATCTCGATCAGGGAACTTGCCCTGACCGCCTGAATTTCAGGGCGCTCGGGGAAATATTCCTTGTTGACCCTAACAACCTGACCATCGGCAAGCTGCACCTCGTTCAGGTCCATTTCATAGGGCAACGGGTAGGAAAACGCCTCTTGCAGCTTCAATGAATTCGAGAACGTCTCGATGACCAAAGCCCCCAGAAAAACCTTGGCCATTTCTGCCGGATTGGCATAATCCTCAAGACGTGCCAACGCAGACGTTGTGTATCGGGTCGTCTTCGACGGGACTGCGGCCTCGATCCGGGAAACTTCCATAAATTCCAGAAACCGCGCCATCCGGCTAAAATTTTCGCGGGTCCCGCTATCCTTGATCAATTCGATTTTCGCCACTCGGTCGGCCCATTCCTGATGCACGCGGGAAATGGCATCGGCGGTTTCTTCCTTGCAGGCAGTTAACAAGAAAAGTGTAGCGGAGATTAAGGAAAACAAAAAACGATATGACATTGGCAAGACCTTGAAATAATATAACATACTTGGAGAACCGTGTAAGAATACCGACTGCTTACAACAACATGGGCGCAATTAAAAGCAGCCTTCCCTTGCCCCATGGAATCCACAGCATAAACCCGCCCGACATTGCAATTAAGCTCCCAATCGGGTTCAAAGGATAAAACCCAAAAGGAGCCGCCCTGTGACCAGTGACCAGATTATTCTTTTTTCCCTGTTCGGCGCTGTTTTCGGTCTGCTGCTCTGGGGCAAATTCCGTTATGACCTTGTGGCCTTTACCGCCCTGCTGGTCGGCGTGGTGCTGGGCGTGATCCCCACCAAAAACGCCTTTGACGGGTTCGGCCATCCGGCCACTCTGGTGGTGGCGCTGGTGCTGGTGGTTTCCGCCGGTCTGGTGCGCTCGGGGGCGGTGTTCCTGATCACCCGCACGCTGGTTGATTCCAGCCGCAAACTGGGCGCGCATATCGCCCTTATGGGGGCCATCGGCGGGGTGCTGTCGGCCTTTATGAACAATGTTGCGGCGCTGGCCCTGCTGATGCCCGTCGATATCCAGACCGCCCGCAAGGCCGGTCGCAAACCCGGCCTGTCGCTGATGCCGCTGTCCTTCGCCACCATCCTTGGCGGCATGGTCACCCTGATCGGAACGCCCCCCAACATTATCATCGCCACCATCCGCGAGGACAGTCTGGGCGAGCCGTTCAATATGTTCGATTTTGCCCCTGTCGGCGGGGTAACCGCCATCGCGGGCCTGTTGTTCGTCGCCTTTATCGGCTGGCGACTGATCCCGCAGGGTGATGACTCGACCGAAGCCGGTGACCCGATGGCCGATATGGCCCAGTATATCGCCGAGCTGACCGTGCCCGAAGACTCAAAACACATCGGCAAACGCCTGCGCGACCTGACCGAAGTGGCGGACAAAAACGATGTTGCCATCCTTGGACTGGTGCGGGACGGCAAGCGGCGCTACGGCACGGCCCAGAATGTGAAGCTACAGGCAGGGGATGCGCTGGTGCTTGAGGCCAGCCCCGATGCGCTGGACGAATTTCGCGCCGCCCTGTCGCTGGATTTTGCCGACAGCAAACGGCAGGAAGCGCTGAAAGCCGATGGCGACGGTTTGCAGATCGTCGAAGTGGTGGTGCCCGAAGACAGCCGCATCAATGGCAAGACCGCGCAAACCATCGGCCTTGGCTGGCGGCAACGCACGGTCTTGATGGGGATTTCCCGCAGCGGCAAACGGATCACCAAACAGGTGCGCAAAACCGTGGTGCGGGCGGGGGATATCCTGTTGCTGCTGGTGCCACAAGACAAGGCAGCGGATGTTACCGAATGGCTGGGCTGCCTGCCGCTTGCCGATCGCGGGCTGGCCGTGACGGACGAAAAAAAGGTCTGGCTGGCCATCGGCATGTTCGCCGCCGCCGTAGCCGCCGCCAGTCTGGGACTGATCTATTTGCCGATTGCGCTGGGGTTGGTTGTGGTTGGTTTTGTGCTGACCAAAATCCTGCCGCTGGCCGATATTTACGACCATATCAGCTGGCCGGTGGTGGTGCTGCTGGGGTCGATGATCCCGCTTGGCTCGGCCCTGGAAACCTCGGGCGGGACCGAACTGATTGCCGGCTGGCTGATCGACCTGACCGGAGGGATGCCGCCCTGGGCAATCCTGACCGTGTTGATGATCGTCACCATGAGCCTGTCGGATGTGCTGAACAACACGGCCACCACCATCGTCGCCGCCCCCATCGGCATCCAGATGGCGCAAACGCTAAACGTCAATCCCGATCCGTTCCTGATGGCGGTTGCGGTGGCGGCCTCCTGTGCCTTCCTGACGCCGATCGGGCACAAGAACAACACGCTGATCCTTGGGCCGGGCGGCTACAGCTTTGGTGATTACTGGCGTATGGGCCTGCCGCTGGAAATACTGGTGGTTGCAGTCAGCATTCCGGCGATACTGCTGTTCTGGCCTCTATAACAGCTTCAGGCCGGATAACCGTATTCGCGCACCAGCGCCCAGAAATCGTGGTTCAGGGCCTGCAAACGCCCGATGGCCTTTTCGATGTTCCGGCTTTCCGCATCATCGACCGGCTGCATTTTTCCCACCTGAATATCGTGCTTGCGGTCCTGAATGCGCATCATGATGGTCTGGATCTGGCCATCCTCGGGGTCAAAGGAATAGATGCAGTGGTTATAACGGTTACGCAACGCCGCCTCGCGCATCAGGGCTGTTGTCAGTTTCAACACCGCCTGCCGCTGATCATCAGGGCAGCGTTCCATCTTGGCCAGACGGTTCACCATATCCACACGCGCGCGGGTGGTGTTCAGGGTCAGGAAAATCACCACGGCGACGTCCTTGTCCACCCCCGCCAGACCGGCGATGACATGGATCAACAGGCTTTCGGTGTTGGTCCATGTGTAATTCAGCCGCCCGACCAGCAACAACACCTGCTGCAAGGCCGCTTCGCCCGCATCTTCCGGCATTATTGATGCATCGGGCGGCACTGATATCATCTGGCAGCACCCTTCAGGTTCATATAACGCATCGCTGCTTCAGTCCGATTCTTGGCGCTCATCTTGGAGATAATGTGATGAATGTGCAGTTTGACCGTATGTTCGGACAGCTTCAGTTTTCGGGCGATTTCCTTGTTTTGCATCCCCCCCACCACATGTTCGATCACTTGTGTTTCCCGTTTGGTCAGCGGGTTATTACGCGCCCCGTTCACGGCAGGACCCGTTGGATTATCGACACGTTCCGGATCAGCATTTTCCGTCTTGGCCTCGTCCCATTTCCGGTAAAGCGCCTCGCGACGGACCACCACTTCGGGCGGAAAGTAATCCCCGCCGCAGATCAGCAACCGGATGACGGACAGCCAGATATCAATGCCGACATTCATCGGAACATATCCCTGAACAATCTGCCGTGCACTATCAAGCATCCGGGCTGAAAACTTCGGCGACAACAGCCGGTCCAGGTCCGCCTCCCAATAGGCAATCGCCAAACGTATGGATGGATGTTTACTGGCCATCGTATCCATGATGCTTTTGCATATCTTCTGATCGTGATGGCATTGCTGCGCTTCGACAACGACCAACCCGATAGGAGACTGGTTCCAGTCGATATAGTTTTGAAACTCGGACAGTTCATCAAACCGTATTGCTTGTGAATTCTCCAATTCACCGGCAATCGTTCTTAACAGAACATCCGAAAAACATTGCCTTGACCCGATAAACACCAGAACACCGCTCTGCGCACCAGCCCCGACCGGAGCCCCCCCCGGGTCGTTCTTCATGATAATATTTCCCATTTCCCACCTTTTTAAATTTACAATTCCAAGCCGGGAATAGCGTGTTCAAGTTGTTGAATACCCTGATCTGGCAGAATAACCAGATATTGACGGCTTGGGGCCTAATAAAAAAACAGGCCAAATTATAAAAACAGTACAATTTAATAACAGCAACTACTCGCATTAACAGCATGATAGCATAATAATTGCAGGTGGCGGTATTAACCATTTGATTAATGGTTTTAGCACCAGCACCAGATCATTCCAGCAATGGTTTCAAACCTGCCTACATCCAATGGGCCAATCCGCAATCCGAGATCTGATTCTACCTAATCCAATGGATAGCCGAGGCGTAAAACATCAATCCTTTTGGGTGGGCAGGCGTCGGAAAAATTCAAATATCTTAACCAAAAATGTTCAATACCATGTTGTTTTTGTGTCATTTTTTAGACACCCGCTTTTCGCATCGATCTGAATAGACCCTTTTACCAGCTATTTCTTTCACCTAGTAAACGGCAATATGATTCCAGACGCCACAATTTTCGCGGCGCCACATTTATTTATGAATTTTGATTTATCGATTGCTGTTTTTATTTGGTGCGTTCTTCCAACAACAAAACAGTTTGTTGCCAAAAACAGCTCAATGAAAGGGGGTGCTTAACCAAAACATGATTCGTTTCGGCTGCCGATAATTTGTGCGCCGGAATTCTTAAACCCAATAATTTTCATCATACCCGCAATGGTCGTTTTGGATAGACTGACGATCGACGGGTCCAAATTTAAAGGAGTTTCGCTATGAGCGGAAGTCGTCACGGAAATCTCTTCGCACTTCAAGGTCAACTGCAAGGTCAACTGCAAGGTCAGGGCCAAGGACAAGGTCAGGGCCAAGGACAAGGCCAGCACCAAGGTCAAGGACAAGGTCAGGGCCAAGGTCAAGGTCAGAGCCAAAGCAGTGAAAACTTGAATCTGAATGGCAATGCCAATGGCAACCTGAACGGAAACCTGAACTACAATGAAAACTACTCGGGTTCCCAAAGTGGTTCAGACGCCGGTTCATGGGCTGATTCAGGGTCATCTTCAGACTCGAATTCCGCCGCCGCTGCCAGATCTGCATCCGCTTCGGATTCAGATTCGAGCAGCTCTGCAAATGCGGATGTCTCGAATGTTTCGTCAACTGATGTCAACAACACATCCGACACAACAGTGACTGTGGATGTCAGCATGAATCTGGACGGCTACGAGCCAACAGACAATGACTTTGCCGATCTGGACCTCAACATGACCAACAGCAGCATTGGCAATATCGTCATGTCAGACGGGCCAATGGCATTTGATCCGGGCAATGATATTGATCTGGACACAGTGCTGAATGATGCATTGACCGGTGCAGGCAACGATGTTGGCACTGTCAATTCGCAAAACAACACGCTGTATGACAATGACGAACTGAACAATGCATCGGTCAGCAACGACGGTTCCTTCAACCAGAATGGTGACGCCAATGGCGGTACTGCAACGGCCAGCGAAGGCATCGGCAACTCCGGTTACGGCGGTGAAGGCGGCGGCAATGCTGACGCCAATGGCGCCGATGGCTACGCTGATGCATACGGTGGTGAATCCGATGCAACCGGTGGGTCCTTTGAAGACGTTGACGGCGGCTCGAATGATGCCGGACACGGTGGCGATGGCGCAGGCGCCGGAGCAATGTCGGCAGGTCTTGGCGGACTTGGTGGCGGATCCGGTTCAGGCGGTGACGGCGGTTCGTCCGATGCAGGCGACGGTGGTGCAGCCACTGGCGTAGGTGTTGGTGTCGGGCTTGGCCTGATCGCAGCCGGGCTGGGCCTGGGTGCCGGTGAAGGTGGCGCAGGCGGCGACAGCGGCGACGCTGACGGCGGCAACGGACCTGGTGTCGGTGTCGGCATCGGTGTCGGTGTTGGCGTAGCAGATGCCATGGGTGGCATGGGCGGAATGGGCGGAGGCGCTATTGGCGCCGGTGCCAGCGCTGGTGACGCAACTGGTGGATATGCCGGAGGCAACGATGCGGCCGTTCACGGTGGCAACGGTGGTGACGGTGGCATGGCCTGGACGGGTGCTGGCGGCAACGGGACCGCTGCCGGTAGCTGGGGTTCGGGCAATGGCGATGACGGTTATGTAACCGGCACATCGGCAGCCGATGCCTCGTCTGTTGTCAACACCACAGCCTTTAACCAGAACATCGTAATGGGTGCCAATGTGCTTGGCAACTCGGTCGATATGACGGTTGTTGGCGGGTCGCTTGACTCGACCCTGATCGGCGACGACGCAACCGGATAACCGGTTCGGACGATAACAACGGCCTGCGCGGCAAACCTCTTTCGCGCAGGCTATAAATTAGGAACAAGATACCGGATTTTCATCGTGACCATGGGCAAGTCGCTGATTTACCTCATATTTGTAGGACACGGAAATGGCCTTTGACGACAAATCAGAAATCATTGCGCATTTTATCGGTATATTTAACACCAATACCGAAGCCGCCCGTTTACGTTCGGATTATGACAAATTCCGCGCCGAGGTTAAGAAAACCGATGGGCCAAATGACTTGATGAATGTCAACGTCAAGGTGACCAGCCCTTATGCGGAAACCGGATTTCAACCGGGTTTGAACATAAACAATTATTCCTATTCCGCACAATTCAACGTCGCTGCCCCCGCCCATTCACTGCAAGACGCCGGGGTGAAGGCGCTGAACATCCAGAAAATTGCTCTGGGCACCCTGCCCGATCTGCCACTGGATTCACAGATCGGCGGCTTTGGTGTCTATAGTTTCACATATTTCCTCCATCCTCCTTCTTCCGTTGCCACGATAAATATCCAGCAAAACCTGCTGGTTGACGATGATGTCTTTGCCAACGTCGATCTGGGGGTCGAATTTGTTAACCCGGCTGCCTTTCACGCCGCAGTGAACGCACTGGCGACCACGGCCGAAACCTTGCAGATCGTGCAAATTCCGGACCTGCCGGAAAACGGGGACGCCATCGCGCAAAATGCGCTTGCCACAGTTGAAGTCCTTGCCAACGCGACCGCCCCCGAAATGGAGGGTGCCACGATTGATCTGGTGCATGGGCAGGACGCGGTCGGAATTGTCGAAAACGGAAACTCAACAGACGAAGTCAGCAACCTGAGAGACGCCATGCCCGAGGTGAAGCAAACACCGGAAAGCGTGGAAACCCAGGACGATGCCCCCGGTCACGTTGTCAATACCGGTGGTTCGACGATGGTTAACCAGGCGGTTGTAACAACCAACTGGCTGGACGCCCCCGTCATTGCGGTGATGGGCGATTATATTTCGGTCAGCGCCGTTGGTCAGGTCAACGTCTGGAATGATACCGATACGACAAACATTGCAGCGGGCGCCGTGATCTCGTCTACAACTCACGGGATGAACACTTCGACGATCACCACCGTTGCAAATGCCGTCGCTGAAAGCGGATATACAGGAGGGCCTGAAACCGTCGTCGTCACGCGAATTGAAGGGAATGTGGTTAATGTAAACTACATCCAGCAATACAATTTTGCCTATGACAATGATGTTGTCAGCGTCACCTTTTCAGCGACGGAAACCTATCTTGAACTGTCGGACAACACGCTGATCAATATGGCCGACCTGGTCGAGCTGGGCTTTCAGTATGATCTGATCGTGATTGGCGGTAATATGATCGATTTGTGGGTGATCTCGCAAACCAATGTTATGCTGGATACCGACAGCATCCACGTCGAAGGCAGCTTCTCGGGCAATATTGACGGGTCCGACAACCTGCTTTGGAACGAGGCGCTGATTTATCAAAGCGGTGTAAATACCATCGAGGATATGACGGATTCCTATGCCAACACGGCTATGACGCTTGAAAGCGGGTCGGACAGTGTGGACGACGGTGTTCTGAACGACGAGGCAATGGATGGAACACAGGTCCTGCGGGTTCTGTATATCGAAGGTGATCTGCTGGATGTGCAAGCAATCGAACAGGTCAACGTCCTTGGCGACGCCGATCAGGTCGCCCTGGCCAGCGAAACCATTCAAAGCGAGGATGGTGCGAATATCGAGGTCATTACCGGTGCGAATACACTGATCAACGTTGCCTCCATCATAGATTTAGGAATTGATTCAACCATTTACGTCGGCGGTGACCAATATTCGGACGCGATGCTGTATCAGGCTGGATTTGTTTCAACCGAGGATCCTCTGGTTGTCAGCGATACATCCGGACTGGCCAGCGAAGCGGTGCTGTTTCTGGCCGATGACATGATCGAAAGCCCGCAAACCGGCAGCGACGCAGATTTTGCGCCGGTCATCTCCAACGAGCCACCTGCCGATGTGATGCAGTCGGTCTTGGCCTAGAAAAACAGACGGGCAGGAAAGAAGGGTTGAACAGTGAAAGATACAAATGAATATCCCGCAGATGGCACAGATGATACACCACCGGTGTTTCGCAGTGGCCGCGTAAAGGCACCCCTTCGGCTAACCCCCGATCAGCGCGTTGCCCGCGCACCTGATACAGCCCGCAAAAGCGGGGACAGCGGCGATGGCGGCGCAGGAAAACTGGGCACCACAATCAACGGCAAATCCGGTGTGCCGGCCGCAGGTGCGGGCGGCGGTGGCGGCGGCGACAACCGCAAATTCCACAAGCGCACCGATCCGGCCGGGTTTGAAACCAATCTGAAACGCGGTATCCGCGCTGTTCGGCGCAACCTGTTTCTGGTTGGCCTGTTCACGCTGGCCACCAATGTTCTGGTCCTGTCGATCCCGATCTACCTGTTCCAGATTTCCGACCGCGTATTGACCAGCCGGTCGCTTGATACGTTGCTGATGCTGACTTCGGTTATCGTCGGAGCGGTGATCCTTCAGGCCATTCTGGATGCCGTGCGCCGGTTTATCCTGATGCGCACCGCGGTCGAAGTGGCGGTTCAACTTGGCTCGCCCATTCTTAGTGCCGCAGCACGGGCGGCCCTGCACAGTTCGGGCCGCGAATACCAGACATTGGGCGACCTGCAACAATTGCGCGCCTTTCTGGTATCGGGCACATTGCTGTCCTTTCTGGATGTGCCCTTTGCCCCGCTATTTATCATGGCAATATTCCTGATCCATCCGGATCTTGGCTATATCGTGGTGGTCACAGCGCTGATCCTGCTGGTAATCGCAATCATCAACCAAAAGATGACGGCCAAACCCTTTGCCCGCGCCAACATGCACCAGTCCAAGGCCAATCTGCATCTGGATTCCATGTCGCGCAACAGCCAGATCATCAACGCACTGGCCATGATTCCCGAGGCCGTTTCCATCTGGGGCCGCGACACGGCCGCCTCATTGAAAGAACAGGTGCAGGCGCAGGATCGCAACATCATCGCCTCGGCTGTGTCCCGTGCCGTGCGGCTGCTGACACAAATTGGCATACTGGGCTGGGGGGCATATTTGTCCATTCAGGGCGAACTGACCGGCGGGATGGTGATTGCCGCGTCCATCATCGCCGGCCGCGCACTGGCCCCAATCGAGGGCGCGATCGAAGGTTGGAGCCACTTCCTGCTGTCGCGCAGTGCTTATGACAGGATTGCAAGTTTGCTGCGGTCATCCCCCCTGAACCACGAACGGCTGATCCTGCCCCGCCCCGAAGGTCACCTGAGCATCGAACGACTTCTTTTCGTTCCGGCAGGCACAAAAAGCGTGGTGCTGAACGGGTTCAGCTTTTCACTGCAACCGGGGGAATCCCTTGCGGTGATCGGCAATTCGGGGGCTGGCAAAACCACGCTGGGCAAAATGCTGGTCGGATCGATCCTGCCCACGTCGGGCTGTGTGCGGCTGGACCTGATGGACCTGCGCAACTGGGACCAGCGCCAGCTGGGCGAAAACATCGGCTATCTGCCGCAAGACGTGCAGCTGTTCCCCGGCACCATCAAGGACAACATCGCCAGAATGCGCCGCGATGTGCCTGACGAACTGATCCATAAGGCCGCGGTACTGGCCGATGTCCATGAAATGATCGCCAGCTTTCCGCAAGGATACGAGACCATTGTCGCCTCGGACGGCGCGCCCCTGTCAGGCGGTCAAAAACAGCGCATCGCACTGGCGCGTGCCTTCTTTGGCAACCCGCGCCTGCTGGTGCTGGACGAGCCGAACTCGAATCTGGACACCGCCGGTGATCAGGCTCTGGCCCGCGCCCTGAAACACGCGAAATCTGAAAACATCACCGTTGTGGTCATCACCCAGAAACCGTCGCTGTTAAGCGTGGTGGACAAAATTATGGTGATGGCAGGCGGCAATATCGCGATGTTCGGCCATCGGGTCGAAGTGCTCAAGGCGCTTGCCAAACGCCAGAAAGAAGAAAGCAGCGGACAGATCGGACACCCGTAACCCCGTCGCCCGAACAGGAATGAAACAATGTCGGAACTGCAACTTTACCAACAACCTCTGGACTGGTACGAGGACGTCCCCCGCCGGATCAACCGGATCGGCCTGTTCGGGCTGATGCTGATGCTGGCCGCATTTGGCGGTTTCGGCTACTGGGCCTTTCGCGCGCCTTTGGCCGCCGCCGTCATCGCGCAGGGCAGTTTTGTTGCTACCGGCAGCAACAAGGTTCTGCAACATCTGGAAGGCGGGATCATCAAGGAAATTATGGTTGCCGAAGGGGACCATGTCAAAGCGGGCCAGACGCTTGTGCTGCTGGATGATACCGCAGCCAAGACCCGCAAGACCGAACTGGTGTTACGTCTGGCGCGGCTACAGGCGATCAACGCCCGCCTGCTGGCCGAATACCAGGGGCTGGACAACCTGCCCTTTCCGGCCGACCTTCTGGTGCAGGCCAGTGATCCGAAGGTGGCCGAAATTATCGAAGGCCAGCGGATCAACTTCAGCATGTCCAGCACCAAAAAGGCCAACGACATCCGCCTGATCGAGGCCAACATCAAGGCACTGGAACAACGCATCAATGGCTATTCGATCCAGCGCGACACCCTGCAAACCCAGATCGACATCCTGAACGAGGATTACACCGCAAAATCCGAACTGTTCGACAAGGGCCTGATCCGCAAACCGGAAATCAACGCCCTGTTGCGCGCCAAGGCCGAGGGCGCGGGGCAAATCGCCCGCCTGACCGCCGAGATCGAGGAAAGCACAACCCTGATCGGCAAATACGAGCGCCAGATCGATCAGACAAAGCAGGCCTATTATCAGGCCGCACTGGATGAAATACAGTCGGTTCAGGCGGAAATAGACAGCGTCACGGAAAAGGTTTTGAATGCCACCGATGTTATGCGGCGCACCAGAATTGTCGCACCCGTTTCGGGCACCATTCTGCGCCGGTATTACAATACATCCGGCGGCGTGATCGCGGGCGGCAAACCTATCCTGGAAATTCTACCCGAAGGGGCCGACCTGATCATCGAGGTTCTGGTCAAGCGAACCGAAATCGACAGTGTCACCATCGGCCACGAGGCCACAGTGCGTCTGGTCGCCCTGAACCGGCGCACCACGCCGGTGCTGTATGGCAAGGTGTTCTATGTCTCGGCCGATGCTATACCCGACAAAAGCGCCACGGGCCGCCGCCGCGAGGTCTATCTGGCACGGGTCAGCCTGTCGCCCGAACAACTGGCCCGCGTACCGGGGTTCACCCCCACACCGGGGATGCCGGCCGAGGTATTGATCAAAACGCAGGAGCGCACGTTCTTCCAGTATCTGACCAAACCGATTGTAGATTCTATGTCGAGGGCGTTTCGCGAGGATTAGAAATATTGCTGTGCCTGCCCAACCCGTAGCGCAGGCACAGCCCGATCACCACCAGCGAAACCAGCAACCACAATCCGCCCCACATCATCGTTGCCCCGCCAAACCGGTCGGCCAGCATATAGGCATCCGAGCGCATTTCGGAGCGCGCAATCGTGTCACTGAATATATCCATCGGCACATAGATCATGCTGGTCAGCCCGACCACCCGCAACACAAGGTCATTCACATCGCGCGATAAAAACCGCGCGACGACCAACATCAAAACGCCCCCTCCGGTGATAAAAGCCAGCGCAAAAACATCGCGGATATACAGCGCGGCGATCAACAGCATGACAGCCCCCAGAACCGCCATCATGATCCGGTCGGCATGGCTGCGCACCGCCCCCAAAAACAGCAAAACCCCGATCAGCAAAGACCCCAGATATCCCGCCGACATCAGCAAAAACACATTGCCCCCGCGCGTCACCGTCACCCCACCCTGCTGTGGCGAAATGCGGATGCTTTCAACCGATCCGCCCGTTATCCAGGCGGCCAACGCATGGCTTAGCTCGTGAAAAAACACGATCAGGATTTTCAGCGGTATGATGACAGGGGTAAACCACAGCAAAAATATTGCCGCCGTGATAACAAGCATCTGCCAATGTCCACGCACCACCTTCATAGCGGCCACATGAACGGAATGATCAGGCTGGCCAGCAACCCGACCGACAGGTTCAACGGAATCCCCACCCGCATGAAATCCGTGAACTTGTAGCCCCCGGGCCCGTAAACCAGCATATTGGTCTGATAGCCAATCGGCGTTGCAAACGACGCCGAGGCCGCCACCATCACCGCCACCACCAAGGGCCGCGCATCTATCCCCATTTCAGCAGCCAAGCCGATGGCAATCGGTGTCACAACCACTGCCACGGCGTTGTTGGACACCAGTTCGGTCAGAACCGAGGTCAGCAGGTAAATCGCCCAGACAATCAGGAACGGCGGCAAGGCCCCCATATAAGGTGCCAAGGCCCGCACAATCAGCGCCACCGCGCCCGATGCCTCAAGGGCCGCACCTATGGCCAGCATGGCAAAAATCATCGCCAGCAAGCGGCCATCGACAAAGGAAAAGGCCTCGTCCGCGTCAATACATCTGGTCACCAGCACCAGCGCCACCGCCAGCACCGCCAGCAGGAAAATCGGCGCCACGCCCAGCGCCGCCAGCCCCACGATCGACAGCAGCGACAGCACCGCAACCGGCGCATGGGTGCGGCGGAACGCGCGGGCCGAGGGGTGGGAAATATCCACCAGCCCCATATCCGCCGCCAGCCGCTGAATATCCTCGGGTGCGCCTTCCAGCAACAGGGTATCGCCGACCCGCACCACCAGATCATCCAGTAGTCCGCTGATGTTCTTGTCCCGTCGATGCACCGCCAGCACATAAACACCATAGCGCCGCCGCAACCGCAAATCGCCCAGCTTGCGGCCAATCATCTTGCCCCCCGGTGTGATCAGAACCTCGACGGTTTTGGTTTCAACCGCGCTTAACTGGTCCACCCGCTTCAGGCTTTTGTTACGCTGCAACGACAGCAATTCTGTCATCGCAGTGCGCAAAACCACGCGGTCGCCGACCTGTAATACCACATCCTTCAGATTGCGCCGCAAAGATTGATCCCCGCGCAAAACGTCGATCAGGCGCACCCCGTCGCGTTTGAACAATTGCACGCTCAAAACCTCGCGCCCGATCAGATCGCTTTCCGGCGGGATCGCGGCTTCGGTAAAGAATTTCATGCGGGATTTGTCGGACAGCAGGTTCGCCAGACTGTCCCGATCCGGCAACAGACGCGGCGCGATATAGCGCAGGTAGATCATACCCCAGATCACCAGAATGATGCCCAGCGGCGTGACTTCGAAAATCGAAAACGCCTGCATCCCGTTGGCCCGCGCCACCCCGTCCACCAACAGGTTGGTCGAGGTGCCGATCAGGGTCAGCGTGCCACCCAGAATTGCCGCATAGGACAGTGGAATCAACAGCTTGCTGGCCGAAACCTTCAGTTTTTTGGCCAGTTGCACAAACACGGGGATCATCACAACGACAACCGGCGTATTCGATACCACCGCACTTGCCAGCACCACAAAAGCCATCAGTGCCCCGATCGCCACAGCGGGGCGCGTCCGGGCGTTTCGTTCGGCAATCTTTGTGAACCAGTCCAGCGCGCCGGTGCGCACCAAGGCCCCCATCACGATAAACATCGCCGCAATGGTCCAGGGCGCGGGGTTCGACAGCACCGCAAGCGCGTCGTCATAGGGCAGTATCCCCAAAGCCAGCAACACGGCAGCGCCGGCAATCGCCACCACTTCGGTCGGGAACACCTCGCGCAGGAACAGCACGAACATGCCGGCCACCACCAGCAGGGTGATCACCGCCTGCGCGGTCGGGGAAAAGGTGAACAGCGTCATTTCCATGGGCCAAGTGTTGCCCAATCAGGCCGCTTTGTCACGCGGTTGCACCAGAAAAAGGCCAAACAACATCAACGCCATCGCCCCCCAGACATAGATCGAATAGCTTTCCCCAAGAAACACCATCGAAATCAGCACCCCGAACAGTGTCACCAGATAGGCCACCTGTGCCGAGAACACCGGCCCCGCCTTGCCGATCAGCCAGACATATCCCGCATAGGCACTCCAGTTGATGACCGAGGCCGCAAGGATCGCCCACTCCGCCACTCCCCACGGATGCAGGGGGCTGATAAACTGCCCGCTGCCCAGCGCCAAAGGTATCGCCAAGGCCAGCCCGATCACCGAGGCCCCGAACAGGATCTGCAACGCATCCAGCCCCCGCGCGCCATACCACGTCAGGAAATTGCCCTCGCAGGCATATAAAAAAGGCGCCATCGCCGCGACCAGCACATAGATCACCTTGGTGCCCCCGGGCAGGCTGGTGTCCGGCCCGACCAGCAAAAACACCGCCACCGCACCGCAAAAGGTGCCGAACAGCCGGATCACCGACAGTTTTTCAAACCCCAGCATCAGCGCAACCGGCATGGAAAACAGCGGCACCAGCGCGATGATCACCGAAATAATGCCCGCCGGCAGCTCTTTGGCGGCGGTGATGGAAAACCAGTTCGGCACCACTGTGCCCAATAACGCAACCCCCAGAAACAGAATGAAATAGCTGGGCGACAGCGTTAACCGGCGCCCGCGCAACAGTGTCAGGATACCGGCCAGCAACAACCCTACCAGCATTTGCCAGGCCAGAATTCCGAAAGGTTTATAGCCGGTGGAAACGGCAATCTTGGTCAGCGGAAACACCGCCCCCCATGCCGCGCCCATCAGGACCAGCGCCAGATAATACAATGGAACCGGCTTCACCCCGTTGGCCCCGATTGCTGCAACCGGCCACCGATGCGCACCATCTGCACATCAATCGCCTTGCCGGTCTTGTCGTCGGTTTCCACAAACAGGCCCGACAGCGTCGCCTCGCCCATCGCCGGTTGAAACCGCCCCTTGCCCATGCCGGTGATGAACCGGCGCAGGGGTTCTTCCTTGTCCATGCCGATCACCGAATTATAATCGCCGCACATCCCCGCATCGGCCTGGAACGCGCATCCCCTGGGCAATATCTGTGCATCGCCCGTGGGCACATGGGTATGCGTGCCAACCACCACGCTTGCGCGCCCGTCGCACCAGTGCCCCATGCCCATTTTCTCACTCGTGGCCTCGCAATGCACATCTACCAGAATGGCCTGCGCCATCCCGCCCAGCGGGTGCGCCTTCAGCACAGTTTCAACGGCGGAAAACGGATCATCAAACGGGCGCTTCATAAACACCTGTCCCAGAACCTGCGTCACCAGTATCTTGCGCCCGCGCGCATCCGAAAACAGCCGCGCGCCCTTGCCCGGCGCGTTCTTGGCAAAATTCAAAGGCCGGATGATACGCGGTTCCTGCTCAATAAAGGTCAGCATATCGCGCTGATCAAACGCATGATCGCCCAGCGTGACACAATCCGCACCGGCCTCAAGCAACCCTTTGGCATGGGCCGCCGACAATCCGGCCCCGTTGGTGGCGTTTTCACCGTTCACCACAACAAAATCCAGCCGCCAGTCGTCCCGCAACCCCTTCAGCCGTTCCGCCACAGCATTACGCCCCGCGCGACCGACCACATCCCCTAAAAACAGAATTCTCATAAGCCCTGCCTATTGCCCCGACCGCACAAGAGCAATCCCAAGTTTCTCTTTTGCCCAAATATCCGCGCCGCAGGCAATCCCGAGGCCCCCTTGTGGGGCCGAGACATAAAGCGGCCCGCAAGGGCCTCCATAAAACAGCCCTATCCGAACACCAGCGTTTCCCGCTCGGTCACAATCGCATCCAGCGGCTGGTCGGTCGGCTCCAGTGGCAATTCGTCTGCCTCTTGCCCCTCATAGGCGAACCCGACCGCCACCGTCGGACGACGCTCGCGCAGCATCTGCAAGGTGCGATCATAAAACCCGCCGCCATAACCCAGCCGCCCGCCGCTGCGGTCAAACGCCACCAGCGGCACGATCAGCACCTCCGGTTCCAGCCACGCACCATCCGCCGGCACAGGCGCTCCGAACGGCCCCGCAACCATCTCGCAATCCGGCGTCCACTGGCGGAATTTCAACGGCTTCCCCGCCCCTTCGATCACCGGCACCACCACAAAACCGCCCATCGCCATTCTGGCCATCACCGGCCAGGGATCAATCTCGGTGCGGATCGGCATATAGCCCGAAATCGTCTGCCCCGCATGTGGCTCTAAAAATTCCAGCAACCGCGCTGCGGCCAATTCCCCGTGCGCCGCCTCATGCGCCACCTTGCGCCGTTCAAACCCAGCCTTGCGCGCTGCCGCTTTGATTGCTGCCAAATCGCTCATAACAACACCACCGAAGCCAGCCCCAGAAAGGCGAAAAAACCGACCACATCCGTCACCGTGGTCACAAACGCGCCCGAGGCCAGCGCCGGATCAATCCCCAGCTTGTCCAGCACCACCGGCACCACAACCCCCGCCAAACTGGCCACCAGCAGGTTGATCACCAACGCCGCGCCAATCACCACACCCAGCATCGGCATCCCGAACCACAACATGCCGATTACCCCCATAACCAGCGCAAACACCACGCCATTCACCATCCCGACCAAAACTTCGCGGCGGATCACTCGCCAGACGTTGGCGCTGGTGATATCCTTGGTCGCCAAGGCCCGCACCGCCACGGTCAGCGCCTGTGTGCCCGCATTGCCCCCCATCGACGCCACAATCGGCATCAGAATGGCAAGGGCCACGAATTCGGCAATCGTATCCTCGAACTGCGCAATCACGAATGACGCGGCAATCGCGGCAAACATCGTCACAAACAACCACGGCAAGCGCCGTTTCGAGGTCTCGATCACCCGATCCGACAGGCTGCCTTCGCCCACACCGGCCAGCCGCAGCATGTCTTCCTCGTGTTCTTCATCCAACACAGCCATGGCGTCATCAATGGTGATCACACCAACCAGCCGGCCATCATCATCCACCACAGGCGCGGAAATCAGGTGGTACTGGTTGAACGCATAGGCCACATCCTCTTCGTCCTGATTGACGGAAATGGTGCGGAAACTGTCTTCAACAATATCCTGCATCTTTGCATCCCGCGGGCTGCTCAACAGCTTGCCCAGCGTTACATAACCGGTTGGCCGCATTTTGGGATCAACCAGGATCATATGGTAAAACTGTTCCGGCAAATCCTGCTGGCTGCGCAGATAGTCGATCGCCTGCCCTACAGTCCAGTGTTCCGGCGCCACCACCAGTTCGCGCTGCATCAGACGGCCGGCGGAATCCTCGGGGTAGGTCAGCGCCTGCTCCACCGCCACACGGTCGGCATCCTCCAGAACCTCGAGGATTTCATCCTGCTGCGGTGCGTCCAGATCCTCCAGCAGATCAACCACATCGTCGGTTTCCAGATCGCGCACCGCTTCGGCCAGTTCCTCGGGGGCAAGGCTTTCCATCACCTCTTCGCGCAGGGATTCGTCCAGTTCGGACAAAACCTCGCCCTCCATCTCGCCCTTCCACAGGCGCAGCAGGGCGCGGCGTTGACCGGCGCTGATCTGTTCCAGAATATCGGCAATATCGGCCGAGTGCAGCGGCTCCAGCAATTGCGTCAGCCGCACGCTGTCCCTCTGCTCGATCGCCTCGATCACATTGTCGATCAAACGGTCCCCAAGGGCGAAATCCTCGTCCAGCCCGTCGTGATTTTCCTGTTGCTCTGTATTCATGATCAGTTCCTGTCCGACGGTTCTTGCTCTACATAAACAATCCCGCCTGTGAAAAACAGCGAAAATGGGGGCTTTCCCTTGGCCCGTCTTGCGCCTAATCTGGGGCGCTGTGAAAACCCCGGAGCACCCGATGACAACCGCGCACCTTTTGCTGGGCCAGACCCTGACATTTACCGCTGACCCGTTCCACACACCGATAAGCGGGGCAACCCGCCATGAACGGCGCGGCGCGGTGCTGGTTGAGGGGGGCAAAATAATCGCCACCGGCACGGCGGATGATCTGCGCGCCGCCCACCGGCAGGCGAAAATCACCGATTACGGCGACGCCCTGATCATGGCCGGTCTCATAGATGCCCACGCCCATTATCCGCAAACCGGCATCATCGCCAGTTGGGGCAAACGGCTGATCGACTGGCTGAACACCTATACTTTCCCCGAGGAAATCCGCTTTGCCGACCCGTCTTATGCCGAGCAAACCGCCGCCCGCTATCTGGACCTGACCGCCGCCAACGGCACCACCACGGTCGCCAGTTTCTGCACCATCCACCCCGCCAGTGTGGACGCCCTGTTCCAGGCCGCCGCCGCGCGGGGCCAGCGCATCGTTGCCGGCAAAACCTGCATGGACCGCAACGCGCCCGATGGCCTGCTGGACACCGCCCAATCCGCCTATGACGACAGCCGGGCCCTGCTGGAAAAATGGCACGGTGTGGGCCGCGCATCTTACGCCATCACCCCGCGCTTTTCGCCCACATCCACGCCGGAACAACTCGAAGCGCTTGGCACCCTTTGGGCCGAGCACCCCGATTGCCTGATGCAGACCCACCTGTCCGAACAGACCGATGAAATCGAGTGGGTGAAACGGCTGTTCCCCAAGGCCCGCGATTATCTGGATACCTACGAAACCTTTGGCCTGCTGCGCGAAGGTGGGCTGTTCGGCCATGCCATCCACCTGACCGAGCGCGAAAAATCCCGACTGCGCGAGGTTGACGCCGCACTGATCCATTGCCCCACCTCGAACACCTTCATCGGCTCAGGACTGTTTCAGATGGGGGCCTTGATGGCCGCCGGTCACCGTATCGGCCTTGCCACCGACACTGGCGGCGGCTCCTCGTTCTCGATGCTGCGCACAATGGCGGCGGCTTATGAAATCGGCCAGTTGACCGGCACGTCCCTGCATCCGGCGCAACTGCTGTGGCTGGCCACCTGCGGCTCGGCCCGCGCCCTGCGGCTGGACGACAGGATCGGCAATCTGGCAGCATGGAAAGAGGCCGATCTGGTGGTACTGGATCTGGCCGCCACACCAGCGATTGCGCAGCGCAGTGAACGCGCCAATGATTTCTGGGAACAGGTTTTCCCCACCATCATGATGGGCGATGACCGCGCGGTGGTGGCGACGTGGATCAATGGCAAGCCCCTGCCCTGACCATCTTTGTTCCATTCCATAAATATCCGCGCCGCAGGCATGGAATCTCTTTCCCGTACCTCGCCACATGCAGATCAGGCCGAAGAAATCACCGCTCCATCAACCCGCGCGCCAGCGCATTCTGCCGCTCGATCACGCGCGGCAAATCAAACGTCGCCATCTGCCCGTCCCGCACCACCTGCCGCCCCTCGACAAACAGATCACGCACCCTGGTCGGCCCCGCCAGCAACAGCGCCGCCGCATCCCAGCACCCCGCGCTTTCCACACCGCTGACATCCCAAATCGCAATATCCGCCCGCTTGCCCACCACGATCTGGCCGCAGTCATCCCGCCCTAGAACCGCTGCCCCGCCACGGGTGGCAATCTCCAGCGCCTCGCGCGCGCTCATCGCGTCGGCGCCGTTCTGCACCCGTTGCAACAGCATCGCCTGACGCGCCTCGGCCACCAGATTGCCGGCATCATTGCTGGCCGATCCATCCACCCCCAGCGCCACCTTCACCCCCGCATCCCGCATCTGGCGCACCGGCGCGATGCCCGAGCCAAGACGGCAGTTGGAGCACGGGCAATGGGCCACGCCCGTGCCGGATTTCGCGAACAGGTCGATTTCCTGCCCGTCCAGTTTCACGCAATGGGCATGCCAGACATCATCGCCGGTCCAACCCAGATCTTCGGCATATTGCCCCGGACGGCAGCCGAATTTCTCAAGCGAATAGGCGATATCCTCGTCATTTTCCGCCAGATGGGTGTGCAGCATCACCCCCTTGTCCCGCGCCAGAAGGGCCGCATCGCGCATAAGGTCGCGGCTGACGGAAAAGGGCGAGCAGGGCGCAATCCCGACCCGCACCATGGCCCCCTCGCTTGCGTCATGGAACCGGTCCACCACGCGGATGCAATCCTCGAGGATCGCGGCTTCGCCCTCGACCAGAGAATCCGGTGGCAGCCCGCCATCGCTTTCGCCGATGCTCATCGCACCACGGGTCGGATGAAACCGCAGGCCGACTTCATGCGCTGCTTCAATGGTATCCTCTAACCGGCTGCCATTGGGGAACAGATACAGATGGTCCGATGACAGGGTGCAGCCCGAAAGCGCCAGTTCCGACAGGCCGATCATCGCGGAAATCCGCATTTCCTCGGGTCCGAAATTTGCCCAGATCGGGTATAGAGTTTGCAACCAGCCAAACAGCAAAGCATCCTGCCCGCCGGGCACCGCGCGGGTCAGGGTTTGATACAGATGGTGGTGCGTGTTCACCAGACCGGGCGTCACCACACAGCCCTTGGCCAGCACCACCTCGGCGCCATTCTGCGGCAGGTTTTGCCCCACCTCGGCAATCATGCCGCCGGATATGCGGATGTCCCCGCCCGCGATTTCACGGCGCGCGTCATCCATCGTCACCAGCGTATCGGCGCCCTTGATCAGAATATCGGCCATTTGCTATTCTCCGGCTTGCTGTAAAATCTCCAACGCGGCCGCGTGTATTTCGGCATTGGCCGCTGCCAGCATCCGCCCGCCTTCATGCGCAGGGTTTCCGCGCCAGTCAGTCACCACACCACCGGCCGCCTGCACCACCGCAATCGGGGCTTGCACATCATAGGCCTGTAATCCTGCCTCGATCACCAGATCAACCTGACCGGCAGCCAGCAGGGCATAGCCATAGCAATCCATGCCATAACGGGTCAGTTGCACCTGTTTCTTCACATTGTCGAACGCGGATTTTTCAACCGGAGTCCCAATGGCGGGAAAGGTGGTCAGCAGGGTGGCTTCGGACAAGGGTCTTGCCGCGCGGGTTGTCAGGTCCAGGCGCCCATGCGGCCCGTCCATCCACGCCCCACCCAGCCCTCCTATGAAACGCTCGCCAATATAGGGCTGACAGATCATGCCGAAAAACGGCCCCGTTTCATCGCGCACCGAAATCAGCACCCCCCATGTCGGCGAGCCGCTGATATAGCCGCGGGTGCCGTCAATCGGATCCAGAACCCACGTCAGCCCGCTGGTGCCCTCGGAATATCCGAATTCCTCGCCCAGAATGGCATCATCGGGGCGCATTTCGGCCAGCACCTTGCGCATGGCCAGTTCGGCGGCGCGGTCCGCTTCGGTCACCGGATCAAAGCCGACAGACCATTTGTTATCCGCCACCAGCCCCGGAATGCGAAAATGGCGCAGGGTTTCCACCTGCGCCACATCGGCCATCATATGGGCCGTTTTTTTCAAGCTGTCTTGTTCGCCTTGACTTAACACGGTCCGATCCCACCCTTTTTGACATCAATGTCCTTGCAGGATGGTATCGGGCCGTCTGACCAGTTCGTCAAGCGCCCTTAGGCAGCGTCACTCAGCACGCGCGCCAGATCGAACAGGCGGCGGCGCTGGTTTTCCGGGATCGAATAATACGAGCGCAGCAATTCCAGCGCTTCTTTGTCGGTCATCATATCAACAGGGGAATCGCCCTTGCTGCTGGCTTCTTTTTCCAGACCATCGAAAAAGAAACTGACGGTAACACCAAGAGCATTGGAAATGTCCCACAAACGCGATGCGCTGACCCGGTTCATGCCGGTTTCGTATTTCTGGATTTGCTGGAATTTGATCCCGACCTGTTCGGCCAGCTGTTGTTGGGTCATTCCAACCATCCAGCGCCGATGACGAACCCGTTTCCCTACATGGACATCTACTGGGTGTTTCATTTCGTACTCCTACTCATTGCGAAAACTATGGTACATAGTTACTGATTAACGTATGGGTAACTAAGCAATTATCGTGCCAACATGGGTGCAGGTCAATGACATCGCACCAAATACATCCATAAACCGTTCACCCCCCTGTTTTTTAACATAACTTTTAATTGAAATGTTAGATTTTTCTCTCATCACAAAGGAGAGCATCTGCATTTCGCCTACAATCCTAGAATGTTTTGCAATTTGCATTGCAATTTGCAATTACCTTCGGGGTGGATTCGCATAATGCGATTTATCAACCTGTACCTATGGCTATGTCCAGATTAACCTAATACCATGACCCGCGAAAACAACTGACAGGATAACAGCTATGCGCGCGTTTCAACTTCTCTCACAGGGAGAGCCGGCAAATTTGATCAAATGTGACAGGCCGAATCCTGCATCTGATGAAATTCGCCTGAAAATTGAAGCCTGCGGATTGAACTTCGGCGACCTGCTTATGATCAAAGGCACCTATCAGGAACGTCCCGCCCTGCCCTTCACTCTGGGCATGGAACCCGCCGGGGTTGTCGATGCCGTGGGGGAAGATGTCACCAACCTGAAACCCGGTGACAGGGTTGCGGTTTACCACGGTCACGGCGGGCTGGCCGAATACGGCTGCTTTCCCGCGGCCAACTGCAATCTGTTGCCCGACAATATGACAACCACAGTCGGGGCCGGATTTCTGGTGGCTTACGGCACCTCGCATCTGGCGCTGGAGCATCGGGCGCGGCTGAAGGCGGGGGAAACGCTGCTGGTGCTGGGGGCGGCAGGCGGGATCGGCCTGACGGCGATTGAAATCGGCAAACGGATGGGGGCCACCGTGATTGCCTGCGCCCGCGGCCGGGACAAACTGGAAATCGCCGCCAATGCCGGTGCGGACCATCTGATCGACAGCGACACGGACGATTTGCACGAGGTGGTCAAATCACTGGGCGGCGCGGATGTGGTCTATGACCCTGTTGGCGGGGATTTGTTCAAGGCAGCCCTGCGCGCCTGCAACCCCGAAGCGCGGATTATTCCGCTGGGGTTTGCCAGTGGACAGGTGCCGCAAATTCCGGCCAATATTCTGCTGGTCAAGAATATCGATGTGATCGGCTACTACTGGGGCGGCTATCTGAAATTTGCCCCCAAAGTGCTGCACGACAGTCTGGACACCCTGCTGGAATGGTATGCCGCAGGCGAATTGCACCCGCATATCAGCCACACATTGCCGCTGGAACAGGCGAACGAGGCCCTGGAGCTGCTGCGCAGTCGCAAATCCACCGGCAAGGTGGTGGTGACAATATAGGACCGGATACAAACCCGCCCTGCCCCGTTGCAAATTCAAATTGCCCAACGCCGAAAAACCCGCCACTATCCCGTTGACCCAAATGGATATGGCACTGATGATCCTATGCTGCGGCGAAGCCCTGATTGACATGTTGCCCGACCGCACAAAACCCGGTGAAACGGCTTTTGTGCCGGCGGTTGGCGGTGCGGTGTTCAACACGGCCATCGCCTTGGGGCGTTTGGGGGTTGAAACCGGCTTTTACAGTGGCCTGTCGCAGGATTTCTTTGGCGATATGCTGCGGGATGCCTTGCAGCACAGCCACGTTGACAGCACCCTTGCAACGATCAGCAACCGCCCCACAACACTTGCATTTGTGCGACTGGTGGACGGGCAGGCGCGCTATACGTTTTACGACGAAAACACCGCCGGTCGTATGCTGGAACCGGAAGACCTGCCGCTATTGCCTGACAGAATACAAACGCTGTTCTTTGGCGGCATTTCGCTGGTCTCCGAGCCTTGCGGCAGCGCTTACGAGGCCCTGATGCATCAGCACAGCGGGCGTGTTACCATGCTGGACCCGAATATCCGTCCCGGCTTTGTCACCGACGTAGCTGCCTATCGGGCACGTCTTGACCGAATGATGGCACAAGCAGACATCGTGAAACTGTCGGACGAGGATTTGCGCTGGCTGTTTGGCGAAGGTGATATGCAGCAGATGGCGCAAGACGTGATCGCCAAAGGGGCGGCAATTGTGTTTGTGACCCAAGGCGCAAAGGGGGCCTGGGCCTATACCGGATCGCAGAGCGTTTTCGTTCCGGCCAGGGCGGCCACAGTGGTAGATACCGTCGGGGCCGGGGATACGTTCAATGCCGGCGTTCTGGCGTCCTTGTCAAAACAGGGGCTGCTGGGTAAATCCGCGTTACAATCAATCGGCAAATCCGCCCTGACGGCGGCCCTGACATATGGCAACCGCGCCGCTGCAATCACCGTTGCGCGGGCCGGTGCAAACCCGCCGTGGAAAAAGGAGTTATCATGAGAGCATTGATCCAGCGTGTGACCGAAGCGTCCGTCACTGTTGACGGCAAGGTCATTGGTGAAATCGGCACGGGCTTGCTGGTTTTGGTCTGTGCGATGCAGGGCGATACCACGGCCAATGCCGATACATTGGCGGCCAAGATCAGTAAACTGCGGATATTTCCGGATGACGCGGGCAAGATGAACCGCTCGTTGCTGGACATCGGCGGCGCGGCCTTGGTGGTTAGCCAGTTCACCCTTGCCGCCGATACATCACGCGGCAACCGCCCGGGGTTTTCCACGGCGGCCAAACCGGATGAAGGGCGCAAATTGTATGAATATTTTGCGGCTCAAATCGCCGGTTTGGGTATTCCCACAGAAACCGGCGAATTCGGCGCGGATATGACGGTCCGCCTGTTGAATGATGGACCGGTCACGATCTGGATGGAATATTAGGGGTTTAGCAACCGCGGGATTCAACCAACACCCACAAGTATCCATGCGTATAAGCCTTGCCCGCTTTGGCAATACCAATGCCGTACTGATTTGTTCCGCGGCCCAGCAAGATGTTCTTGCGATGGCCCGGTGAATTCATCCAGTCTTTGACAAGCTCGGATGGATTGGTCTGGCCAACCGCGATATTCTCGGCAACCAACCCTGCACGACACCCTTGGCGGCGCAGCCGCGCCTTTGGCTTGGAGCCGTTCGCACCGCGATGGGAAAAATACCCTTTCACGGCCATATCGCAGGCATGAGCCAAAGCCGACGCTTGCAACCGCGGTTCGAACTGCAGCGGTTTGCGCCCGTGGGCCACCCTTTGGGCATTGATGGCTTTAGCGGCCTCTTGGGCCAATTGCGAAGCATTCGCCGGAATTTCACAAGAACCGGCTGCGGCCAGTGCAGGCGACATGAACATGCCCAAGGAAAGAGCAATTGCAAATTTTACTGAAAACTTCACGGGATTTCCTTCTTGATAGTATTCCATTCCCGTTATCACTAGAACGGTAACTTGTATATTTCACGGCAAGATTGTGTCTGAATTATTACCACACCTTACCCGTCAGGATTTCTTGACAAACTCGGTCAGGATCACAATCTGCTGCCCGTTCACACGGCCCTCGATGTGCCCTTCATTGTCCTGCACCAACGAGATGTTGCGCACGGCAGTGCCACGTTTGGCGGTAAACCCTGCCCCTTTGACGTTCAGATCCTTGATCAGGGTTACGGTATCCCCTGCCGCCAATTGCACGCCGTTCGTGTCGCGGTGAATGAGCGACGGCTCATCATCCTCAACCAGACCAGCCTCGGCCCATTCCAGATTTTCCGGCTCCAGATAGGCAATATCCAGCAAATCCCGCGCCCATGCTTCGGATTTCAGACGCGATAGCAAACGGTATGCGGTGACTTGGGTGGCGGCATCCGTGCTCCAGATTGCGTCACTCAGGCAACGCCAATGCGGCGCATCGGTGATTTCACCTTCGACTCCCGCGCGGCATGTAGCACATAATGTCACGCTCTGTCCGTCATTTAGCGCGACGGCCACCACAGACAGATCGGTTTCACCCCCACATAGTCCGCAATTAGATGCAAGTTCCGACATTTCCAAACCTTTTTATACTTTTTGCTGCTTGCAGGTCTGATATAAAGAGCATGGTGCGTCAACCGTTCCGTTGTGTGATTTTACCAAAAGCCGAAGCAGCATCCAAATAGCAATACAGATGCAGTTTTCCGTTTGGTGGAATTCCACTGGTGATTATTTGACACCTTATCTTTAGCGAGTTCCACATGCGTATACGAAAAACTGCCCAGAACCGAAAAACCGAGATCGAGCAAACGGTATTAAAGCTTGCCTTCAAACTGGGGCCTTCACAGGTAACCACAGGAATGATTGCCAACGAATTGGGCCTGACCCAACCGGCAATATATCGGCATTACCCGAAAAAAGACGATATCTGGGCGGCAATCGCAACGCAGTTAAGCGACAAGATCAAACGCAATATCGTCAAAGCAACGGATCCGAACATTTCACCATTAGAACGCCTTAGAAAACTGGTGTTGGAGCATTTGAAACTGGTGCAACAATACCCTGCATTGCCGGAATTCATGGTGATCCGGAATAGGAAAAACGACCGCGCAGTTGTACAAAACAACATTCAGGTTGCAATCACCGCTTTACGGGCGGCCCTTGAAACGGAAGTAATGGCAGCGGTTGCCGACAGCACATTTCGCAAAACCCTTGACCCTGTTGATGCAGCCGCACTGATTTTCGGTGTTATTCAAAGCCTTGTCTTGCGAATGCTGGTCACGCGCAATCCTGCGATATTGGCCAAAGATGGCGCGCGCCTACTGGATCTGCAATTGGCTGGTTTTTCCTGATAAATCGGCGATACCATACTTTTGGTAAATGGTGCCCGGGGGCGGATTTGAACCACCGACACGAGGATTTTCAGTCCACTGCTCTACCCCTGAGCTACCCGGGCACGGGTGAACGATTTCTCGTTCGGGTCGCGGTGTTCTAGACGCGGGGCCCACGGGTGTCCAGAGGGTTTTCAATAAAAATATCAATGCGGCGCAAGATTGGTCTTTTCCATCTCGGCTGTGGCTTCATCCATGTCCTCGGGCGTATCGGCCGGAACCGCATAAGCACCATTAAACCAGCGCCCAAGGTCCACATCTGCACAGTGTTTCGAGCAGAACGGCCGGTATTTGATATCCGTTTTCTTATCGCATATAGGACATGACATAACGCATTCTTGCATGTTCCTGAAAAATATCCAAGCCGGAAAAGAAAGTACATAAAAACGAGGGAGAGGCGAGCGTGAATACTGGACAGAATATACCAATGCGGCCACAGCCCCCGTTCCTCAACCACTTCTTCCCCCTATGAACTACAGACGTGAAATTGACGGCCTGCGGGCAATCGCGGTTTTGCCGGTTATTTTATACCATGCCGGATTTTCGGTGTTTCAGGGTGGCTATGTCGGGGTTGATGTATTTTTTGTGATCAGCGGCTTTCTGATTACCACGATCATCCTGAATGACCTGAAACAGGGCCGGTTTTCGATCCTGCGGTTTTACGAGCGGCGGGCGCGGCGTATTTTACCGGCGCTTTTCACGGTGGTCGCCGCCTGCGTGCCGTTTGCCTGGGTCTGGATGACGCCGGTGCAGATGGATAAATTCTCGCAAAGCGTTCTGGCGACTTTCCTGTTTTTGTCCAATATCTATTTCTGGCGTGACAGCGGCTATTTCGCCGCCGCTGCCGATGAAAAGCCGCTGATCCACACCTGGAGCCTGGCTGTGGAAGAACAGTTCTATCTGCTGTTCCCGCTGCTTTTGCTATTACTGTGGAAAAGGGGCGCGCGCCCCGGAACATTCTGGATTTCCGTACTGGCCGTGGCCAGCTTGCTGTTTTCACAATGGGCAAGCGGGGTTGATCCGGAAAAGAACTTCTTTTTCACAGGGTCGCGCATCTGGGAATTGATGGTTGGGTCGATCGCAGCCTGCATCATGGTGAAACGCCCGCCGGCCCCCAAAGACGGCGTTGCCGCCCTTGGGTTGCTGATGATTGTCTTTGCTATTTTCGCCTATAACGATGCGACCCCCTTCCCGTCGTTCTATACGCTGGTGCCAGTATTGGGCACGGCGTTTATCCTTGTTTTTGCAGACAAAAACACAATGACCGGCCGCCTGCTATCAATGCCCTTTCTGGTCGGTATCAGATTGATCAGTTACAGCGCGTATTTGTGGCACCAGCCTATTTTTGCCTTTGCCCGAATATATAACATCACCGCACCGTCACAGCTGTTGATGCTGGCACTGGCCTTGCTGTCCATTGGACTTGCCTATCTGTCGTGGCGATTTGTCGAACAGCCCTTCCGCCGCACAAAAACCGGCCCCCTGAAAAGCCGGAAAAGCGTGTTTCTGGCTTCGGGCATCGGCATGGCATTGTTTTTGGCGTTTGGCGTCTACGGGGACAAAAGCGACGGAATTCCAAACCGTTTACCCGCCAATGTCGCATCGTTTTACGCAACCAATGAATGGGACAAAAGCTGCCTTTACCAACGCCGTGACGGGCAGCCGGATTGGCCAAACGAGCGGTGCATTTTCAACAAAGGTGCGCCGTTAAAGATAGCCATATGGGGGGATTCCATTGCCGCATCTTTAACGCCCAGCATCGCCCGTGTTGTGCAAGAGAACGGTGTTGAAGTGCACCAACTCACATATGGTTCGTGCATGCCGGTTCGTGGGCTTCATCGTGCGGCGGTGGAGGGCCAGGACCCTTGCATAGATTTTGTCAATCGATCCCATGACTTTATACAGAAGGCTGGTTTTGATGCTGTTGTTATTGTCGCCAACTGGCCGACGTATCTGGAATCCGCCGCGTCACTGGAACCTGTCAGGACATCCCCGAAAGCCGAATTTACTGATGTATTCAAACAAAGCGTCGATCAGCTTGGCGTGCCAGTTTTATTGCTTTTCACCCATCCAAGCGCAAAATACGAGGTTATCGACGCTGCGGGCAGGGTCTTGTTGCACGACAATCTTGTGCCAAAACTGGGTATCTCTATTCAAGAATTTCACGATAGAACCCAACGCACCCGCCCCCTTCTGGAAAAGGCTGCCAAGACTGCTGACGTTCAGACGCTTTCAATGGAGAGCCTGTTCTGTGACACCTATCAAAAGGGCGAATGTGTATTCAGCGCCGGACAGGACATTTTCCTGTCTGACAAAGTGCATTTTTCCCCGACCGGCGCGGATATCGTGGCAGGTGCGGTATACAAAAAACTAGCTGAAATGCTGAACCTTAGCCCAAGGCAATAGGCAGGCGTTCGCGTTTTCTTTGCAATTCATAGTGGCCCAGCGGGGTCCAGCCCACCAGTGCGGTTTCAATGCTGTCGGCACGAAAGGCGCTGCGCAGGGCGTTTTCAAACTGTTTGCGATCCTTTTTCGCCAACGGCGCCAGATCCAGCGTGATCTGGCCGCCCAAACCGCGAAGGCGCAACTGGCGGGGCAATTCGCGGGCACAGGCCAGATTGGCCTTTAATCCTGCCGCAGGCGAGGTGTCGCCGCCGGTGTTCACATCCACAGCCACCAAGGCGCGGGTCGGCTCGATGTATAATGTTACGCTGCCCAGCCGCACCTCGGCCCCTTGCAGCGCGTCGATGGCATCCAGCACGCCGTGGTCCTCGAAGGATCCGTCATGGTTGGCCAACTGGTCCGGCTCCCCCCATTCGCGCCAGCCTAGATGATGCGCATCCAGCCCGTCCATCAGCAATTCGGGATCAGAGCCATCAGCGCCCGTCACGGCTTCGGCAGCGTCGCGCATGGCCAGAATATCTTCCTCGATCTCGTCGCCATCCACCCCGTCACACCCCGATCGCAGGATCAGCCCGAAATCCGAGCCATCCATCGCGATATGGGCAATTTCCAGCAGGCGGTCACGCTCGTCCTCGTTGCGGATCGAGCGGGAGATATTCAGGCCCGGCGCATCCGGCGTGACAATCGCATAGCGGCTTTTGAACAGCACCTTGTGGGTGACCGGCACCGCCTTGCCGCCTTCGGCATAACCGGTGACCTGCACCGCCATGGTCTGGCCGGGGCGCAAGCCCTTGCCCTGGCGCAGGAACGCGGTTTGGCCATCGGGCAGGCGCAGCATCATGCCCCCCTGCCCCTTGAGCGGACGATCCACCACCGCGCGGTAGATCGCGCCGGGGGTCGGGGCCGCACCATCGGGCGGGGACAGCAGCAAATCCTGTAGTTTTCCGTCAATCATCAGCGCCGCCGCAGGGCGACCGTTATAATGATCCAGCGCAACCAGAGTGCCCTTCATGACCAGCCTTTCAATAGCGGATAGCCCGCCGTTTGTAATAATTGTGCGGTTTCGGCCACCGGCAGGCCCATCACAGCGGAAAAGGATCCGCGGATCCACGGGATAAACGCGCCGGCCGGTCCCTGAATGGCATAGCCACCCGCCTTGCCGCGCCAGTCGTCACTGGCCAGATAGGCGTTCAGTTCCTCGTCCGACAGACGTTTCATCTGAACAGTGGTGACAACATCGCGTTCCCACAGTTTGTCGCCGCGTTTCACCGCCACCGCCGTGATCACCTTGTGCCGTCGTCCAGCCATTGCCAGCAGAAATTCCGCCGCCTGCCCCGCATCCGCAGGTTTGCCCAATATCCGTCGGCCCAGCGCCACCGTGGTATCGGCGCACAGCACGATTTCATCGGGCGTGGCACTTACGGCCAACACCTTTTCCCGCGCCATGCGGGCACAGTAAGGGCGTGGTAATTCGCGGATTTGCGGGGTTTCGTCGATGTCGGGCGGGCGGACATCATCCGCCACCACCCCGATTTGCGCCAACAGCTCGGCCCGCCTTGGGCTGCCAGAGCCCAGAACCAGCCGGACGCTCATAACGCTACTTGAAGCGATAGTTGATACGGCCCTTGGTCAGGTCATAGGGGGTCATTTCGACCTGCACCTTGTCACCTGCCAGAACGCGAATACGGTTCTTGCGCATTTTACCTGCCGTGTGCGCGATAATTTCATGGCCGTTTTCCAGCTCGACCCGAAATGTCGCGTTCGGCAGGAGTTCCTTTACGACGCCGGGAAATTCGAGCAGTTCTTCCTTAGCCATGGTCTCTCCTTAAAACATACACCCGCCATTGTGCGGGCGCCCCCTAGATGGGGCGAATAGGTTTTCTTTTCAAGAGAAATCCGCCTGACATACCGCTAATCAGTGGCAAAACCTGTATATTTGTCAGCCTTGATCGCTTTTGCCGCATGGGATACGCAAAAGTCAGGCGAACTGGGGGCTTATAAACAATGTGCTGGAGTGGAGAAGCTTCAACGGCGCTGACCGTTGCCGGATTTGGCGTCACCGCCTATGCCGCGTGGAAAAAGGAACCGGCCGCCCTGTGGCTGACGATGGGTTTCTTTTCCTCGATGGAGCTGATTCAGGCCCTGTCCTATCCGGTGATCGGCCAATGCGGCGCACCGGAAAACAAGGCCCTCAGCATTGCCAGTTTCATTCACATCGCGTTACAGCCGTTTTTCTTTAACCTGCTGGCGCTCTATTTCATCCCCGATGAAATACGCCGCAGAATCCAGAAACCCGTCTATGCCCTGTGCGCCGTGGCGGCGGGGATTACGATCTGGCAGGTGATGCCCTCGGAAACCTACGGGGCCTGTGCGCAACATCGCGGCATGTGCGGGCCGCAGTTTTGCACCCTGCCCGGCAACTGGCATCTGGCGTGGAAGTTTCCCCTTAACGGCTGGGGCAATGATTTTGCCGGCAACCCCAACTGGCTGTTGCGCCTGTTTCCCAATGCGCTGGTGGCCTACAGTTTGGCCGTTTTCATCCTGCCGCTGGTATACGGATCATGGAAAATCGCAACATATCAGTATCTTATGGGGCCTGTTCTGGCCAGCCAACTGACCGACAACATAGACGAAGCGCCGGCCATCTGGTGCCTGATGTCGATCGGAATTGTGTTTCTGGTGATGAAAACCCCCTTGCGGGATATCATGCGCGTGCATCGCTGGCCGTTGTGGCCTAAAGCATCCCGACAAACGCCCGGATCAATCGTCCACCCCGCCGCTCGGCCAGATTGACGACGGCTTCTTCCATCAGGATCGGTGTGCCGCTGATTGTAATCGGGGCAAGGCGCACATCCTCGGCCATTTCCTTTTGCGACACAAAGCCGATGCCCACGCCCGAGGCGACGATTTCCTGCACCGCCTCGCGCCCTTCGGCCTCGATTGCCGCCATCAGGGAAATGCCTTGGGCCCCGGCCGCCCGTTCCAGTTTCTGACGGGTTTTTGATCCCTTTTCACGCAGCACCAGCGGCAGCCCCGCCAGTTGCTTTAGGGACAGCGAATGATGTGCAGACAGGGGATTCGTGCGGGCGGTAAAGGCGATGATCGGGCTGGCCCCCAACCGCACCACATCAATCGCCGCCGTATCCGGCACGGTGCCCAGCACACCGATATCGGCGCGGTAATCATGCAGGGCCTCGATCACTTCGGCGGAATTGCCGGTGCGAATTTCCACCCGCACCTGCGGAAATTTCTGTCGGAACCGCGCCAGAACCGCCAGAACATGACTGGCCGAATCCACATGCAGCCGCAGGGTGCCGGAACTAAAGGCGCGGTTTTCCTGTAACAGCTCGCGGGCCTGATTTTCATTTTCAAACAATCGCTTGGTGATCTCCAGCAGGTGTTCCCCCTGCTCTGTCAATGTCACCTGCCGCTTTTCACGGTTGAACAACAGGGTGTCGTATTCCTCTTCCAGCTTGCGCACTTGATCGGAAATCGCCGGCTGGGTCAGATGCAATGCTTTTGCCGCGTTGGAAAAGCCGCCGTGCAGGGCAACATTGTGAAAGGCGCGAAGCTGAACATAACGCATTTTTTAGAATCCATTAGTAAAATCGTTAGGTTGATCTAAATTAACGATTTTTCAAACGGTCGGGCAAGGGGCTATTGATACCATATTCGACACCCGAGCAAAGGCACACGCCATGTCCGACACCGCCCCCAAAATCGCTCCGCCGCATCTGGGCGAACCCTACCTTCTAACCCCCGGCCCTCTGACCACATCCTATGCGGTGAAACAGGCGATGCTGCGTGACTGGGGCAGTTGGGATGGCGATTTTCGCGCTGTCACAGCGGAAATGCGCAAGATGCTGCTGGAGATGATCAACGATACCAAAGGCGAATTTGATTGCGTGCCGATGCAAGGCAGCGGCACCTTTTCGGTCGAGGCGATGCTGGCCAGTTTCACCCCGCGTGACGGCAAGGTTCTGGTGCTGTCCAACGGCGCCTATGGCAAGCGAATCGCGCAAACGCTGGACTATCTGAACCGCGATCATGTGGTGATCGACAAGGGCGATTATATGCCGCCGCGCGGGGAGGAGGTAACAGCCGCCCTGCGCGCTGACCCCGCCATCAGCCATGTGGTTGTGGTGCATTGCGAAACCAGTTCCGGCATCCTGAACCCCGTCGCGGAAATCTCGCAAGCCGTTTATGCCGAGGGGCGCAAACTGCTGATCGATTCGATGAGCGCCTTTGGTGCGATTCCGCTGGGTGTTAGCGAAATACGCTATGAGGCGATGGTCTCATCTGCCAACAAATGTATCGAAGGTGTGCCCGGTTTCGGCTTTGTCATCGCCCGCAAGGATGAATTGCAGGCCGCAAAGGGGCGCAGCCATTCCCTCAGCCTCGATCTGCACGCACAATGGGCGCATATGAACAAAACCGGCCAGTGGCGCTTTACCCCGCCGACCCATGTGGTTGTGGCCTTTCTGGAAGCCCTGAAAGCGCACCGCGCCGAAGGCGGTGTTGCAGGGCGCGGCGCGCGCTATGCCGACAACCGCGACGTGCTGGTCGAGGGAATGCGCGGCCTCGGGTTTGAAACCCTGCTCAAGGACCGCTGGCTGTCTCCCATCATCGTTACCTTCTTCAATCCGGCGCATAAGTCGTTTGATTTCAACAGCTTCTATGAGGCGATGAAGCGCAAGGGTTTCATCATCTACCCCGGCAAACTGACCGTTGTTGACAGTTTTCGCATTGGCTGCATCGGACAGATGGACGCCGATGTGATGCGACAGGTGGTGCAGGCTGCCAAGGACTCCCTGAACGAAATGGGCGTGCCTGATGCGGCCCCGCCCGAACAAGCCCTGATCGAGCGCGCCAGACTGGCCGCGTAAATTTTTTCACTGACTCATCATAAGGAAACATGAAAAATGAGCCAATTCGGAAACTACACATATTCCCGCACCTATCGCGGCAAGGTTCAGGCGCTGGTGCTGGACTGGAGCGGCACCATTGCCGACGCCTATGTCATCGCCCCTGCGGTGGTGTTCGTCGAGGTGTTCAAAAATCAGGGCGTCGAAATTTCGATGGAAGAGGCCCGCGGCCCGATGGGCCTGCGCAAGGATCTGCACATCAAAATGCTGACCGAGGATCCGGTGATCGCCGAGCGCTGGAAGTCGATCAAGGGCAAGTATCCCGACCAATCCGATGTAGATGCGATGTTCAAGGATTTCGTGCCCGCACAACTGGATTGCCTGCGCAAATACACCACCATCCTGCCCGGCGTTAAGGACGTGCTGGTCGATCTGCAAAAGCAGGGCCTGAAAATCGGCGCCTCGACCGGCTTTGTGCGTTCCATGGTGGATGTGTTGCTTGAGGATTGCATCAAACAGGGCTTCACCCCCGACGCCACTGTTGCCGGTGACGAGGTGATCAACGGCGCCCGCCCTGCCCCGCATATGGTGTGGAAAAATCTGGACCTGATGAATATCTCGGAAATCAAATCGGTTGTGAAATGTGATGACACGGTTTCCGGCGTGGGCGAAGCCCTGAACGCGGGGTGCTGGGGTGTTGGTCTGGTGCGCTATTCCAACTATATGAACATCAATTCGCTGGACGAAGAAGCAACATTGTCCGAGGCCGAAATCCAGCGGCGCATGGCCCACACGCGTAAAATCCTGCTGGAATCCGGCGCGCATTACGTGATCGATTCACTGGTGGACCTGCCCGCCGTGATCAACGATATCAACGCCCGCCTGGCGCGCGGCGAAAAGCCTTAATCGGCACAGACAGACAACCGGCCAGCCGCAGATATGTTGTGGCTGGCCGTGGTTTTACCCAGATGTAAAATAGACTAGTTGGTAAATTTTTCCCATCAAAGGGATTGCCGCAACGGCAATCCAAGCTATAGTCGGAGATGACGGGGGGAATTAATTCGGGCGAAGCGTCACAAAACCGTAGCATTATTACGGTTTACAGGCTTCGTTATCACTCCCTTCCCGCAATGATAAAAATTGAAGCTGAACCAACAGTTGCAAACCAATCCTTGGGAGAAATCATGGAAAAGTCTATTAAAATGCTGGCCACCACTGCCATTCTGGCACTGGGCACAGCCACTGCCGCACTGGCCGAAGAACTGACCGTTTACACAGCGGTCGAGGCCGAGGATCTGCCGCGCTACGCCGAAACTTTCAACAAAGCCTATCCCGATATCACCATCAACTGGGTGCGCGATTCGACCGGCATCATCACCGCCAAACTTCTGGCGGAAAAGGACAATCCGCAGGCCGACGTGGTCTGGGGGCTGGCTGGCACATCGCTGCTGCTGCTGAAATCCGAAGGGATGCTGGAACCCTATGCCCCCGCTGGCATGGACAAACTGGACCCTAAATTCGTGGACAGCGACAACCCGCCCGCATGGGTTGGCATGGATGCCTGGGTCGCCGCCGTTTGCTACAACACGGTCGAGGCCGAAAAGGCCGGCCTGACCCCGCCAACATCATGGAAAGACCTGACCGATCCGCAGTATGCAGGCCAGATCATCATGCCGAACCCCAATTCATCGGGCACCGGTTTTCTGGACGTTTCCAGCTGGCTGCAAATGTTCGGCGAGGACGGCGGCTGGGCCTATATGGACGCGCTGCATGAAAATATCGCGCGTTATACACACTCCGGCTCCAAGCCGTGTAAACTGGCCGCGGCCGGTGAAATCCCGATCGGTATTTCCTTTGCATTCCGTGGGGCCAAATCCAAAGCCGCCGGTGCGCCGCTGGAAATCATCGTGCCAAGCGAAGGCGTGGGCTGGGAGATGGAAGCAACCGCGATCATCGCCGGAACCGCACATCAGGAAGCCGCGCAAAAGCTGGTTGATTTCTCGGTCTCGATGGACGCGATGCAGATGTATAATCAGGGCTATGCCGTGGTTGCCATCCCGGGCGTGGCCAAACCGGTGGAATATTTCCCCGAAGGTCTGGTTGACGCGATGATCGACAATGATTTTGAATGGGCCGCCAACAACCGGGCCACCATTCTGGCCGAATGGCAGAAACGCTATGACGGTAAATCCGACCCGAAATAGCGCCTTGAATACTGCGAGGGGCCACAGCGGCCCTTCGCTTTTTTCTAAACATACCAATATATTACCCTAGGACCGCCCCGTGATAAAACCGGCTGACAACGTCTATCTGAGCATTCGAAACCTGTGGAAAGCCTTTGGCGATTTTCTGGCCTTGAAAGACATCTCTCTGGATATCAACGATGGCGAACTTGTCTGCTTCCTTGGCCCGTCGGGCTGTGGCAAAACCACCCTGTTGCGCGCCATTGCAGGGCTTGACCTGCAAACACGCGGCACGGTTATTCAGGACGGCAAGGACGTGTCGAACCTGCCCCCGTCTATGCGGGATTTCGGCATTGTGTTCCAGTCCTACGCGCTGTTCCCCAACCTGACGATTGAAAAAAACATCGCCTTCGGTCTGGAAAATACAAACCGCAGCAAACCCGAGATAAACGCCCGTGTGGCCGAATTGCTGGAACTGGTCGGTCTGCCTGAACAAGGCAGCAAATACCCCGCCCAACTGTCCGGCGGCCAGCAACAGCGCATCGCGCTGGCGCGTGCGATTGCCACCAGTCCGGGCCTGTTGCTGCTGGACGAACCGCTGTCGGCGCTGGACGCCAAGGTGCGGGTCTACCTGCGCCACGAAATCAAGGATCTGCAACGCAAACTGGGCGTCACCACCGTGATGGTCACCCATGATCAGGAAGAGGCGCTGGCACTGGCCGACCGCATCGTGGTGATGGATCAGGGCACGATTGAACAGGTCGGCACCCCGACCCAGATTTACCGCGAACCGGCCAGCCTGTTTGTCGCCGATTTCATTGGCGAGATGAACCAGATCACCGCCGCAGCCGCCAGCCCCGACAGTGTTTCCATCGGCGGCCGCACCCTGACCAGCCGCAGCCATTCGTTTGTCAAAGGCGCCGGTGTTATCGCCGCCATCCGGCCCGAGGACATCATTCCGCATGGCAAAGACACCCCCGCTGATGCGGCCAACACCCTGACGGTGCGGATGGGGGATATGGAATTTCTGGGCGCCTTCTGGCGGTGCCGTTTGCAGCACGAAATATTCGGCGAACATGAACTGATTGCCGATTTTTCAATCAACGCCGTGCGGCGGCTGGATCTGGCCGAGGGCAGGGATATTTCGATTGAGCTGCCCGCCAGCCGCCTGATGGTTTTCACACCGGCAGAGGCGTAGCACGATGAGCATCACCGACACCCTGCCCGATGGCCCCAAGATCAAAGGCAAGCTAAGCAAGGACGACCTGATCATGCGCGGCGGCATGATCGTAATCGCGCTCTACCTGTTAATCGCGCTGGTGCTGCCGTTATATGCGATGCTGTCGAAATCCTTTTCGATCTACACGATTGATCTGGCGGCTTACGAGTTGCAGGTTTCAGACGAAAACGGTGTATTCTCGGGCGACATCACCACCCCGGCCGCGCTGAATGAAAAATATGGTGTCTATACCGCGCAAGACCTTAGCACCGGATCCGACGGGCGGCTTGCCCTGACCAAATTCTTCCCCGATTTCAGTTTCCGCAGCCCCGTGATGTATAAAATCCGCAACACCACGGCGGATGGGCGGTTTCTGGTGGGATCAACCCTGCATACCGGCACCGACTGGCTGGAACTTACAAGCAACGATTTTCGCCGCGTGCAACTGCGCCCCATCAAGGCCACGGGTGTCAGCAACTTTATCAACTATTTCTCCACCCCCGCCTTGTTTAATTCGATCAAGAATTCCCTGTTCATCGCCACCATCAGCACGGTTATCACAGTCTCGCTTGCCTTCTGGTTTGCCTATGCGCTGAACCGGTCGTGTATGCGCTTCAAGGGGGCGTTCCGGCTGATTGCTATGGCCCCCATTCTGGTGCCCTCCCTGCTGCCCGGCATCGCGCTGGTCTATCTGTTCGGCAATCAGGGGATCATGAGGGAACTGTTGTTCGGGGCCAGTATCTATGGGCCAATCGGCATCGTCATCGGTTCCGTCTTTTTCACCTTCCCGCATGCCTTCCTGATCATATCCACCGCGCTGGCCATATCCGACGGCCGCCTGTACGAGGCCGCCATATCCCTGCGTGCCAGCCCGTGGCGCACCTTCTGGACCGTGACCATTCCGGCGGCGCGCTACGGGCTGATTTCGGCGGCCTTTGTGGTGTTCAATCTGGTGATCACCGATTTCGGCCTGCCCAAGGTGATCGGCGGGCAATTCAACGTGCTGGCGGTGGACATCTATAAACAGGTGATTGGCCAGCAGAATTTCGAGATGGGCGCGGTGGTATCCGTGGTGCTGGTGATCCCGGCGATTTTCGCCTTTGGTATTGATCGCTATGTCCAAAGCAAACAAGTGGCCCAGCTATCGGCGCGCTCGGTCCCCTACCAGCCGACGCCAAACAGCAAGACCGACAACTTCTTTTTCGCCTACTCGACATTGGTGGCGCTGTTCATCGTCGGCATCCTTGCCATCTGCCAATATGCGGCGCTGATCAAGTTCTGGCCCTATGACCTGTCGCTTAGCCTGAACAACTACCAGTTCGACAAAATGGACGGCGGTGGCTGGAAATCCTATTTCAATTCGATCCGGCTGGGGCTGTTGACGGCGGTCATTGGCACATCGGTAATCTTTTTCGGCGCCTATCTGGTGGAAAAATCCAGCGGCTTCAAAACCGGACGGTCAATCTTCCAGATGTTCGCAATGCTGCCGATGGCCATTCCGGGCATGGTGCTGGGGCTGGCCTATATTTTCTTTTTCAACAACCCCGACAACCCGCTGAACGTGATCTACGGCACCATGACCATTCTTGTGGTCTGCACCGTCACCCACTTTTATACCGTATCGCACCTGACAGCGGTAACCGCCCTGAAACAGATCGACCGCGAGTTTGAATCCGTTTCCGCATCTCTGAAACAGCCCACCATGAAGCTGTTCACGCGGGTCACCGTGCCGGTGTCCCTGCCTGCTATTCTGGATATCTCGATCTATCTGTTCGTCAACGCGATGACCACGGTGTCAGCCGTAGTGTTCCTGTATTCGCCCAAAACCACGCTGGCCTCGGTGGCGGTGCTGAATATGGATGACGCGGGCGATATTGCGCCGGCGGCGGCAATGGGGATGATGATCTTTTACACCACGGCTGCGGCAAAAATCCTGCATCTGATCCTGTCAAAGGGGCTGTTGAAACGTACGCAAGCGTGGAAAAACAGATAGGTCCGTGACAAAGATCTGTAGGGAATTCACCCTGTGATTGCATTTAAACAACATGGACACGTTTCCGGTTTGCGGCCCAATACAGATGAATAATGCTTACTGTATATAGGTGGCCAACCACCGGCCGCCCCAAGAATTGGTGTGGTGTTGCGGATTATACACATAAGCAACCCCCATCAACCACTTGATTCTTGAAATAAAAATCAGGTTACTGCATTGTCTCGGATAATTGGGCGAATAGAGACCCGTAACCGAGTAGTGATCAGAGAGGCAGGTCACAATGAAAATGAATAAATTTATCCAGGCAGCCCTATTGGGTTTTGCCGTTACTGTTACAACAGTTCCAGCACCCGCTGGGGCTGAAACCCTTCGCGTAATGCGCGGGGCAACATCCAGCGCATTGAATGTACCTATGAACAGCGCCGTGGTTGTTGAAAGCGACGTTCCTTTTGGCGAACTATCCATCGCCAACCCGGGGATCGCCGATATTTCGACATTGTCAGACCGTAATATATATGTGCTGGGCAAAATGCCCGGACGCACCACTCTGACACTTTTGGGCGCCGATGGCAGCCTGATCGCCAATGTCGATGTGCAGGTCACCCCTGACATGCGCGAATTCAAGGAACGCCTGCGGCAGATCCTGCCCGGCGAGCCGATTGAAGTGCGCACAGCCAATGACGGTATCGTCCTGTCCGGCACCGTATCCAGCGCTGCAAAACTGGATCGCGCACTTGATCTGGCCAGCCGCTATGCACCTGACCGTATTTCCAACCTGATGAGCGTTGGCGGAACACAGCAAGTTATGCTGAAGGTCCGTTTTGCTGAAATGAGCCGCTCGGTCAGCAAGCAGCTTTCGGGTGGTTTGGTCTTTGATGGATCACAAACCCATCTTGGTGGTGGTTCCGGTGGTCTGGTCGGAACCCCGACCCCCGACCCTATAACCGGTCTGCCTAATATCGTTACGGCCTATGGTCTGAGCACGACAGCAGCGGGCGGTGTCATTTTCTCGGGCACGCGTTTAAGCGTCATGCTTGAAGCCCTTGAAAGCAAGGGGATTGTACGCACCTTGGCCGAGCCAAACCTGATTGCCCTATCCGGGCAAGAGGCAACATTTCTTGCCGGTGGGGAAATTCCTGTTCCTGCACCGCAGGACAACGGCACCATCACTATTCAGTATAAACCCTTTGGTGTTCAGTTGAACTTTACCCCGCGGGTGGTCGATGGCGATATCATCAATATCTCGATGAAAGCTTCAGTCAGTTCGATTGACCCGACGCAAACTGCACCGGTTGGTGGCAATCTAACAGCTGTTGGTTTCCGCACACGCGAAACATAAACAACAGTTGAAATGCGCGATGGTGACAGTTTTGCCATTGCCGGGCTGCTTCAGGATGATTTCCGCGATAACAACTCGCAGGTTCCATGGTTGGGGGACATCCCGATCCTGGGCGCCCTGTTCCGCAGCACGGAATACCAAAGAAACCAGTCTGAATTGGTGATCATCATCACCCCGCATCTGGTAACCCCGACCCGGGGCGAAGCGCTGGCCTTGCCAACGGATCGCATTCGCATCCCGACTGAAAACGAGCTGTTCCTGAATGGTCGCGTAGCAGGCAAACGCCTGACAGGCGCCGCCGGCGAAGTTGCCCGGCAGGATTTCACCGGCTCCTATGGCTATGTGATGGAGTAGGACTATGAAAACCAACATGAAAATCATCCTGACCGTTGCAAGCGTTGCCGCTTTGGCCGGTTGTTCCAAGGAAACCCTGATCACTGAATCTTTCTTTGCCGAAGCCGGCGCGGAACTGGACGAAGGTGGTTTTGGCAACCCGACAATGAACAATTTGCTGGTCCAGACCGGGCAGCGGAACTACGCGGTCAACCTGACCAAACGCTTTGCAGCCGAGGTCCCCTCGACAGTGAACTTTGCTTTTAACAGCGCACAACTGGATGCAACAGCACAGGCCGCGTTGATGAAGCAGGCAAACTGGATCCGCCAATTCCCCGAGGTCCGCTTCCGGGTCTATGGCCACACGGATCTGGTCGGCAGCAACGCCTATAACAAACGTCTGGGCCTGCGCCGCGCACGCGCTGTTGTGAACTTCCTTGTCCGTCAGGGCATCAGTCGCAAACGGCTCGAGGCAGTCGCATCCTTTGGCGAAACACGGCCAATTGTTGTGACAACGGGCCAGGAACGGCGCAATCGTCGCACCGTGACCGAGGTTTCCGGCTTTGTGAAGAATAACCCGCTGATCCTGGACGGGAAATATGCCCAGGTTGTTTACCGCGAGTATGTCGAGAGCGCGACCGAGTTCCCGACGACAAAGGACACTGGTGATGCCGCAGGGAACAGCGGCGGATAAATCCAAAATCCACCTGATATTAAGACGGCCGTCCGGGTTAAATCGGGCGGCCATTTTGTGCCGACCTTGCGTATAATCCCTTAACAGAATGGGCCGCATTTCGTAGGATTGTTGTGCAAGGCGACTTGTAATCGGCCGTCAGACGGCAAATCTGTAAATCAACAATGAAACCTAATATGTTCTTGTGATGTGTGATATGGACTTCAATTATTCCGTTTGTCGAACAATTACGGCCTTTTAGCCCTAATGTTGCCAATATTGTAAGTCAGTTTCACGGCAAATAGGAGCAATTATTGCGCATGCGAATCGCGCAAAAGGGCAATCGCGGCACGGTACCGGATAGGGTTAACCTACTGGTATCAATTATATAATCCGCATTCGTCCGTAATAGGAGGACAAGAGGCAATGGAAAACAGTGCGAAGCTACAGCCAGAATCGGCACCTATCGTAGCCTGCACAGTTTCGCGTGACGTATCGAATTTTGATCTGTTGATCGAGGATATGGAAGCAGAACTGGGTGAAAACTGGGGGGACCTGACATTCGAGGATGCAGCGGTTTTCCTTGAGCAACCGGATGCAAAATCTCTGGAGTTCATTGCCATTGCCGTCAACGATCAGGACGAAGACGATCTGGATATGATCGGCGATCTGATCACACAGGCCAATGCCAACAATGTCAAAGTCATCCTGATTGCCGAAGAAGTCAGCCCTGTCGCCCTGCACCAGTTGCTGCGGCTGGGGGCGAATGATTTCATCCCCTACCCCTTGCCCGACGGCGAACTGCACGAAGCCATCGAGCGGCTGCGTCAACCCGAGCCCGTTGCCCCGGATGCCGGTGTCCCTGACGAGATGCGCAATACGCTAAAGGCCACCGGCAATTTTGACGGTGTTGTTCTGCCCGTTCATGGTCTGGCTGGTGGCACAGGTGCTTCGACCCTTGCGGTCAATCTGGCCTGGGAACTGGCCAATATCGACAAAAAGAAAGCCCCGCGCGTTTGTCTTCTTGATCTGGACCTGCAATTCGGATCGGTTTCGACCTATCTGGATCTACCGCGGCGCGAAACAGTTTATGAATTGCTGACCAACACCGAGTCGATGGACAGCGAAAGCTTTATGGCCGCGCTGTTGACCTATGGCGACAAGATGCATGTCTTGACCGCACCGGCCGATATGCTGCCGCTGGATCTGATCGAACCCGATGATGTGCTTCGCATCATCGAAATGGCCCGCACCAATTTTGACTATGTTGTTATCGACATGCCTTCCACGCTTGTCGCCTGGACCGAAACAGTTTTAAGCAAGGCCCATGTTTACTTTGCAACTCTGGAACTGGATATGCGCAGCGCCCAGAATGCCCTGCGTTTGATCCGCGCCCTGAAATCCGAAGAACTGCCTTACAAAAAACTGCGCTTTGTTCTGAACCGGGCCCCGAAATTCACCGATCTGAACGGCAAATCCCGCGTCAAGCGATTGGCCGAAAGCCTGGATATCGATATCGAAATCCAGATACCAGACGGTGGCAAAGTGGTTGTGCAAGCCGGTGACCACGGGGTGCCAATGGCCGAAACCGCCGCAAAAAACCCGGTTCGTAAAGAATTCACCAAACTTGCCATGTCAATTCACGAGCTTAACGAAGCCGCCGAAGCTGGCCAGTAAAGTAGAAAAGGGAATACAGAATGTTCTCGCGTTACAAGAAAACAGGGTCCAAAGACTCTTCCCAGTCGGTTGCCGCAAAGCCCGCTGCCAACAAGCCTGATGATGCATCCCATTCGCTGCGCAAGGCCGCAAAGGCCCCCGCATCGGCCGCTGTGCCCGACAAAGAGCTGAAGCGCAAAGAGCGCTTGGCAGAAGTCCGTCTGCAATTGCATCAGGAATTGCTGGATAGCCTTAACCTGTCTGCATTGGAAAATGCGGCAGAATCAGATTTGCGCAACGAAATCACCGCCATCGCCTCCGAAGCGCTGGAAGAAATGAACGTGGTGCTGACCCGCGACGAGCGCACCCATCTTTATCAGCAACTGTTCGACGAAGTGACGGGCCTTGGCCCGATCGAGCCTTTGCTGAAAGATCCGACCGTCAACGATATTCTGATCAATGGCCCGAACCAGATTTTCGTGGAACGCGACGGTAAACTTGAGATAAGCGACATCACCTTCAAGGATGAACGCCACCTGCTGCGCATCATCGACAAAATCGTGTCCGCCGTGGGCCGGCGCGTCGATGAATCCAATCCCTATGTGGATGCCCGTCTGGCCGATGGCTCGCGTTTCAACGCGATGGTGCCGCCGATTGCGGTTGATGGCTCGCTGGTGTCCATTCGTAAGTTTAAAAAGGACAAACTGGGCATTGATGATCTGGTCGCCTTTGGGGCCTTTTCCGAAGAAATGGCTGCCTACCTTCAGGCCGCCGTGGCCTGCCGCCTTAACATCGTTGTTTCCGGCGGTACCGGATCCGGTAAAACCACCACCCTGAACGCGCTGTCGTCCTTTATCGACAACGCCGAACGTATCCTGACAATCGAGGATACGGCGGAACTTCAATTGCAACAGGTCCATGTGGGCCGGATGGAAAGTCGCCCGCCAAATGTTGAAGGCAAAGGCGAGGTTTCACCGCGCGACTGTCTGAAAAACGCCCTGCGGATGCGTCCTGACCGGATTATCGTGGGGGAAACGCGTGGCGAAGAAGTGATCGACATGTTGCAGGCCATGAACACCGGCCACGATGGCTCGATGACCACGATCCACGCCAACTCGGCGCGCGATGGTGTGTCGCGGATGGAAAACATGATCGCGATGTCGGGCATCGAAATGCCGCTGAAAGCGGTGCGCAGCCAGATTTCCTCGGCTGTGAACCTGATTGTGCAGATCAGCCGTTTGCAGGATGGCTCGCGCCGGATGACATCGGTTACGGAAATCACCGGGATGGAGGGCGAAGTGATCTCGATGCAGGAAGTGTTCAAATTCCAGCGCGTCGGCCTGACCCCGGAAAACAAGATCCTTGGCCATTTCACAGCCACCGGCGTGCGCTCGCACTATTCCGAACGCTTCCGCATGTGGGGCTATGATCTGCCTGCATCCTTGTTCGAACCTTTTGTGGCGGAGTAATACACAATGTCGATTAACGGAGAATTCATCGTCTACGGCCTGATCTTCATTGCCGTTCTGTTTCTGGTCGAAGGTATTTACCTGACAGTATTCGGCAAATCGATCAGCCTGAACAGCAAGGTTAACCGCCGGCTGGACATGCTGGAAAAAGGCGCCGGTCGTGAACAGGTTCTGGAACAGTTACGCAAGGAAATGGCGCAGCACCTGAGATCCAATTCCATCCCGCTTTATTCCTTGCTGGCCAATCGTGCGCAAAAAGCAAATATCGCGTTTTCTCCCTTGCAGCTTATCCTTCTTATGGCCGGACTTAGTATGCTGGCCTTTGTCGGCTTGACGATCGGCACGGGCACTTCTTTCCCTGTGCGCATTGCCATTTCAATTGTTATGGGCATCAGCTCGGTCTTTATCTGGGTTAACAACAAGGCCAAGAAACGCATGGCCCTGATCGAGGAGCAACTGCCGGATGCCGTTGAACTAATGGTCCGAAGCCTGCGCGTCGGGCACCCTTTCACCTCGGCTTTGGCAATTGTTTCAAACGAAATTCCTGACCCGTTGGGAACGGAAATGGGCGTCATCGCCGATGAGGCAACCTACGGGCGCGATGTTGGTGAAGCCCTGAAAGACATGGCCGAACGACTGGATATGCAGGATCTTCGCTTTCTGGCTGTTGCCGTGACCATTCAACAAACATCCGGTGGTAACCTTGCGGAAATTCTGCACGGGTTGTCCAAGGTGATCCGCTCGCGCTTTAAACTGTTCCGCCGCGTCAAAGCCATCACCGCCGAGGCCAAATGGTCTGGCAACTTCTTGTCCGGCTTCCCGTTCTTGGCGCTGATCGGTGTTAATCTGGCCCAGCCCGATTACTATGACGAAGTGATGGAAAGCCCATATTTCATTCCGGCCTGTCTGTTTGTCGGGGTGTTTCTGGTTGTGAACATCTTTGTCATGCGCTGGCTTGTGAACATTAAGGTATAGGGGATAGGCAGATGGGTTTTATTGATAGTATCAACACAACGCTGACCGACATGTTCGGCCCCTTCGGACCGCTATTGGCGGTGGGTATCCTTGGGCTGTTTCTGATCCTTCTGACCATTCCGGTCCTGATGAACCAGAAAGAAGATCCGCTGGATAAACTGCGCAAAGCCAACGCAGCCCAGAAATCCAAAGGCAAAAAGAACCAGTTGCGTCAGGCGCAAGGCAGCAACAAGCTGGAAAAATACTCGAACTTTCTGGAACCCCAGAACGAAGAGGAATATTCAGCCATTCGCCTGAAACTGCTGCAAGCGGGATACCCGTCTAAGACCGCTGTGCGCACCTTCCACTTTGTGCAATTCCTGCTTGGGCTTAGCGGCCTGGCACTTGGGACTTTATATGCCATGACCATCGGGGCCACAGACGATCAGACAACAACCAATCTGGTCCTTAGCATTCTGGCCCCCGGTGTCATCGGCTATATGGCGCCAAAATATTGGGTTTCCCGTCGTCAGCAGGCCCGGGAAGAAGAAATCATCAACGGATTTCCCGACGCGCTGGACATGATGCTGGTTTGTGTCGAAGCCGGTCAATCGCTTGACCAATCTATCATCCGCGTTTCCGAGGAAATCCGCTCGGGCTTCCCTGCCCTCGCAGATGAATTCTCGCTGGTGTCGCAGGAAATGAAAGCCGGTAAAGACCGCGTTAGTGTTTTGCGGGATATGTCGGAACGTGTTGGCGTCACCGATGTGGCCTCGTTTGTGACGGTTTTGATCCAGTCGGCGACGTTCGGGACCTCGGTTGCGGACGCATTGCGTGTCTTTTCGGCCGAAATGCGCGACAAACGGGTGATGCGGGCCGAAGAAGCCGCAAACAAGTTGCCAACCAAAATGACACTTGCCACAATGCTTCTGACATTGCCGCCGTTGCTGGTCATTCTGATTGGCCCGTCGGTTTATGGTATGTCGGTTATGTTGGCAGGGGCGAACTTCTAGGGGCATGAAACAAAACTGGGTTGGGTTCATTCTGGCGCTAAGCCTGTTAACCGCTTGCGATCCCGCTGGCGGTTTTCAGCGTAATACCGACAATCCCTTTGCCCCCACCGGTCACCCCAAACGCGGTGAATCTGTTGACGGGCTGCTTGTTGGCCACCGGTTGATGGCCGCTGGCGAATATGAACTTGCGCTAAAAGCCTATTATCGTGCGGCCGGCGAACAAGGGATGACCGCTGATGTCTATAGCGCCCTTGGATCCGCGAACCTGAAACTTGGCCGGTTGGGGCAGGCAGAAACCATGCTGCGCAAGGCGGTCAAAGCCGATCAAAAGTTCCCTCCGGCCTGGAACAACCTGGGGGTTGTCCTGATGGAACGCGGGAAAACAGCCGAGGCACGTCAGGTATTCCGCACGGCATATGCGCTGGATAGTGGCCAAAGTGACTCCATTCGCGACAATTTGCGTCTGGCTATCGCAAAATCACAGGATACTGGTTATACTGGCCCAGATAACGACGATAATTTCTCATTGGTGCGGCGAGGCCACGGAAGCTTTCTGTTGCTTTCCACACCATAAGTCAGGTTCGAGCAGTCAAAAAAAGGACGCAAAAAATGCGCCAAACTAAACTTATCTCTCTGTGTCTCACAGCCGTAATAGCGCTGTCAGCATGTGAAAAGCAAAGCGACGCCAAGGTCAATCGCACCCTGAAAGACCTGAATGTCATCGATGAAAGCAACCTGAGCAGCATCATGCTGACGGTTGGTGATCCGAACGAGGCGGTTGCCTATTTCCGCAAATCCAGCGCCGAAAATCCCGACCGGATTGATCTGCAACGCGGACTTGCCAAATCTTTAGTCCGCGCCAAAAAGCCACGCGAAGCCTCGATTGTCTGGGCCAAGATTGTCCAACACCCCGAGAGCACAAATGAAGACCGCGTAGAGCTGGCTGATTCCCTGATCCGGACCAACGACTGGAAAAAAGCCAAAACGGTTCTGGACAGTGTTCCCCCCACATTCGAAACCTACAAACGCTACCGGCTGGAAGCGATGGTGGCGGACAGCAACAAGGACTGGAAGAAATCCGACAGTTTTTACGAGATCGCCGTGGGCCTGACCACCAATCCGGGCAATGCACTGAACAACTGGGGCTATTCGAAACTGACCCGTGGGGATTACAGCGAGGCCGAGCGCCTGTTCAATGAATCCCTGACCTACAATCGCAACAGCTTTACCGCCAAAAACAACCTAGCGCTGGCCCGTGGTGCGCAACGCAATTACACCCTGCCGGTTGTTCCCATGACCCAGACAGAGCGGGCACAGCTGCTGTATACCCTTGCCCTGTCAGCAATCAAACAAGGCGACGTTGCAACCGGCAAAGGCCTGTTGAAAGAAGCCATAGACACCCACCCGCAGCACTTCGAGGCCGCAGCGCGTTCTCTGAATGCGCTGGAAAACAATGTGACAAACTAATGCCTGTTTTTCTCTCTTCGACCGCAGCAATGTGGTATCTTCCCTTTGTCCTGCCCATAGCCCTATGGGTGGCATGGAGCGATTTGAAATACATGAAAATCTACAACAATGCCGTATTGGCAATGTTGGGAATTTATCTGGTGTTGGGCTTTTTCACATTACCGCTGGATCAATACTTGTGGCACATGACACATTTCGTGATTGTTCTGGTGATTGGATTTATCCTGAACTATCTGAATATGGTCGGGGCCGGGGATGCAAAAATCGCCGCAGCGATGGCCCCCTTTATCATGCGAGAAGACGCGGTCATGGTGGCTTATCTTTTGGCCGCGCTGATCTTGCTGACATATTTCACCCACCGGCTGGCACGAATGCTATCCTTTGTGCGCAATCTGGCCCCGGAATGGGAAAGCTGGGATCGCAAGGATTTCCCGATGGGCGTCACAATAAGTGCAACGTTCATCGCCTATCTGGTCCTCGGGATCCTATACGGCCAATAGCAATATCCGGCGCATCTGTTATCGCTTGATATCCATCAGGATATAAAGCGGGGTGCGTCGTATTTCTTTCACTGTCACCCCTTCAAGCGCCATAATATCATCCAGTATCTGTTTGCGGGCTTCGGGCGATGCAGGGCATTGCGGGACCAGCACAAAATCGGCACTGTCAAACCCGGGTAATCCACCGTAATACCAGGGCGCGCCATTGATCAGTGGTTTCAGGTCGCCATACAACCAATGGCTGGAAAAAATATCCGCAATAAAAATCCTGTTGCCACCTGCAAACCCGGCGTTCTCCAGATCATCAACAATGGTCTTGGTCCAGCCCGGCAAACCCAGTTTCAGCTTGCAATACGGAAGCGGCTGACCGGACAAGCTGCCCAGTTCCTTGCGATCTGCCCCCTCTTCCATCGCGTCCAGACCCGCCCCCTCGCTGGCCAGCGACACCCAGCCATCTACCCGACGGGCACGCACATGCGGTAGTCGCAAATCACTGTTAACGCCTTCGGTCATCAGGATGGGTTCATACCCCTCGGCATCGAATGTCATCTGCCGGATCGGGCTTGAGGCCATGTTGATATAGGACGGCGCTGCCATAGCGAATGTTGCAATCGCGGCAATTTCCATACCCTTGCGGATATCCCATCCCCAACGATTGTACCGCACTTGTTTCGGGCGCAATGCCAGGAACAGAATGGCCAGCAAAGGCAGCCATTGCGGATCATTGCCGTAGTTTTGATAGGTGACATAGAAAAACCCTGGCAACAGCGCCAACAGGGCATATCCGCCTGCATCCTCTTTGGATTGCCGATACAGCACTGCCCCCAGAATAGCCATTGCCGTCGCCCCCAGATAGGCAGACGACAGGATCACCCGACTGATCGTCAAACCCGGCTGCGGGCGCACTTTTGAACGCGACACCTCGATCAGATCCTGCGCATAGGCTATCCAGAACCCGACACCGGCAAACAGGGTAACAATGACAACAACCCCTGCCCCTGCAACCAGCGCCCAGCCCATTGCCGCCCAATCCTTGCGAAAGGCCAGCGCCAGCGCAATTGCAGGTGCAAACGAGATAAAATAAGTGACTTTGATCAGTGCCAGTGCTGCCAGACACAAGCCGATAATCACCCCGTCGACCAGCGGGCGTTCCCGACCCATTGGCGGCACCACAGCCAGCGCGATCGCTACAAAGGAAAAGGCCCAGGCCCAGCGGTTATAATGCATCGAAATCGAGATGGTCTGCTCTTCTGTGCCAAAGGCAATCGCCACGCAAAGGATCATAACCAATGCGCCGAACAGATAGGCCAGCCAACCGGAAAACCGGCTGACGCCGCCCCACCACGCCGCAGGCAGCAGCACAGCCGCAACTGCAATCTGGGCATAGAGGATGGCATGGCCTATACCCGCCCCCAGCCATGTGAACAGCGCGATCGGCGCATAGGCCAGCGCGCCCAAAGGCGTCATGAAATCCAGATGTGGCCATTGCCCCATATTCATCCGGAACACGATTTGCACCAGATGCAGGGTGTCTGCCTCGTGTTTGGCAATAAACAACCCGCCTTTCAGCACGGCCAATCCGCCCAGAACCACAATAATTGATACAAGAAATCCGAATAATACGACTGGATTTGGCCTGCTCATGCCTACCCCCGATTGGTTTTACTATACATTTCCGCCACAATAACCGGCAATTAGCCCGCAAGTGCAAGACTTGGGCAGTTTTTATTGTCCATTGACCCGATCAGCGGTAGAATCGCCACAAAAATAACACGCTGTTTTATTAAACAGTCCTTTAAAACGCAGAGCACAGGTAAGCGAATGAACATGGAAACCTCCGGCGTTATTGCGCCCCCCGCCCCGCGCCGCATGAGCGAAATGGAACTTCCGCAGGTAATGATGCGCGACATCCTGCTGAAAACGATGTTCCGGCAAAATCAGGAACAGGTCAGCGAGCTGTCCAAATCCCTCTGCCTGCCCATTCCAGTCACACAGGAACTGGTCGATCTGGCGCGCGAACAAAAACTGCTTCAGGCCACGGGGACATTGCATGCCGGGTCCGGCGGTGAAATGGGGTATCAGCTGACCGACGCCGGCAAGGCCCGCGCGCTGGACGCCCTGTCGCAATCCGAATATTACGGCGCCATGCCGGTGCCGCTGGATGTTTACGCCGAACAGGTCAAACGCCAGTCGATCCGCAATATCCAGATCACCCGCGAGCAGTTAACCGGTGCCATGGGCCACCTGATCCTGCCCGATGAACTGCTGGACCATCTTGGGCCTGCGGTCAGCTCGGGCCGCTCGATCCTGATGTATGGCCCTCCGGGCAATGGTAAATCCTCGATCTCGAACGGGATCCGCGATGCGCTGGGGGACAAAATCTTTGTGCCGCGCGCGATCGAATACGCCGGTCAGGTGATCACGGTCTATGACCCGATCGTCCACACCGCCGTCGAAGAAGAAGCCGACGACCCCAACAGCCTGCGCCGCAAAGGCAACCGGTTCGATACCCGTTATGTGCGCTGTGAACGCCCGACCGTGATTACCGGTGGTGAATTGACACTGGACATGCTGGATCTGGTCTACAACCCGACCGCCCGCACCTATCAGGCGCCGTTGCAGTTGAAATCCACCGGCGGCGTGTTCATCGTGGATGACCTTGGCCGACAGGCCGAACCGCCACAGGCCCTGATCAACCGCTGGATTGTTCCGCTGGAAGAAAGCAAAGATATTCTGTCACTGCAATCGGGCGAGAAATTCACCGTGCCCTTTGACACGCTGGTTATCTTCTCGACCAACTTCCACCCGAACGAAATCTTTGACCGCGCGGCTTTGCGCCGGATTTTCTTCAAAATCAAGATTGACGGCCCCTCGCAAGAGGACTTCCTGAAAATCTTTGCTATGGTCGCCCGCAAGAAAAAGCTGCCGCTGGACGAGGCAACCCTGGTGCATATGCTCAAGGAAAAATACCCGACCATCGAAAATGTCTATGCGAACTATCAGCCGATCTTCCTGATCGACCAGATGATCGCGATTTGCGAATTCGAGGGTATCCCGAACCAGATGCGCCCCGACCTGCTGGATCGGGCCTGGGCCAATATGTTCGTCAAAGACGAAGAGATCATTCACTAATGTCTGATCGGGTTCGTATCGGGGAAAGCGGTGGCATCGCCACCGTCACCCTGACCCGCGCCGACAAGCGCAACGCGCTGGATCTGGATATGATCAACGCCATCGTTGCGGCGGGTGAAGCCTTGATGGAGCGGCGCGATATCCGCGCCGTGGTTCTGTGTGGCGACGGGCCGGCCTTTTCGGCCGGTCTGGATACCGGCACCTTCCAGATGCTGATGGCCGAGGTCGCCAAGGCAGGCGGCATCATGACCCGCACACATGGCACCTCCAACCTGTTCCAGCGCGCCGCAATGGTCTGGGCCGATCTGCCGATGCCGGTTATTGCCGCGCTGCATGGCTATGCCTTTGGCGGCGCGTTCCAGATCATGCTGGGAGCCGATATCCGCGTGGCCGCCCCCGACACACAGTTTTCCATCATGGAAGGCAAATGGGGGCTGGTGCCGGATATGGGTGGCATGGTTCTGATGCGGCGTCTGGCGCGCGGCGATGTAATCCGTCGGCTGACCTATACCGCCGAAGTGTTTGACGCCGCGCAGGCGCTGGACTGGGGCTTTGTCACCGAACTGGCGGAGGATCCGCTGGAACGGGCACAGGTGCTGGCCGAAGAAATCGCGGGGCGCAGCCCCGACGCTGTGCGCGAGGCCAAGGCGATGATCCGTGCCTGCGAATATGCGGATGAGTCCGAGGTGCTGTTACTGGAATCCGCCGCCCAGGGACGCCTGATCGGCAGCCCGAACCAGATCGAGGCATTGATGGCAGGTTTCGAGAAACGCGCGCCAAAGTTCAAAGACTAAACCATCATTCCAGACGGCGAAGCCGGACAGCGCCCGACCCTCCCCACGGGAGGGCGCTTTTGCAACGCTTCCGACATCATAACCGTCAGAATTAGTTCACCACTTCAAGCCAATAAACCGTTCTGGCGCCCACCCAGGTTCGGACGCTGTCCTCTTTACTTCGTTCGGGTCGCAGCGCGTATTCTGTTAGAATCTAAACCGTCAACTCTTCAGGCTCTTCCAACCCGTTCGCCCGCGAACAGGCTGTCACGGTGTTGGCCAGCAGACAGGCAATCGTCATTGGCCCCACACCGCCGGGCACCGGCGTGATCGCCCCTGCAACTTCCACCGCGCTGGCGAAATCAACATCCCCCACCAGCCGCGTTTTGCCCTCGCCCTTTTCCGGTGCATCGATCCGGTTGATCCCCACATCAATTACGGTTGCACCCTTTTTGATCCAGTCCCCGGGCACCATTTGCGCCCGTCCCACGGCGGCCACAACAATATCGGCGCGGCGCACCACATCGGGCAGATCCTTGGTGCGGGAATGGGCGATTGTCACCGTGCAACTATCGCCCAACAGCAATTGCGCCATCGGTTTGCCAACGATGTTACTGCGGCCAATCACAACCGCATCCAGACCGGACAATGATCCATGATGATCCCGCAGCATCATCAGACACCCCAGCGGCGTGCAAGGCACCATGCTTTTCTGCCCCGTGGCCAGACGGCCCACATTGGCAATGCAAAACCCGTCCACATCCTTGGCCGGATCAATCGCATTGATCACAAGGTCTTCGTTCAGATGGTCGGGCAGCGGCAGTTGCACCAGAATACCGTGCACCGCGGGGTCATTGTTCAGGCTGTCGATCAGCGCCAGCAAATCGGCCTCGGAGGTGTCGGCGCCCAGCTTGTGCTCATAGGAATTCATCCCGACCTCGACGGTCATCTTCCCCTTGGAGCGCACATAGACCTGCGATGCCGGATCCTCGCCCACCAGCACCACCGCCAACCCCGGCGTGATACCGTGATCATCCTTCAGCCGTGCCACATGCACTGCCACCTTTTCCCGCACCCTGGCCGCAAAAGCCTTGCCGTCGATAATTTCCGCTGTCATTTTTCTGGCCTCGTTCCCCTGCCGACCTGCCATAGGCAAGCCATGTGTGTTTCATAGTCAATTCATACAGGCATTTTTCGCCTAGAACAGCCCCTCGACTTCGCCATCGTCATTCAAGCCGATGCCTTCGGCGGCCGGGCGGCTGGGCAGGCCGGGCATGGTCATGATGTCACCGCAAACCACAACGATAAATCCGGCACCCGCTGACAGGCGCACTTCGCGGATCGGGATGGTGTGGCCGGTCGGGGCACCGCGCAGGTTCGGGTCGGTGGAAAACGAATACTGCGTTTTGGCCATGCAGATCGGCAGATGGCCATATCCCGCCTCTTCCCATGCGCGCAGCTGGTCGCGGACCTTTTTGTCGGCGATCACTTCGGACGCGCGATAGATCGAATGGGCGATGCGCTCGATCTTTTCGAACAAAGGCAGGTCGTCAACATAAAGCGGTGCGAACTGCGAAATGCCGCTGTCGGCAATTTCCACCACCCGTTCGGCCAGATGTTCGGCCCCCTCGCCGCCCAGTTCCCAGTGGCGCGACAGGATTGCTTCGGACCCTTGCGAGGCCACATATTCCTGCACCGCCTGGATTTCCGCATCGGTATCGGTGACGAAATGGTTGATCGCCACCACCACCGGCACACCGAAGGATTTCATATTGCCGATGTGACGGCCAAGGTTCGGGCAACCGTCGATCACCGCCTGCACATTCTCCGGCCCCAGATCCTTGCGGGCCACACCGCCGTTCATTTTCATCGCCCGCACCGTGGCCACGATCACCACCACATCCGGCGACAGGTTCGCCTTTCGACACTTGATGTTCATGAATTTCTCGGCCCCCAGATCGGCGCCGAAACCGGCCTCGGTCACCACATAATCGGCCAGCCGCAGGGCGGTGTTGGTGGCGATCACGCTGTTGCAACCATGCGCGATATTGGCGAAGGGTCCGCCATGCACAAAGGCCGGATTGTTTTCCAGCGTTTGCACCAGGTTGGGCTGCATCGCGTCCTTCAGCAGCACCGTCATGGCGCCATCGGCCTTGATGTCGCGACAGTAAATCGGCTCGCGCTTGCGGGTGTAGGCGACGATGATATTGCCCAGACGTTCCTGCAAATCCTCAAGGTTGTTCGACAGGCACAGGATGGCCATCACTTCGGACGCCACCGTGATGTCAAAACCAGTCTGGCGCGGAAAGCCGTTGGCCACGCCGCCAAGCGAGGTCACCGTGTCGCGCAGGGCGCGGTCGTTCATGTCCAGCACCCGCTTCCAGGTCACGCGGCGCTCGTCTATGCCCAGTTCGTTACCCCAGTAGATGTGGTTGTCGATCATCGCGCTGAGCAGGTTGTGCGCCGAGGTAATGGCGTGGAAATCGCCGGTGAAATGCAGGTTCATTTCCTCCATCGGCACCACTTGGGCATAGCCCCCGCCAGCGGCCCCACCCTTCATGCCAAAACACGGACCCAAGGACGCCTCGCGAATACAGATCGCCGCCTTTTTGCCGATCCGGTTCATCCCGTCGGCCAGACCCACCGTGGTGGTGGTCTTGCCCTCGCCCGCCGGAGTCGGGTTGATCGCGGTGACAAGGATCAGCTTGCCTTTGCGATTGTTCTTGATGCTTTCGATGAATTCCTGACTGACTTTGGCTTTGTCGTGACCGTAGGGCAGCAGATGCTCGGTCGGAATGCCCAGCTTCTCGCCGATTTCCTGAATCGGCTTCTTCTTCGCTTCACGGGCGATCTCAATGTCGGTTTTAAAGCTCATCTTGTGGGATTCCTTTGGCAAATCACGTCAGGTTATTTCCCTGACCTTACAAGAGTCGCAATCAGCTAACAGGGTAAATCCGACATTTTCACCGTCGGATTCGTCGTTTTAAATCATGTTATTGTTGGCGTGCGCGGGACAGATGTGGCCAGACAGGCTGGTCCGGAATATGTAGAATAATCTTGTCCCCGACGCGCAATAATCCTGCGCGCTCGACCCAGGCTGTGACGCCGCGCAATCCTTTGGCCGCCTGTTTGAACGCCCGACCCATACCAGGTGATTCCGCGTCGATCACGGGGGCGGGCAGGTTGCAGGGGCGGTTTTCCATGTCCACCGTTAGCGTTGCCCCGTCCCCAACCTGCAGACGCGATGAAGGCGGGATCTGGGTGAAATCGGGGATACCCTCGACCACCATCGACAGCCCGAGCCATGCGGGATCAACCGCCTCGATACCCATCTTGGCCGCGATCCGGGCCAGTTCTTCGGCAGACATAATGCTAAGCTGGCGTGTATTGCGAATTTCGGTGCCGCGCGGGTATTGACCAACCACACGGGCACAAGAAGGACGCGTCAGACCCGCATGGCTTTCGCCTGCACATCCGGCAAGGGTCAGTTCCATTACCGGCACGGGAACACTGCGCAGAGTATCCTTGCGGTTGGCATTCAGCCCCAGCCAGACAATCCGGCCTTTGAAATTCGTTGACTTCAGTGCAGGCATGATCCCCCCGTCACAAACAAAAAAGCGCCGGTAGATGTCTACCGGCACTTTTGTCAATTCTCCCGCGTCACTAGGTCGAAGGCTCCGGCTCCATACCGTCGTCCTTGGACTTGGGCTTGGGTTTCGGCTTGGTCTTGGGCACAGCCACAACACTGGATACACTGCCCTTGTCCTCGTCATCATCGTCCGATTGAGGCGGCTCGCCCTTCATCACCCGCTGGATTTCCTCGCCGGTCAGGGTTTCGTATTCCAACAGACCCTGCGCAAGAAGCTCGAATTCCTTCTTGTGCTTTTTCAGGATATTTGTGGCGGTTGCGTAACCTTCGTCGATCACCCGCTTCACTTCGGTCTCGATCAACTCCTGCGTGGCAGCCGAAATCGACAGGCCACCGGCACCGTTGCCCTGATAACCCTCGTGCGCGGCCTGATAATCAATATTGCCCACCTTGTCGGACATGCCCCAGCGCATGATCATGGCGCGGGCCAGAGCCGAGGCCTGCTGGATGTCACCCGACGGGCCGTTTGATACATGATCAGGGCCCCATTTCATGATCTCGGCGGCCTTGCCGGCCATTGCCATGGCGATCTTCTGTTCCACCTGATCCTTGAAGTAGTTCAGCTGATCGAACTCGGGCAGGCTCATCACCATGCCCAATGCACCACCACGCGGAATGATCGTAGCCTTATAGACCGGATCACATTTGGGCAGCTTGATCCCGACAATGGCGTGACCGGCTTCGTGGTAGGCAGTCATTTCCTTTTGCTCGTCGGTCAGAACCATTGAACGGCGCTCGGCCCCCATCATCACCTTGTCTTTGGCTTTTTCAAAATCTTCCATCGTGACGAAACGACGGTCCAGACGGGCCGCCATCAGCGCTGCCTCGTTCACCAGATTGGCAAGGTCGGCACCGGAAAAACCGGGGCTGCCGCGAGCAATGATACGCAGGTCCACATCCGGCCCCAAAGGCACCTTGGCGGCATGCACATTCAAAATCTTCTCGCGGCCCTTGATATCGGGGTTGGGCACCTGAACCTGACGGTCAAAACGGCCGGGGCGCAGCAATGCCGGGTCCAGAACATCGGCGCGGTTGGTTGCGGCCAGAATGATCACGCCCTCGTTTGCCTCAAAGCCGTCCATTTCCACCAGCAACTGGTTCAATGTCTGTTCGCGTTCGTCATTGCCACCGCCCATGCCGACGCCACGGGCACGGCCCACGGCATCGATTTCGTCGATGAACACGATGCAAGGCGCATTTTTCTTGGCTTGCTCGAACATGTCGCGCACGCGGCTGGCGCCAACGCCGACAAACATTTCCACAAAATCCGAACCGGAAATTGTAAAGAACGGCACGCCTGCCTCGCCGGCGACAGAACGCGCCAGCAGGGTTTTACCCGTGCCCGGAGGCCCGATCAGCAGCGCACCTTTGGGGATTTTGCCGCCCAGACGGGAAAATTTCTGCGGGTTGCGCAGGAATTCGACGATCTCTTCCAGTTCTTCCTTGGCCTCGTCAATGCCGGCCACATCGTCAAAGGTCACGCGACCCTCGCGTTCGGTCAGCATCTTGGCCTTGGATTTACCAAAGCCCATGGCCCCGCCTTTGCCGCCACCTTGCATCCGGTTCATCATAAAGAACCAGAAACCGATCAGCAGCAGCACCGGCAACAACAGCGATATCAGCGATACAAAGGCGGATTGTTCCTGCGGGGCGGCGTTTACCTTGACGCCTTTGTCGATCAGCATCTTGGTGACTTCGGCGTCCGATGGCTTGATCGTGGCATATTCCTGCCCGTCCTTGCCTTTGATCAGAACCTTTTCCCCGTCCAGCGTGACCGAGGCAACAGTGCCGTCATTCACGGCCTGCACAAATTCCGAATAGGTCATTTGGCGGGAATTCAGGGCGCTTTCGCCATTGCTGAACAGATTGAACAAAGCGAGGATCAGCATAAACAGCACGACCCAGAAAGCCAGATTTCTAGCGTTGCCCACAGGCATTCTCCTTAAACCGGTTTTGACACAAAGGATTCTTTCCCAAGGCCACTTGTCTAAAATAGGGATTAGGCAGGTTTGTTCAATGCGATATAATGGATGAAATGAAATGATCCAGCCCAAATAGCGGTTTTGTGAGCCATCCATTGCCCAAACCGGCCAAAGGTGCGGCAATAAGACTGTCCTTTCTCCACACTGCGGGGCTTGCAAGCAAAGATGTTCGCGGCATACCCGTGGCCCGCCAATCGGGACATTGGGCCAATCCCTTGGCCCCAAAAGCCCGTAATTCCAGTCCCTTTTCATGTGGTCCTATAAGCTGCCAGCGATTGTCCCAGATTTCATCGGTTGGGCAGGCGGTCTGCTTGACGGCCTGATATTCGCGGGTGATGCGGATTTCATTTTTGTTCGCGGTGATCAGGCAACCGTGCAGGGTGGATACCTTGCCTATGTCCGCGGAATACTCGGCGTCAATCAGGGCCATGCGACGGGGCCGGTATTCGGCAGACGATACCCAGCACAGGGCGTGGGAAAACAGGCGGGCGCCGATTTCAACCGGAAGCCGCCGGTATTGCATATGATCCAGAACAACGTCGCCGTTTTCAACCGTGGCGATGCGTTCCGCTGCCTCTCTGGTCTGCTGCTCCAGCGCGATACGGGCAAACTGCAAATCCTGCGCGGTTCCGGCCAGCCGGTCCGCGTCCAGCCCCAGATCGGCCAGCACCTGCATCGCCTTGCGGATTTTCACGCGATCAAACCGTTCATCCTCGTTTGTGGGATCATCAATCCAGCCGACACCATGCCGCTGCAAATAATCCCGCAGATCCTGCCGCCTTTGTAACAACACCGGCCTTACCCATGTCACCCCGTCCGACACCCGCCGCGTCGCCATACCGGACAACCCGTCCACACCCGACCCGCGCGCCAGACGCATCAAAAAGGTTTCTGCCTGATCCTCGACCGTATGCCCCAGCGCGATCATTTCAATCCCGCGTTCCCGCGCCCAACCGGCCATCAACCGGTACCGCGCACGCCGTGCCTGATCCTGAAGGTTGCCTTTGCCATCCCAGCCCGTCCAGCGCAGCGTGCTGTGGTCAATGCCCAGACCGGCACATATACGGGCCACCGTTTTTGCCTCGCCCGCCGCGGCATCGCGCAAGCCGTGGTCAACGGTAACCGCATGCAAGGTCACCCCTGTCCCGCCGGACCACTGGTGCATCAGATGTAAAAGGGCGGTTGAATCGCTGCCGCCGGACACGGCAACGCCAATCGCCTTGGGCGGTTTTGCGCCAAGGCTGTTGCCGACTGACTGAAGCAATAATTCGTCTTGGGGGTCTAGTTGCATCCCAGATCGCGCATCGCGGTGTTGGCCTGTTGCACGGCAGGTGCGGCGGGGAATCGCGCCTCGACCTCGGTTAGCGTCACACAGGCTTCGTTTTTCTGGCCGATCGCCCCCAGCGTGGTGCCCAGTTTATACAGGGACTCGGGGGCTTTGGGACCATCCGGCGCACCGGAAAACGCCTCGAGATAGGCGCGTGCGGCATTTGTCATCTCGCCCAGATTTTCAAACGCTTGTCCCCGCAGGAAATGCACATCCGCACTTAGTGGACTACCGGGGTAGGTCTGGGTAAAGGTCTCAAGCTGCGTAGCGGCGCCGCGAAAGTCACCGGATGCGAGCGCCTCCTGCGCCCGCTCATAGTCTGCCCGCTCCCCCACAGCCAATTCGGTGTTATCAACCGTATCAGGCGTGGTCACAACGGGGGCCGTTCCCACATCAACGCCGCCCAATGTGGTGCCTTCGGGCAGTTTGCTGATGTCGCAATTTGTTTCCAGCTCGCACAGGCGAAACTCCAGATCACCGATCCGGTTGGTGCCATCGGCCACAACGCGGTTGATGCGGTTTTCCAACTGCTCGGACTTTGCCGTCAGTTTTTGCAAAGCCGCCTCGATCGCGTCAATCCGTTCCAGCGGCGTGTTGCCGCCAACGCTGGTGCCTGGCGCGCCAGTTGTGGACAACTCGCGCTTCAGGCGTTGCACTTCGACATAAAGCACCGACAATTCCTGCCGGATGTCTGCCAAGGTTTGCTGATCGGCCTGCGCGGCGGCAGGTGCCACCGGCAGAACCGACAATCCGATAATAAGCGCGAGTATCCGTTTCATTCAACCGTCCTTGGTTTACGCGCCAGCGCCCGCCGAAATCACCGTAACGGCGCGGCGGTTCTGGGCATAGCAGCTTTCTTCGGAACAAACCGCAATCGGGCGTTCCTTGCCATAGGTTACCGTGCGCAACCGGCTGCCGGCAACCCCTTGCGAGATCAGGAATTCCGACACCGCATTGGCGCGACGTGCGCCCAGTGCAAGGTTGTAGGCACGTGTGCCCTGTTCGTCCGCGTGGCCTTCGATGATGGCGGCAAATTCGGGATTGTCCATCAGCCATTTTGCCTGCCCCATCAGGGTGGCGCGGCCTTCGGGTGTCAGGGTGCTGGTGTCAACGGCGAACAGCACGCGGTCCCCGACGGTTTGCTGGAAATAGGCTGCGGAATGTGGGTCGGACGCTGTTCCTGTTCCCTGCCCCATTCCGGCCCCACCGTTGCCCATACCGTTGCCGCCATTCAGCGCCCCGGGATTGGTACAGGCCGAAAGGCCCAGTGCTGCAACAATGAAAATTGCCTTGTAAAGATGTGTCATGGGTTGTCCCCGCTTTCGTTTTTGTTGGCTCGATTGCCTTTGTTTATACCACCACGGCGCCGATTTGGAAACGCCGCGTATTTCACTTTATTTCAACAGCGGCGACCACGCCGGATCCGACGCCCCGCCCGGTGTTTTCACCCGCTTCAGGTTGCGCCCGCTGATGTCCACGGAATAGAGCGAGGATGACCCGCCAGCGCCTGCCGTTTCCCGCATGAACATGATCACACGGCCATTGGGCGACCATGTCGGTCCCTCGTCCAGAAAGGATGCCGTCAGCAGGCGTTCCTCGGAGCCATCCAGCCGCATCACCCCGATATGGAACCGGCCCTTGTTCTGTTTGGTAAAGGCCACCAGATCACCGCGCGGCGACCAGACCGGCGTGCCGTAACGGCCTTTGCCAAAACTGATCCGACGGGCCTCGCCGCCATTTGCCGACATAACGTATAGCTGCTGGTTGCCCGACCGGTCGCTCTCAAACACGATCTGTTTGCCATCGGGCGAAAAGCTGGGCGCAGTTTCGATGGATGGCTCCGAGGTCAGGCGCACAGGATTGCCGCTACTGACACTCATCTTGTAAATATCGGTATTGCCGCCACGCGACAGCGAATAGACCACCGTCTGCCCGTCCGGCGAAAAGCGCGGCGCAAAGGTCATTGTGCCGGGTTGGTCGGCCAGAACGCGGCGGCCAACGGTGGCCACATCCAGCACATAAATCTTGGGAAAGCCCGTTTCATAGGACGTATACAGGACCCGGTCACCCGTCGGTGAAAAACGCGGGGCCAGTACGATTGAACGGCTGTCGGTCAGATATTGCACATTCGCGCCATCGTAATCCATGATCGCCAGCCGTTTCTGGCGGGCGTTTTTGGGGCCGGTTTCGGATACAAACACCACGCGGCTGTCGAAATACGGGCCTTCGCCGGTGATCCGGCTATAGGCCGCATCGGCCACCTTATGCGCCATGCGTCGCCAGCTTTTGGTGGTGCCGCCAAATTGCAGACCCTCGCCCAGTGGCGCGCCGGAAAACACATCGAACAGGCGGAATTTCACCGTCAACCGCCCACCGGACCCCATTGTGACCGCCCCGACAATCAGGGCCTGCGCGTTGATCGCTTTCCAGTCGGCATATTGCACCGGACTGTTGAAATTCGTGATGTTCGAGATGAACGCGTTTTTCGGGATTTCCCGAAACAGCCCTGTTCCGGTCAGATCGGCGGCCACCACGCGGGCAATCTGGCTGGCATATTCACCGGCCCCGCCGTTTTCGGCCACAAAATCGGGCACCGCAAAGGGCAGCGGTTCGATCACACCGTCTTTCAGTTCGAGGTTCAATTCCGCCCTGCCGACAGACGGCAAGGTCATCACGGCGACGATTGCCGCCAGCATAAGGGTCATAACGCGGGATATGATCATTTGAGCCTCATATTCTCAGGGTTAAACGTGATATTAACAATTTTCCATTGTTCGTATTTGTCAGTCGGCAGATTATAGCCGTTTGCGCCACAGCGGATGATCGCGCGACGGGCGGTTTCATAGGCCTGTTTGGCCACAGCTTCGCTGCCGCCCTCGTATCCGGTCATGCGGATCGAGCCGATATTCGGCTTGCCATCCTTGCCCAGTTCAAAGCGCACAACCACTTTGGCCTGAAGTGCGGCTGTGGACAGCGCGCCAACGTTCCAACAGCGCCGCACCTCAAGCAAAAACGCATCTTTCTGGCCGCGTGACAGCGGCGGGCCTGTTGGCGCGGACGAGGCCGCAGCGGCGGCTTCTTCGGCCTGCAACTGGCGCAGGGTATCTTCGATTGACGGGCTGGCATCGGGAGTCGCGGGGGGTGTCGCAGGCGGACCGGTCCTTGCGGTTTCAACCGGCGGCGCTGGCCGTCTGGGGCGGGCCGAGGGGCGAACCGAACGGGCCGGCGCCGAGGTTTCCGGCACAATGCGGTCGCTCGATGCCTCGGGCGCGGCGGGGGGGTCGGGGTCCGGCGGGGTCTGTGCGTCGGGGGCCGGTGTGTTGTCTGGATGCGCCTGATCCGCAATAGCCACATCCGGCGGCGGCGGCGCAACCGGATCGGGTGTCACCCGATCAGAGGGGCGCGGCACAGCCTGCGGAGCGGGTGGTGCATTCACTACGGGGGGCTCCTCGACCGGCGGCTGTGGCGTTTGCGGCGCGGTTTCATCCGGTTCCGCCACAGGTGGGGGCGGTGTGATTTCAGTCACTTCAGGGGCTGTATCTTCCGGCGGTGTTGGCTCTTCGGGTGGGTCCTCGGGCGGGGTTTCGGCCACGGGTTCTTCGGGCGCCGGTGCTGTATCGGGCGCATCCGGCACGGGTTTTGGCGTGCTGAGGGCTGCAAATTCATCTGCCGAAATGATCGACACATTCGCCACCGTCAAATTATCATCAGGCACAGAGGAAAACAGCCCGCCAAGCAAGGCCCAGCCGATCAGGACCCCATGCCCGATACCGGATATGTAATAACCCGTGTCCATCCGTCAGCCGCCGTTGCCGTCAAGCGTCGGGCCGCCGCTTTCCGTCACCAGACCGATGTTGGAAAAGCCACCCGCGTTCAGTGCGCCCATGACCTGCACGACCTGCTCGTAGGCGATTGCGCCATCGGCCCGCAGGAACACCTTGTCGCTGTCGCGCTCTGCTGCAATGGATCGCAGTTTTGGGATCAGTTCATCCATGCCGATTTCGGTTTCCTGCAACATGATCAACCCGTCTGCCGTCAGGGTGATGGTCAGCGGCTCTTCCTGTTCCGCAGGCAGGGCCGTGGCTGCCGTTTTGGGCAGTTCCACCGGCACCCCGACCGTCACCAGCGGGGCCGCCACCATGAATATGATCAGCAACACCAGCATCACATCCACGAACGGCGTGATGTTGATTTCGCTCATCGCTGCCGCGTGACCACTCCGGCGACGTCTGCGACGCCGCCCGCTGTCGTTTTTCTGAATGACCGATGCCATATCAGCTATCCAACTGGCGGCTGAGGATAGTGGCGAATTCGTCGGCAAAGGCCTCGTAGCCCGAAATGATCCGGTCACTGTCGGCTGACAGTTTGTTATAAAACACCACCGCCGGAATAGCGGCCAGCAGGCCCATACCTGTGGCCAGCAGGGCCTCGGCGATACCCGGGGCAACAACGGCCAGATTGGTGCTTTGTTGCTGGGCGATCTCGATAAAGGCGTTCATGATGCCCCAGACCGTGCCGAACAACCCGACAAACGGGGCCGTGGATCCGACCGTGGCCAGAAAGGACATGCCGGAATTCAGCCGCTCGGCCTCTTTGGCAATCGCCACATCCATCGAGCGGTCGATCCGTGCCTGTGCGCCTGCGATCAGCCCGCCATCCTCGCGGTGGCTGCGGCGCCATTCCATCATCCCGGCCGCGAATATGCGCTCTGCGGGGCCACTCGGGTTGGGGCCTATCTGGTCAAACAATTCGTCCAGCGGCTCGCCGGACCAGAACTTGCGATCGAACTCCTCGGCCTCGGCCCGGGTTTTGCGGAAGGTGATAATTTTGGTGATAATGATCGACCATGACCAGAACGAGGCCACAATCAGCAGTATCATCACCAGTTTTACGGTGAGGGTTGCGCGCAAGAAAAGCGCCAGAAACGAGAAATCAATCGCCTGCGCTGCTGCAAGGGTTTCAGTATCCATATGCCTGCTCTTTTTGTTCGGCCGCTCTGTCGGCGGCTCTGATTAAGGGCAGATATAGGGGATAAACACGGGGAATGCTATCAAATGCGCGTCATTAAGGGGGAAAACCGGCGGATTTTGAGCGATTAATGCAACAACTGGCGAATATTTGCCGGCATTCGGGCCACCTGACCGCTGTCGGACACCACCACAACGGTCACCACAGCGTGAAATATCGCCTCGTCTCCGCGTTTGACCCATTGGTCCATCACCAGCCGCGCACCCGTGACCTGTAAAACATCGGTTTCCACCACCAGTTCATCATCCAGATAGGCCGATGACAGGTAATCCGCTTCAACGCGGCGCACCACAAATACCTGCCCCTGTTCCTTCATCGCTTTCTGGTCGATCCCCAAACCCCGCACCCAGTCGCTGCGCGCCCGTTCGATATAGCGCAGATAGTTGGCGTAATAGACGATACCGGCCATGTCGGTGTCTTCATAATATACGCGTATGTCCAGCTTATGTGTCATCCATCGCCCCTATCCGTGCAAACAGCCGCAGCGCATGGGATTTGTCATCCGCCGCGATGGGCATCACAGGATCATAGGCCGCCTGCACCAGCGCCGCAATCTCGGGGCGCAAAATAACCGCGCCACTGTCGGGCAGCACCGCAAGGGGCGATCGGGTGGCAAAAGCCGCATCGGACCACAGCAGGATCGCCTGCACCGCCTGCCCCAGCGCAAGGGTGTCGGCAGGCAACTCCGCCATCGCCCCACCCATACGGATAAACACGAAACAGGCCTGAATCCCGCCGTCATTGTCAAAGCGAAAGGCGCGGTATTGCTGCCCGCCCGACGCTTTCAGCCGTTCAACCACCCGTGCCAGACCGGGGATCATCTGATCCAGTTTGGGCACATCCAGCAATTCATCCCATTCACGGAAAAAGAACATCATCAGGTTGGCGCCCAGCTCGGCGTCGGTTTCGGCCATTTTATGGCCCGCCAAAGTCACCACCGCCTCGATCGCGCCTTTGACAACGGAAAGGGTTTCATCGCTCACCCCGAACACCACCGGCACAATCGGGCGGCCCCAGCGGGCAAAACGGTAGGTGCCGTCGGGGCTGGTAAAATGCTGTTCGATTTCGTCGGGAGTCATATCGGGGACATTTCCATTAAACCGGTTTAGTGGTTCTATTAACCATCGTTTCTCCGCAGTGCAATCGCCCTGTCCCTGCGGATATAACTGTGATCACTCGAACAAATCAGGATCACTTTTCGGTGCTGCCATCCCCAGATGCCGCCACGCCTTTTGCGCCAGCATCCGCCCGCGCGGGGTGCGCTGGATCAGGCCCTGTTGCAACAGATAAGGCTCGATCACCTCTTCCAGCGCATCGCGGCTTTCGCTAAGTGCTGCCGACATGGTTTCAATCCCCACCGGTCCGCCCGCGTAATTTTCGGCAATCAGGCGCAGATAGCGGCGGTCGGCTCCGTCCAGCCCCAGGTGGTCCACCTCCAGACGGGTCAGCGCATTGTCGGCCAAAGCCTGCGAGATCCTGCCGCCGGCCTCGACCGTGGCAAAATCCACCACGCGGCGCAGCAACCGGCCGGCAATCCGTGGCGTTCCGCGCGCACGGCGCGCAATCTCGCGCGCACCGGTTTCCTCGCATTGCACACCCAGCAGGCGCGCGCCCCGCACGACGATCTCGTGCAATTCGTCCTCGGAATAAAACTGAAGCCGCACAGGTATCCCGAAGCGGTCGCGCAGCGGCGTCGTCAGCAGCCCCAGCCGCGTTGTCGCCCCGACCAGCGTAAAGGGCTGGAGTTCGATCCGCACGGTGCGCGCCGCCGGCCCCTCGCCGATCACCAGATCCAGCTCGAAATCCTCGAGCGCAGGGTACAGCACTTCTTCGACCACCGGATTCAACCGGTGGATCTCGTCGATGAACAGCACATCGCCCCGCTCCAGATTGGTCAGGATCGCCGCCAGATCCCCCGCCTTGGCCAGCACGGGACCGGAAGTCATGCGGAAATTCACCCCCAGTTCCCGCGCCATGATCTGCGCCAAAGTGGTCTTGCCCAGTCCGGGCGGGCCGTGGAACAACACATGATCCATCGCCTCTTTACGCATCCTGGCGCTTTCAATGAATACCCGCAGGTTCGCCCGCGCCTCGGCCTGGCCGATGAATTCATCCAGCACCTGCGGGCGCAAGGCGCGATCCGCATCTTCGGGGCGCGGTTCGGGGCGCAATGTGGGGTCGGGTTCAGTCATTCAATCACCCCATCGGTGCCAGCAGTTTCAGCGCCGCGCGGATCAGATCCGGCGTGTCGGCATCTGGGTTTTCCCCCGCCGCCTGCGCCACCGCCATTGAGGCATCCGCAGGCGCATAGCCAAGGTTGCCCAAGGCCGACAAGGCTTCGCTCTGGGCCGCCGCCGATGTTGGCGCGGCACCCGTAACCACGGGCGTTTCGATCACCTCAACCTCGGCCACCACATCGCCCTGTGCGGCCGCCATTGTGCCCCCCATCGCCATCACGGCGGGGGCTTTGTCTTTCAGTTCCAGCACCACACGTTGCGCGGTTTTCGGACCGACACCTTTGGCCGCCTTCACCGCGTTTATATCGCCCAGGGCAATCGCGCGGCTGACGCCTTCGGCGCCCAATGTGCCCAGAATGGCCATCGAGGCCTTGGCACCGATCCCCTGAACGCCCATCAGCAAGCGGTGCCATTCCTTTTCCAGCAAGGTGGTGAAGCCGAACAGTTGCAGGTTATCCTCGCGCACCAGCAGATCGGTGAATAGCGCCAGTGCCTCGCCATTGGCGGGCAGGGTCGCCATCGTGCGATCCGATACATAAACGATATAGCCAACCCCGCGCACATCGATCAGCACATGGTCGCCTGCGCGATATTCCAGCCGCCCCGAAATCTTGCCGATCATGCGCTTGCCCTCTTTAGTGCTGCCTCGTAATGCCCCGCCGATTGCACATGATGCGCATGGCATATCGCAATCGCCAAAGCATCCGCAGCATCCGGTCCGGCCAACTCCACACCGGGCAGTTGCAAGCGCACCATATGCGCCACCTGCCCTTTGTCGGCATGGCCCACACCGACAACCGTCTTTTTAACCTTGTTGGGCGCGTATTCCCCGACACTCAAACCCGCCTGCGCCGGAACCAGCATGGCAATCCCGCGCGCCTGCCCCAGTTTCAGGGTGCCCGCGCCATCCTTGTTGACAAAGGTCTGCTCGACCGCCGCCGTATCGGGGGAAAACCGCGCCATGATTTCGCTAAGCTGCGTGTGCAACGATAACAGGCGCGCGGCCAGATCATCGCCTGCGGAATGGCAAACGCCATTGCCCACATGCCCCAAACGGGAACCGGCAACATCAATCACCCCCCAGCCAAGGTTTCGCAACCCCGGATCAATCCCGATAACGCGCATACTGCTCCTCGCTGCCGCCGGCTTTTGTTGCCTTTGCGCAACGTCTAGCACGAAAGGGGAACATTTGCCAAATGGAAAGCTGTCTGAACAAAGAATTAATATTCTGCCCGATTTGCCGGATTTACAGCGGAATTCGACGCCTCACAGGTCAAATGCGACCTTTGCGCATCTTGTTTTTGCCTTATTTTACAACCCTTTAACCCCCTTTTAAGCCATGCGCAAAACGCATATTGGGTATGCGGTTTCACCGGCTTGTTTGGTCAAGGTCCAAGGCCTAGATGCAATTTTAGTAATTACCAACAGCACATCGCTGCATCCAACACCCGAAAAAAGGAAGACGAACATGACTGCCTATAACAACACCCGTCTGCTGGTCGACGGTGCACGCGGTTCCGATCTGGGCATTTCCCGCGCAGTATACCGCCTGACCACATTCATTGCCGACCTTGGCACATCATTTGTCAACTGGAACAGTGCCCGCAAAACCCGCGCCGAATTGTCCAAGCTTTCGGACCATGCGCTGGAAGATATCGGCCTGACCCGTGGTGACATTCCCTACCTGACAATCCACAGATAGGTTTTGGCACATTAGCAATACCAAAAAAGCCGCGCTGATCACAGCGCGGCTTTTTCGTATTACTGGTCGCTTGTCTTAGCGGATCAGTGAACTGATCTGGCCAGCAATCCATTTTGTCAAAGGATCGGCAGACATGGCATACGCCCCGGCCTGCTCGACAACTGTGCCTGATTGCAGTTTTTCAACACGATCATTGAAGGTTGCTTCACCCAGTTGAACCAGCAAGAACCCTTTGAAGATAAAGAAGGCAACAAAGCACAGCGCTACACCCTTCCAGGGAAAGCGCGGGCCGCTACGCCGAACCTTGGCTACAATCAAGCCATCGTGGTTCACCGATGCGACATATCCATTTGCAAGTTTCCGGTGACGCTTATCGATACGTTTCACCCGCTTGCCGAAATCTTTCATATTTGGGTCAGCCATAATAGCCTCACTATTTATCCAAGAATTTTTATAAGAACGCCTAATTATGGCGTAATTTGGACGATTATGGCGTTTTACGCTGTAATATACAATGGTTAAGCGGGTTTCCGCCGCAATAATAACGTTGTCCATTCGCCATTTTCGCGTTTATCGACCAAATCAAACCCGTTATGCGTGTAAACAGTAACAACTTCTTGTGCCTGTTCGTTCAAAATACCCGAAAGGATCGCATATCCGTCATTTTTGACCGAATCGTCCATATCCGGCGCTAAACTGATCAACGGGCCTTTCAGAATGTTGGCAAAGACCAGATCAAAGGGGGCGGCCTGTTTCAATTCCGGCGCGTCAAATCCGGCCGCCTCGACACAGATCACCCGCCCGTCCAGATCATTGCCGGCCACATTGGCGCGGGCCACATCCACCGCTTGCGCGTCAATATCACTGGCCAGAACCGGATTGGGCCAGATTTTCGCCGCCGCCATCGCCAATACCGCTGTGCCACAGCCGATGTCGGCAACGTTTTCGCCGACAAAGCCGTCATTCGCCAACTGGTCCAGCACCTGCAAACAGCCCAGCGTGGTGCCGTGGTGGCCGGTGCCAAAGGCCATCGCCGCCTCGATCAGCAACGCAACCGATCCTTCGGGCACTTTGTCGGCATCGTGGCTGCCGTAGACAAAGAACCGCCCCGCCTGCACCGGCGACAGTTCGCGCCGCACATGCGCCACCCAGTCGACCTCGGGCAGTTCCGACACCACAAAGGGTTTGGCCCCGAATGCGACCGCCAACAGTGCCAGCCCCGCCTCGTCCGGTTTTTCGACGAAATAGCCGCCAACCTCCCAGATACCCGAGCCATCTTCGACCTCGAACACCCCGACGCCCGTGGGTTCGGGCACCAGCCGCTCCAGCGCCTCGCCCAGCGCCTCGGCCGGTTGCGGCCCGTTTAATGTGGTCAGGGCTGTAAATGTGGGCATGGGGTTCTCCGAAAATAATTCTGTTGCGCAAGTAGGCCCTGCCCACAGCCGGGTCAAGCCCGTAGGGCGGGGTTCACCCCGCAACCACGCCAATCGGGCAACTGACCCCTGTGCCGCCAATGCCGCAATACCCCGCAGGGTTCTTGGCCAGATATTGCTGGTGGTAATCCTCGGCATAATAAAATTCCGGCGCCAGCAGGATTTCGGTTGAAACCGCCCCGTACCCTGCCTCTTCCAGTCTGGGCGCAAAGGCGATGCGGCTGGCTTCGGCCTGTGCCAGCTGTTCGCCGGTATAGGTATAGACACCCGACCGATACTGCGTGCCGCGATCATTGCCCTGCCGCATGCCCTGGGTCGGATCGTGCCCCTCCCAAAAGGTTTTCAGCAGGGTTTCATAACTGACCACCGCCGGATCAAATATAATCCGAACCACTTCGTTATGGCCGGTACGGCCGCTGCAAACCTCGTCATAGGTCGGATTTGGCGTATAGCCCCCCGCATAGCCCACCATCGTCAGCCAGACACCTTCGATCTGCCAGAATATCCGCTCTACCCCCCAGAAACAGCCCATGCCGAACATCGCCTGTTCCATGCCGTCGGGCACAGCGGATTTTAGTGGACGGGCCGTCAGGAAATGGGTTTCGGCGGTCGGGACCGGATCGGGCCGGCCCGGCAGGGCGTCTTCGGGGGCAACCATCGCGGATTTCTTTTGCAGCATGGAAAACATAAGCGCTCCTTTGTTCGATACCGCGAATATAGGCACAAAATACCGCTGGCGCTACTGCGCAGGGGCCACAACTTTGCGTGAGAACATTGTTTCATAGCCCTTTTCAGGGTGGCGCGGGATCATCAGGGCAAGCGCCAGAGACACCATCGCCATCCCCGCTGCAAGGACAAACACCCCGCCGGGTGCCGTGACCCATAGATACCCCAGCAAGGCGGGCAAAAATACTGCCGAGATGTGGTTGATGGTGAAAGCAACAGCCGCCGTGGGGGCAATATCCTGCGGGTCGGCGATTTTCTGGAAATAGGTTTTCAACGCAAAGGCCAGCGCGAAAAACATGTGGTCGATCACATAAAGCGTCGCCGCCAGCACCACGCCCCAGCCAAAATAGAAGATGCCGCCGTATAGCGAGAACACGATCACCAGTCCGACGTATTCGAAAATCAGCGTGTTGCGTTCGCCATAGCGCCCCACAGCGCGGCCCATCAAGGGGGCAAACAGCATGTTGGCGATCAGGTTGATCAGGTACAGCGCCGTGATCTCGTGCACCTTGAAGCCGAATTTTTCGACCATCATGAAACCGGCGAATACCACGAATATCTGCCGCCGCGCACCGGCCATGAATTGCAGGGCGTAATACAGCCAATAGCGCCGTTTCAGAACGAATTTCTTGACCTGCGGATGCGGGGCCTCGAATTGCGGATAGGCCAGCAGGGCGAATATGGCGACCAAAGCGGTGAACCCGCCCGAAACCATATAGACAAAGTTATAGCTAAGGTCGAAAGCCTGCCAAGTCAGCACGATCAGCACATAGGCAATCAATGTCGCCGCCGATCCAGCCGCCACAATCCAGCCCAGCACATGCGGCGCGCGGGCCTTGTCGATCCATTGCAATTGCAGCGACTGGTTGACGGTTTCATAGTAGTGAAACCCGATCGAGGACAGCATGGTGATGGTCAGGATCCCGCCCAGTGACGGAAATTGCGCGGTCAGCGCCGTAGCCACCCCCAGCATCAGCAGCGCCACCGCCCCCAACACCTGTTCGCGGATAAAGATGATCAGCGCGATCACCCCGATCGCCAAAAAACCGGGTATTTCGCGCACCGAATGCAGCCAGCCGATTTCGACACCGGTAAACCCCGCCACTTCAATCACGAAATTATTCAGCAGCGCGCTCCAGGTGGCAAAGGCCACGGGCATTGCCGCCGACATCAAAAACAGCAAAAATATCGGCCGCCGCCAAAAGGGCAGTGATTGTGCCTGTTCCAGTGTGACCAATTTCATGCGCGTTTTCATGCCCCACCCTTAGGCGCATTGGTCTCAAGACTCCAGCCTTGCAATCGTGATCTATATCAAGGATCATAATCACAAATTAGAATATGTAGCCGATAACGCAGCGACTCCGAGGACAAAATGGACATTCTGCCCCTTGTTGAATGGCTGGGCGAAAACCCCACAGCCGCCCTGTTCGGCCTGATCACCGGCGTGATTTTCGGCGTCGCCGGTCAGCGCTCGCGGTTTTGTCTGCGGGCCGCCACGATCGAATTTGCCCGCGGCCAGATCGGGCCAAGCGTTACCGTCTGGCTGCTGACCTTTTCCACAGCCCTGTTCTGGGTGCAGGGCGCGGACCTGCTGGGCTGGATGCGGGTAGAAGAGGCGCGGATCATGGCCGTGCCCGGATCATGGTCGGGTGCCATCATCGGCGGTTTGATCTTTGGCGTTGGCATGGTTTTGTCACGCGGCTGTTCCGGCCGGTTGCTGGTGCTGGCGGCCACAGGTAACCTGCGCAGTATGGTTTCAGGACTGATTTTTGCCGTGGTTGCACAGATGAGCCTGCACAGCTGGCTGGCCCCCTTGCGCAACTGGCTGGCGGCACTCTGGACCACCAAAGGCGGGCAAAACATGGACCTGCTGGCCGAATTCCATCTGCCCGACTGGGGCGGGTTTGCCTTGGGCATCGTGCTGGCCGGTTACGCCATCTATCAGGCGCGGCGCAACCAGATGAGCACCATGCGGCTGGTGTTTGCCTCGGGCGTCGGCTTTGCGGTGGCGGTTGGCTATCTGCTGACCTTCTCGCTCTCGGAAGTCAGCTTTGATCCGATCACCGTCACCAGCGCCACCTTTACCGGCCCCTCGGCCAACACGCTGATGTTCGCGCTGGACAGCACTTCGATCCTGAAATTCGATATCGGGCTGGTGCCCGGCGTTTTCCTTGGCTCGTTCTTGGCGTCCGTGATCGCGCGGGATTTCAAATTTCAGGGGTTCGAGAACGAAGCCAACATGCGCCGCTCGATGTTCGGCGCGGTACTGATGGGGTTCGGCGGGATGCTTGCGGGGGGCTGTGCGATTGGCAACGGCGTGACCGGCACATCAATCATGGCCGGCACCGCATGGCTGGCGCTGTTCTTTATGTGGGTCGGGGCAATGACCACCGATTACCTGTTGGACCAGCGGCGAGTTGCCCTGCCCGCCTGATCAGGAAAACAGCGACCGCATCAACAACATTGCATTGGCCGGATTTTCCCCGATCCGACGCGCCGCATGGGGCCACCAGTCGCGCCCGAAGGGCACATACAGGCGCACCCGCTCGCCCTTGGCGGCCAGCGCCTTGGCCACATCCTCGCGCACGCCCAGCAGCATTTCGAATTCGTAGTCGCCGGCGGCCCAGCCATTGGCCCGCGCGGTTTCAATGGTGAAATCCTGCAATGCCGTGTCATGGGTGGCGATGATCGGATAGAACCCGTTTTCCCGCGCCTGTTGCGACAGCATATCGCCGATCAAGGCCCGCGAATTGGCCTTTATGTCGGCCCGTTTGGTAAAGGCAATATCCGGGGGCGCGGCAAACGCCCCCTTGACCAGCCGCACCCGACTGCCGCGTGCGATCTGCGCCTGCAAATCCTGCCGCGTGCGCCGCAAATAGGCCTGCAAGGTCAGCGCCACGGGCAGGCCCATATCCTGCATCCGGTTATGCACCGCGATGGTGGGATCATTCAGGCTGGCGTCCTCCATGTCGAACATCAGGCAATTCACACCGCCCTTGTTTCCCACCGCCGCCTGCACCGCCTTGGCGATCCGTTCGGCATGGCCCGCCACCACGTCGGGGTCCAGATGATGGCCAATCTGGGTGGGGTCAACCGACACATGCACATCCAGCCCCGCCTGCCCCAGTCTGGCGGCAACATCCAGTTTGTTGTCGATGTTCTGCGTCACCAGATCCCAGTCATCCACATATTCGCCCATGTAGAACAGGGAACTGCGGATGCCGTTTCCCGCCAGCAATTCCTGTGCCCGCTTGATCCCCGCTGCAGGCGTTTCGCCCGACACATATTTACCCGACAGAAAACTGGTTGCCCGCGAATGCTGGGCGAAATTCCGAACCCGTCTGGAGCGCGCCAATGCAATCATCCCCGATTGCCACAATTTACGAAACATGCCCGACACCCCTTTTGCACAGTTACTTTTTACCGAACCGCCATCCCGCCAGCAGAACATAGAAGAACAGCACCCCGAACACCACGGTCCCGACCACGCCAACCGCAACCATCGTATCGGCCACCGCCGCCTGTTGCGGCGAAGCGGGGTTGTCGTAGCGGCCAAAGGTCAGCACCTCGAGCGTGCCGCGCCCGATCATGCCAAAGGCATCGCGCACCCGCCACCAAAAGGCGAACAGGCCCGACCCCAAAGAGCCGCAGAATGTCAGCCCCAGCAGGGTGGATCGGTTGCGGGCAATAAACCCTTTTGATTGCTGTTTCATCGACACATCACCCACGCCGGAAGGGCGCTGCGCGGATCATAAGAAGCTTTGCGGATCAATATCAATAGCCAGACGCACGGAATTCGGCACCCGCAACTGCCCGACCCAGGCCTTTAGCGCGCCTTGCAACGGCACCCCTTTGGCGGCCTTCACCAGCAAGCGCACCCGATGCCGTCCCCTGATCCGCGCGATCGGGGCCGGTGCGGGGCCGAAGACCTGTGCCGAAACCTGCCGCAACGGGCCGTCGCGGCGGGCCAGCTCGGTCGCGAAATCGAACACCTCGGCGGCGTTTTCCGAACTCAGGATAATCCCCGCCATCCGCCCGTAGGGGGGCACCCCCGCCGCCTCGCGCTCGCGCGCTTCGGCCTGCCAGAAGGCCTCTTCGTCCCCTGACAGAATGGCGCGGATCACGGGGTGTTCGGGCTGTGTGGTCTGCAACAGCGCCAGCCCCTTCTTTTCCACCCGGCCGGCCCGCCCCGCCACCTGCCGCATCAATTGAAACGTGCGTTCCGCCGCACGCAGGTCCGAGCCTTGCAGGCCCAGATCGGCATCAATCACCCCGACCAAAGTCAGCAGCGGAAAGTTGTGCCCCTTGGCCACCATCTGTGTGCCGATGATGATGTCACAGGCCCCCGCCGCGATCTCCTCGATCTTTTCCTTCAGTGCGCGGGCCGAGCCGAACAAATCCGACGACAACACCGCCACGCGGGCGTCGGGAAACAGCGCGCGCACCTCCTCGTCCAGCCGCTCGACGCCCGGGCCAACGGGGGCCAATCGCCCCTCGGCCTCGCAGGAGGGGCATTTGTCCGGCATCGGTTTGGTTTCGCCGCACTGGTGGCACATCAGCCGTTTCTGGAAACGGTGCTCCACCATCCGCGCATCGCAATGGTCACAACCGATCTGGTGCCCGCAGGCCCGACAAACCGTTGTCGGCGCATAGCCACGGCGGTTGATGAACAGCAGCGATTGTTCCCCCAGCGCCACCCGCGCCGCCACCGCATCGCGCAGGGACGGAGAAATCCAGCGGCTGGGAGGAATATCCTCGGCCCGCAGATCAATGGCGCGCATGTCCGGCATTTGTGCGGCCCCGAAACGCGAGGTCAGTTCCACCCGCCTATACTTGCCGGCCTGCGCATTGGCCCATGTTTCCAGCGATGGCGTGGCCGAGGCCAGCACCACTTGTGCCGAACACAGCGACGCGCGCAAAACCACCATGTCGCGGGCGTTATACAAAACGCCTTCTTCCTGTTTGTAGGAGGTGTCGTGTTCCTCATCCACCACCACCAGCCCCAGATCGCGGAACGGCAGGAACAGCGCGGATCGTGCGCCGACCACCAGCCCGACATTGCCCTCGCCGGCCATTTTCCACAGGCGGCGGCGTTCGGTCATGGTGACGCCGGAATGCCATTCACCGGCACATGCGCCAAAGCGGTCCTCGACCCGTTTCAGGAATTCCGATGTCAGGGCGATTTCGGGCAACAGCACCAGTGCTTGCCGTCCCTTGCGCAGGCATTCGGCCACGGCCTCCAGATAGACCTCGGTCTTGCCCGATCCGGTGACCCCTTTCAATAGGGTGGTGCCATAGGTGCCACTGGCCACCCCGTCGCGCAATACCTCTGCCGCTGTGGCCTGGTCCGGCGTCAGGTCCACGCCGTTATAATCAGGGTCCAGCGGCGGATAGGGCAGATCGCGCGGGCTGTCCTCTTCCCTCACCACGCCCTGTTTCACCAGCCCCTTGACCACCGAAGACGACACCCCCGCCTGTTCCGCCAACTCGCCCAAAGTGAACGACAGGCCGCTGTAATCCGACAGCACCTTCAGCACACGGCGCCGCGCGTCTGTTTCACGATCAGGCGCCCCGCTGCCCAGCCGGAACACCTTACGCATCGCAGGGGCATCTCCCAGCCCCGGCGCGCGGGTCGCCAGCCGCAGCATCATGGACAGCGGCGTCATGGTGTATTCCGCCGCCCGCGTCAGGAATTCGCGCATTTCCCCGCGCATCGGAGCCACATCCAGCACCCGGATCACACTGCGCGCTTTCTTCAGATCAAACCCGCCGCGCCCCCTGCCCCAGACCACACCAATCACCTTGCGCGGGCCCAGCGGCACCTCTACAAAGGCCCCAGTCATGCAACCGCCTTCGGGGGCCTTGTAATCCAGCAGCCGGTCAATCGGTTGTGCGGTTAGAACAGCCACCAGCGTGCCTGCATCAAAGAATGATTGATCAGACATGCGTGACCTCGAATTTTTGGGCTTTCTGCCCGCCATTGTTTGCGCTAACAGTGCTTGAAAGCCGCAACATAACTGCAAGGAAACTGCACATGCAATTTTTCATTGATACCGCCGAAGTCGAAGACATCAAGGAACTGAATGATCTGGGCATGGCCGATGGCGTCACCACCAACCCGTCGCTGATTCTGAAATCGGGCCGCGACATTCTGGAAGTGACCAAGGAAATCTGTGGCATCGTAGATGGCCCCGTTTCCGCCGAAGTCGTCGCACTGGACGCCGACGAAATGCTGAAAGAGGGCCGCAAACTGGCCAAGATCGCCGACAACATTGCGGTGAAGGTGCCGCTGACATGGGCCGGTTTGAAAACCTGCAAGGCGTTGTCGGCGGACGGCATCATGGTCAACGTCACCCTGTGCTTTTCGGCCAACCAGGCATTGCTGGCTGCCAAGGCAGGGGCGACATTCATTTCGCCGTTTATCGGACGTCTGGACGACATTAACATTGATGGCATGGACCTGATCGCCGACATTCGCACGATCTATGACAATTACGGTTTCGAGACCCGCATCTTGGCCGCCTCGATCCGCTCCGTCAACCACATGACGCAAGCCGCCCTGATCGGCGCCGACGTGGCCACCGCCCCGCCTGCCGTGATCAAGAAAATGGCCGACCATGTTCTGACCGACAAAGGGTTGGAAGGGTTCATGAAGGATTGGGCCAAAACCGGCCAGAAAATCCTGTAAGGCGCACATATAACCACGACACGAAAGCCCCCCATCTGCCAAAGTATCAAAACCCATTGGCAGGTGGGGGGCGAGACCGGCTTAATCAACAACCGTTTTCGGGCTTACCAGCGCGTAGTATCGGCCGATTTTGCTTGCCAGCAGGATAAACCCGGAGGCGGGATCGCTATAAAGTTTCGTGCGCGCGCGTTGGAGGTGTGGCCAAACAAACTTGAGTGCCTTGCCCCCTGTTTCAAGCGTGTAAAACGCCTGACCGGACCATGCCTCGGACAGGGAGCCACCGGTCGGGCTTCCCCAGACTGGTCCACGCCCTTTGTAAAATTTCTCTTTTAGAAAATGATCCAGCGTTATACCGGCCAGCCCACCGTTCAATGATGCGCTCTTTTCTTCGTCACCGTAACGCGGGGCTAATAATTCCACATATCTACCGGTTTCGTTTGCCGCCAGATCATCCTGACCTTTGTTGGAAAAACCCGTTTCCAGATCACGATCGGCCCTGATTTCCAGCCAGCGCCCGTCAACATAGAAAACATGCGCCTTGACGCTTCCGGTTCTGGCTTGCCGTTCATTCAATATGGCGTATTCATCGTAACGGTAATACAGGCTATTCTCGTACAGCCCGCGGATCACCTCTTCGGTGACGGGGCCATCCGGTGTGTATACCTCATATGGAATCAGGGCCGTGCTGCCGTCCATCAGAAACGTGTAATACCCCTCTGGTCGCAGGATGTAGTTGTTGAAAATGCGCAAGCGTTCACCGGTTTGGGTGACCAGCATCTGCGCAAGGGTTTTGTCCAGAATGACGCTGGTCCAGTCCCGCTCGGACCGTATGTTCGACGAATTGAAAAATGACAGGATGACGTGTTTGTCGGGGCCAATGACGGTAATATCCCTGAAATCGCCATACTCGGTGTTGCTCAGATCCCGAATATTGAATTCATCGTTTGAGGACATATCCCTTAGGGGCACATAATCGGATGCGGGCAGTCTGGCCAACACCTCTCTGGATATTGCGATTTCCTTGGCGATCTTTCTATCGGCCAGATAATCGCGACCCTTTACAAATCCGACGCCCAAAACAATGGCGGCAAGGCCAAGCAGGGCAAGTTTGGCAAATACATTCATCTGAAATTTCCACTCCGGATAATCCCCGCGACAACATCGGGGAAACCATTAAGAAACCGTAAATCGGTTCCGATACAGAACCTATTGGTAGACGATTGTTGCACGAGGGGAAAGCGGGTGGGTGCGGCCAACCGAAATGCCCATATCAGCCCGCCCCGCTTTGGCTACCGGAAATTCATGCGCCCGAATTTCCCCTGTTGTTGTCAAAACACGATCTTTCCCCCACTCGGCCTTGCCCCAAAAACCCCATGACTTGGCTTAGGAAATTGGTCTATAGTGCAGAAAATCAAAACAAATACGGCAAGGCAGGCATGACAGACACAGCAAAACAGTTGGGAAAACTGCGCGACAAGCTGATCGCGGAGCCGCAGGTTATTCTGGACGATCCGGATCTGATGCAGGCCCTGATCGACGCCAAAGAATCCAGAATGGGCGAAAATGTCGTGGATCTGCGCGGGCTGGCGATGGAGCGGCTCGAGGCGCGGCTGGACCGACTGGAGGATACCCACCGTTCGGTGATTGCCGCCGCTTATGACAATCTGGCGGGGATGCAACAGGTGCACCGCGCGATTTTGCGGATGCTGGACCCTGTCGAATTCGAGGACTTCCTGCGCAATCTGGATGGCGAGGTTGCCGATATCCTGAACGTCCATTGCATCCGGCTGGTGCTGGAAACCGCACAGGACGAAAAAGGCGCGGCCCTCAAACAGCTGGGCGATGTGTTAAGCGTCGCCGAACCCGGCTTTGTCGAGGCCTATCTGACCGGCGGCAAAAGCAGCCATTCGCGGCAAGTCACCCTGCGCCAGATCCAGCCCGACAATACCGCCGTTTATGGCAAAGCCGCCGGCAGCATCAAATCCGAAGCCGCGCTAAAGCTGGATTTCGGCCATGGCCGCCTGCCCGGCCTGCTGGTCATGGGGGCGGATGATCCGCAGCAATTCAAACCCAGTCAGGGCACCGACCTGCTGGCGTTCTTTGCCGGTGTTTTTGAGCAAACCATGCGGCGCTGGTTGTCATGACCCTGACCGCCATATCCCCTGCCGCGACGGATACGCTGGCGGAATGGCTGACCTCGATCAAGGCGCTGAACAGTGCCGCCGACAACACCATTGCCGCCTACCAGACCGATGTTCTGGGCTATCTGGCCTTTATCACACAACATTTTGGCGAGGAAACCGGCCTTGCCCCACTGAAACGGGTGCAGGTGCGCGATATGCGGGCGTGGATGGCGCATGAACGGGGGCGTGGTGTGTCGGCGCGATCCCTGGCGCGGTCCCTGTCGGCAGTGAAATCCTTTTACCGCTGGCTGGCCGAGCGCGAAGGGTTCGATCCCACCGTGATCCTGTCCGCCCGCGCGCCGCGTTTCCAGAAAAAGCTGCCCCGTCCACTGGCAATCGACGCCGCCAAGGCGCTGATCGATACAGTGGAAATGCAGTCGGGCAAGGAATGGGTCGCGGCCCGCGATGTGGCCGTGATCACCCTGTTATACGGCTGCGGCTTGCGCATATCCGAGGCCCTGTCCCTGACCGGCGCCGACGCCCCCCTGCCCGAGGTGCTGCGCATCACCGGCAAGGGCAACAAGGAACGCATCGTGCCGGTGATTGACGCAGCACGCGTGGCCGTCAACCGCTACTTGCGCGCCTGCCCGCACCCGCCGGAACCCGACGCCCCGCTGTTTTGCGCCATCCGTGGCGGCCCCTTGCGCCCGCGTGCGATCCAGAAGGTAATGGAGGCCACCCGCCTGCAACTGGGTCTGCCCGCCACCGCCACCCCGCACGCCCTGCGCCATTCCTTTGCCACCCATCTGCTGGGGGCTGGCGGGGATCTTCGCGCCATTCAGGAACTGCTGGGCCATGCCTCGTTATCCACCACGCAGGCCTATACCTCGGTCGATACCGCGCGGTTGATGGAAGTGTACGAGAAGGCGCATCCAAAGGCACGGTAGGGTCAGGAATCCCCGACCTGATCCAGTTAACTATTTACACCCCCCCGCTTTTTCGTCCATGACGGTTTCATGACCACACGTTTAAGCGCCATATTCGTCCACATGTTCACCGCCACCGGTGCGGTGCTGGCCATGTTGGCCATGTTGGCGGCTGTAGACCAGAAATGGGATCTGATGTTCCTTTGGCTGGTGGTGGCGTTTTTCGTGGACGGGATCGACGGGCCATTGGCACGCAAGTTCGATGTGAAAACCAACGCCCCGGAAATCGACGGGGTGCTGCTGGATCTGATCATCGACTATCTGACCTATGTGTTCATCCCCGCTTTTGCCCTGTTCAAATCGGGCCTTTTGCCCAACTGGACCGGCTGGACGATCATCATTATCATCACCTTTGCCAGTGCTTTGTATTTCGCCGATACCCGCATGAAGACCAAGGACAATTCCTTTTCCGGCTTTCCGGGATGCTGGAATATGGTGGTGCTGGTTCTATTCGCGCTACAGCCGAATTACTGGCTGATGCTGGCGCTGGTGGTGGGGCTGTCGATCACCATGTTCATCCCGCTGAAATTCGTCCACCCCGTGCGCACCGAACGCTGGCGCATGCTGACATTGCCGATGTCGCTGGCGTGGACATTCTTTGCCGGCTGGGCTGCCTGGGTCGATTTCCATCCACAAAGCTGGGCACATTGGGGGTTGGTTGTAACAAGTGTCTATCTGATAAGCGCAGGTATCCTGCAACAGATAGTCCCCGCAAGGGGATAGGTGCAGGGCACAGTATACCGGCTTTGTGATGCGCTTGGATTCCTTTCTTCTACTGATGCGGCCGGTTTTTTGAAGTCAGAAAAAACGCATATTATGCCGGGGCAATTTCCTGACAGTGGATTGATACCAAACACTAAATATATGCCCCAAAAGAACCATTAAACCGGTTTAGTAGTTCTGTTTTCAAAGCAGGCCTGTTTACCACCAAAACCCCACTATCGGCTCAACACCTAAATCCGCGTCAGCATAACACCCGCCACGATCAACACCGCTGACAGCGCCTTGACCCGCCCCAGCCTTTCGCCAAACAACAACCAGCCGATCAGCACCGCAAACAGGATCGAGGTTTCGCGCAATGCCGCCACCAGTGCAATCGGTGCCTGCGTCATCGCCCAGACCGCAATCGCATAAGCCCCGTAAGAGGCCAGAGCCGCCACCGCGCCCAGCCCCCAAGACCGCCGGTTGGCGATGAAAACCTGACGACCGCGTAGCGCATAGGCCATGGGCACAAACCCCAGCACATCGAACACGAACAGCCACGCCACGAACATCACCGCATCCCCGGCCACCCGTGCGCCCATACCATCGACCAGCGAATAGGCCGCCGTGGCCATGGCCGAACACAGCGCCATTGGCACCAGACGGCGGGATTCCCCGTCGGTGAACACCCCGCGCGCCATCATCAGAATACCGACGCCCAACAGTGCGATGCCAAGGGTTTCATATCCGCTGATCACATCGGACAAAAACAACAGGCTGACCAGCATCACAATCATCGGCGCCGTGCCACGGGCAATCGGGTAGACGCGGCTAAGATCGCCGTGTTCATAGGCGAAGGCCAAAAAGAACTTATAGGCCGAATGCAGCACGCCCGAGCCGATCACCCAGAACCAGACCTCGCCTTGTGGCAGATTTCGGGTCATCGCCACCACGGCCCCTACTACCCCCTCGATGATGGTCATGATCAGCATCGCGGTAAGCTTGTTGCCACCGGTTTTGATCAGGGCATTCCAAGTGGCATGCAGCAGGGCTGCGCCCATGACGGCAAGGAAAATAAAGGTGCTCAAATCAGCAACCCGGCCGCACCCTCATGGCGCAACAGTTGCACTTTCAGTTCAACTCCGGCCATGCCACCGCCATCACCGGAAAACCCGCCCAAGCCATTCGCGCCCAACACCCGATGGCACGGAATGATCAGCGGGATCGGGTTGCCACCGCAAGCCTGCCCCACGGCCTGTGCAGGCACATTCAACTGTTTGGCAATATCGCCGTAGGTCACGGTTTCACCATATGGGATGGCCAGCATCGCATCGCAAACCGCTTGCTGAAACTCCGAGCCATTCACCCGCAAAGGCAGGTCAAATCCGGTGCGGGTACCTGCGAAATACTCCCCGATCTGCGTGGCGGCGCCGCGCAGCAACGGGGTGTCATCCTCTCCCTTTGGCCCGCCCCACATCGCAGCCGTGATTGCCCCGTTTTCTTCGGTCAGGGTCATCGGGCCGGTGGGGGTGTCTATGGTTGCAACGGACATAGACAACCCTTGCGCAAACGCGGGCCCTTCGCAAGGCCCGCGTTTGATTTGCTTTAGCCTAGCGCTGCATCACAACGTCCACAGACATCGGCATGGCTGTGCTTGCCAACATCGGGCAGGATTTTCCAGCACCGCTGGCATTTCCGCCCTTCGGCGCGTTCAAACTCTACGCCCACGCCCTCGACTTCCGGCAGGCGGAAGGCCGCGTCCGAGATCGGATCATCGGTCAGGCGCACGCCCGAAGTGATGCAAACATCGGCAAAATCCACCGATTTCACCGCTGCCAGCATATCGGCATCGCGCACATGCACGGTCGGCGCGGCCTCGAGGCTGGCCCCGATCACCTTTTCCCGCCGCTGGATTTCGATCGCCCCCGTCACCACACGGCGCACGCGGCGGATGGCGTCCCATTTGGCGGCCAGATCATCGTCTTGCCAATCTGCGGGTGTTTCGGGGAAATCCTCAAGATGCACGGAAACATCGTCGCCTTCGTGGCGCTCCAGCCAGACCTCCTCCATGGTGAAGGTCAGGATCGGCGCCAGCCATGTGGTCAACCGCTGGTGCAGCATATCCAGCACCGTCAGGGCGGCGCGCCGGTTCAGGCTGTCGCCATCGCAATAAAGCGCATCCTTGCGGATATCGAAATAGAACGCCGAAAGGTCCAGCGTGGCAAATTCGAACAGCGCGCGGAACACGCCCTGGAAATCATAGGCGGCGTAACCTTCGCGCACGACCTGATCCAGTTCGGCCAGACGATGCAACACCCAGCGTTCCAGTTCCGGCATATCCGCCGGTGCCACCGCGTCTTCGGCTTTGAATTCGCCCAAGGATCCCAGCATAAACCGCATGGTGTTGCGCAACCGGCGATAGCTGTCGGCGACACCTTTCAGAATCTCGGGTCCGATCCGCTGGTCGGCGGTGAAATCGACCTGCGCCACCCAAAGGCGCAGAATATCCGCGCCGTATTGTTTGACCACGGTTTCCGGCACGATGGTATTGCCCAATGATTTGGACATCTTCATGCCCTTTTCATCCAGCGTAAACCCGTGCGTCAGCACCCCGCGATAAGGCGCATGTCCGGTGGTGCCGACCGATTGCAGCAACGAGGAATGGAACCAGCCGCGATGCTGATCGGTGCCTTCCAGATAAAGGTCGGCAATGCCGTCCGGGCTGCCATCTTCGCGATCCCGCAGCACAAAGGCGTGGGTGGAACCGGAGTCAAACCATACATCCAGAATATCGGTGACCAGTTCCCAGCTGTCGGCATCCGCCACGCCTTCGAGGAACCGTTCGCGGGCCCCATCGGCGAACCACGCATCGGCGCCTTCAGCACGAAACGCCTCGGCGATCCGTGCGTTCACGGCCGGATCGCGCAGGATTTCCACCTGCCCTTGCCCTGCGTCACGAATGAAACAGGTCAGTGGCACGCCCCAGGCGCGTTGACGGCTCAGCACCCAGTCGGGGCGGTTTTCCATCATGGCAAACAGACGGTTGCGGCCCGATTGCGGGGTGAATTTAACGTGGTCGATTTCGGTCAGGGCGCGTTCACGGATGGTTTTGCCGTTTGCATCCATCCCGTCGTTCAGCTCCTTGTCAATCGCCACAAACCACTGCGGGGTATTGCGGAAAATGACAGGCGCCTTGGAGCGCCAGCTGTGCGGATAGCTGTGCTTGACCCGCCCGCGCGCAATCAGCGCACCAGCCTCGACCAGCTTGTTGATCACGGCGGTGTTGGCCTTGCCTTCCTTGCCCTTGCGATCAAACACTTGCAGACCGGCAAAGAAGGGCACGAAATCCTCGAACGCGGAATCCTCGTTGACGTTGTGGGTCAAACGATCGGTCCAGCCGCGTTTGACGAAACATTCATAGTCATCCGCGCCGTGGCTGGGCGCGGTGTGAACAAAGCCGGTGCCGGCCTCGTCTGTGACGTGATCACCGTCGATCATTGGCACGCCTTCGGCATAATCCCAAAAGGCATCCAGTCCGGCAAAAGGATGTTTGCAGACCAGCGGCGCCAGTTCATCGGCTGTCACATCGCGCAGGCGGGTGAATTTGGTGACACGGGATTTTTCCAGCGTTTCAGCGGCCAGTGTGTCGGCCAGAACCAGCTTGTCCCCTGCCGCAGTCCAGCTTTCTTCCTCGGTCGCGTCCACTTTATACAGGCCATAGGCAATCTTGGGGTTATAGGCCACGGCCTTGTTCTGCGGGATGGTCCAGGGGGTGGTGGTCCAGATCACGGCTGCCGCGCCGTCCAGATCGCCACTGGCATTGGTGAAATAGAACTTCACCCAGATCGTATGGCTCTGGTGATCATGGTATTCGATCTCGGCCTCGGCCAGCGCGGTTTTTTCCACCGGCGACCACATCACGGGTTTAGAGCCGCGATAAAGCGAGCCGTTCATCACGAACTTCATGAATTCTTCGGCGATCACCGCTTCGGAACTGTAATCCATCGTCAGATAGGGGTTTTCCCAGTTGCCGGTCACGCCCAGCCGCTTGAATTCCTCGCGCTGGATATCGACCCAACCTTCGGCAAACTTGCGGCACTCGCCGCGCAGCTCGTTGATCGGCACATCGTCCTTGTTCTTGCCCTTGCTGCGATACTTCTCCTCGATCTTCCATTCGATCGGCAGGCCGTGGCAATCCCAGCCAGGGATATAACGCGCATCCTTGCCCATCATTTGCTGGGAACGCACCACCATATCCTTCAGGATCTTGTTCAGCGCATGACCGATGTGCAGATGGCCGTTCGCATAGGGGGGGCCATCGTGCAGGGTAAACACCTCGCGCCCCTGCTTTTCGCGCAGGCGGTCGTAAACGCCGATCCGCGCCCAGCGTTCCAGCCAGCCGGGTTCGCGTTTGGGCAGACCGGCCCGCATCGGGAAATCGGTTTTCGGCAGGTGCAGGGTGGATTTGTAATCGGGGGTTTCAGGGGTATCGGCGCACATTTGCGGCTTCCTTGGAATTGGGAATTCTATGGGATGAGGGCGGCGCGATCATATCAGACGCCTTTAACCCGGCGGCTCGTCAATGCTCAGAGCGCCGGGCAGGTAATTCGAATAATGATCGCGAATATTCTGTCCATAGGCGCGGTTATAGGGGGGGAATGCACAATGGTCCAGTGCGCCCGCATCCCCTTGCGACAAACCGGTCCCTTTTGTTTTGGTTATGCGCACCCTATCTATACGCCTATAACCATGAATGAAGGCCCATTATGAACACCATGCCCCCCCGTTTTCCGATCACACCGGAACAGATCGAACTGGTGATGACCCATTTCTATGCCAATGTGCGCAAGGATCCCGTGCTGGGTCCGATCTTTAACGGCCATGTCAAAAACTGGCCCGAGCATGAGGCAAAAATTGCCCGTTTCTGGCGCAACGCCATCCTGTTTGAACGCAGCTATGACGGCAATCCGATGATGGCGCATATGCGGGCCGGTGACGTGCGGGCCGAGCATTTCGACATCTGGCTGGCGCTGTTTGACAAGGTGCTGGAGGAAAACCTGCCCGCCGAGACCGCCGCCGCATGGTCGGCACTGGTACATCGCATCGGTCGCGGTTTGCGGATGGGGGTGCAGGATGTGCAGAAGCCTACTGATGAAGTGCCGATTTTGGGCTAGGCGCTGTTTTCTTTCAAAGAAAACAGACCGAAATCTTTTAAAGATTTCGGGGCAGCAACCGAAAATCAGCTCTCCGCCTCTTCGCCCGCCCCTTTGTCCCACTGTAACGTCATCCGCCGGCTGACCCACGCCAGCCCCGACAGCGACAGACCCAGGCCAAGGAAAGACGCCACCCGCGTCAATCCGGTCAGCCCCGACATGTCGATCAGGAACACTTTGGCAATGGTCAGCCCGATCCCCGCCATCGCCGCCTTGCGGATCAGGTCCGAGCGTTTGCTGAAAGCAAAGAACAGCAACCCGACCGATATCAGCAGCATGGCAATGGTATAGCTGTACAACTCGCCATCCGATGTATCACGGTAGGCAACGATCTTGTCCCCCTGCCAGAACCGCCGGATCTCCAGCGCCACATAGAATGCCGCCAGCGCCGAGGCCACAGCCCCCAGCAGGATGCGGAACCAGCGAAACAGATGGGTAAACCGCAGCGCCACAAAACCGAACAACAGCGCGGGCATCAGGTAGGCCAGCATCAACGAGTCAAACACCATCGGCCCATGCACATTTTCCGATCCCTCAAGCAACGGGTTGGCAAATGTCAGGTTTGCCGCCAGTGCCATCAGCCCGATCACGCCGAACACAACGGCCAGCCCCAGACGCACCCGCCGCATCCAACCGCCGATCTTCATACGATACAACTGGTTTGCGGCCGAGATCAGCCAGATCAGCCCAAAGCTTGCAATCAGCGGATTGGCATCGCTGACATACTCGAACCGGCGCAGCAATTCGATGCTGGCAAACACCCCGATCAGCGTAAATACCGCCGATTCCATCACCACAATCGCCGCCATCCGCTTGCGGGCTTTCAACAGGAACCATGTGGCCGAAAACAACAGGATCGCCCCGCCATAGCCCAGCAACAAGTCCGCTTGCGCCGCGTCATAGGCCCAGATCACGCCCGGATCGACCACCAGCCGATAGCCGACAACCACACCACCAACCTGCATGAACACCGACAACAGCCGCAGATTCAACTGCCGGTCAATCAGCGCCGCCAGCAGCACCATCACCGCAATCGCCAGCGTCAGGGCGACATCCGACAGCATCACCACCAGCGCAAAGGTGATCATCACCATCACCGCCAGCGCGAATATCGCCACCCGCCGCCGGTCCTGACCGTCCGCTTTGGCACAGCGCAGCGCAAACAGCACCATCACGATGGCCACAGCCATCCCGTGCCAGGCCCACAATGCCTGCCCCAGCACCGGCACAGGTCTCCACCAGATATCCAGCGTGGCCACGACCAAAGGCGCAAACAACGCCGCCCCGCCGGCCCAGACCAGCCGGTATTCCCTTTCCCGCATCCCGCGCCAGAACATCAGCGCCGATCCCAACGCTGCCAGCGCAACCAGCCACGTCACATCCCATGGCGGCGAGGTTTCCGGCAGCCTGTCGCGCCCCGCTGCAAACAGACGATACAAATCGCCATGCCCTTGGCCTTGCGCAAACAAGGTGAACAGAAACGCCAGCGGCGGCAAAACCACCAGATCGCGCAACGCAGGTGCGCCTTTGAACCAGATCACCGCGAGGCCCAGCAAGACCATGGATGTGACCAGCGCCTGCCAAACTTCGACGGCGTCTATTGCAACCGGTACTGTCGCCAGAACCGCCGCCGCAAATCCGCCAGCCGCCACCCGTGTGGGAAACTCCGGCCAGCCCGCCTTGCCCTGCCGAAACAGCGACAGCGAAACCATCTGCCCTGCGTGTGCCGGCCAGAACCGCAATGGCGGCACCATTGCCGACACCACCGCCGCTATCAGGGCAAAGCCAAGGAAATGTTCCCCGCCGGCCCCCATGTTGAAAACCATCGCCGCACCGCCAAAGGCAAAGATCAGCGTCAACGCCGAGACCCAGGCCCAGCGTTTGATCGCATCCACCAGCATCCCCGCTGCGAGGATCAGCGCGAAATAGTAGTAGAACAGCCAGCCGTTTTCGCTGCTGCCCCCCACCAGAAACGGCGCAGCCGTGGCACCGACAATGCCGACCATTGCCAGCAACGGGCCGTAAAACCACCCCAGCACCACCGCCAGCGCCGACACAGCCACCAGCCCGACCAGCGCCATTTCTGGCCCGATCAGCCCATACATCTGCCGCGCGGCCAGCACACCGGCAAACAGCGCCACCAGTCCCGCACCGGAAAAGGTCGAGGGCAGATAGGCCGCATGCCCGTCCTCGTCCCCTGCCCGCCGCCGGATCCATTCGCCCGCCGCGATCAGGGCAACACCCAGCGCAAGCGCCCCCATCACCCGCCAGAACGGGGTCAGATAGCCGTTTTCAATGCCGTATTGCACGAAAAACACCCCCGCCAGCGCCATCGACAGCGCGGCAACGGCCAAGAACCAGTTGGCCTGCAACCAGTCCAGAAAGGCGGCTGTTTTTTCACGGTTGAACACAAAGGCGCGGGGCTGGGCGGATTCCGACACCGGTTCGGGCCGGTCTGTTTTCGCGGGCTTCCACGGGGTGCTTTTCGGGGCCACATCCTTGATTGTCACCGGCCCCTGCTCCGGCACATTTTCCGCAACGGGTCGGGGTTCCTCTGGTGGCACAGCCACACCTTCGGGCATCTCGCCGGCCTGCAGCCCGTCCACACGGCGTTGCAGTTCAGTCACCTTTTTCTTCAGCTTCAGATGGCTGAACAGCAGATAAAGCGCCAATAATAACGTCGGGATAACCAGTTCCAAAACGAACCCCCAATAAACAAACAATTGCTCCAGCCTACCCGCGCCCGAACAACCCCGCAAGCGCCCGTTTGACCAGCCCCGTCACCGCTGGGCGTTTGGCGTTGATGAACGGCAGCGGGCGGCAGACTTCCATCGCCGCCACCCCGACCCGAGCGGTCAGCGCGCCGTTGATCACCCCCTCGCCAAACCGGCGCGATATTTTCGACAACACCCCGCCCCCCGCGATTGAATGGATCAGGTCATCGCCCACCGCCACCGCGCCGGTGGCGACCAGATGGGTCAGCACGCTGCGGGTCAGCCGCCAGTTGCCAATCACGCCGGAACGCCCGCCGTAGACCTCGGCAATGCGACGGATCATCCGCAAGTTCGCCGTCAACGCCACGGCCACATCGGCCAGCGCCAGCGGGACAATCGCCGTTACGGTGGCAACCGACCGCGCGGCGGCCTCGATCTCTTTCACCGCTTGGGCATCCAGCGGCTTTATCACCTCGGATTCAGCCAGTGCCAGCAAGCCGTCGGCGTCAAACACATCGCCCTTGCGCTCGCTGAAATTCGCCCGCCCCCAGTCGGTGTCCGCCCGCCCAGCATAAAGCGCCATCAGCCGGTCCGTCACATCCCTTGCGGCCTCCAGATCACCCGAGGCCATTGCCACCCCCGCCGCCCTATGCACCCGATCCAGTCGTTTCAGACGCATGAACCCAAGGGCTTCGCGCAGGGCCATGACCGCCAGCACGATCAACAGCAATACCGTCAACCCCAGCGCCAGATAGCCCAGATAGCTGTTGCGCGCGATCATGCCCGTGACGAAATCCCAGACGGCCACCGACAGGACGAACCCGCCCAGCGCCACCACCAGCGACCAGAACCAGCGGGCCAGCCGCGACGGTTTGCGCGCCGCGATCTGCGCCAGCGTCTGCATCGCCTGCCCCGTTGGCGCGGGGGCATCGGGCACCGGCGGGGCGGTTGCGGGGGTGATGTCCGCGTCCTGTTCCAGTTCGATCAGCACGGGGCCGTTTGGTTTATCACTCATCTCAAATAATCCCCGATCAGAAATTCCGCCGCCTTGTCCAGCCGGATATGCGGCGGCCCCTCGCCCGGTTTCAGATGCAGGGCTGCCGGCGCAAAGCTCATGATTTTGTAATCCTCGCCCAGCCAGTTTTGCGCCCCTTCGCGGGCCGGCGACAGCAGTTTCGCCGGATCATCGGGCAATTCGCCGGGGTAAAACGCGGCCTGTTTGCCGCTGTCCAGCAGGGTGCCGCGCACGCAGTCCAGCCGCTTGCCGTCATGCTCGATCGTTTCCTCGACCGTGGCGCGCAGGGCGGCGATCGACATGGCCGAGGTCAGCGCACCGGAAAAATCCGCCCGATCCCGCGCATCGCGCAGCATGGCGGTGATGATCGCCGTCAGACGCGGGTGCTGACGGTGGTGCAGATGATCCGCCTTGGTGGCGGCAAACAGGATACGTTCAACCCGATGCACCCCGAACAGAGACGCCAGAAACCCCACCTTACCGGGGCGAAAGGCCCTCAGAACATCCCCCATCGCGCGGCGCATATCCTCGACCGCCTGCGGGCCACGATGAATGGCACCCAGTGCGTCAAGCAACACCACTTGCCGGTCTATTTTGGCGAAATGGTCGCGGAAAAACGGCTGCACCACCTGTTTCTTGTAGGCCTCAAAGCGGCGCTCCATCTCGCGCCACATCGAGCCGCGTTTGGGGCTGTCAGGTTGCGGGATCGGGGCAAAGGTCAACACCGGCGAGCCTTCCATTTCGCCGGGCAACAGGAACCGCCCCGGTGTGCAGTCGGAAAACCCCGCCGCGCGCGCGGCGTGCAGATAGGTGGTGTAAACGGCGGCCAGTTCCTGCGCCCGCACCTCGTCAAATGCGGCTGCGGGGTTCACATCCTGCGCCAGAAACTCTGCTGCACATTTTCGCCCCCTGATCCCCTCCAGAACGCCCGCAGACCATTGGGCATAGGATTTGTCCAGCAGACCAAGGTCCAGCAGCCATTCACCGGGGTAGTCGACAATATCCAGATGCACCACACGCGGACCGGACAGGTTGCCCAGCAAGCCCGTCGGCTGCACCTTCAGCGACACCCGCAGTTGTGAAACGTTGCGCGTGCTTTGCGGCCAATGCGGCTGATCCGCCGTCAACGCCGCCAGATGTGTTTCATATTCAAACCGCGGCACGGTATCATCCGGCTGCGGCTGCAAATAGGCCGCCTGCACAGCGCCCGAGGCCGCGCCCAGCAATTGCGGCATCCGCCCGCGATCCAGCAGGTTGGCCACCAGCGAGGTGATAAACACCGTCTTGCCCGCGCGGCTCAGACCAGTCACCCCCAACCGCACAGTTACATCCGAGCCGATCCAGCCCCCTGTCAAACCACTTACAACCTCGGAAATCCGCAAAATCTTCCCCTTGCTTTGCCCATAAGATAGGCCCCCGAGCACCCGCTGCCTAGGGCATAAAAGTTTTCTTGCCTGCGGCGCAGGTATTTACAGCAAGAAGAAGCCAGCCCGATTGCCAATCCGCCCCCGCCGCGCTACCCAAGGCTCATGCCACGTTATGCTTTGAAAATCGAATACAACGGCGCGCCGTTTTCAGGATGGCAACGCCAAAAGGGTCTGCCGACCGTGCAACTGGCCGTCGAAGAGGCTCTGCGCAAGCTGCAACCGGATTTCGACGGTATTCAGGCGGCGGGGCGCACGGATACCGGCGTGCATGCGACTGGACAGGTGGCCCATTGCGATATGACGCGAGAATGGGAGACGTTCCGCCTGATGGAGGCGTTGAATTATCACCTGAAACCCGACCCCGTGGCGATTGTCGATGTGGCTGCGGTTGCGGATGATTTCCACGCCCGTTTCTCGGCCCGCGAGCGGCGTTACCTGTTCCGGCTTATCAGCCGTCGTGCGCCCTTGGTGCATGACAGGGGGCTGGTGTGGCAGGTCAGGCACCCGCTGGATCTGGCCGCGATGCAGCGGGGCGCGAATTATCTGCTGGGGCAGCATGATTTCACCACCTTCCGTTCCGCCGGCTGTCAGGCGCAATCCCCCGTCAAAACGCTGGACGAATTGCGCATCGAGCGGGTCGATTACCCGCATGGAAGCGAAGTCCGTTTCCATGTGCGTGCCCGCAGTTTTCTGCACAATCAGGTGCGCAGTTTCGTCGGCACGCTGGAACGGGTCGGCGCTGGTGCATGGGAGCCGGAAGATGTGCGCGAGGTCCTAGAGGCCCGCGACCGCACCGCCTGTGGTCCGGTCAGCCCACCGCAGGGACTGTATCTGGCGCATGTGCATTACCCTGAACGGCCCTTTGGCGCATAGTTTGACGCCTCCAGCGTCATCGGCCTGCCGGGCATATCCAATACATGTTCCACACAAGGTGCGCTGGCGATAATCCTGCCGCCGCGCACTGTGTTCAGACGGTGCGCCCGCAGGCGGATCGCCTCGATCGGGTCATCGGCCTGAAGGCGGATAAAGTTGGCGTGACATCCCACCTTCAGCCCGTAGCCCTGCAACCCCATAATCGCCGCCGAATTCACCGTCACCGCATCAAAACACCAGCGCATGTCGGCGCGCGACGACAATTGCCCCACATGCAACCCCATGAACGCGACATCCAGCATGTCGGCCTTGCCCAGTGAATACCACGGGTCCATCACACAGTCCGAACCAAAGCCGACCGTGATCCCCGCATCGCGCAATTCGCGCACCCGCGTTTGCCCGCGGCGTTTGGGGTAGGTATCGTGCCGCCCCTGCAGCATGATGTTGATCAGCGGGTTGGGGATGGCATGCAATCCGGCCTCGGCCATCAAGGGGATCAGTTTGGAGACATAGTAATTGTCCATCGAGTGCATCGAGGTCAGGTGCGATCCGGCAACCCGCCCCTGCAAGCCCAACCGCGTTGTTTCATAGGCCAGCGTTTCCACATGGCGGCTAACGGGATCATCGCTTTCGTCGCAATGCATGTCCACCATCAGCCCGCGCTTTTCGGCAATTTCACACAGCAGGCGCACGGATTCAGCTCCGTCCTGCATGGTGCGTTCAAAATGCGGGATACCGCCCACCACATCGACCCCGCGATCCAGTGCGCGGGTCAGGTTTTCCAGCGCCTTGGGGTCACGCAAAACACCATCCTGCGGAAAGGCGACCAGCTGCAGGTCCAGATAGGGCGCGACCCGTTTGCGCACCTCGATCAACGCATCCACGCCTTTCAACTCATCATCGCAAATGTCCACATGACTGCGGATCGCGCCGATCCCCATCGCCACGGCCAGATCGCAATAGCGCAAGGCCCGCTCGATGATTTCGTCCACCGTTTGCTGCGGCTTCAACTCGCCCCACAGCGCAATTCCTTCCAGCAAAGTGCCCGAGGTGTTCATGCGGGGCCGCCCCAGCGAAAGTGTTGCGTCCATGTGGAAATGCGGGTCCACAAAGGGCGGGCAGACCAGTTGCGATTCCGCGTCCAG